>JAKFYB010000008.1 GCA_021731085.1 Dehalococcoidia bacterium
AAAGAGATCGTCGAAGCGCACGGCGGGCGCGGGCTTCTGGGCTGTTCGCGTTGGGCAGGACGACGATGAACTCCGTCCCGCGCTCTTCGCTGCTGACGGCGCGGACGGTGCCGCCGTGCGCTTCGACGATCTCTTTCACGATCGACAGGCCGAGGCCGCTGCTGCCGCCCTTACGTGTGCGCGCGCGGTCGACCTGGAAGAAGCGTTCGAAGACGCGGGCGATGTCTTCCTTCGGGATGTAAGAGCCGGTGTTGTGGACGCTGATGCTGACGTGCCCGCCGGCGATCGTCTTCGCGCTGATCGCGATGAGGCCGCCCTGCGGCGTGTGGCGAACGGCGTTCTGCAGCAGGTTGCTGAAGACTTGCTCCAGCCGCCGCGAGTCGCCGATCACGTCCGGCAGCCGTTCGAGGTAGACGCCCGACTCGATGCCGGCCTCCTTGATCGACCACTGGAAGCGCTCCATCGAATGTTCTAACAGTTGCGCCATGTCAACGCGGCGGTGCTCCATCAACACCTGTCCGGACTCGATCTGCGAGAGCAGCAGCAGGTCGTCGACGAGGCCGCGCATGCGTTGCGCCTCTTCGTACACCAGGCGGCTGTAGTCCTTGATGTCCTGCTCCTCGGTGACGACGTCGTCGAGGATGGCCTGCGAGAAGCCCTGGATCGATGTCAGCGGCGTCTTGAGTTCGTGCGAGACGTTCGCGAGCAGGTCCTTCATCGTCCGCTGCGACGTGCTGACCTGTTGCGCCATCTGGTTGAACGCCTCGGACAGCTTGCCGACCTCGTCTTCACCCTTGATCGGGATGTAGACGTCGTAGTTGCCCTGAGCCATCTGCTTCGACGCCGCCGTGATGCGGGCGAGCGGCCCGGAGATCGAGCGCGAGATGAAGTACGACACGATGAACGACACCGTGAGCGCGATCGCGCCCGCGAGCAGCAGCCGCGGTACGAGGTCGAGCCAGGCGTCGGCCAGCTCCTGCTGGGGGATCGCGATGACGGCCTGGTACTGCGGCGCCGCGAATTGCGAGTCGGGTGGCGGCGCGGATGACGAGAACATCGTCAGTTTGGCACCGAAGCTATCGAACTGCGCCCACTCGTACGACAAGCCGTTCGATTCATCCGTGCGGACGTCGCTGCCCTCGAACGCGAGCACATAGCGCCCTTGCAGGCTGTCGTCGGCGGCGGCATCGGTGTCATGGATGACGACCTGCTCCTGGTCGAGCAGCAGAATGCGCGCGCCGTAGTCGCGCGAACGCTCGTCGACGAAGGCGCGCAGATCGTCGAGTTCTTTTCCGTCCGCGGCAAGCGCAGCTAGGCCGAATGTTAGCGGCTCGGCGAGACGGCCGTATTGCTCGCGCGCGTCGTCCTGCTGATTCTCGCGCAGGAGAAACAGTGCAGACGCGCCGGCGAGGAAGACGGCGAGGCCGACCACCAGCGCGAACGAAACAATGAGTCTAGCTCTGAGGCTGCCCAGCATCTTCGACCACCAGCTTGTACCCGACTCCCCATACCGTCTGGATCTTCACGGAGGAATCGCCAAGCTTGTCGCGCAACCATGCGACGTGCACATCGATGGTGCGCGAATCACCGTAGTAGTCCGTTCCCCACACCAGGCGCAACAGGCGCTCACGGTCGAGGACATTGCCCTTGTGCTGCGCGAATGCTGTCAGCAGGTCGAACTCTTTCGCCCGCAACGTCAGGCCGCTACCGTCGAGCGTCGCCTCGCGGCTGGCGATGTCGATGCGCAGGCCACCGGCCTCGACGACATCGGGCGCGTCTTGCTCGCCCTGCGAGCGGCGGAGCACGGCTTTCACGCGCGCGACGAGTTCGCGCGGGTTGAAGGGCTTGGCCATGTAGTCGTCGGCGCCGATCTCCAAACCGACGATGCGGTCGATATCGTCGCCGCGCGCGGTGAGGATGATGACGGGGACGTTGCTCGTCTTGCGCAGTTCCTTACAGACGGTGAGACCGTCCATCTCCGGCATCATCACATCGAGGACGATGAGGTCCGGCTTGAGGGCCTTCGCTTTTTCGAGCGCTTGCTTCCCGTCGTGGGCAGCCTCGACCCTGAACCCCTCATTATTGAGGTACAGCCTGGCGAGCTGGACGATGTTCTTTTCGTCATCGACGACTAGGATGGTGCCCGGCATGAAGCAACGCTTTCTCGGCTTCGATTGGAGTTCGGCTACTCAAAGAGTGTCGGCTCCGACGGCCCCATTATAGATGTAGAGGGGGTGGCCGTTCGTAAGGGTCTTTACTAACGAATCGCTCTGTTGGTAGTGGCTGTAGTGCGGGCCTTCAGCCCGCGCGGGGTTGGGCTGCGAAGCGTTCATCGACTCGACGAGGAATGAAAAGAGCAAGCGGGCGGACCGCTTGCTCACTCCCTGCCTCAAATAAATAGTCACACCCTACGCCTGAAATTAGACGTGCAATCGGTCCGCCCGCGTAATCCACGATAGGCGATCGCTTATGAACCCCGTGCCAACAGAGTGTTAACCAACCGTAAACCCGAACCTGAGCAACACTTCTGCAACAGTTGCTACCCGGATACGACTGGTCAGCAACGGCAGCCTTAACACGTTCCGTACGGCTGCGAGACGCCGCTGCGTTAACGCAGCGCGCCCCGCTGGCTTGCTAGGGTGAATGTGTGGTCTGTAGAAGCCACAGATAAGGAAGGTGCCTCGATGATCTTTGGCATATGCGATGCGTTGCTGCGGCTGCTATTTGGCGAGCGGACGTCGCGCGGCGGCGCACCCGACGACGAATCGACGGCCGTCGCGACGATGTACTTCCGCAACCGTGACATCGACCGCGGGCTCGTCGAACGGCTGCTCTGGTGGGAGGGCGTCGAGACGCCGCGCTGATAGCTCGTTAGCGTATATCCCGCTGGCCAACGATTTTCGGCCGCGCCTGTAACGTTTTGGCCCTCCCATCGTTACAGGTAGTTGACGGAGTGCGCGACAAGGACTGTCAAGGCGGCCAGGGGCCGTAATGGAAGCCAGAAGCGGGAACCTGGGTGCCAGCACCGCCACAGATCCAGCTTCCGGGGCCGATTCTGAAGGCGAGGGTATTCGACATGAAACTGACCACAGAAGCGCTGGAAGACATCACAGACAACGTCTCCGACTTCGAGGACGCCGCGACAGCTCGCTGGCTTGCAGCGAGGCTGGAGCCGGCCCGAATGGCCGCCCGCGAGGTACCGTCGGTCGAGGCCATCGCCCGCATGCGAGCCCGCATCTTCGGCGAGGCGGCACCGGTCAAGAAGGACACCCGCATCGCCGCCTGACGCTCAAAGGCCGGGCGGCCAACAAGACACAGCAGAGGCCCGCATCTAACGGATGCGGGCCTTGTTCGTTCCCGACGGCACCTGCGCCAGATCTTAGTTACTCGTACACGCTTCAGTTTAGATTGACTCCGTCACTTCGCAGGCGTAATATCGGGTTCACCTGAACGTGCCCCGTTCCCGTCCGGAGGTCAGCCCATGCGCGCGAGAATCGCCGTACTCTGCGCCGCCATCGCGGCCGTCATCGCCTTCCAGGCCGCCGTCGCTGTGCCGGATTCTCGGGCGGGTGTGCCGACGAATTGGACGATGTCGCTGGACTGCAATACGAGCGCGCCGGGCATTCAGTCGGCATGCACAGGGCTTCCCGGTTCACTTATCGACGTCGATGGCGTTCTTACAAATAACACCTTGTCGGCGGTGCAGTTCGGTCGCTTCAGCATTGGCGTGCTCAACCCGAACATCACGCGGTTGTACGCCCGGGACATGAACGGCATGGACCTTCCGGGCTGTGACCCTTCAGGCGTGAACTGTAACCCTGACTTTCTGTTCACTGCCACCGGGAGCTACTCATGCATCATCCCGCAGCCAGACAACGATCGGGATGAGGACGGCAACCCAATGACGCAAGAGTCATATCTCGACTGCGCAAATGGCGCGGCCGATGGCCAAATGATTGCTCCCGGCGAATCAGTCGCGCTTGCTCGCGTCAAATACCGCGTGCCTGGGACGGCACCTGCAGGGGCCGTGCCGCTCACGATGTTCTGGACCAGTGCCGGCGATGAGTCGTTCGGGGAGCTGGGCAGTTGCGGACCGCCCGTCGACGTCCCGATGAACTGCAACGGCGCTACGATCACGATCGCGAACGTGTCGATGTCGCTCGACTGTAACCCCACGGTCGCGAACACACAGTCGAGCTGCATGGTCTCGAACATGGGCACCACGCGCGATGTACGGGTCGTGATCACCAATCATGGCACTACGGGCATCGTCGTCGGTGCGTTCGGATTCCGGCTTGAGAATCCAGACATCACACGGCTGTTCGCCCCGACCATTAACCCACCCGGCTACTCCAACGACAATCCCGACGCCGCGATGGCGGCCGAGGGTGCGGGCTGGGCCTGCGGCGTGCCGGAGCCGGTCGCCGACGATCCCGGCACGGTTGAACCGGGGCAGGATTCGAACATCGACTGCTTCAACGGCGCCGCCAGTGGCTTCATGATCAATGCGGGCGCGAGCGTGCATGTGGCGACCGTGCACTACGACATCGTCGCGGGCGCAGACCCAGGCGCCGTCCAGTTGACGCTGACTGACGCGGACGCATACAACGCGGCGTTCAACGAACTGGGGAGTTGTGGCCCGGTCCTCACAAAGTTGATGCCCTGCAACAACGCGACCCTCACGCTCTACTGCCCAATCGACATGGCCGACGTCAACAACGATGACCGCGTGAACGTCGCCGACATGGGCATCACCGCCGCGAGCAACGGTGTCGTGCCCGCGCCGGTGCATCTGGATCAGAACTTTGATGGCGTGATCAACCCTGCCGACCGCGGGATCATTGGTTCGCATTATTTCAAGCGCCCGTCGATCCATTGTCCGTAGCATCGCGCTGAAAACGGCTGGATGAAAAAGGGCGCTCTCACGGGCGCCCTTCTTCGTGCGTGAACCGTGATCGCCGCTGAGAATGGCGGTCGCTATACTCGCCCGCAACAGGCCGACGCGCACTTCGCGGCGGCTGGGCCACGACCGACGGGACGCCTCTTTTGAAGCTGGAGACCTGGGAGAAGAACCTCTACGCCGTCTGGGTAGGGCAATTTCTGGCCCTCATGGGCGCCAATTTCGTGTTCCCCTTCATCCCCTTCTTTATCGGCGATCTTGGCATCGAGGACACATCCCAGCAGGCGCTCTGGGCCGGCGTATCGTCCGCGGCGACGGGCTTCATGCTGTTCCTCTCGTCTCCATTCTGGGGCTCGCTCGCCGACCGCTTCGGTCGCAAGCCGATGCTGATGCGCGCGTACGTTGGCGCGATGATCACGATCACGATGCAGGCGTTCGTGCAGAGCCTGTGGCAGCTTGTGGCGTTGCGCGCGCTGCAGGGGCTCTTCGTCGGCACGATCCCCGCCGCGACCGCGCTCATCGCCTCCGGCACGCCGCCTAAGCGCGTGGCGTATGCACTCGGATTGCTGCAGATGGCCGTGTTCACATCGCAGACCGTCGGGCCGGTCGTCGGCGGCATCATGGCGGACGCGGTCGGCTATCGTCCGACATTCGCGCTCGGCGGCCTCATGTATGTCGTCTCATTGGTGTCGTGCTTCTTCTTCGTAAAGGAGGACTTCGTGCGGCCGCCGAAGGGTGAACGCGTGTCGTACATCGGGAATCTCAAATCGGTGATGCGCGTCCCGACGATGCTGCTCCTCATCACCGTCATGTTTCTCGTCAGTTCGGCCGCCGTCTTCATCCGACCCCTGATCCCGCTGTTGGTCGAGTCATTTCCGAACAGCGGCGGCGCGAGAGAAGCCGGCCTCGTCTTCGCGGCGATAGCGCTGACCAGTGCGATCGCAGCAGTCGGCGTCGATCGCGTCTCGTCGCGCACGGGCTATAAGCTCGCGCTCACGGGCGCGATCATCGGCGCGGGCATCGGATACATGCTCGTCTCGATCGCGGACTCGCTGCTACCGCTGATGTTGCTCATGGCCCTCGTCGGCATCTTCAGCGGCGCGATGATCCCCGTCGTCAACGCGCTCATCGGCGCGACGGCCCCGCGGGACAAGCAGGGGTCGGCATTCGGTCTAGTCGGCAGCGCCAACGCTCTGTCGTTCGCGATTGCGCCACTGCTCGGCGGGCTCACGGCGCAGCAGTTCGGGATACATGCTGCCTTCGTCGTCGTCGGCTGCATGCTGCTCGGCGTGGCGGCGCTCGTCGCGTTCAAGGTCCGCGAACCAGCGCCGTACGAAGACGAAGTGATCCTGGACGCCGCGGTCGAGCCGGAAGCCACGTAGGCCGCCATCGTCCATCTTCCACCCTCCATCTTCTATCTCCCGCCCGCCCCAGATACCCTGTCTGCATGAGCAAACTTGCAGACAAGATCAAGAAAGTCACCCAGCTAGCCTCGCAGCCCCTCGGTTTCGGATCCTCGAAGGCCGCCGCAGAATCGACGATGGTGCTAGCGGGCGTCGCGAAGGACGCGAAGGACGGCGCTGAGATGCAGAAGCGCGGCGCCGACGTTGTCATCTTGACGAGCGCGAAGCCGGAATCGGGCAAGGACGTTACCGGCGCGATCCTCGGCGCCATTATCGCCGGCAAAGCTGATGATGAGGCGAAGGCCTTTCGCGAAGGGGGCTTCGACTTCGTTGTCTTCGACCCGAACGACGCGTCGGCGACGGCGCTACTCGATGAGGACATTGGCTATGTGCTGACACTGCCCAAGGACCTCGAGGACAACGATGTTCGCACGCTGGAGTCGTTCCAGCTCGACGCGATCGACATCGGCGCCATCGACGGCGCGCTCACCGTCCGCCGTCAGATCGAACTGCGGCGCGTCTTCGGGATGACTCGCAAACCGCTGCTCGCGCGCGTAAAGGGCGACATCTCCGCCATCGAACTACAGGCGCTGCGCGACACGAACATCGTTATCGTGACGGCCGACAAGGCCGATGACGTCGAGCGCCTGCGTAAGACGATCGACGCGCTGCCGTCGCGCGCTCGACGCAAGAACGAAGACCGCCCGACACCGCTCGTCCCCCGCACGGCGGCGGCCGAGGATGATGATGATGACGACGACCACGACCACTAGGCTCGGGTCGCAGAATGGCCCGATTCTTGGTAGTCTGGTGTCGCGCCAGGGAAGAACAGGGCGGCCCTTCGGAAACGGGGGGTAGGTTCATTGCCAAGCTCGCGCGGCGAGCCAGAATCACACAAGTGTTCCGAGCCATCTGGCGCATTGAGGCAGCGTCCGCTTTCAGGCGGACGTTTTCTTTTGCCCGCGCGCTAGGCGGCAATCGCGCGCAGTGTTTGGACGCACAGCAGGTAGTCCCGAGAACCACCAGAGAAGTGAATAGAGTAGTAGCCTCGGTAAGCCTCCACCACATCGGAGAATCCAGCGCCGTACCGTCGACAAACTTCGTCCATCACGAAGCCAGCGTCCCACTCATCAACGTCCGATAACACCGGGTTCGCGGCGTAGATCACGGCGCTCGCCAGATCCATGCGGTGATCGCCCAGGAGCGTATTACCGCCGAAGTCGATCACGCCCGTGACCCGGCCGTCTTCATCCACCATCACGTTGTGCGGATGGAAGTCTCCGTGGACAAGCACGCGTTCGGCCGGCTCACCCAGCGCGACGATACGGCGCCGGATACGGTCGAGCGCAACCTCGAAGCCGGGGACGTCGCGGGTGAGAGCGTCGCGCCGCAGGCCGCGATCCATGCACGCCAGGAGAAAGGCGGTCCAGGATCGCTTGCGCAAGGGTGTGTCGCCCCAACCAACGGTCTCGCCGAACTCGTTGCCGTCGATCGTCAGGTGGGCGACCGCGGCGGCAGCGTCGAGGTAGTTACGCCACGCATTCGCGCGAGCATCGCCGTGGAGGTTTGCGAGTACGGCACCCAGCGGGCGGCCACCCAGGCGGCGCTCGACCGTGTAGGAAACGCCGCCGGCGGTTCCGTGATCGACGATTTCAGGAAGTGCAAACGGCACGGCGTCGCGCGGCAGCGCCGTGAGGAGCGCCTTTCGTTCTTTGATCGTGCCCCCCGCGGAACCGTGGTACACGCGTAGCACGAGATCGTCGCCCAGGGTATAGACGCGCGACTCGCCACCGGCGCCCAGAAGCTCCTCCTCGCCAATGCTGAACTTCGCCAGGACGGCCTCGAGTTGCGTCATAGTTGTGCAGCATGACACAAGCTCGCGCGTAGCTTAGGTGAGAGAGGAGCGGGTGTTCCTCGTCCCGAGGGCACAGCTCATTCATGCATAGGCGCATTGGCCCTGCCTGCTCGCGCCCTAGCGTTGGTAGCCTGTGTGTGCATCACATCACAATCGGAGACTGCCGACATGACCACCGACATCGAACAGCGCGCCGAGACCACCACGTACGGCGACTATGCCGACCTGCTGAAGCCTGACGCCAAATGGGTCATCGGCGGCTTCCCTGGATGGGAGTTCCGCGAGCCAAACGCGATCATCCTCGTCCAGAACGGCACCCTGCGCGTCGCGGTCAATCCGCTGACGCGCGGGCACGACTACGTCCAATTCTTCGACAACGCGCATCACATGTACTTCTCGCGCGAGACGTTCACTGTGCCAGAGGGCGGGCAGCTCTCGTTCGAGCTGGACCTGCGCTGCGAGAAGGTGAACGGCGTCGCCAACGACTTCTACGACGGCTACGTCTCGTTCAACCTGCTCGACCTGACGCAGGGCCTCGCGATCGACTTCTTCCAGTCGAACGAGTGCTACGCGACGGTGTACGCGCGCCTGCCGTTCCCCGGCGCCGCTGTGCCGGCTGGCGACGGCCCGAAGTACTTCGGGCTCTTCAACGAGAAGCCGCTGCCGAAGGGCGAGAAGGTCACGCACCGCTACAAGATCACGTACGACCAGGCCGCGGCGGAACTGCTCTTCTGTGTAGAAGGCGAACTCGTCAACCGCGAGGTCAACGTGCCACGGATGGAGTCGATGATCGCCGCGCTGGGCATCATGACGGAGAAGGACATCCAGAACGGCAAGAGCGTAAGCTGCCACGGCCAGGGCGTCATCGCCGAATACGGCCCTCTAACCATCACGCGCACGCCCGCGGCTTAACCAGTCCGCCGATCTTCAAGCGCCGCGTGGCACTCTCCCGAAACAGATCAGCGCATGCGATGCATGTTTCACGTGAAACATCACCATTCGCGTTTCGCGCGAGCTCGGTCCATGTGACTCGTTGGCCGCGCTCCGTCCTGCACGTACAATCCCGGTGTTCACAAGCATCCCCGCTAGGAGCATCCCATGCCTACCTTCAACTCCAACGGCGTCCACATCAACTACACCATCGATGGCGACGGCCCGCCGATCGTGCTCGTGCACGGGTTCGCGGCGAGCATCGACCTGAACTGGCGCGGCCCCGGCATCATCGACGCGCTCGTCGCCGCTGGCCGGAAGGTGATCGCACTCGATGTGCGCGGCTTCGGCAAGAGCGGCAAGCCGCACGACTCAGCGGCCTATGCAGGCAGCGCGATGCAGGATGACGTCATCGGCCTGATGGATCACCTCGGCATCGAGAAGGCCGACCTCATGGGATACTCGATGGGCGGCTTCATCTCGTCCGCGCTTATGACGACGCGTCCCGAGCGCTTCACCACCGTGATTCTCGCCGGCATCGGTGACGCCATCGTCACCGGTTGGAACAATCCCGCCCGCAGCAGTGAACTCGCCGACGCGATGGATTCGCCCGACGGTTCCGCGCGGACGGAGCAGGCACGCAACTTCCGCATCTATGCCGAGCGCACGGGCAACGACCTGGAGGCACTCGCGGCGATGCAGCGGGCGCCGCGCAACTGGTCGGGCAACACAGGGCTCGGCGAGACGAAACTGCCTGTTCTCATCATCGTTGGCGAGCAGGACGCGCTCGTCGGTTCTGGCGACAAGCTCGCGGCCGCGATCCCCGGCTCGAAGTACGTGAAAGTACCCGGCGACCACCTGAGCGCCGTCGCCAAACCGGAGTTGAAGGCGGCGATCATCGACTTCCTGAAGGAATGCTCTCCAGCCTGAGCTGGCGCGTTGACAGTCGCGCAGCATTGCTGACACATGGCGGCGGGATCCGCTTGCGGGGGACGGCGCTCGCGATCCACCCTTGTCCAATGCAGATGCAGCTTCCCATCACGTACGACTCCGGCGGAACCAACGGCGAGCGGTGGGAGAACATTCGGCGCGAGCCACATCCGTCCCTCCTGCCACACGTCGCCGAAGCCTACTGGGGCTACAGCGACATCAGAAACGAGGAGGCGCGCAGCCGCCATCTGCCCGGTGGCATCTCGCCGTTCATCATTAACATCGGCGAGCCGCTGTCGCATCCTGACCCGACGCGGCCAGAAATGCTGGAGCCCGGCCCACAGGGGTTCTTCGCCGGGCTGCATGATCGGTACGCCGTGACGCACTCGCGCGGTGTCTCGCATGGTGTGCAGATCAACTTTACGCCCATCGGCGCGTACTTGATGGCCGGCATGTCGATGCACGAGCTTGTGAACACGCCGGCTGACGCCGAGGACATCTTCGGCGTGGCGGCGCGCGACCTGATCGAAGTCATGCATATGGCGCCGGACTGGGAGACGCGCTTCAACGCGATCGATGCGTTTATCGCGCGGCGGTTGTCCCACGCGAAGCCGGCATCGCCAGCCGTGGTGTGGGCGTGGCAGATGATCGCGGAGAGCGGTGGCCAGGTGAGCGTCAGGGAGCTTGCCGAGCAAATCGGCTGGAGCCGCAAGCATCTGGCGGCGCAGTTCCGCGAGTACATCGGCATGCCACCGAAGCAGATCGCGCGCATCACGCGGTTCTCGCGGGCGATCGATGCGATGGAGAGAGGCGACGAACGCCGCTGGACGGAGCTGGCGATGAGCTGCGGCTACTACGACCAGGCGCACTTCAACCGCGACTTCCGCGAGTTCGCCGGCGTCACGCCGAGCGAGTATCTATCGCTGAAGCTGGCCGACCGGCCCGGGCTCTCGGACGGGTGAGCGGCCGAGTGTCATTCTGAGCGCAAGCGAAGAAATCTTGCTGCTGATGCTATGACAGCCACATGCGCAAGCGCGAGGATGTCATCACCCAGAAGCCGCTATCCCATGGTGCTTACGGTGCAGGCCTGCGGAGATTCTTCGCTGCGCTCAGAATGACGTGACGCCGCAGGTTGCAGGTCCGGCTGATGGCGCCGATGATCTAGGCATGACGATCACGGATGAGATGCGCGCCCACATGCGCCTGTGCGATGCCCTCGACGCCGGCGACATGATCGAGGTGCGTGAGGCATTGGGTGCACCTGCGACGCTGGCGGGCGCGGTTGACGCGTACACCGGCGACAACGTGATGCAGCTCGCGATTGGGCGCTGTACGCCGGCGTTCCTGCGCGAACTGATCGCTGCCGGTGGTGACGTGAACTACGAATGTCTCGACGGATTCCCGTCCTTGATCGCGGCGCTGACGAGTCCGCGCGCGGACCGCCATGAGACGTTACTTCTGCTCCTCGAAGCCGGCGCCGACATCACGCAGCGTGGGGTGAATGACTACACGCCGCTGCATACGGCGGCTTCACTCGACGACGTAGCCGCGATCAAGATGCTGCTCGCGTTTGGCGTCGATCCGCAGGCCCGTACCAGGATCGACCAGCTCGCGACGCCACTTGAGGAAGCACAACTCCTCCGCAAAGACGCGGCGATTGCTGCGCTGAAAGCACGCGCCGGAGGCTAACAGCCCGCGCTCCGGCACCGCATCGACGGGCGACCGTGCCCCGCACCGCAGCGACGGGCGAGGGCGCCCGTCCTCCTGAATCAGGTAACTTCCGTCCAAGACGGCGTGTCCGCGATGCCGTAGGATCGCCGTGAGAGGTGCTGCTATGGCTCAGGCGTTCATCTATCCGTTTATGCGCTACGAGGACTGCCGCACAGCGATCGACTGGCTGTGCGAGACGTTCGGGTTCGAACAGATGATGGTCGTCCCCGGCGAGGGCGACGCGATTGCACATGCACAACTCCGGCTCGGCGACGGGATGATCATGGTCGGCACCGGGAAGAGCCCGAAGACACGTGGCTACCGGCCAACCGGCATCGAAGGCGTCGAGCAGGGGCTGTATGTGTACGTCCCTGACGTCGATGCGCACCACGCGCGCGCGTCTGCAGCAGGCGCGAACATCCTCCGCGACGTGGAACCCACCGACTACGGCTCGCGCGAGTACAGCGCCGTGGATTCGGAGGGCTACTACTGGAGCTTCGGGACGTATGGGCCTGGGTTGGCTGAGGGCTGATCCACAAAGGCCTGCGAAAGTCTCGCAGGTTGAGGCGAGAGGCTGACGGAGGACGCATGGCAACGTTTGGATCATTGACGGCGTACATCACCGCGCACGATGCAGCGGCGGCGATCGAGTTCTACAAGAACGCGTTCGGCGCGAAGGAGCGGTATCGCATCGACACGGAGGGGCGCATCGGACACGCGGAGGTCGAGATCGGCGACGGCGTTCTTTACCTCTCGGACGAGTTCGCCGATCACGATGCGATCTCGCCGAAGACACTGGGCGGATCCGGCTGCGCGTTCGTGCTGGAGATGGATGACATCGATGCAGGATGGCAGCGTGCCATCGACGCGGGGGCCACCGTCGCGCGGCCGATATCCGAGGCGCCGTTCGGGCGGGGCGGTTGGCTGAAGGATCCGTTCGGGTTTCGCTGGAACCTGATGCAGCCAAATCCAGACTTCAATCCGGCGGACATGGGCGCGACCGTCGCCTCAGGGAGCAACATCGATGCAAGGTGAGCTGTACTACTTCACGTTCCCGACGCCGGAGCTTGCACGTGCCAAGCAGTTCTTCGGTGAACTGCTCGGGTGGCAATTCGGCGAAGACGGAGGCCACGTGCTCAACATCGGCGATCCATACGGTGGTATCCACGAACAGCAGTCTGCCGTCGACGCGAAGCTGTGGCTGCGCGTCGACGACGTCGATGCTTCCGTCACCCGCATCCGCGAGCTGGGTGGCGAGTCGACGGACGTGATCGTGAGCCCGTCAGGGTGGTCGGCCGACTGCAAAGATCCGGATGGCAGCGCCTTCAGCGTCGGTAACATGCGTCCTGAGTTCGACGAAGGCGAAGGCGGCAGCGCAGATGGCACGGGCACGATCCGCTACTGGACGCAGCCGGTGCGCGAGATCGCTGCTGCTACAGCGTTCTACTCCGGCGTGTTTGGGTGGCAGTTCGCCGAGGTGAGCGAGACGTACGCCCACGTGAAGGACAGCGATCCGGCGTGCGGGCTCATGCGCGCGGACGGCAACGCGCCGGAGGTCTGGTTCAAGACACTGGACATTGCTGGGAATATCGCGAAGGTGCGAGACCTCGGTGGCAGCGCCGAAGAACCGTCGGAGAGCGCCAGCGGCACGAGCGCGGCGTGCAAAGATGACCAGGGGATGCGCTTCAATCTCTGGCAACCAGCGCCGGGGCAAGGCTAGTGGCAGCCAAGACGACGCTCGACAAACTGCGCAAGATCTGTCTCGCTCTGCCGGAGGCGACGGAGCAGGTCTTCGGCGGGCACACGACGCCAACCTTTCGCGTGCGCGACAAGATCTTCGTGATGTATCACGAGGATCATGACGAGCGAGGCAAAGTCACGGGCACCTCGATCTGGTGCAAGGCGCCGCCTGGCGCGCAGGAGATCCTCGTCGGCAGCGACCCGGAGCGGTTTTACCGCCCGCCGTATGTCGGGCCGAAGGGCTGGATCGGATTCGTGCTCGACGTGAAGCCGCTCGACTGGGCGTTGGTCGAGGATCTGGCGCGGGACAGTTACCGGATGACGGCGCCCAAGAAGCTGACAGCGCTGCTCGCATAGGTTTTTGGGCACGTTCAGGCACAGATGGCCCACGTGCTTCCGAGGTAGTTCGGTAGACTGATTGTGATGAAATTCGCAATCTCTTATCGAGGCACAACGGCCGCGGCCGCAAGTGCCTTCCTCTCCCTTGCCGCTGCTGCCTGCGGAGGCGCCAAGGACACGTCTGGCGATCCTCCGACGATCGGTGGCGCCGCCGAGAACATCGTCATGAAGGACACATCGTACAAGCCCGGGAATCTGGAGGTGCCCGCAGGCGCCGCAATCACGTTCACAAACGAAGACGGCGCGCTGCACGACGCAAAGGCGAAGGACGCTGACTGGGAGACGGGCGACCTCAACAAGGGCGACAGCGAGACCATCGTCCTGAACGAACCCGGCGAGTACGCCTACTATTGCGAGTTCCATCCATCGATGAAGGCCAAGATCACTGTCGTCGACGGTTCTGCGCGCGACGGCTCACCAACGCCGGCCGTCGATTAGATCACGCGCGACATCACCCAATCCGTCTGTTCGTCGTCGCCGAGATGAAACATTTGCGTTCCTACCATCTTGAACTCCCACTTCCGATAGAACGCCTGGGCGCGTGGATTGTGCTCCCACACGCCGAGCCACAGGACATCGTGTCCACCCTCGCGCGCAGCGTCGATGCAGCGCTGCATCATTGCCGCCGCGACGCCGCGTCCGTGGTACGCGCGATCGACATACAGCCGCACCAGTTCGAGCGGGCGTTTGCCGATGACCTCCGCAGGCGCAGGGCCAGAGCGTAGCCGCGCATAGCCGATGGGCACGCCCGCGATCTCGCAAATGAGCACCGTGGATGAAGCGTCGTTGACTTCGCGCTGTACCTGTGGCAGCGAGAAGGCTGAGGCGAGATACGCCTCCATGTTCTCCTGCGTGTTCGCCTCGCCGAACGTGTCGACGAAGATGCGCGTTCCAAGTTCGCGCAGCATCGGCGCGTCGTGTGGGGCGCCCGTCCGTATTCGGAAGCGGGCCGGTGCTTCGGCCATGTTGTCGTCCACCACTCGGCCTCGACTGCATCGATGTTTGCTCGGGATGTAGCGTATCGAGCCAGTCGCGCCGTCGGCAGGGCTGTCCTGGGGGGAGGTAATCTCGGATGCATTCGTCGTACCATGGCAGCATGTCGAGCAGAATCAAGCGGCCACCCGGGAGGCCCCGGCACCCTGACGTTCTTACTCCGGTCGAGTGGGCCATCCTGCTTCACATCCGCGATGGCATGACCAACGCGGAGATCGCGCAACTCCGCCGCTGCCGGATCGACACGGTGAAGTATCACGTCGCGAACATCATCGGAAAGCTGGAAGTGACCGGCCGCCAAACGCTGGCCCAGTGGCGGGGCCGTCCGGTCGAGGGCGAGCCGCGTCCGGGAATCGATCTCCGAGCATGGGAAAGGAAGATGAACATGACCACAACGACGAAGGCACGCACAAAGCTGACGGCGGTCGCGCCGATGTTTCTCGTCGACGATATCGCCAAGACGGCGGAGTGGTACCGCGACGTCCTGGGCTTCGGGATCGGTGAGTACTTCCGCGAAGACCATGGTCCGCACGAGCATGACGCCGACGGCAATCACGTCGGAGGCTTCGAGCACGACACAGCCTCATTGGGTGAGCCAGTCTTTGTAATCCTGGAACGGGATGGTCAGCGCTTGATGCTCGGCAAGACGGTCGAGCGAGGGCATGGCGTGTCGTCGAACCACGACTTCAAGGAGTACTCCAGCGACGCCTACTTCTGGGCTGACGACGTCGAGCCCCTGTTCGCGCATGCGAAGGCTGGTGGCGCACGCATACTCCTAGAACCGGAGACACAGTTCTACGGTATCCGTGAATTCCGCATCAAGGACTACGATGGCCGCGTCCTGACGTTCGGTGCGCCAGTGGCTGGCGACTAGGCCAGATCCTGCTTCACCCAATCGCTCACACGCTCGCCGATCATGATCGTCGGGATGTTGGTGTTGACGCGCGGGACGACGGGCATGAGCGACGCGTCGGCAATGCGGAGGTTGGTGATGCCGCGAACGCGAGCGTGGTCGTCGCAGACAGCCATCGGATCATCGGCGGCGCCCATCATCGCTGTGCAGGCCGGGTGGGCGCCTGTGCCGCTGTTGCGGCGGATCCACGCGTCGATGTGGTCAGCGTCGTCGAGTTCATTCGCGGTGGGGCGGGCGATGCCATCGCTGACCGCGGCGATGGCGCGCGTACTCAGGATCTCCATCGCACGGCGTATGCCGTCCTTGATCTTGACCAGATCTCGTTCGTCGCTGAAGTAGTTCATGTATAGCTGCGGGCGCGCATCGACGTCAGCGCTTTCAAAGCGCAGTTCGCCGCGTGAGTATGATTTAAACACGCACGCGGCGAGCCCCATGAGGATCGGCGCGTCCGTCTTGATGTGCATGAATGACAGCGGTTCAAGCTGCATGTCGTTGAAGTCGCCACCCGGCGTCGTGTAGTACATCGTCGTCTGGATGACGGGCTGATCCCAATCGGCGACGCCGGCCTTTGGTATGACGGTGGGCGCGATGGCAGGGTGGTCCATGAGATTGCGCCCGACACCTTCCAGAATCTTCGTTTCGGCGACGCCAAGTTTCTCCAGCACTGACTTCGGCCCAATGCCGCTGCGCACGAGAACGGCCGGCGTGTGTATGGCGCCGCACGACAGCACGACCTGTCGGGCGGTGATGGTTTGCGTTCGTCCATCGCGGGCACGAACTTCAACGCCTGTGGCAACACCATTCTCTACGATGACACGCGCGACGTCCGTGTCGGGCAGGATCGTCAGGTTCGGACGATCGCGGGCGGGTGCGAGATAGGCGATGGCGGTGCTGATGCGGAGCGTCCCGCGCTTGTTCATCGGATGCGGACCGGCGCCCTGCGAGTCCGGCGCATTGTGATCGTCAGTGGCTGGATACCCAAGCTCGGCACATGCATCGAGAAAGGCGGCCTGGAACGGAACGAGCTCGTCGCGCGGGTGGCGGCGGATGGGAACCGGGCCTGATTTGCCGTGCCACGGGTCGTCGCGATCAAGATCCGTCTCGAGACGGATGAAGTACGGCAGCACCTTCTCCCATGACCACGACGGCAAGCCACGCCCTGCCCACTCGTCGTAGTCAGCGGGATAGCCGCGCAGCGCGATGGCGGTGTTCACGGCGGACGAGCCGCCGGTGACGCGCCCGCGTGCAAACAACGATGTGCGACTCGTGGCGCTGGGCTGGTATCGCAGCTTCCAGTCGTGGTCGAAGAACGAGCCGTGGTTGACGTTACGAAGGTCTTCCGGGAGCGCCTCGACGTTCGGATAGTCGGGCCCGGACTCGATGAGCAGCACGCGGATACGCGGATCTTCGCTAGCCCTCGCAGCTACGGGAGCGCCACCAGCGCCTGCGCCGACGACGATCAGGTCGTAGTCCATCATGCAGCCCCGGAACGGAGAATCTCACACGGGTGAATAGGCGAAGGATAGCCACGAAGCAGCGGAGACGGTAGCCCGGCGGACGCCGCCACTACGGAATGACACAGCTCTCGAGGAAGTTCAGCGCAACGATCAGCAAATCGTTTGAGTTCACAGTACCGTTCTTGTCGATGTCGGGATTGAACCGGTCGGTAAGCGTAAAATTGAGCGCGACGATCAACAGGTCGTTCGAGTTGACGACCGTGTTCGTGTCAACGGACGCTACCTCGACGTTGTCGTCACAGTTGTCACCGTCTGTGTTGACGGTCGTCGGTGACGTCGAGTAACCCTTGTACTCGAACCCATCGAGGATGCCGTCATCATCCGAATCGTTGTCATTGGGATTCGAGCCGATGATGCCCTCGAATGCGCTCGTCAGTCCGTCACCATCAGAATCACCGGGAGGAAACGCGGGTGGCTTGCTCGAGAAGTTGTTGGGGTTCGTGCCCAGAGCGCACTCAGCGGCGTCGCGCACGCGATCGCCATCGGTATCCGCGAGGAGCGACTGGAGCGCGCCGCTGGCGTTGCAGCCGGCTGCTTCAGCTGTGTCGACAATAGTGTCGTTGTCGTCGTCGAGATCGCACGTGTCGCCGAAAATGTCGCTGTTTGCGATCGTGTTGTCGTTCGGGCTGCCCGACAGCGGAATCGGCGCGGCGTCGGTGTTCGTCTGCGCCGGGTTGGCGTCGAAGTCACAGTTATCGGTCGCACCACCAACGGCGTCGCCATCGGTGAACTGCACCTTGTAGGCAACGGGCGTTGTGTCCGAGAACGATATCCAGCCGATGTTCTCGCCCCATGCGTAGCCAGAAAAGATGCCCGTGTTTGGATCGATCGTTACGCGGTATGTCGAAGCGCCACCAACGTTGCACGTGCCGGGCGTGTTCTGATCACAGAACGAGATCCAGCCGGCATTCTCGCCCCATGCATAGCCGCCCAGGTTGCCGAGATTGTCGTTTGTTACGCCGTACTGGGCCGTGCCGCAGGTCGCGTTGTTCTCACAGTGGAGGTTGATCCAGCCGATGTTCTCGCCGTACATGTAGCCGGTGATCTTGGTGCCTGAGACCTGCATGCCAGGGTTGCCGGTCGCGCTGGGCTCAGCGTTGATCCAGCCGACGTTTTCACCCCAGGCGAACTGTGAGTTGTCGTTTTGGGGGTCGATGTTCTCGGCCGAGGCGATAGCGATCACGGCTGCGCAAAGCGCGGCGAGCGTGAGGGCCGGGAGGATGCGCTTCGAGAGAATGCGGAACATGGTGTGACCCCTGCCGCTGACGGTGTGGGCTGGATCGTATCACGCGCTTCGCTGACGGCAATTCTGGCGTCAAGAACAGTCCTCTCCGCCTTCAGACGGAGGTGGAGGGTCAGTCGAACTCCCTCAGACGGGTGAGGCAGAGGGCCGATTCGAGGCGTGCCGGTGGGGGCCGATACTGAGCCCAGATGAGACGAGCACAGCCGAACACAAGCAAAAGGGGATGACGAGATGAACGCGACATGCTACGCAGAAACACCGGTCTACATGCACCCCGCCGTTTTCACGATGCGGCCTCCAAGCGAAGCCAGCAAGGTCGGCGAGCCGCGAGGCGTGGCTCCCATCGATGTCCGCGAGCTCCTCGAGGCAGCCGGAGCCCTTACGATCGCGGATATCGCCGGTGGCCTCGACGTCACGCTCGCCGCTGTCCAAACGACGATCGCCTGGATGGTCTCTCGGGGCGACCTCCGAACAGACGAATGGAACCGCCTCCGCTCCGCATAAATCTAAGGGAGGAGCGTCGTTGGCGCTCCTCCCTTCGTGCTCCCAATGGATCCGGTTGGGGCTCGACTGTCAGATCCTACCCGGGGCACTGCCCCGCCGGCGATATAAAGCTGGCGACAAGACCCTGATCGGCGGGATTCCAGACGCCGTCCTTGTTCACATCGACGCTGACAACACGGAACGCAGGATTCGAGATCGCCGTCGCCAGCATGCCCATGTCGGCGACGTTCACGATGCGGTCGCCGTTGAGGGACGCCGCTTCGCAGCCGTCCTTCGCTCCATCCGTCGCTTTGTCGCCATCAGTATCGCCGTTGGCCGGATCCGTGCCGTAGAAGCACACCTCGATGCGCTCTGTGAGCTTGTCGCCGTCGACATCCGCCGTCGACCCGCACGCTGTTACGGCGGGCTTACTTACAAACGAAGTGGGATCCGTGCTCAAGGTGCACTCGACACCATCGAGGAAACGGTCGGCGTCAGTATCAGCACTGATCGCACTCAACGCGCCTGAGCCGTTGCATCCATCGAACTCAGCACCGTCGACCAGTCCGTCATTGTCATCATCCGGATCGCAGACGTCGCCGAGAGCGTCTGAGCGGGCACGCGTCTTGTCGTCGACTGAAGCCATATACGGCGGTGAGTGATCGATGAAGTTTCGGTCGCTGGTGAGTTGATCCGGGTTGTACATGTCAAGACAGTTGTCTGTGGCATCGAGGACGGTGTCGCAGTCGACATCGTCCACACAGACGAACGGAGCGAGCACGAAACGGCACTCCGAGAACTCGGACGTGTTGCCGAGTGCATCAGTCGCCGTAGCCACCCAGCTCGTGAAGTACACGGATCCCGGCATCGTGGCAGTGAACGACGCATCTCCGGCGCCATCAGTGGTTACGACGATGGAGCCGCCATATTCGTCGCCCTCGCCGTGCGCCGATGGATCGCAGCCCGACACGGCGTGGTAGAAGTCGATCGCGAACTGCTGATTCGGCACCGAATGCAGCGCACCGATGAGGACCGTACTGCTTCCGTATACGCGTGCGGTCGATAACGTCGGGTAGTTCTGCAGGCCGTTCGCGCCTGCGTCTGCATCCATCGCATCATTTGCTGTCAGGCCGTCCATGAGCGGGCCAAATGTGCCGTTCGTATTTCCGAGGTCGATGCCGAGACGGTCGTTTGCGAGGACGGAGTTGCCGCGAATCCTGTTTCGCGCACTAAGACTGCCTGCGACGGCAATGCCCACGCCGCCATATATCTCGAACCCGACGAATGTTTCGTTTGCAAGTGCTATGAGATTGCCGTCATCGGCAGGGCCACCGATGATGTTATCTGTCCCAACAATGCCGATCCCAAATCCGGGATTGACACCGTTCTCACCACATCCACCAAGCGGTGCTCCTGATGGCGAGAGGCCGAGAATATTTCTTCTCACGATGTTTCCGTTCGAGTCGACGAGGGAAACGCACGTGCTGTACGAGTTCACGACATTCGATGTGATGCGATGGCTTCCACCGGCGCTCGCGACGATCCCCGATCCGTTTACTTCGGCGACAGCGCCCGCGCCGGCGTCGTACAAGCCGATGTAGTTTCCTTCGACCGTGACGCCAGTAACTCCGTCGAGCCACAGCGGATCGCCGAGCACGAAGTTTGTGAGCGAGAGGCCGCGGACGGTCGAGCCAGAAGCGCCGCCGTTAAGCACGATTCCGTCTGAACCAATGGGAGCGCTAGCACGAACGCGGACCACGGGGATCGACGTAAACCCGGGCTGGGTCGTTCCGTCGAGGATGACGGGATCCGTGACGTCCGGTAGCTCACTGGCAATCGTGATCGTCTTGAGCGTGCCAGGGCCGGCCGTGATGTTGAATGAAATCGTGTCGAGCCCGACATTCGCGTTCGCCGCGGTGATCGACTCACGAAGCGTGCAGTTCGTGCCGTCACAGACGCCATCGTAGGTGTCAGCAGTGCTGTTGACCGTAAAGGTCGCGGCAAAGGCCGACGGCGGGCCTGGCGACGCAGCGGCAGCGAGGCACACGGCGATAGCGCCGAGGACAAGCAGCGTGACCTTTGTTGCGCGAAACCAAGCGTCAGTCATGGAACCACCGTTGATGGCTCACTGCGGGAGTGAAGTCGAGTATGCGCTGTAATGGACAGCCTGTCAACTGAACACACGAAGGCAACTCAGCCCGGGCACTGACCTGACGGCGAGATGAAGCTTGCCAGCAGCCCCTGGTCGGCGGGGTTCCAGACGCCGTCCTTGTTCACATCGACGCTGACGACGCGGAATGAGATGTTCGAGATTGCCGTCGCGAGCATGCCCATGTCGGCGACGTTCACGATGCGGTCCCCATTGAGGGATGCCGCCTCGCAGCCGTCTCTTGCTCCGTCAAGCGCCTTGTCGCCGTCGCTGTCGGTGCTGTTGACAAGCGTGCCGTAAGAGCACGTCTCGATTCGATCCGAAAGCTTGTCGCCGTCGGTGTCGGTCGTCGGTCCACAAGCTGCGATCGCGGGCGTGCTGGCTGGTGACGTCGGGTCGCTGCCGAGACTGCACTCCGCGCCGTCGATGAAGCGATCGCCATCTGTGTCGGCAAGGAGCTGGTTCGTAGCAATCGCTGAGCATGAGGCTCCGGTGGCTTCGTCGCTATCGGTGAGGCCGTCGTTGTCGTCGTCGGTGTCGCAGGCATCGCCAGGCAGGTCAGACATCGGCACAGTTTTGTCGTCGACGTTCGCGTTGTACGGCGGGCTGTGATCGATGAAGTTACGATCGTTGTTTGCCTGCGGGAAGTTGGCATCGCCCGGGCAGTTGTCGACGATGTCCGGCACGAGATCCACATCGGCATCCGGCACGGTGAAGCCAGTGAAGAACGTCCAGATGAGATCCGTCGCGTCGATCTGCTGCGTCGTGTATCCGAGGCTCGGGACATCGAATGAACCCGGCCACGTGTGACCACCGGGATCGACCCTGTACAACTGGACGGTCGCGCCATCGACGCACGAGCCGTACTCGATGAGTGCGACCTCAGTATCGATCTGCGTTTCCTGGCGAGCACCGGCGCAGCCATTGTGGGCTGCCCAATCGGCGAGTATGTCCTCGTCCGGCGTCGTGTCGTCTTGCGGCAAGCGGTAGTTCACGAAGAAGTTCGCCGGTTGGCCGCCGGGGTACGGCACGGTGTCGTCGGCGGTGCCGTGGAAGGCGATGACAGGGACGGCGCGTGTATCGGGGCACGTCTCTGCAGCATTGAGGTTCAACGCCATCGGCGGGAAGTACGAACCCGCAACGGGCGCGATCGCTGCGATGCGGCTCGACATGCTGCAAGCGAGCCGGACGGACAGCATGCCGCCGTTCGAGATGCCCGTCGCGTACACGCGGCTGCGGTCGGTGCAGAGCTGAGACTCGACGCTGTTGAGCAGTGCCGTGATGTAGCCCACGTCATCGACGGATGCGAGCTGCCACGCATTGAAGAACGTCGATCCTCCGGGGGCGAGACCCTGCGGATATGCGACGATAAAGCCCTCCGCGTCAGACTTCGTCGAGAAGGCGCTGTACACCTCTTGCTCCAGCGCGTTGGATCCAGCTCCGTGCGAGCTAATGACGACGGGCATGGGACTCGAGCCCGTGTACGACGGTGGCACATGCAGCCGATATGAGCGCGAGCCGTCGATAGTGACGACCGACTTTACCGTCGTGCCGGACGCGTGCGGCCGCGCGGGCGTGCACGTCTCGCCAGAAGCGAATGCGCCGCTAGGCGCCGTGCCCGCGGGCAGCGATCCGGTGGTGAGGACGACGGCGATCGCAGCCGCGCAGACTGCTCCAAAGCCGAAGACTCGCGCGCGTACGGATGCGTTCATGTTGGACCGGCCCGATCTACATGCGGGAATGCGAGCGCCGCATTGTAGACCGGCAGCGGCGCTAGCCGGTATGCCACTCCGTCAACCAGGGCACTGTCCCGCAGGTGAGATGAAGCTGGCGACGAGACCCTGGTCGGCGGGGTTCCAGGCGCCGTCCTTGTTCACGTCCACGCTCACAACACGGAACATGACGTTTCCAATCGCCGCTGCCAGCATTCCCATGTCGGCGACGTTGACGATGCGGTCACCGTTGAGGGATGCCGCCTCGCAGCCATCCTTCGCACCGTCGAACGCCTTATCACCATCACTATCGCTGTTGTTCGGGTCGGTGCCATAGAAGCAGTACTCGATGCGCTCGCTGAGCTTGTCACCATCGACATCGGTCGTCGCCCCGCACGCCGTGATAGCTGGCTTGATCGCGAACACAGTCGGATCCGTGCCCAACGTGCACTCGACACCGTCGAGGAATCGGTCTCCATCGCTGTCGGGAAAAAGGGGATCCGTGATCGCCGCACATTCGGTGCCAGCATCGCCCTCGTCCGCATCTGTCATGCCGTCGTTGTCATCGTCGGGATCGCACGCGTCGCCTGCGGCGTCCGAGTTTGGCCACGTCTTATCGTCCACGGTGGCCATGTACGGCGGGCTCTGGTCGATGAAGTTGCCCGACGTGTTGACCTGGGTAGCGTTAGCAACATCCGGACAATTGTCACGGCCCTGCGCGAAGCCATCGTCATCGGAGTCGAGAGCCCAGACCTGAATACTGGAACCACTGGCCGGATTTGGCGTCCCGAGATTCGTTGCCGTCGACTGGAACGCAACGAGACGTCCCGAAGCACCCATTACCGGCAGCTGGCTAAACCCGTTTCCCTCGGTCGATCCTTGCTGGCTCACCTTGACGGTCGTTCCACCGGCGAGATCTCGTAGGTACACGTGGGATTGAAAGCCACTGTCGCCCGCCACCAGATTG
This sequence comes from Dehalococcoidia bacterium, assembly GCA_021731085.1. Classification (GTDB taxonomy): domain Bacteria; phylum Chloroflexota; class Dehalococcoidia; order DSTF01; family JACRBR01; genus JACRBR01. The sequence goes on from JAKFYB010000008.1 coordinate 23,845, forward strand.
GAGGCAGTGCTCAGGAACGACACGAACAAACCGTCATCACTGACTGCCGGCTGAGAGCTATTCGAATCAGATTGTGCTCCCACTGCGCCGATAGAGATCAACGTGAAAGAACTCGTCGAACGGTTCCACGCGTAGATGTCGTCTCGACCATTCGTGTCGACGGGTCCGAAGTTGCTCGACGAGGATTCGAACACAACCACGCTCCCGTCGGAGTTCACATCCGGGTTCTTGCTGTTGCTGGCACTAGAATTCTGGGTGATACGTTCAAGCGTCCCGTCGACGAGATCGCGGATGTACACGTCTTCATCCGCGTCTTGATCCTCCGGGAGCAGCCGCGAGCTCGTGGAGAAAACGGCGTACCGCCCATCTTTGCTAATCCGCACGTAAAGCGTTCCGGCGTGCCCCTCGGAACCGTCGCTCGCCCCGCTCAATTTCATTGTCGTCCCGAGCACCCTGTCGCGAACATATGCGTCTGTGGCGCCGTTGGTGTCAGGTGGCACCAGGCCGTCGGACAAGAACGCCACATACCGGCCATCTCCGCTGATGCTTGGGCCGCTGCTCCCCGACTGCCCAGGCGTTCCGTCCTCTTTGATGCTGATCAGTTCCGTCGTTCCTGTATAGACGTCGCGCACGAACACGTCGCGTCCGGAGAAATCAACATCTGAGAAGTTGATTGCCAGTGAATCGAAAGCGACGAATCTGCCGTCGTCACTTATGTCCGGGTTCAGGCTCTCGGCGTTACCTTGAGCCTCCGTCGATGAGACGCTCGCGCGGGTTGTGGAACCGAGTAGCCGATCCCGTACGAACACGTCAGAGCAAGCACCGATGATCGTATCGATTCCGCAGACGTTCGAGTCGCCATCGATCAGATTCGACGCACGCGACGAGAACGCCGCGAACCTTCCATCGCTCGTAATCGCCGGCCGGAGGCTGTCTCGGTTCGCCGCTGATCCGTCGTAGCGCACACTCGCGACGTCAAACACAGGACCCGCAGCGTCAGCCGCGGCTGCAAGCACCGCGATGACGCCGACAAGGGCTGTCGCAAACAACCTTGTTCGCATGCTGCCTCCGGCCCCAGTCTACACCTGTGCCCTAGCGCAGGTTGACGCCGTTACCCCGGACATTGCCCCGCAGGCGAAATGAAGCTCGCAACAAGACCCTGGTCGGCGGGATTCCAGGCACCATCCTTGTTGACGTCAACGCTCACCACACGGAACATGACGTTGCCAATCGCCGATGCCAGCATGCCCATGTCCGCGACGTTGACGACGCGGTCGCCGTTGAGCGATGCCGCCTCGCACCCATCCTTCGCGCCATCGAATCCTTTATCGCCATCGCTGTCGCTGTTCCCGGGATCTGTACCGTAGAAGCACACTTCGATGCGCTCGCTCAGCTTGTCGCCGTCAACGTCGGTCGTCGCCCCGCACGCCGTGATAGCTGGCTTGCTGGCGAACACGGTCGGATCCGTGCCCAACGTGCACTCGGCGCCGTCGAGGAAGCGGTCGCCGTCCGTGTCACGCACGAGCGGGTTCGTGATCGCACCGGAGCACGCCGCACCCGAGGCTTCGTCGGCATCCGAAACGCCGTCATTGTCGTCGTCGGCGTCGCACGGATCGCCTGTGGCATCGGATCCAGGCACGGTCTTGTCATCTACAGACGTTGAGTACGGCGGGCTGTGATCGATGAAGTTGCGCGTGTTGTTCGCCTGGTCGGTGTTCGCCAGCGCCGGGCAGTTGTCGATGGCGTCGAAGACGTCGTCGGCATCGAGGTCGACATCCGGTGTCATGAGGCGAACCTGATAGTCGGCGCCCAGGTACAGCACGCCGGTAGCGGCATCGATTGCGAGCGGCTTGTAGTCAGCGACGGTCGCATACAGCGCCGGGCCACCGTTGCCACTATCTGTATTGCCATTGCAAGTGATTATGAACGTACCCGCGACTGTCCGGACGATGCCCGCCGAAATGCGCCGAATACGGCAGGTGCCGTCCCTCACGAAGACCTCACCGTTGCGAACGGCGATAGCAGCTGGCCGAAAGCCAGTTGTCGTGGCAGGGACGTTATCTTCAACCTCATCCAGAACGTTGATGCAGGTGCCGTCCCCACCGATTGTTTGCACGACGCCCGCTGCGATTCGGCGTACGCGGCAGTTGGTGACGGACGAGGTGCCAACAACTACCTCGTTCAGATACAAGTCTCCGTTGGAATCAACCGCGAAGTCGCCGGAGCCGAGCTGTGTCGAGCTTGGTGCAGCGCCATCGCCGTTGTATCCGCAGACGCCCGTGCCCGCGAATGTCGTGATCGTCCCTGCCGAGATCTTCCGGATGCGGCACGTCGGTGAGCCCGAGCGGATGAACACATCGCCCGCGGGATCGATGGCGAGGGAGCCGCTTTCGATCTGAGCCGCCAATGCCGGACCGTTGTCACCTGAGTACCCGCATGCCCCCGCCCCAGCGACGTGCGTGTACACAGCGCCGGACACGCGGGTGACACGACAACCAACGCCGTCCACGCTCTCGAAGATATGCAGCTCGCCGGACGGCGCAATCGCCATATCGACCGGCCGTCCGAACGAAGTGGTCGCGGCGGCGCCGTCTGTTGACATCGCACATGTGCCGCTTCCCGCGACTGTGGTGATTATCCCGCCAGCAACTCTGCGCACCACGCAGTTGAAGACCTCCGAAATGTACACATCTCCGTTCGGAGCAACGGCGATGCCTCCACAGCACGACAGGCCCGCACTCTCCGCAGGTCCACCATCACCTCCCGAGTCACAGCCAAACGCGATGCGGCCACGTCCCGCGAACGTACTGATCGTGCCGCCGGTCACGACTCTCACGCGACAGTTGTTGCTTTCGGCGATGTAAACGCCGCCGCCTTCAACCATCACATCCACCGGCTGGTGAATCTTCGCCGCTGTTGCGGGCCCGCCGTCTCCGGCTTGCTGCGGATCTGCCTGTCCATCGCATACGGAGCCGGCGATAGAGTTGATGACACCGCCGCTGATCACGCGGACGCGGCAACTACCCGTATCACCGAAATAGATATCGCCGTTAGTGTCGAGGCTGATGCCCTGGGGTTGCGCCAGGCTCGCGCTCAAGGCCGGCCCGCCGTCACCACCACTGCCACACGGCGGTCCACCAGCGATCCGCGTGATGATGCCACCCGAGATTCGCCGCAGGGCGCAGTTCTGCCGCTCCAGCATGTAGATGTCGCCGTTCGCGGCGATCGCGAGACTATGTGGTGTCATGTTCCCGAGCAGCGGCGGCCCGCCGTCACCACCGCCCCCAGCCAGGACGCAGTTGCCGCTGCCGGCGATAGTCGTGATGATGCCGCCACTCAAGTGACGGATGCGACAAGCCGCTTCGTCGGCGATGAGAAGGTCACCGTCCGCCTCGAGCGCGATCCCCGTCGGTCTGATTCCCGCAGACATCGCCGCGATCGTGTTGCCATTGAACGTGCACCCTCCCGAGCCAGCGATCGTGCTGATCATGCCGCCGGAGACGAGCCTGATGCGGCATCCGTCCGCGAGGTACACGTCCCCCGAAGGTGCGACGGCGATCGATGTGATGGCGCCGATCTGTGCACTCGTCGCAGGCCCGCCGTCTCCGGAGAACCCGCACACGCCCGTGCCCGCGAACGCCGTCACGACACCGCCTGTGATTCGGTACACGAAGCAACGAATGTCGGCCGCAACGAACATGTCACCGGACGGATCACCGGCGATCGCGGACGGCTTGTTGATCGCGATCTCTGCAGCAGGGGCGCCGGTGCCGCTCCACCCACCCGCGAACTTGTCGATGTATCCCTGCGGTGGGATCGCGCGCGCGGTGTCGCCAGACGCAACGAAGGCAAGTAGCGCCACCGCGACCAGCATCGCGACCAGGCCAAACCTCGTGCTTATGTTGCGCATGAACCCTCCAGTGGCGCCTATCGTCGCACAGCAACCTCCACATTGCAACAGTGGCGGGCCGAATCGAGGTGGACAACCATAGCCCAGTCCGTAGGCCAAGGGGTGTCCGAACCGGTGCTCGAACTCCAACCCCCAGAATGGCACTCGCCAGATTCACATTCGCAGCCGACGCGTCCATCATCGCCGACGTCGTTGTCATCGAACTCGGTGAAAGTCGTGGAAATAGGGCTCGAGCAGGTTGGCGGCGAGCGATGGCTGTTGGTCGATGGACGCGGGGAGTATTTCTACGTTGAATCACGATCCTCTGCGCGGCCAGCAACCATGGCAGCCGCGCTATCGCATTGAGCAATTGCGCTGATCGACGAAGATGCTCGGGTTTGCTCACCATGACCCGGACGGAGACAGCCGGCGCTATCGCCAGCGATGTCACGGCTGCACGGCGACGGGCATGCCACAGCACGCCCAACATCCAACACCCGGCGGACGGAATCGCGCGGGCTGAAGTCCCGCGCTACCGGAGCCTTCTATCGCGCGGTCCAGCCTCCGTCTACTACGAAGGAGGCGCCGGTGACGAAGGAAGCGTCATCGGAGGCGAGGAAGAGGGCGACGGCGGCTACCTCTTCGGGCTCGCCCATGCGGCCGAGGGCGCTGTTGTCGTTCATGTAATCGGTGAGGTTGAAGCTGACGAGAGGGTCGGTCATCTGCGTCTTGATCCAGCCGGGGTTGATGCAGTTCACGCGCACGCCCTGCCGACCGAAGTTTGTCGCGTAGTGCTTTGTGAGGCCGACGACGCCGTGCTTGGACGCGGTGTACCCCTCGACGCCCGGGAACGGCACGCTGATCAGGCCGAGCATCGACGAGAGATTGACGATTGATCCGCCGCCCGTCTTGGTCATGGCTTCGACGGCATGCTTGAGGCCGTAGTAGACGCCGTTAAGGTTGATTTCGATCGTGCGGTCGTATTCACCGCCGCCGGAGATGCCCGCGTTGTTGACGAGAATGTCGATCTTGCCAAAGGCGTCGACGGTCGCGTCGATGGCGGCCTTCACTTCTTCCTCCTTCGACGTGTCGCAGTGGTTCACGGCCGATGGGCGCTCAAGCTCGGCTTCGACGGCGCGCGCCGCGTCGTCGTTGATGTCGCTGACGACGACGCTTGCGCCTTCGAGCGAGAAGCGGATGGCCATGGCGCGGCCGATTCCCTGGCCAGCGCCTGTGATGAGCGCGCTCTTTCCTGCGAGTCGGTCTCCCATGGTGATGCTCCTTCTTCTTCTACACGACTCGCGGAATCGCGCGGGCTGAAGGCCCGCGCTACAAGGGGCGAAATCAGCGGCACTGTGACACGTCATTCAGGTTCGATCCAGCTTCGGAACCTAAATCAAGACGCTGATATAGTGCCGCGTCAATCGGTGACTCTCGCGACGGGCGAGGGCGCCCGTCCTCCTGCATGAGGGAAAACGTCTTTGGCCGTCGATCCGCTTGAGTTCCGAACGATCATCGGTCACTTCGCGACCGGGGTGACGGTGATCACGACTTGCGATGGCGACAAGCTGCACGGGATGACGGCCAATGCTGTCTCCTCGCTCTCGCTCGACCCCGTGATGGTGCTGATCTGCGTCGACAAGACGACGTACGCGCACGGTGTGATCAGCGATGGCGGTGTGTTCGTCGTGAACATTCTGGGCGAGCATCAGGAGACGTTGTCGCGTGTGTTCGCGAAGAAGGGCGAACCGGAAGTCGGTTCACTGCGCGGGCAGCCCTACCGTCTGGGCGAGACGGGCGCGCCTATCCTCGCCGATTGCCTGGCGTTCATCGAGTGCCGTGTTGCCAACACGCTTGATGGCGGCGACCACACGATCTTTCTTGGCTCCGTCGTGAGCGAGGGCGTCGAGAACGACAACGTGAAGCCGTTGCTGTTCTATCGGGGCGGCTACCACACGATGGTCGGATAGCGGGCGTCTGTGAAGGCGCCCATCACGACGTCGATGAACGCGCGCGGACGGATCGCGTCGATCGACATACTGCGCGGCTTCGCCATCCTCTGGGTCATCGGCTACCACACCTGGACGGATCTGCGCTTCCCCAACGTCTACCCGGAGCAGTCCGACGCCTTTCGCGAAATCACGCGACAGCTTGGCGACACCGACATCGCTGGCGCGATCGGAGCCGCGTTCGAGGCGCTGCTGCGGGTCGGGTATCTCGGTGTGCCCTTGTTCATGCTGCTAAGCGGGTATTCGCTGACGTTGACGGCACTCGCGCGCGGTACGGCGACTGATCGCGAGTGGCGGGCAGTGCCCCGTCGGCTGCGCAAGGTGATGCGCCCGTACTGGGCGGGGTTCGCGATCACGGTCTCGTTCGCTCTCGCGCTGGCAACAATGCAGTGGCAGCGGCACGGCGGCGCGCCGCTCGGTGACTACCTCCGATACGGCGACATCAGCCTGAAGGCCGACCAGTTGTTTGCAGGCGCGTTCCTCGTGCCACGCATCTTTCGCAACGAGTGGCAGTTCGCGCCTTCCGGGGCGCTGTGGTTCGTGCTGGTCGTCGTTCAGTACTACTTGTTGTATCCGCTGTTACTGCGGGCCCTTCAGCGATTCGGCGCGATCGCGCTGGTGGGGGGCACGCTTGCGATCACGATGCTCTCATTGATCGCGATGATTGGGGCGTCGGGAGACCTGCTTCAGTACCGGAGCTGGGTGGAGATGGGTGCGCCGTTCCGGATCGTCGAGTTCGGCGTGGGGATGGCTTTGGCGAGCGTCTTCGTTGGCCATCGCGTTATCGCCGGAGTGTGGACGCGTCCCCTCGGCGCCACGGCGTCGATTGCGGCTGGCGCTGCGATCTTCGTTGTGGGCTGCATGATCGGTCTGGACGACGGATACGTGTCGGCGGTTCAGTGGCCGCTCGTGATCGCGGGCCTTTCGCTTATGGCGATGCCGCTGCTTGCGAAGCAACCGGGCGCGTTTGAAGCCGCGCCACCGATGCGGGCGTTCGCCTGGGTGGGGGTTGTTTCGTACACGGTGCTGATCATCAACGAGCCGCTGCGCTCGATCACGCACACGATGCGAGCCGAGGGTGCGGCGACGGCGTGGCTGACGCTGTGGGTGATAGTGGGGCTTTTTCCGCTGACATTTCTGCTGGCGCGGCCGCTGGCCCGGGTTCTGGGTCTCGTTGAACGCGAGTCCGCAACACCTGTGACGATTGGAGAGCTCGTCGACGGAGCGCCGAGCCCGGAAGGACGCACGGTCGCCAGTGAGAAACCGCGGCGGAGCTGAAGCTCCGCGAGCACAGTCCTCGATCAGCGCGCGGTTCGTTTTGAGTCACTGACATACTGAAGTGCTGACACTCTCCGCCGCATCGCCTTACCATCGGGCTTACGCCGCTGCGTTGCCGCGCTTTGGAGCCGATGATACGATCGCACGTAACGCGAAGTCAGGGATCCCCCTGATTTCACGCCGAATCCGAGGGGCAATCGACCACATGGCCGTGGCCGCATCACAGATCACTATCGTCGAACGCTCTGAACCACGGGCGTGGACGAACGTCCTCCGCGCGATCGCCCGGCACCTCCCGCTGTTGGCCCTCATCGGGCTCGTCATCGGCATCCACGTTCAGACGATGGAGTACTACTTCTTCGGCGACGACTTCCTTGTGCTCGGCGACGTGAACTCGCGCAACTTCCCGGACTACGTGCGCGATACGTGGATGCTGCGTGACCTAACGCCGAACTGGCGCCCGTTGACGATGATCGTCTACTACGGCGAGTACCACCTGTTCGGGCTGGATGCGCTGCCGTGGCGGATTACGAACCTCGCGTTCCACATCGCGACGATCGTCGTGCTGTACGTCTTCGTGCTGTCCGTGACGAAGCGACTGTTCGTGGCGCTGGCGGCTGCCACGATCTTCGCCGTGTCGGCCTCGGCGGTCCACACGATCACCTACATCACCGCCTTCCCCCACGTCTTCAGTCAGTTCTTGCTGATGTCCTCGCTTCTGTCGCTGCACATGTACGTAAAGGGCGAAGAGCGGCGCATCGGCTGGTACCTGCTGTCGTTCGTGCTGTATGTCGCAGGTTTTCTCGCGAACGAGGGCGGCGTTGTGCTCGGCGGCGCGCTGTTCGCCTACTACGCGCTGTACTCGTTGTTCGTGCGCCGCGACCTGCTCGACTTCGTGGTGAAGATGGCGCCGTTCGCGGTCGCTGCATTCATCCTGGTCGCGAGCCTGAGCGGGTGCGGCTGCCAGGGCGTCGACGACGGCTTCTACGGGCTCGGCATCCACATTCCGCAAGAGACGTTCGTGTACATGTCGCGGCTTGCGTATCCCGTCGGCGAGATCGACTTGCGGCCGTCGGCGATGGAGTGGATCTGGGGCTCGATCGTGCTGGGCTTCGCGATCTTCTTCGTGATCCGCGGCCCGAACATTGCACGTGTCGCGGCGATCGCGATGGTGCTCGCCGTGATGCCGTACGTGCCGGGCAAGATCTGGACGGCGACGCGCTACAGCTACATGGCGACGCCGTTCTTCGCGATCCTTGTGGCGGTCTTCGCGGGGTTCTTCTTCCACTACGCCGTCAAGGTCTGGAAGCCGGGCGCGTACGCGCTTGGTGCGATAGCCATCGCCGCCGTCGCAGGGCTCTATTCGTGGCAGACGATGCACCAGACGGAGCCATTCCTGAAAGACACGGCACGCTGGGAACTGCTTGTCCGGGATCTCGAGGACCAGTACGACGAAGTGCCCGAAGGCACCACCATCTACATCATCGACGAAGAGGGCATGTGGTCGAATCCGTTCTGGCAGCCGACGTGGATGACGGCCATCGGCCAGGCGATGTACGGCCCGAACGTACGCCTGCGGGCCCTTCCGGCGCATCACCTCGAAGCCGTGAAGAAGTCACTGCCACTGGACACAGAGCTCTACGTCGTCGAGCTTAGCGACGGCCGCCTGGTCGCTGTGCCGGAGCAGTCGGCCATCCGCTAGTTTGGGCACCGAGACAAGTAAGAACGCGGGTTGCGTGCAAACGAGCTGGATGCGGCGATAGTTCTGCCAAATTCGGCACAAGCGGCTATTCTGTAACCCGTGAGCGTAGCGACCCCGACAAGTCCGGACGACGTCCGGGCCAACCCACCAGCGACAGAGATAGCTCAACCGCCGCTACAGGCCCTGTCCCAGGGTCGGCGGTTTCAGCGTGTCGACCTGATCCTGTGCCTGATCATCTTCACGATTGCCATCATCCCGCGCACGGCATGGATCGCGTACAACGACCGCGACCCGCAAGGGCTCAACGATCCGGCGCTGTACATGCTCTTCAGCGACTTCATCGCCGACGGCAAAGGCTACATTCGCCCACCCGCGGAGGTGCCCGGCGCCTATAGCGGTCCCAATGATCCAAACCTGCGCTCGGCCGGTCACGAGATCGCGTACTACCCCGTTGGCTATCCGGCGTCCGTTGGCGGGCTGAAGAAGCTCGGCGACATTATGTGGTGGGGGCGCAGCACCTTCTCCGTGAAGATGGCAAACGGCGTCTACGGCGCGCTCACGTCCGTCATCGTGTTGTTGCTCGCGACGCGGCTGTTCGATCGGCGGGTTGGGTTTGCGGCGGGTGCGCTGCACGCGGTCTTCCCGGGGCAGATCTTCTATACCGGCACGGTGCTGTCCGAGCCGCTATTCACCATGCTATGGATGCTCGGGTTGCTGGTGTTGTTGTGGAATCCGTGGAAACGCGAGGGCATCCCGTGGCAGCAGTTGTTCGCGGGAGGATTGATTCTCTCTGCCGCGACGATGACGCGCGGGATCACGCTCGCGTTTCCGGTCGTGTTGTTCGCGATCTGGATCTTCCAGCTCGGGTCGTGGAAGCAGGCGCTGAAGCAAACGGCGATCGTCTGGCTGGGCATCGCCGTGCTGATCGTGCCGTGGTCCGTGCGCAACTCGATGGCGTTCGGGACGATCGTCGGGCCTTCGACCAACCTCGGCGACGATCTCTGCATCGGCAACTATTACGGCGCGCAGGGTGCCTTCACGATCGAAGGACCGTGCTTCGTCGGCCACGAGGGCGATCCGCCGCATGTCGTCGAACTGGAGCGCAACCGCGAGGGTGTGAAGATCGCAGTCGAGGACGTTGTCAGTCACCCGCTTCGCATGCCGAAGCTCGTCGCGCAGAAGGCGTACTGGCTGCTGTACAAGGACGACGACGGCATCTGGGCGGCTGAGTCGTACGGCAACGACTACTTCATCCCGAACTTCCGGCGCGAAGTGCTCGCGTTCTCCGCAAACAGCGTGTACTACGCGATGATGGCGCTTGTCGTCGTGGGGGGCCTTGCGTTCACGTTTGCGCGCGACCCCCGGCGGCTGGCGGTGATGCTGTCGTTTCTGTACGTGCTGGCTCTGCCGTTGGTGTTCTTCGGCGACCCGCGCTTCCACTTCCCTGCGATTCCGCTTGGGATCATCATCGCTGCGTGGACGGCGATGACGCTATGGGATCGGGGGCGGGCTGGACGGCGTTCGGAGACGGCGCCCCCGTTTGAATCGAGTCAGGCTAGCGACGCCTGACGATGCATCTGGTGTCCTCATCGACGTGAAACGCGCGGGCTGAAAAGCCCGCGCTTCGTACACCCGAAGCCAGGTCGGTAGCATCGCTAGTAGGCTTTCCAACATGGGGAGCGCGCTGGTTCTCGTGGTGCGGCTGCTGGTGCCGCTGACAATCTTTCGCTGGCCGCTTGGTGGCGCGCTGCTTTCGATCGCCGCTGACACGATCGACATTCTGCTGTTCAACGCATTCGGCTTTCCGGAGTGGACCAACTACCAACAGCTCGACAAGCTGCTCGACCTGTACTACTCGTCGCTGTTGTTCGTGGTCGTACAGCGTTGGCCCGGATTCGAGCGCAGCGTTGCGTCGGCGCTGTTCGCGTATCGTCTCGCCGGTGTAGCGCTCTTTGAGATCACGGGAGGGCGGGCGCTACTGTTCGTGTTCCCGAACCTGTTCGAGATGTACTACCTGTTCGTGCTCGTCGTCTGGCGCTGGTTTCCGACGTACGTGCTCACTCCGGCGCGGACGGCGATGTGGCTCGCGGTGCTGCTGGTGCCCAAGCTGGTGCAGGAGTACTTGCTTCACTGGGCGAAGGTGCTTGATAACCTTGTCGCGTTCGAGGTGATCGAGGATGCGTGGCGATGGACCACGCGACAGTTCAGGAGGCCGTTTGGCTGAGACGATGCGCATTGGCCTGATTGGCGACACGCACTATCCGGAGGCGGGGCCGCTGTGGGATGAGGCGTACGAGGCGCTTCTCGGCGTCGATCTGATCCTGCATGCGGGAGACCTGCATGTGACCGACGTGCTCGACTGGCTCGAGGAGCGGTGTGGCGTGCCGGTGCTCGCCGTGCGTGGTAACGGCGACGACGGCAGCGGCGGCCGGCCGATCTGTCCCGAGGATCCGCGCATGAAGCCTGTGCAGGTGGTGAATGCCGGCGAGCTACGCGTCGGAATGGTGCACGACGCGACGCTGCCGGAGTGGCCGCCACATCGCACGCTGGAGACGATCATGGACCATCACTTCGGCGGCCGGGTGGATGTTCTGGTGCATGGCGATACGCACGTACCGGAGGTGGAGGAAATGCGCGGCGTGCTGCTGGTGAATCCCGGCAGTCCGACGTTTCCGCGGAACCTCACGCGGCGGTTGGGGACGGTGGGGTTCCTTCAGGTCACGGGGCGGGATGTGAGGGCGTGGATCCATCAGTTGGAGGCGACGACGTAAGCCCAGACGCACTCGACCGATTCACCACGCGTGTTCCGTGCTGCCACTCGCTAGCGCAAGCTGCCGCGGTGGCGCTCCGCGTAGAATCTTCGCTTCGCTCAGAGTGACAGATTGGGCCACACCCGCCCGATTCTCGAATAACAAAACGCCCGGCCTCACAGGACCGGGCGTTCTGACCTCAGGTGATGTTGTGAGGAACTACTGCTGCTCCTCGTACTTGCGGCGCAGGTAGAACCCGGCGCCCAGCATCGCGATGGCAAGCGCGAACGAGAACGTCGCGATGATATCGGCCGCGGCTGAGCGCTCCTGGCCGTATGAGCCAGGGCCCGTGCCGGACTCCGGGAACTCCGAACCCTCGGGCTGCTCGCCGCCCGCGGCTGCTTCGCCTTCGGGCGATTCGCCCCCAGCGCCAACGCCGCTCTCGGCTGCTTCGCCGTTGTCGACCACCGGCGCTTCGACCTCGGCCTCCGGTGGCGCGGCGACAGTCGTGTTCGTCGATGTCGGCGGCACGGGCGTGTTCGTCGGCGGGGCCGGCGTGTCAGTCGGGACAGCGGTGTCCGTCGGGACTTCCGTTGCTGTCGATTCCGGCGTGTTCGTGGCGGCGGCGGTGTTCGTCGGTGCCGGTGTGTTCGTTGGTGCAGGCGTGTTCGTCGGCGCTGGTGTGTTCGTGGCGGTCGGCGATGAGGTGGGCGTCGGCGTGTCGAGCGCAGTCTCTGCGATCTTCACTTCGTCCCACCAGGCCGAATCGTTCGTCGTGGCGCCCGTGACGCGCAGTCGGATCTGGAGGCTTTCGTTTGGCTGCCCGGAGACGATCAAGTTGCCTGAGAGTTGCACCCATCCGCCGCCAGCGTTGCCGATCTGCGTAGCGCCGTGTGACGTGGTGCCGGACGTGCCGGTGCAGCCGTCCGTGTCCCAGCGGATGAAGTCGATGTTCACGGTTGAGTTCGTGGTCGTCCACTGCGTGCCGGGGCGAACCCAGGCTTCATATGGATACGTCGCGTCGGTGGTCAGGTCGATGCAGTCCGAGACGACCTCGCCGGAACCGGGCGCGCCGCCCGTGAATGTAAGCAGTCCCGAACCTGAGTTCGAGTCGCTGTTGACGTCCACGGCGCCGTCCCAGGCGAAATCAGCGTCCGGATCGGAGACTTCCGTCCAGTTCGCGATGTCGCTGTCAAAGGTTCCATTCGCGACAAGCGTCGGATTGGCGTACGTGTCGCCCGCCGCGCTGAAGAACAGCGCTCCAAATCCGACGGCGAGCAGAAGCGCCGCGCCGATGTTCAAATACCACGTCCGAGCCATATCTGTTCTCCTCCGTCCGGCTGTGCCGAAAGTCGCGTGGGTGCACCGGAACCCGCGCAGGAATGCGCGCGGCGTACCTGACCCTCGTAGAGGAGAATCGGCCGAACCGAAGGCGATCCCCACCCGTAAGGGCGCCGAAAATTGGCGATCAGCGTGTTTTCGTAAGAGATTCGGTGTTTTGGGACGCGTGGCTATACTGATCTCGTGCCTCGCCCGTACGTTCGACTCGCCCTCAGTGCGCCTGTCGCGCTCATGTTCGCCGCCGCCATGACGGGCTGTGGCGTGGTTGGTGGTTCCTCCCCGACCGCGACGCCCACGAGCAGCCCCACGATCACGAACACCCCGACCCACACATCAACAGCGACACCCACCAGCACGCCGACGCCGAGCCCGACGCCGTCCCCCACCCCAGCGCCACCGCCCCAGCTCGGGCTATCGAACACGGTGATGGAGCAAGGCGGGACGCTGGTTGTGTCGGCCGTGCCGAAGGGTGCGCAAGCATCGGCCGACCTCACGTTCGGGGGCATCACGCGGCCGATGTTCGCGGATGAGGACGATGAGTTCTGGGCGCCGATCGGCGTGTCCGCAGGCGCCGCTATCGGTTCGGCGGCCATCACCGTGAACACGTACGACGCCAACGGTGCGCTCACGTACACGCTAACCGGCACGGTCGAGATCGTGCCGTTCGGGTGGCAGGTGGAATACCTCACGGTAGAGGTCGGTGGCCCGAACGGCTTGCGTCCGCCCGAAGACGTCGCGTATGAGGAGAACATCCGGCAGAGCACGTATGCCATCTTCACGGCGGCGAAGTACTGGGCGGGGCCGTTCATTCTGCCCGTCGCAGGTCCAGTCACGACAAGCTTCGGGACAGCGCGCAGTTACAACAACGGCCCTGTCTCTGGCAACCACTCAGGCGAAGACTTCGGCGCTGAGATCGGAACGTCCGTCTACGCGTCGGCATCCGGAACGATCGCCTTCGCCGGCGAACTGACGGTGCGCGGCACGTCGGTGATCATTGATCACGGCGCCGGCGTGTTCACCGCGTATCACCACCTTTCGCGGATCGACGTCGCACAGGGCCAGTTCGTCGGGCAGGGCGAAGTCATCGGCGCTGTGGGCATGACGGGGCTGGCGACGGGGCCGCACTTGCATTGGGAGCTCGTCGTCTGGGGCGCGAACGTGAACCCGCGTTCGTGGACCGTGCCTGGCGTGGCGCCGTAAATGGATCGCCGGTCGTCAGTCGTCGGTCAGCGGTCGGACGCGGTGCAGGACATTCTCGAGCGCCTCGATGCCGCGTATGGCCATGAGCACTGGCACTGGATGCCGGAGCACGCTTCGCCGATGGAGATCATCGTCGGCGCGATCCTCGTCCAACACACGACGTGGCAAAATGCCGAGCGCGCGCTCCACGCGATGCGGGACGTCGGCTTGCTCGACGCGAACGCAATCATCGTCGCGACGGACGCCACGCTGGTGGATGCAGTCCGCGTCAGTGGCACGCCCAACGTGAAGGCTCGCCGCCTGCGTGCGATCGCGCAGACGATAATTGGTGCCGGTGGCCTTGACGCAACGCTGGCGCTTCCGCTCGAAGACCTGCGGATCCTCCTGCTCGCAACGCACGGCGTTGGACGTGAGACCGCGGATGCAATCGCGCTTTACGCCTGCGCCAAGCGCACCTTCGTCATCGATGCGTACACGCGGCGCGTGTTTCGGCGCGTGGGCATCGGCCCTGAGCACGACGCCCACGAGGACTGGCGCGGGTTCCTCGAGAACGCGCTGCCGGATGCGGGTGTACGCACGTTCCAGCGGTATCACGCCTGGATCGTGCTTCACGCAAAGACGCTGTGCCGGACGCGTCCGCTCTGCGACCCGTGCCCACTCCTCGACGCCTGTGAGACCGGCCGCGCGAGCACTACACCTCACGCAGACGCCCGTCCTGCAGCATCAGTACACGCTGGGCGAACCGCTCGATGAAGTAGCGATCGTGCGTGACGGCGAGCATCGCGCCGTCGTAGCTCTCGAGCGCCGACTCCAGCGCCTCGCGTGACGGGATGTCGAGGTGGTTTGTCGGCTCGTCGAGCACGAGGATGTTCGCGCCGGAGAGAACGAGCATCGCCAGCGACAGTCGGCGGCGTTCGCCGTAGCTCAGCGACGCGACCGGCGTGTGGGCTCCGTCGCCCTCGAACAAAAAGCGATGCAGGAAGCGGCGCGCCTCTGTCTCGGACAGCGGCGACGCGGCACGCAGGAGCGAGAGCGGCGTTTCGCCTGCGGCTGCATCGAGCGATTCCTCCTGGGGCAGGTAACCGACGTTGGTCGTTGGGCTCAAACGCACGTCGCCACTCGATGCCACCCCTTCCCCGACGAGCACGCACAGGAGCGTCGTCTTGCCGCTGCCGTTGGCGCCGAGGATGACGACGCGCTCGCCCCAGCCAATCTCGAGCGACGCGTTACTCAGCAATTCGCGTCCTTCGACGCGCAGCTTGAGTCCGTCAGCCGCGAGCATGCGATCGCCGCCGCGCGTTGTCGGCGCCATCTCCGTCCGCAATCTGTATGACGGAGCCGTGGGCTTGTCGACGCGTTCCTCGGACGCGAGGTCGCGGGTCAGGCGCCGTCCAAGAACGACGGCCCGTCTCGCGACCTTCTTCGCCTTGCGCCGATAGAAGTCGTTCTGGGAAAGGTGCTCGCGTTTGGACGCGGTGTTCTTGATGTCGCTGATTTCTTGCTTCACGCGACGCTCGCGTTCGACCTGTCGCTTGTAATCCGCCCACTGCTGCTCGCGCCGGCGAAGCTTCTCCGCTGCCCAGTCGGTGTAGTTACCGGCGAACACCTCCGCGCGCCCGGTGCGGGCGTCGATCTCGATGATGCTTGTCGCGTGTTCATCGAGCAGCGCGCGGTCGTGCGAGACCAGCAGGATCGCCCCCGTGAACGACGCGATGCGATCGCCCAACCACTCGGCTGCAGCCATGTCGAGATTGTTCGTCGGTTCGTCGAGGAGCAGCACGGTCGGCTCGCCCGCGAAGGCATTGAGCACGGCGAGCTTCGTCTGCTCGCCGCCACTGAGGGCGCCCATGCGCTCATCCGGCCCGATGTCGCGTAGGCCCAACTCGCGCCACGACGCATCGAGATCCGGTGCGCCCGCGCTAGCGGCGGTTAGCGCTTCGTCGTATGTCGCCTGCGCTGCCTCGATCTCGCGCGGCGACGACGCAGCCGCGAGCGACTCCGCGGCTACGGCCAGCGTGTGCTCCGACGACCGGGCGCGCAGCAATGCAGGGAACACGTCGCGGACGGCGCGGTCAGTGGCGTGCGCGAAGCCTTGCCGGACGTAGGCGAGACGGCTACCGCTCCCGTACAGGACGGCTCCGGCGTCCGACGCCGTGACGCCTGCAAGCACATCGAGCAGCGTCGTCTTGCCGGCGCCGTTTGGCGCGACGATGCCCGCGCACTCGCCCGCGTTCACGACGAACGAGACGCCGTCGAGAACGAGACGGTCGCCGTAGCGCTTGGTGATTTGACTTGCTTTCAACATAGAGTCCGACTTTCGTGCGCGCCCGTCGGGGAACGACAAGTAAGGCCACGAAACACAAAGTTCCGCAGCCGGGCGAATCGAGTTGGTTGTTGGAGGAACGCTGGAGAATGCGGACATCCGTCCGGCGCACCCGGGAACGCACCACATGCCGCTCTAGCGGCTGTGTGCGTGTAACTCGCCCGGGTGTTTAGTCAGTCATCGGACTCCTGCGCTTGCTGACGCCAGTCTAGCGATCTCGGGCTACACGCCGCAATGCGCCAACTGTACCCGCGGAGCTTTAGCTCCGCCGCCCTCGACCACTAGACAACGGCACTCCGCGAACGAGACCTAAACCTCAAGCGGCTCAATGCCGCGCGTCTTGGCGCCGTTCCGGACTGGCGATTCAGTTAGAGGCTCCGCGCTGCCGCCCGGCCCCAACGCGTCGATGCCCGCCGCTCGCAGGTCGTCAGTCGCCGCGGCGTCGTCCAGCGTCAGTTCGAACTTGTCGCCGTCGTGTCCGTGGATGAACAGCCGTACTGTATCGCGCCCCGGGTGTTGGCGGATCAGTTCGATCAGCGCATCCAGCCGTTCGCGGTCGGCGTCGGAATCGTCGGACTCGTGGAGGACGAAACGCAGGGAGGTCGGTGGTGATTGGTTCTTCGTGACTGGGGCTTCGATGGTCGCGGATGCGGCGCCGTTTCCCGATGTGCCGTTCTTCGTCCCGTTGCCGTTCGATGTCGAAGGTGCCTTCTTCGGAGCACTGGGTGCGCTCGGTGACTGCGGCGGAGCTGAAGCTCCGCTAGTACTGGCCGTGGGCGCCGGTTCGGGCTGCATTTGCTGTTTGCTGTCTGCTGTTTGCTGTGCCCCGCCGGCTGACTGCTCTTTCGGGGCGGCGATCTGTAGTGGTGCGGCCACGCGCGCTACCGATACGCCGGCGTTGTCACGCACGGCCTTCGTCAGCCATGTCGGGATCGCGAACTGCTCGTGCGAGGTCGTGCCGTCGGCCGCCTGGACGAGCGAGACTTCGCGAACGGACGCCTGGAGGCGGTCGTTGCGTTCGCGGACACCGACGAGCATCAGCAGGATGTTGCCGGACGACCAGATGTCGCGCGTCGGCTCGTACACGTCGGACCAGACGGTAACCTCTGCCGTGCCCGACAGATCTTCGATCATGACGGCTATGAACGGCTTACCCGCTTTCGTCGCGAGGTGGCGCACGCTCTGCACCATTCCGGCGATCACGACCTCGCGGCCATCGAGCTCTGGCGTAATCTCGCTCACGAGCGCTGAGACGTGTTGTGACGTCGTCGCGGCGGCGGACGAGAACGGGTGCTCGGACACGTACACGCCGAGCAGTTCCTTCTCCCACGACAGCATCTCCGCCTTCGTGACGGCGGCGTCGACCATCTCCAGTGCAGGTAATGGCGTCGCGACGTTGTCGCCGAACATATCGAACATCGTCGACTGGCCGGACTCCTTCAGCTTGAGTTCGCGCTGTGCCAGCGAGACGATGCGGTCGATGTTTGCGAGCAGTGTGCCTCGATCGCCGAGCGGATCGAGCGCGCCGGCCTTGATCAGCGATTCGAGCGCGCGCTTGTTCACGGCCTTGAGGTCGATGCGTTTGATGAAGTCCTCGATGTCGGTGAACGCGCCACCTTCGTGGCGTGCCGTCACGATGCCCTCAGCCGCAGCGTGGCCGACGTTCTTTACAGTCCCGAGGCCGAAGCGGATCACCGGACCTGTCGCGACGGTAAGTTGCCGGCTGTCCGCCGTTGCGTCGCCACCTTTCGCTGGCGTTTCGCTGATCAGCGCGAAACCCAGTTCGCTTGAGTTGATGTCCGGCGGCAGCACCTCGATGCCGAGCCGGACGCACTCGGCGACGGCTTCGGCGATGCGTTCGTGCGCGCCGGCCGCGCTGAGGACCGCAGTGAGGTATTCGTGCGGGTAGTTCGCCTTCAGGTAGGCCGTCTGGTACGCGATCGTCCCGTACACAGCTGAGTGTGCTTTATTGAACGCGTACCCCGCGAAGGGCTCGATGAGTTGGAAGATCGCGGTCGCGTCGGCTTCGCTGTAGCCGTTCTTGATCGATGCGGCGACGAACTTCTCGCCCTCCGCCCGCATCGCCTCAGCGACCTTCTTCGACATCGCTTTGCGGATCGCGTCGCCGTCCTTGAGCGAGTAGCCGGCGATCTTCTGCATGACCATCAGCACCTGGTCCTGGTATGTAATCACGCCGTACGTCTCGTCGAGGATCTCCGCCAGATCGGGGTGCGGGTACTTGATTTGCGAACGGTCATGCTTGGCGCGGCAGAAGCTGCCGATGTGCTGCATCGGACCCGGGCGGTAGAGCGCGACGAGCGCCATCAGTTCGGCGGTGTTGTCGGGGCGAAGCTCTGTGATCGCGCGCCGCATGCCCGGCGACTCCAGTTGGAACACACCGAACGTCTCCCCGCGCGACAGCATCTCCATCGTGCGCGCGTCGCCGTCTTCGAGTGTCTGCAGGTCGATACGGACGCCGTGCGTCCGCTCGATGATGTCGACTGCCTCGCCGAGGATGGTGAGGTTCGCGAGGCCGAGGAAGTCCATCTTCAGCAGGCCGATCTCGGCGACCTGCGCCATCGCGTATTGCGTCGTCGGGATGAGCGAGCCTTCGTTCTTGCCCGTCGGACGCTGCAGCGGCACATGCTCGGCCAGTGGCTCGCGCGAGATGACGACGCCGGCGGCGTGCGTGCTGGCGTGGCGGGCGACGCCTTCCATGCGCTTAGCCGTATCGACGAGCTCGCGCACCTGGTTGTCGGTCTCGTACAGCGTCGCCAACTCCGGCGACTCCACCAGCGCCTTGTCGAGCGTCATGTCGAGAGCGTTCGGTACAACACGCGCGACGCGGTCGACATCGCCGTACGACATACCAAGCGCGCGGCCGACATCGCGGACAGCGGCTTTCGCCTTCATCGTCCCGAAGGTGATGATCTGCGCGACGTGATCGTGGCCATATTTCTCGGCGACGTACTGGATCACCTCGTCGCGGCGGTTGTCGGGGATGTCGAGGTCGACGTCGGGTGGGTCCTTGCGCTCGTCGTGCAGGAAGCGCTCGAAGACGAGGCGGTGCGCGAGCGGGTCGATGAACGTGACGTCGAGCGCATACAGGATGATGCTCGCCGCCGCCGAACCTCGCACGCCCAACATGATGCCGGCCCGCTTGCAGAACTCGGCGATGTCATGCACGACAAGAAAGTAGTTGGTGTAGCGGGTCGTCTCGACGACGTCGAGTTCGTACTGCAGCCGATCCCTTACAGCATCGTCGGCGAACGGATACTTGCGATTGAGGCCCTCGCGCGAGAGATGCGTCAGGTAGCTGTGCGGCGTGTACTTCGGCGGAATCTCTGGCTCCGGCAGGTGCAGGCGCCCGAACTCTAACTCCAGGTCGCACTGATCGGCCACAAGCTGCGTGTTCGTGACGGCCTCGGGCATTTCGGGGAAGGCGTCTAGCATTTCCTGCTCTGACTTCACGTAGTAGCCGTGGTCGTTCATCTTCAACCCGCGCTTCGGGTCGTTGACGACGCTGTTCGTGCCGATGCACAGCAGCACATCGTGAATGCTGTGGTCTTCGGGCGCCGTGTAGTGCGAGTCGTTGGTCGCGACGAGCGGGATCTTCATCTTCTTCGAAACGCCCTGCAGTCCCTTGAGGACGCGTGCGCACTCGGCGTTGATCTCCGGCTCGTCGTGCTTCATCACCTCAAGGTAGAAGTCGTCGAAGACGTCCTTGAAGAAACCCGCTAGCTTCAGCGCGTCGTCCGCGCGCTCCTCCGACAGCATCCGGTGCATCTCGCCCGATGGGCAGCCGCTGAGGGCAATGATGCCCTTGCCGTACTCGGCGAGCAGCTCTTTGTCCATGCGCGGCTTGTAGTAGAAGCCCTCGAGGTGCGCCTTCGAGCTGAGCTGGATGAGGTTCCTGTACCCCTGCTCGTTCTTCGCCAGCAGCGTCAGGTGGAAGTACTCATTGCCGCGCGTGCCCGACTTCTTCGTGCGCGACTCAGGCGCTATATACGCCTCCATCCCGATGATCGGCTTGATGCCGCGGGCGCGCGCCTCCTTGTAGAAGTCGATGGCGCCGTACATGGCACCATGGTCGGTCATGGCCACCGACTGCTGCCCCAACATGGCGACGCGATCCATCACATCCGGGATGCGCGAGAGGCCATCGAGCAGGCTGAACTCGGTGTGAAGGTGCAGGTGGGTGAACATTTGTGCGACTCTCACCGCACTCTAACAAACCCGATCCGTGAGTGTAGGGTGCTTATGTTGTGGTGGGCGACGAATCGCACTCTCTGTCACTCAGAGCGAAGCGAAGAGTCTACGCCGGTCGCGACGATCGCTTGTGAGGCAGCGCCAATGCAGGGAAGTTCCTGCGAAGCTTAGCTCGGCCGCGCTGTTCGTAAGTCAGCGGGCCTGCACGCGTACCGATGCTTACACTTTTCCCGATGCCCGAAGACTCACCGCTGACGAAGATCGCCGCCGAGCTCAATCTCACCGTCGTCCGCCAACTCGACGGCGGTGTCTGGGGTGCGCACCTCGTCACGGGCGCGGACGGCACAGAGCTCGTCCTCAAGACGATGCCGACGGAGATGTGGCCCAACGTCTTTGCGCTCGGCGCATCGCTGGCCAACCGCCTCCGCGTCACCGGGTACCCCGCGCCGGAGTACGTCGACACGGGCGCAGGGTACGGCGCGACGTGGTCACTCCAACGTGTCCTCCCCGGCGAGATCCCGGACGTGATGAGCGAATCGCACATGCGCCAACTGCTCGCACTCCTCGACCGCCACAACGGCGCAGTCCCAGAGGGCGGCGGCGCATGGCTCGCGCACCAGATGCCATACCTCCAGATGTCGCTGAAGACCATCCTGACGACGGAGATCACGCGCGACATCGCGACGGAACTCGCGGAGGTGCTCGAACGGGCGGACGATGTGGCGCTCCTCGACAACGGCGTTGTCCACAACGACTTCCACCACCGCAACTTCCTCGCGATCGGAGACGACGTGAGCGCCGTGTTCGACTGGGAGTTCGCGAACATCGGTGACTGGCGCTACGATCTCGCAACGCTCGCGTTCTGGTCCGTGCTCCAGCCCGACGGCATCCCGGCGCCCGTCGCGAAGCTCGCCGTCGACCGCATGCACGAGGTGTCGCCGTCCGACGTGCTAGCGCTCCTCTCCGCCGTACGAACGATCACACAGCTCGACTTCGATGCGCGCAACAACCCGCAGTTTTTACCGCGGCTTATGCTTGGTATCGAATCAAACGTCGCGCCGTGGTGGCGCAGGCTATGAAGGGCGACACATGAAAGCCATCTACAACGAGCGATACGGTCCTTTGGAGGCGCTGCGGTTGCAGGATCTGGAACGGCCCACCATCGGCGCGACCGATGTCCTCGTCCGTGTGCGGGCTGCTGGCCTCCACATTGGCGATTGTTTCGCTGTGCGAGGCGCTCCGTGGGGCATGCGCGTCGCCACCGGCCTGCTCAAGCCGAAGAACGGCGTGCCGGGATTCGATGTCGCGGGCGTTGTCGAGACCGTCGGCAGCGGCGTAACGCGATTCAAGCTAGGCAACGAAGTCTTCGGCGCTTGCGAAGGCTCTTGCGCTGAGTTCGCAGCCGTCTCGCAAGACACGCTCGCACTGAAGCCTGCGAACCTCAGCTTCGAGGAAGCGGCGGCGCTGCCCACGTCCGCGCTGGCTGCGTTGCATGGGCTGCGCGACGCCGCGAAGGTGCAGCCTGGTCAGAAGGTGCTCATCAACGGCGCCTCGGGCGGTATCGGCACGTTTGCAGTGCAGATCGCGAAGTCGATGGGCGCGCACGTGACCGGCGTCTGCGGCACAACAAACATCGACCTTGTGCGATCGCTCGGCGCGGACGACGTCATCGACTATGCGCAGGAGGACTTCACGCTGCGCGGTCCCGTGTATGACGTGATCCTCGACAACATCGAGAATCGCTCACTCTCAGACATCCGGCGCGCGCTCACGCCCAAAGGCACACTGCTCTGCAACAGCGGCACGGGCGCCACCGGCCCCGCGATGCTGATCCGTCTTGCGAAGCCGATCGTGATCTCGCCGTTCGTCGGCCACAACCTGCGTCGCTATCTCTCGACGCCGAAGCACGACGACCTCGTAGTGCTCAAGGATCTCGTCGAATCAGGGAAGGTGCGGCCACTGATCGACCGGACGTTCCCGCTGAGCGAGACCGTGGCCGCGCTCCAATACATCGATCAAGGGCACGCGCGCGGGAAGGTTGTCGTAGCCGTCTGAGTGCGATCTGGTGAGAGGCGTCAGACTCTAGGCTCTAGCCACGCCTCCAGATCCGCCATCACGACCGGATGCTCGGGCTCGTTGAAGATCTCGTGGTACAGGCCCGGATACAGCTTCAGCGTCTTGTCCGGCGACGACACGGTCTCGAACAGCGCTTCGCTGCGTGGTCCGTCGCCCAGCGGCGAGTCCGCGCCGGCCATGATGATGACGGGCATCGTGATCGCGCGCGCCAGCGATGCCAACTGCTCGCGCGTCTCTTTCGATGCGGCGGCGCGCCCGGGCGGCGGCGAGCCGTGGTAGACCAGCGGGTCGTCGCGATACGCCTGCACGACGGCCGGATCGCGCGAGACCGTCGCGGCGAGGTCCGGGTTTTGCGGCATCGGCGGCGTCTTGTCCGTCGCTAGTCCGCCACCGGAAATGATCAGGCCGTCGAAGTCGCGCTGGTGCGCGGGCGCGTAGGCGATCGCGATCATCGCCCCCATGCTGTGGCCGAGCAGGAAGTGGCGCCCATCTGGCCGCTCCATTCGGACGATCTGCCGGTAAGTCTCCAGATCAACCAGGTAGTCCGTGAAGCTGTCAATGTGCACGCGCTCGCCGTCGCTCTTGCCGTGCCCGCGATGGTCGAGCGCGTAGATCGCGTACCCGCGCGGCACGAACCAGTCGACGAGATTGCCGTAGCGCCCCGAATGCTCGCCATATCCGTGCACAAGCAGGATCGTCGCCCGCGGCTCGCCGTCCGGCAGCCACACCTGCGTGTAGATGTTGAGGCCACCAAGGCCGGTGAAGTTGCCCTCGATGTGTGTCATGGAGGCGTCACCGGAGCGTCCGGAAGAACGCGCGCACATCCTCGAGCAGCAGCTCGGGCTGCTCCATCGCCGCGAAGTGCCCGCCGCGCGGTATCTCCGTCCAGTGCGTGATGTTCATGCGATGCTCCAGCCACTCGCGCTTCGAGCGCGTCAGCTCCTGCGGGAACATCGCGACGCCGACAGGCACATCAATCTTGAACCCGCGCGGAGTCTCGCGGCGCGCTTCGTAGTACATGTTCGCCGCCGATGCGATGCTGTTCGGCGCCCAGTAGAACATGACGTTCGTCAGCAGTTGGTCCTTTGTGTAGACGCTCTCGACGTCGCCACCGCAGTCGCTCCACGTCCGGAACTTCTCCGTAATCCACGCCGCGATTCCCGCCGGCGAGTCCGCCTGCGCGATGCCAAGCGACATCGGCTTCGTCGCCTGCGTCTGAAAGTAGCCCATCTCGTCGCGCTGGATCATCTGCGCGCGCTCGATGTATGGCTTCGCGTCCGGCTCCTTCGCCTGTTCAGCGTTCGGGAAGCCGACGGCCATGTTGAGGTGCGCGCCGATCACGGCGTCGGGATACGTCGCCGCCATCGCCGACGTCACCGCCGAACCCCAATCGCCACCCTGCGTCGCGTACTTCGCGTACCCCAACTCCTCCGTCATCAGTTTGTGGAACGCGTCGCCCGTGCGACCCGGCCCCCATCCAGGCTTGCTCGGCTTGCCGCTGAACCCAAAGCCTGGGAGCGCGGGTATCACGACATCGAACGCATCGGCAGCATCGCCGCCGTGCGCGGCCGGATCCGTCAGCGGCCCGATGAGGTGGTGGAACTCGAAGATCGATCCCGGCCAGCCGTGCACGAGGATCAGCGGCATCGCAGCCGAAGCAGTCGCGGCCTTCACGTGCCAGTAGTGAACGTCCACGCCGTCGATCGTGCTTATGAACTGCGGCCACGCGTTCAGCGCCGCCTCCTGCCCGCGCCAGTCGTAGCCCTCGCGCCAGTACGCGCACAACCCCTGCACGTACGCCAGCGACGCTCCGCGCTCCCACGCATCGTCGCCCGCCTGCGGCAGCATTTCCGGCCAGCGCGTCCGCGCCAGCCGCTCGCGCAGGTCATCGAGCACGGCATCCGGCACCTTGATTTCGTACGGTCGTGGAGTCATGGTCGAACGATACAGAAGCTGGAAGCTAGAGCCTAGAAGCTGGAACCTATAACCTCACCCTATGGTCCTCAGCGACAGAACCCTCAAGGAAGAGATCGCCGCCGGCCGCCTCGTGATCGACCCGCTCGACCCGGAGGACATCCAGCCGGCCAGCATCGATGTCCACCTCGATAACCTGTTCCGCGTTTTCAAGGTCAGCAGCCGACCGTACATCGATGTCCGGGAGCCGATGGACGACCTCACGGAGGAGGTCATCATCACCGAGGAGCGGCCGTTCTTCATCCATCCGGGGGAGTTCGTCCTGGCGAGCACGCTCCAGATCATCACGCTGCCGGACGACATCCTCGCGCAGGTCGAAGGCAAGTCGTCGCTTGGACGCATCGGACTGCTGATCCACGCGACAGCCGGTTTTGTCGACCCGGGTTGGCACGGCAAGCTCACGCTCGAGCTGTCCAACGTCGCGAAGATGCCGATCGCCCTTCACTACAACATGAAGATCGGCCAGCTGAGTTTCCTCCGCATGTCGACGCCTGTTGACCGGCCGTACGGCAGCGCCTCGCTGCGCAGCAAGTACCAGGGCCAGATGGCGCCGACACCGTCGCGCGCTCACACCGAATTCGACAAAAAGTAGTGCTTCGCGCAGTCATCTTCGATATGGACGGCGTGCTCACCGATAGCGAGCCCGCGTTCTACGCAGCGATCAACGACGTGCTCTCGCGATACGGCCACCACATAGGCATCGACGACTACGCGCCACTGATCGGCTCCTCGACGCCGTTCACGTGGCAATTTCTCATCGACCGCTTCTCGATGACGGTGCCGCTCGAGGAGATGATGGAAGAGTACGATGTCCCGCTGATGGAGCGCCTGCGCCAGCCCCGCGAGGCGCTTCCCGGCGCCCGCAATCTGATCGAGAGGCTGCACCTGCGAGGTGTGCCAGTAGCGCTCTGCACGGCCTCCAGGCTGCATTGGGTCGAAGCAATCCTGCCTGCCGCCGGGCTCCATGGTCTGCTCGACGTGCTCGTCACCGCGGACAACGTCGAGCACACTAAGCCAGATCCCGCGCCCTACCGACTCGCCGCCCAGAAGCTTGGATTACCGCCCGAGCAGTGCATCGCGATCGAGGACAGCCGCAACGGCCTCGCGTCAGCGATAGGTGCGGGCTGCTACGTCGTTCAGCTCCGTGCGACGGAAACCGCCGCGCAGCCGCACGAGGGTGCACAGGCGATCATCCACTCCCTCGACGAGGTTCCCATCGAACTCCTGACAGCCAGCTCGTCCGACGACGGCGCGGGCTAAGAAACACGAACTACGAACGCTGCGCTCGGCGACTAGCGCGGGCTTTTCAGCCCGCGCTACGTCCGCGAAGCGCAAGATCCCGATGTTGCGTGATTGCACCGCAGCGCATACTGGGACGATGCCTTACACCATTCCGAACCTCCCGCGTATTCAGCGCGCGTTGCTGAAGTGGCACGACGCCGACGGCATGCACGCGCCCTGGCGTGACTCACGCGATCCGTACGAAGCGCTCGTCGCCGCCGTCATGGCGCAGCAGACGCAGATGTCGCGCGTGATGGTGCTGTACGAGCGCTTCATCGCCGCCTTCCCGACGGTCGAGGCGCTCGCGGCGGCGTCCGTTGGCGACGTGATCCGCGTCTGGAAGGGCATGGGCTACAACCAACGCGCCGTCCGCCTGCATAACGCCGCGCGCACAATCGTCCGCGACGGCTGGCCGCAGGACGCCGCATCGCTCGCGACGATCGACGGCGTCGGCCCCTTCACCGCCGCCATCATCGCGTCGTACGCCTTCAACCAGCCCGCCGCCTGCGTCGACACCAACGTCGTGCGCATCCTCACGCGCCTCGCCGGTGATGAAACCCTTGGCGGCAAGCGCCTGCAGGATCTCGCCGACGCCTGCATGACAGGCCCCGCCGCAGCCGAACCGGCGCGCTGGAACCAGACCCTCATGGACTACGGCGCCCGCATCTGCACCAGCCGCCCCAAATGCAACGAGTGTGTAGTGAGCAAGTACTGCGCCACATACACCCGCGCTCAGACTCCGGGGGGTGAGGTGCCCCACCTGTCACCAAAGCTCGTAGCCGACACCCGAACCCCGTACCGAATGCGACCGACGACCGACGACCGACAACCAAAAACCAAATTCGAACACACGCCGCGCTACTTCCGTGGCCGAATAATCGACGCCCTCCGCGACCTCCCGCCCGGAAAGACCTTCCGCATCGAAGACCTCCCCGCCCGCATAGCAAACGAAGTCACACCTGCAGCCGACGAAGTCGAGGCGTGGGTCACCGCCCTCGAAAAATCCGGCCTCATCGAACGCAGAGGCAATCGCCTCCGCCTCCCGCATTAGCGCGCAGCGACTGTAACCTGTAACCAGTCACCCATAACCTCAGGAACCGGAGGTTCCCACATGCCAGCAGAGATCATCAAGGTCGGTCCGCTTGGCCCCTACAGCAACAACGCCTACATCATCGTCGACGCCGCAACGAAGCACTCCGTCTTTGTCGACGCACCGATGGAAGGCGAGAAGGCAATCCCGTCCGCGCAGGGCACTGACGTGCAGATGGTCGTCGTAACGCATCGCCACCCCGACCACTGGGCGACGCTCGATCTCGTTAAGGAGAAGGTCGCCGCGCCGGCGTGGTGCCACGAGGAGGATCGCAACGGCATCAAGCCATCGATCCATGACACGCTCGCAGATGGCGACAACCTGACGATCGGCGAGACGAAGATAAGCGTCATCCACACGCCCGGCCACACCGCAGGCAGCATCTGCCTCTACCTCGACACCGTGAATGGCCCTGCCCTGCTCTCCGGCGACACGCTGTTTCCCGGTGGACCCGGCCGCAGCGACAGCAACGCCGCCCTCCAGCAGATGATCCAGAGCATCGTCACAAAGCTGCACGTCCTGCCGGAGAACACGCACGTGTACCCCGGCCACGGCGACGACACGAACATCGCCGACAGCAAGAGGCAGTACGCTGTCTACGCCACCCGCGAGCACGACCCGAACGCCAGCGGCGACGTGACGTGGGAAGGCTGAAGTAGAGCAAAGGACAAGGGCAAACAGCAACGGTATTCGGTTAAACGCTCTGCTCTTCGGCCTTTGCTGTTTGCTGTTTGCTTTCTGCTGTCTGTTCATTGCCGACAGCAATGATCTCTGTCGGCTTGTCCTTCCAGACGACCTTTGTGCTCCAGACGTAGTTCCACCCGAACCCAAGCGCGACGCCGATCGTGTTCGCGACGAGGTAGTTCACACCGAAGATGGGCGTCAGGATGTTCACGACCGCGATCGAGATCAGCGGGCTGCCGAACGAACTCACGTTCGACGTCACGAACCGCCGAACGAACGGTGCATCGCGCCGATCGCGAAACGTCCAGGCATCGTTAATAAGAAAGCGTGCGACGATCGCGATCTCGACGGCGATGATCGACGATATGAGCAGGGCGGGGTTCAGCTTGCCGAAGAGCGTGTCGGTCGAATGTCGCATGTCTGCAAAGACGACCTCGTACAGCAGAATCAGCGCGATCTGGTTCACGACGTAGCTGACCGCTCCTGCGATCAGAAACTTCGCCAGCATTGAAGACGTCCACTTGTCGAACTGTGCCTTCACGACGTTCTTTCACAAACAAGGCCCGCGCGTGCGGGCCCGACTGTAACCTTTCACCAGTAGCCTTTCGAGGCCACGCCTACGAATCCCGTATTGGCGCCGTCGGCCCGTCGATCGCGTCGACCGTGTTCTCAAAGATATCCGGCAGCAGCGCCGTCACTGGCGCCGACCACTCAAGCAGCCTCGTCGCGAAGTCACTCTCTTCGACAGCTTCGTCGAGATCCCAGATTGGGTATGTCACCATGAGCGTGAGTGTTGCCACGACGAGAATGAACGCCTTCACGGCGCCGAAGCCAGCGCCCAGGAACTGATCGAGCATTCCCAGCATCAGGATATGTATCAGCGGATTCACAACCGTCGCCAGAAGATGGCCGGCGATGACGATGCCAAAGAAAATGACCATGAACGCGACAGAACTGGCCACCGTCTGGTTGTCGATGCTCGAGAGCAGGGAGTCGCGCAGGTCGTCGTAAAACAGACCAGCCAGCACCAGACCAACGATCGTCGCCGCAAGCGAGATCAACTCGCGGACGAGCCCGCCCTTGAATCCTCCCACGATAAAGCCGAGGAAGACGAGTACGATCGCCGCGTCCAACCACGTCACTGGCCTGGCCTCCGGTTCTGAAACGCTACTTCTAGAACATCGGCCATATCACCCGCGAACACGAACCGTAGATCCCGCAAAACTGCAGGCGGAATCTCCGCGAGGTCCTTTTCGTTGCGTTTGGGTAGAACAAATGTCTTGATTCCGGCCCTGTGCGCCGCCAGGATCTTCTCCTTCAGCCCACCCACCGGCAGCACCCGCCCCCGCAGCGTAATCTCGCCCGTCATCGCGACGTGGCGACTGATCGGGCGCTTCGTCAGCGCCGAGATCAGCGCCGTTGCGATCGTGATGCCCGCGCTCGGCCCTTCCTTGGGCACCGCGCCTGCTGGCACGTGGACGTGGATGTCTGTCTTGTCGAACATCTCTTGCTTGATGCCAAGCTCTGCCGACCGCGAGCGCGCATACGACAGCGCTGCCTGCGCCGACTCGCGCATCACATCGCCGAGCTGTCCCGTGAGCGTCAGGCCGCCCTTGCCGGGCATCAGCGTCACTTCGACGCCCAGCACATCGCCGCCAAGCTCCGTGCGCGCGACGCCCGTCGCTACGCCAACCTCGTCGCGCTCTTCGCGCGCCCCCCACGAGAACTTCGGCGGGCCAAGATACTCCTCGATGTTCGCGTTCGTGATCGCAACGCCAGCCATGGGTTTCGGCGTGACATTCTTCGCGGATTTGCCCTTTGCTTTTTGCCCTTTGCCCTTTGCTGGCGCAGCCGCAGCCGCAGGCCCGGCGAGCCGCCGCGCGACCTTCCGGCAGATACCGCCGATCTCGCGCTCCAGGTTCCGGACGCCGGCCTCGTGCGTGTACTCGCGCGACATCTTGCGCAGGCCAGCTGCCGTGAATGTGAGCTGATGCTTCGTGAGGCCGTGCTCGAGCAGTTGCTTCGGTACGAGAAACTGTTGCGCGATGTGCAGCTTCTCGTCCTCGATGTACCCGGGTAGCTCGATAATCTCCATGCGGTCGCGCAGCGCCGGGATGACGGGGTCGAGCATGTTCGCCGTCGCGATGAACATTACCTTCGACAGGTCGTAGTCGACGTCGAGATAGTGATCACTGAACGCGTGATTCTGTTCCGGGTCCAGCACCTCCAGCAACGCCGACGAAGGGTCGCCGCGGAAGTCCGTGCCTAGCTTGTCGATCTCGTCGAGCATGAACAGAGGGTTGATCGTGCCCGCCTGCTTCATGCCGTGCACGATGCGGCCCGGCAGCGCGCCGACGTACGTTCGCCGATGCCCGCGAATCTCCGCCTCGTCTCGGATGCCGCCGAGCGACACGCGCACGAACTTCCGGCCAAGCGCCTCCGCGATCGACCGCCCGAGGCTCGTCTTGCCGACGCCGGGTGGTCCGACGAAGCAGAGAATCGGGCTGCGATGCGCATCCTTCGCGAGCTGCCGCACCGCCATGAATTCGAGGATGCGCTCCTTTACCTTAGACAGGCCGTAGTGGTGCGCATCAAGTACCGTCGCCGCGTGGTCGAGGTCGAGGTTGTCGTCCGTCGCCTTGGACCACGGCACAGACGTCAGCCAGTCAAGGTAGTTGCGGATGACGCCGACTTCCGGCGACGCCGACGGAATGCCCTCCATCCGCCGCAGTTCGTCTTCCGCTTTCTTGCGTGCGACGTCGGGCATGCCTGCAGCGGCGATGCGCTCCCGCAGGTCATACGCGTCTTTGGCAGCCGGATCCGTCTCGCCAAGCTCGCGCTGGATGGCCTTCATCTGTTCGCGCAGGAAGTACTCGCGTTGCGACTTGTCGAGCTCGTCCTGGACGCGCGTGTGGATCTTGCCCTGCAGCTCCAACACGTCGAGCTCTTTCGCCAGATGGATCGACACCTTCTCCAGCCGTTGCCGCGAGTCGTCGGTCGCGAGGATGTCCGCGCCCTCTTCATCCTCAAGATTCAGCGTCGATGCCACGAAGTCCGCCAGCCCGCCTGGCTCGTCGATATTCATCGCCAGCACGTACGCGTCTTCCGGGATGCTCGGCGCGAGGCGCGCGACCTTCTCGAACAGCGCCAGCACGGCGCGGCTCAGCGCTTCGGCCCCGACGCTGGCGTCAGCGAGATCCTCGACCGGCTCCACGCGCGCCATGTAGTACGGGTCGCCCTTCGTGATCTCGACGATACGCAGCCGCCGCAGCCCCTGCACCCAGACCTGCGTCGTGCCGTCCGGGAGCCGCAGCGCTCGCTGGATCGTCGCCTCCGTGGCATACGGATAGAGGTCGCCCATGCCGATCTCGGACAGCGCCGGGTCGCGTTGGGTGACGACGGCCACCATGGAGTCGCCATTGGTCGCGAAGTCCACCGCCCGTAGCGATGACTTGCGGCCGATGAGGATGGCCCCTGCCGTGTTCGGGTACAGCAGGCCGCGCCGCCGCGGCAGGAGGGGCAGCATCATCCCCGTGCTGTCGGGCTTGGCCCGAGGCAGAGGTTTGGCATCGTCAGAAGGCCGCTGCCGGCGGGGCATAGGTTTGAATCTCCATATCTATGTGGTGAGGGCGTCGCCCTCGTTCGAGACACTGTAGTACCGTCAAGGATCGGCGTCCATCGGGGATGCTTGTCGTGAAACGCCGCCCGATCGATGCGTACACAGCTGGTGCGTTTGAGGAGCGCTGGTCCGACGACGATCGATGGAAGGGTCTCGTCCTGTCGTTCACTTCGGAGTGAGTGTCGCCTCAGCAGCACGGTTCAGCACGTAGTTGTAGCCGGCGTTGGGCAGGTGTTCCCCAACGTACGTCGCCTTCCGCCGCCACTGGCGACGTGCCGCTGCTGACCGTCGTGCGTCAGGAGCACCGGGCATTCATAGCAGATCAGCTTCTTCGCGGTCTCTGAAGCGCGGGCCCGATCGCGAAACAGGCCGCGTGCTTTCTGGAATTCACTGCTGTTCCAAGCCCGCATCACACCCTGGCTCACGTCGCCAAGGTCGTCGGCCGAGCGAAACGACCCGCAACACGACGACATGCCTCCCGCTCCGCGGATCGTCGCGTCCTGCCACAGGTAATAGCACCGGATCGCGGGGATGGGCTTCTCCTTCACGAAGTCATCGCCGATCACCCAGCCCTTCGTCGCGCAAAAGTCGACACCAAGAGATTCTGCGATCGCGCGAGCCTGCTCGACTTCGTGCAAGTTGTGGGGAAACATGTGGTACTCCCACACGATACGCACATTGTGTCCGTACGCGCGCCTCGCTTCGACGAGCCACCCAAGGTTTTCGAACACGCGCGAGATATCTCCCCCGCGGCGGTACTGTTCGTACGTTTGCTGGGTTGCGCCGTCAATCGCGACGCCGATCACACCGATACCCGAGGTCACGAGATCACGCGCACGTTCTCGCGTGAAATGCATCGAAAGATTCGTGCTGATGAGCGTCGCGATTCCACGCCTCGTGGCGAGCCGAATGATCTCGCCGACATCAGGATGGACGAGGGGGTCACCCCACAGATAAGGCTCGAAGTAGAGAAGCGTGTCGCCGATCTCATCGAACACGGCGGCTGCGTCTTCTACTGACATGTACGCCTTCGGCCGCGTGGTCATGCCAAGACCTGTCATGCAACCAGGACAGTGCAGGTTGCACGTGTTGTTGATCTCCATATGCAGCCGCAGAGGACGCGCACGTACGCGCGTCCGCACGCGCATTTCGTCGAGGCGCGAGAGGTAGAAGTTCGCGAGGCGTTTCGGCGTCCAGTGCAGACCGGTGTACGCTGGCCGCTTGAGCCAACGCGCGTACATGCGCGCCGTGTCTTTCGTATCGGCCGCCCGAACCCGGAACGGAACGCGCGTCGCACTGGCCATAACGTCCTCCTGGCGGAGCGCGATCGTAGACTCTGGGCGCCTCTCGTGTCAATGGCTTCCCCGCCCGCCGGGCCGGCCTAGTTTCACCACGTTCGGCAACCTAGAATGCGAGCCACCCAACATCGCGGGGAGGAGCACGCAGGAGAATAGCTATGTCAAAGATCCGTGAAGTTGCCGAACGCCTCTGGGCGGGCACCCTCACCAGCGGCGAGGCGCACCCCGTCACGGAGCAGTACCGCGAGGGCGACGAGATCATGGACGGCGTCCTCTTCTATAAGGGCTTCGCCAGCGCCAACACCATCGACACCGGCGAGGCGCTCGTCATGCTCGACACCGGCGCCTTCACCGACACCAAGCCCCTCTACGACGCCGTCCGCGCGTGGCGCCCCGACCGCCGCCTCGCCGCCGCTGTCTACTCGCACCACCACATCGACCACATCTTCGGCGTCCGCCCGTTCGAGGAAGAAGCGCGCGACAAGGGCTGGACTGCGCCGCTCGTCTACGGCCATGAAGGTCTCGCCGCGAACTTCGACCGCTACAAGAAGACCAACGGCTGGAACGCCGCCATCAACGTCCGCCAGTTCGCCTTCCCCGTCGACCGCTTCCAGTGGCCGAAAGAGTTCCGCTACGCCGACGTCACGTACGAGAACCGCATGACCTTCCGCAACGGCGACCTCACGTTCGAGCTGCGCCACGCCCGCGGCGAGACCGACGACGCGACCTGGACGTGGATCCCGGAGAAGAAGATCCTCGCGCCGGGCGATCTCTTTATCTGGGCCTCACCGAACGCCGGCAACCCACAGAAGGTGCAACGCTGGTGCGGCGAGTGGGCAGCCGCACTGCGCGAGATGGCAGCGCTCGGCCCCGACGTCATGATCCCCGGGCACGGCCTGCCCATCTTCGGCGCCGATCGCGTGCAGGAAGCGCTCAGCGATACCGCCGAACTTCTCGAGTCACTCGAATCGCAGGTGCTTGCACTTATGAACCAGGGCGTCACGCTCGACACCGTCCTCCACAGCGTGAAGATGCCCGAAGACCTTCTCGCGAAGCCATACCTACGGCCGGTGTACGACCACCCGCAGTTCATCCTCCGCAACATCTGGCGCCTGTACGGCGGCTGGCACGACGGCGAGCCCGACAACCTGCTCCCAGCCCCACGCGCGGAGCAGGCGCGCGAGTGGGTATCGCTCGCCGGCGGCGTGGAGAAGGTGCTCGCGCGCGCAAAAGCGCTGAAGGACGAAGGCAACACGCGCCTCGCCTGCCACATCGTCGAGTACGCCGTCATGGCCGAACCATCGTCAGCCGAAGTCCACGCCGTCCGCAGCGAGATCTACGCCGCCCGCTCGAAGGAGCAAGCCTCGTCGATGGCGCGCAACATCCTCAACCATGCCGCACTGGCGAGCGCGCAAGGCAAGCGTGATTTAGCCGCGCAAGAGTAGCCGCCTGCGCTGGGTCGGGTTGGGATCACGTCGTGAAGAAGCAGCTACCTCAGTCGAAAATCTTCAGCCGCGGAAGGCTGACTGTCCCGCCTGCCGTGCGGGAGATTCTGGATGTGCGGGTCGGCGACGAGCTTGAATGGACAGTCGAGAAGGATGTTGTGCGCGTTCCCAAGGCTCTCAGCGACACCAAAGCAAGCCCGCAAGTGACCTAGCGCTCGCTCTCGTCAAACTCCACCACATCTCCAACAGCAACGCCCAACCGTGCAGCCTCACCGGCCTCCAACTCGATCGCGTACCTCACCAGCGCCTGTGATGGATACCTGACAAGCTCGCTGTCATCGGCGCCCGGCTGAGGCTGCACGTCACGTTCGATGTGGACGACCGTGCGATCTGCATCCAGCCAAATGAAGTCCAGCGCGAAGCGCATGTCCTTCATCCAGAGTGTGTGAATCTCTTCCGCATCCCAGACGAATAGCATCCCGGCGTCATCAGCCAGACCATTTCGTCTGCTCAGCCCGCTTGTGCGCGAAGCCGCCTCATCCGCGACTTCAAGTGTGATGGCCGTCCCATTGATGTCGGCCGTGATCGTACGAAGCGCGGGTTGACCATCGCCCTGCAGCGATGCAGCGCCGGTCGTCGGTTGCGCAGTCGATGCCGTCGACGTGAAATCAGGCGCGTGCGTGGAGCTTGCGCAGGCCGATGCAACCAGCAGTAATGGTAGGGCGAAGAGCGCAGTGGCCAGCTTCGGAACGCGAAGGCGCATCGTGCCGGAATGATACACTCGACCGGCTACGCGCCTCCGCTGCTTCGGCCGCAGCACGCGTGCCCAGGAGCGACGTGACCGCAGCCCCGCGCACTTCAGAACAGCGACCTTCCGCAGAAGGTGCTGGTTCCTCCCCAACGACATCTCCTCCAGGATCACGATCGCCGGTTGACGCGAAGTCCATGGCCGGCGCCGCCGCGATGCTGCTCGCCGCGTCGTGGCTGGGCTACTTCCTCTTCACGAAGATGCCCGCACTCACATTCGACGTGTTTCCGGCTACGATCACGCTGCACATCATGGTCGCCGTCGTAGCGGTTCTCTATGCCGTCTCTCTCATCGCGATGCGGCGGCTGCCGGGCGGGACGCCACTCGATGTGCCCGTGGTCGCCTTCCTCGGCGCCTATGCGCTCGCGACCTACACCTCGATCGACTGGCGCGCGTCGCTCGAGCCAGTACTGCTGATGGGCGGCGCCGTCGTCGCCTTCTACGCACTCAGCGGCCTGCCGTTCCTGAGCGCGCGCCTGTTGCGATACGGCTTCATGCTCTGTGGCATCGGTCTCGCGATCTATGCGATCTGGGCCGTCGGCAACGACTACGCCGACTACCTCCGCCTTACACGCGAGGTGGAGGGCCTTAGCGCAGGCAACATCCTCCCGCCGACTGTGCCCCGCGTGGACGGCGTAAGCGACCATCCGAACGTGTTAGCGATGGTTCTCGTACTGCTGCTGCCGTTCTACGCGCTCAGCACCTACAAACCCGTCGATGGTTGGTGGGAGCGCGTGCTTGGCATCGCCGGAGCGCTCGTTGCCGGTGCCGCCATCTTCTTCACGCTCTCCCGCGGTGGCTGGATCGGCGCTACTGTTGGCATCGCGTTCGTGATTATTGCGGGATGGATCACCGTCAGCGTCTACCAGCGCGAACGCGACGGCGACAAGCTGACGTGGGAAGCCTTCGTGCCTGCCGGCTTCAGCCCCACGGCGCTCGCGGCTGTCGTCGGCGCGTTGGCGCTCGCGTTCTTCGGCGCCCTCGCGTTTCTTTCGAACTCATCGACGCGTCCGGGATGGCTGTTCCGCAGCTCGCTTTCCGCGCGAGAGGACGCCTGGGAGACGGGCCTCGACATCTTCCGCGACAACGTCTTAACCGGCACAGGACCCAACACGTTTGGCCTGCTGTATCCGCAGTACAGCCCCAACGCCGCGCAGTTCATCGTCCACACGCAGCACACACACAACGGCTTCCTCCAGGTCGCCAACGACGCCGGCCTGATCGGTCTGCTCGCGCTTGCCGGCATCGCCGCCGCCGTCGTCTACATGCTGTTACGCACGTGGCGCGAAGGTACGCTCGAAGCGCGGCTGACATCCGTCGCAGCTGGCGGCGCGCTGCTCGGCTTCTGCGCGCACCAGCAGCTCGATGCCGGCAACATCTGGAAAGCGACGCCCTTCGCGCTCGCGATGGTCGGCGCGATCATCGCCCGCGGCTATCTCGAGTCGACAACCGGCCGCTCGCGGCCGATTGTGCGCGCGCCGATCGTGCGAGACGGCTGGCGCTACGCATCGCTAGGCGCGCGCGTGGCGCTTCCGCTGCTGCTCATCGTCCTGCTGTTCGGCTGGTACCGAGTCGACAACGCGCACAGCGACTTCTCGCGCGGGCTCGAGGCATGGAACAACGGCGACGAGACCGGCATCGCGGATCTGCAAGCAGCCGTCAACGCCGACTCCAGCATGATGCCGTACCAGTTGCAGCTTGGCATCGCACAGGCGACGTGGTTCGACCGCACCGGGCGCCAGGAGCAGGCGCTTCTGCAGGCCGCAATCGTCCACCTCGAGCGCGCAGTTGAGATTGATCCACGCAGCGCTCTCGCGCGAGCAAACCTCGCCCGCGCGTACCAGCTCGCCGGACGCGACGACGAGGCGGCGGAGCAGGCGCAACTGGCGCGACTCGCGACGTACCACATCGCGCCCGTGATCGCGGTCGGCGAGGTCTACGAAGATCTTGGACGCGACGCCGACGCGATCAGTACCTACGGACAGGTCATCTCGATGGACGCCGGCCTCGCGAACTCCACCTTCTGGGAGATGACGCTGTGGCGACAGGACCACTACGCCGAGATCCTCCAGGCATCGACCATCGCCTACAACCCTTGCACGTACGGCGCATTCCTTGTCGAGGCAATCCGCACAGAAGCAGCGACAGTGCCATCAACGGACGAAGTCACTGCGGCCCGTGACGACTGCAAGTACCTCATCTTCACGCAGAATCTTGGCGCCGATCTGCCCTCCCGTGTCGCCCTTGCGAAGATAGAACTGACGCTGGGCGAGCGCGGAGAAGCGAAGGGGCACCTGGACTTTGCCCTCGACCGCCAACCGGACTACGGCCCCGCGCATACGGAACTCGGCCTCTGGCACGACGGCGCCAACGACCTGACCAGCGCGCGTAGTGCATGGGTGCGCGGCGGAGAACTCGGCGAAGGCGAATCGCTGCGGCTGCTCGGCGACAGCTATCCGCCTGGCGAGGTGCCGCAGCAGGTCATCGACCGGCTCGAAGCGCTGACGGCGACGACGGGCAGCAGCATCCAGAACGACATCGTCTCCGTCCTCTACTTCCGCATGCGATTCGCGCGCCTCTCTCCGGTCTTCGCCCTCATCCCCGCGACATGGCAGGACGCAGTCCCTCGCCCCTTCGCCGAATGGAACGAAGCCGTCGCCCGCTGGCCGTCCGAGTAGTCGCGGAAAACGGGCACGCTGCTCGTCGCGTTCGGATGCCGCTGGCGCGAGGTTGCAGCGGTGTCGTTGCCGGGCTGTCTATCGGGCACAGCCGACCCCCGAATGCGGTGTCGCAGTCGATCCGAGTGCCACGGAACGCTGGTACATCTCAAAGAAAACCCTTCATGATGACCGCGGCAGTCGTCGTCTTCTCGGGCTGCCGTCGGGCCCGTGTCAGATAGAAGGGGTGAGACCACGAAAGTGCCAAACGAAGTCCCCCCAGCCACCCGCCGAACACAAAACTGCCAAACGAACTCCTCGCGACCACCCGCCAACACTAAAAGTGCCAAACGAACTCCCGCCACGCGTGCCCACGATCCTGTAGCGCTTTCGCAACGACCTCACGCCCTCAGCGCAAGGTATTCCCATGCATACTAATTGCGTTGGAAGACGAGGAGTCGCAGCAGTAGGAGTCCTATGAAGATCAGCCTGCCCGGTCGCAAGAGCGGCAACGTCATCGATCAGCGAGGCGCGTCCCCGGGCGCCGGCGGAATGGCGGGCCTGCCGATCGGGGGGCTCGCGAAGATGGGCATCCCCGGCATCATCATCATTATCGTGCTGATGGTCGTCATGGGCGGCGGCAGCATCCTCGGTGGCGGCGGCAGTGGCTTCGGCATCGACCCGCCGCTAGAAACGGAGCCCGGCGCAGCGGCGGATGAGTCGCTCCCCGGCGCCCCCGACGAGATGGTGCAGTTCGTGTCGTTCGTCCTCGACGATGTGCAGGCTTCTTGGGACGAGTCGTTCGCGGCGTCCGGTCAGCGATACGATGAAGCACAGCTCGTGCTGTTCACCGACGGCGTGCAGTCGGGCTGCGGCTTCGCGCCGTCGTCGACGGGACCGTTCTACTGCCCCGCCGACCAGCGCGTCTACCTCGACCTCACGTTCTTCGACGAACTCGCGAGCCGGTTCGGAGCCCCGGGCGATTTCGCGCAGGCGTACGTCATCGCGCACGAGATCGCCCACCACGTCCAGAATGTCACCGGCATCAGCGACGAAGTCCGGCAGATCCAGCAGCAGAACCCCGACGAAGCCAACGAGCTGTCCGTCCGCCTCGAACTGCAGGCCGACTGCCTCGCCGGCGTCTGGGGCTACACGACGTTCGAGCGCGGCATCCTCGAGACGGGCGATCTGGAGGAGGGCCTAGGCGCCGCTGCGGCCATCGGCGATGATCGGCTGCAGGAGCAAGCCACGGGCCGAGTCAACCGGGACACATGGACCCATGGCTCGTCGGAGCAGCGGGTCAAGTGGTTCCGCCGCGGCTTCGATAGCGGCGACGCCTCCAAATGCGACACCTTCGGCGGGGGCATCTAGCTGCAGGGGGACGGACGCCCTCGCCGTCAGCAGGGCCAAACAGGCGAGGGAACTCCTGAACCCCGCGTAGCGTCTCATTGACGAGACGATCCCTCGCGTCAGATTCGCCTTAGATTCGGCCGGAAGCGGCCCTAATCGTTTCTATTATGGTTAACCTTTCCCACTATTCAGGCGTTCTACCACCAGATGTACAGGACTATTGCGTGGACGCCCTTTCCTATGCGCGGTTACCATGCCTCTGATGACTTCGCTCCATTCCGAAGCATCGAGTATGGAGTTCCCAGCGCTCCAGGCCGTCTCGACCGAGGTCGAGCGCGCGACGGTGGATCGCGCCCGGGCCGGGGACCAGCAGGCGCTGGCCGACATCTACGACTGGTACATGCCCCGGGTCTATCGCTATGCCGTAGCTCGCGTGGGCAATACGCACGAGGCAGAGGATCTCACGGAAGAGGTCTTCCTGAAGCTGCTGAGCGCGATTTGCGACTTCAAGTGGCGGGACGTGCCGTTCTCGTCATGGGTCTTCCGGATCGCCCACAACTGCATCGTTACCCACTATCGCCGGACGGCCCAGCGCGGCGGCCCAACGTCCGAAATTCCGCTGGACATGATCGACGGGCGGCACGATATCGCCTACGCGATCGAGGAACAGATAACGATGGAGGAGGTGCGGGTTGCAGCCGCACAGCTTCCTGAAGCGCAACGCGAGGTGATCGCGCTGCGTTTTGCCGTAGGGCTGTCCATCGCAGAAACGGCGAAGGCGCTCGGCAAGCGAGAAGGAAACGTCAAGGCGCTACAGCACAAGGCCGTAGCGAAGTTGCAGAAGATGTTGATCCCGGTCGACGGGAAGTAGCGAACAGAGGAAGATGACGGAGTTCGAGCAGCGGTTGAGCGAATGCCTGGAGGCCCTTGTGCAGGGTCGCCTGTCAGTCGACGAGTGCCTGGAGATGCATCCCCAGCACGCCGATGCCCTGCGCCCACACCTCATCGCCGCAACCGCGTTCGCCCGCACCGCCGACCAGCAGCCGAGCGCCGAGTGGGCGACAACGGCCCGCCAGCGTTTCCTCATCGCCAGTGGCAAGTCGCTGCAGGAAGCGATGGACATCGAGCCAGAGCCGACGTTCTTCGCTTCCGCCCGCGTGCGCTTCCTGTTGGCCGCACAGAAGCTTCGTCAGGAGCGCAGCACTGCGAAGCCACGTCGCGTGCCGTTGTTCGGCACTCCAATGCGGGCCGTTGGCGCACTCGCCGCGTCTGTTGCGTTGTTTGTTGGCTTCTCCGGCTACACCGTGCAAAGCGCGGATGCCGCCCTGCCCGGCGACTGGCGCTACCCGATCAAGCTACAGACCGAACGCGTGCGCCTCGCCGTCGCCTTGAGCGCCGACCAGAAGCGCGACGTCCAGTTCGACATCGCCGAGGAACGCCTACAGGAGATCGAAGCGCTTGCGTACAAGGGCAAGATCATCGGCCCCGGCGTCCTCAACCGCTTCGTCGAGCAGACTCAGCCCCTCGTCGAGCAAGCGAACGACGGCAATCTCGACGCCGGTGACGCAGCCCGCCTCCAGC
Organism: Dehalococcoidia bacterium; assembly: GCA_021731085.1. Classification (GTDB taxonomy): domain Bacteria; phylum Chloroflexota; class Dehalococcoidia; order DSTF01; family JACRBR01; genus JACRBR01. The sequence goes on from JAKFYB010000008.1 coordinate 64,409, forward strand.
AGGTCTCGATCCGAGGAACGCAGGTGCTCGATCAGGTCGAACCGCAGGTGGCAGCAGGCGCCGAGACAGAACTTGCCCAGGCAAAGGTGATCTCAGACACCGGCGTCACGGTCACACGCGAACTTGTGGTGAAGAATCCCGACCGCCCGAATATCGTCATCACACCGCAGATTCCTGTGTCAACAGCAACACCGGAGCCGACTGAGGCGATCCCGACGGACGAACCGGGCGCCGAAACGCCGACGCCGGAGCCGACCGACGTTCCGGCGACCGAAGACCCTGAAGCAACGCCGACGGAGATCACGCCGGGCGAGGTTCCGACAGACTCCGTCGTCATGAGCGAACTGCCGATCGTGGAAATCGACGACATCAAGCTGCACACCCTTACGGCGGGCCGGCTGACGCTGCGTGCGCCGGGACCCAGCACAGGCTGGTATCTCGATGGGGTTCCGGAGTCCGGCGTGCCCCTGCTGGTCACGATGAAGACGCAGAATCAACAGTCGTTCATCGTGCTCAACACGCAGAATGGCGACATGTACTGGTACGTCAGCGCCGCCAGCAACAACCGCTTCGACGAAATCCAGATGCGCCTGACGCGCGACGGCCAGGTCTTCCAGGCCGATGCCGCGGTGCTCCGGTACTTCTACGGCGATGCGGCCGAGATTCCGTTGCTCGTCATGAACAGCATCCGCATCCTGCCGGAAGCCTCGCCGACACCCGAGCCCACCGCGACCCTTGAGTCGGAGCCGACTCCACCACTGTAAGCCGCGACATGAACACGGTTGGAAGAGGAGCGGGCTGCGATAGCCCGCTCCTCCGTCTTCACCGATTACACTGAGATCAGGCGGGCCCTTAGCTCAGTCGGTAGAGCAGCGGACTTTTAATCCGTCGGTCCAGGGTTCGAGTCCCTGAGGGCCCACCACCATCCCCCCGTCTCGCCAGCGGCCATCTCAGTGAGGCGTGAACCACGTCATGCGGTACGAACCAACCCGCGATTCAGTACGCAAACACCAGACGCCGGACTGGTATCACGACGCCAAGTTCGGGATCTTCATCCACTGGGGGCCGTTCAGCGTCCCCGCGTACGCGCCTCGTGGGCACGGCGATATTCAGGAGATCATCGCGAACGAGGGCTACCAGTCGTTCTTCCGCAACATTCCCTACAGCGAGTGGTACATCAACTCCATACGGATTCAGGGCAGCCCTGCCTCTCAGCATCATCAGCGCACATACGGCCGAAACGCGCCCTATGCTAACTTCGCCGCCGAGTTCAAGCGCACCAGTGCAGCCTGGCAGCCCGAGCCCTGGGCCGACCTCTTCCAGGATGCGGGTGCGCGATATGTCGTCGTGGTCACGAAGCACATGGACGGCTTCCTCATGTGGCCAAGCGCGACACCAAACTACGCGCACGCGGGCCACCGCATGGACCGCGACGTTGTCGGTGAGTTGACGGACGCCGTGCGGGCAGCAGGCATGCGCATGGGTGTGTACTACTCAAGCGCGCTCGACCAGTCGTACACAACGTCGGCGATGAAGGATGTCGTCGGGCTGCTCAGCGAAGGTGGCCCGATCGATGAGCGGTATGCCGCCTACCAGCTTGCTCACTGGCGCGAACTCATCGACCGTTATCACCCCTCTGTCCTCTGGGGAGACATCGCCTATCCGCCGCGCACAAACCTGTTGGAGCTGTTCGCGCACTTCTACAACCAGGTGCCGGATGGCGTTGTGAACGATCGCTGGGGTCAGCTCCCGTTGTGGCTCCACCGGTTCATGCGCACGCCGCCTGGCCGCGCGTTGTTCAACGCCTTCGCGGGGCGCATCCTCCAGGCCGGCTCTTCCGGGAATGCGCCCGTAGCGCACTGCGACTTCCGCACCCCCGAGTTCACCACGATGAGCGAGATTCGTCGCGAAAAGTGGGAGACCTGCCGCGGCATGGGGAGCGGGTTCGGCTACAACAGCGAAGAACGCGACGAAGATCACATCCAACTCCCTGACCTCATCCGCCTGCTCGTCGACATCGTCAGCAAGAACGGGAACCTGCTCCTGAACGTTGGTCCCATGGCCGACGGCACCATCCCGCCGGTGCAGGCCAGGCTACTGCGCGGCGTCGGTGAGTGGCTTCGTACCAACGGCGAGGCGATCTACGGTACGCGTCCATGGGATCGAGCCGAAGGTACGACCACCAGCGGCGTCGGCGTGCGGTTCACACGAAATGCCGAAACAGGCACTGTCTACGTCTTCTTCATGGACGGGATAAGCGCTGAACCTGTGACTATCAGGGATATGCGCATCGCTGGCACAGCCTCGGCTCGCGACGTCGCGACAAATCAACCTGTCGCACTTCAAGAAAAAGGGGAACACCTCACGCTCCATCTGCCCGGACCAGCCCACGACGCGACGGTGACTGCGATCGCAATCGAACAGGCGCCCTAGCCAGCAATCAGCCTCCAGTCCCGCCCCACCGTCCGTGTCCTCAGGAGCGAACAGTCGTATCCTGACAGCCCGCTCTCGATGCGAAGGAGGCTGCCCTCATGGTTCTCAAGTACGAACTGGCTGACCACGTCGCGACGGTCACCCTCGACCGCCCGGAGACGAAGAACGCCCTCAACCGGGAACTCTACGCCCGCCTCGAGCAGGCGTTAGCGGATGCGCACCGCGATCCCGAGGTGCGATGCGTGATCGTGACCGGCGCCGGAACGGCATTCTGTTCCGGCGACGACGTGCGCCCGGCGCGGACACGCCCGCCACCCGCCAGCGCGAGCCGATGCCGCGCCCAACGCCCGCTGCCATGGCGGTGCTGAACTGCGACAAGCCCGTCATCGCCGCGGTGAACGGCGCGGCCGTCGGCTGGGGCATGGATCTCACGCTGTTCTGTGACATCCGTATCGCCAGCGAGCGCGCGAAGTTCGGCGAGCTCTTCATTAAGCGCGGACTGGTCTCCGATATCGGCGGTCTCTGGCGGCTGCCGCAAATCGTCGGACCGTCGAAGGCAGCGGAACTGCTCTTCACGGGTGACATCATCGGCGCGCAGGAAGCCGAGCGCATCGGCCTTGTCTCGCGCGTTGTCGCCGAGAACGATCTCATACCGACCGCGATGGATATGGCGCGCAAGATCGCGGCGAATCCACCGATCGCCATGCGCTTCATGAAGCAGGGCCTGCGCATGACTGCACCTGGCGACCCGCGCGAGATGGGCGCCTACGTCATGCAGTCGCTCGCCTATCTCTTCACGACCGAGGATCACCGGGAGGGCGCGCTGAGCTTCGTCGAGAAGCGCGAGCCCGTGTTCAAGGGTCGCTAGCGTGCACGAAGCATCCGGCACAGGACGAGTCGCCGTCGAAGCAGCGCGCGCGTACGCAGGCGCCACGGCAGACATCAGCACGCCCACGAAACTCGCCGGCGGCGCCATGCACGACTCGTGGGCCGTCGATGCGACGCGCGGCAACGAGACTCGCGAGCTGGTAGTGCGCGTCAGCCCAGCGGGTCGTGCCGACCACGAGAAGACGCAGCGCGAGTTCGAGGCGCTGCGGGTGGCGTTCGCGCGCGGCATCCGCTGTCCGGAGCCGCTCCTTGTCGGTGAATGCGTGACGGGTGAGGACTATCTCGTGATGGCTCGCGTAGCGGGCGATACGAACCCACGGCTGATCATCGGCGATGGGCGCCATGCTAGCGCACGGCCGCGGATGATCGAGCAGTTAGCCGAGGATCTCGCGGAGATTCACCGCATCACTCCGTTGGACGTCGCTGCAGCGCCGGGCATACGAAGCCCTGAAGTCGGCGAAGACCCATTGCGATTCGAGCGGCGCCTTGCCGAGGACGCCTATCGACTACAGGTGCTGAATCCGCATCCGGCGATCGAGTGGGCGTTTCGCTGGATCGACAGGGAGATCGAAAGACTGGAACCTCCGAATCGAGACCACTGCCTCGTGCACGGCGACTTCCGCATCGGCAACATGCTCTACGACGAACAAGGGCTCACATCGATCCTCGACTGGGAAGGCGTACACATCGGCGATACCGATGAAGACATCGCGTGGTTGTGCACGCGCGTCTGGCGTTTCGGCCGCAATGATCTCGAGGCCGGCGGCATCGCCTCACGCGAGGCGTGGCTGTCGGCGTACGAGCGCGCGCGTGGACGCACGGTGGATCGCTCTCGCGTGGCAGCGTGGGAGGTCCTCCAGAACATCCGCTGGGCGCAGATCACGATGATGCAGGCGCGCGCCCATCTCGACGGCCAGACCGTCAGGCACGAACTGGCGGCCATCGGACGGCGCACGGCAGAAACGGAACTGGAGATCCTGCGGCTGGCGGGAGTGGAAGAGCGGGTGGCGCGTGCAGGATAGGCCCACCGCCACCGAACTGCTCGACGCCCTCGGCGCCTTCATGCGCGACCGCGCCGATCACGCGCGCGATCGCTGGGAGCGCTTCCAGTTTCAGGTCGCCGCCAATTCGATCGCGATCATCGGGCGCGAGCTTGAGATGGATTATGCGTTCATGCGCGAGGAGTGGGCCGGCCTCGACGCCCTGTTCGGCACCGAGCCTGTGCCGCAAGTCCAGCCTGCGTTCGCTGCGCGCCTGCTCGAACGCAACGACAACCTCTCTCGTCGCATCGCGACGGGCGAGTTCGATGGCGAGCGAGAAGATGAGCTGCTCGCGCACATCTGGGCGACGGTCGTGAACAAGGTTCGCATCGCCAGCCCGAGAGAGATCCCGTAACGTATCCGCGTACGGCTGGGCGACCAGCTCGAGGAGGGACGACATCATGGACTTCGAGATTCCCGCAGACATCACCAAGCTGCTCGGCGAGCTGGACGACTTTATCGAGGCCCGCATCAAGCCGCTGGAGATGCAGGACGACAATATCCGGTTCTTCGACCACCGGCGGGAGTACGCGCGCACGGACTACGAGAACGGCGGCGTCCCGCGGAAGGAGTGGGAGGCGCTGCTCGCCGAAATGCGCCTGCGGGCAGACGCTGCAGGCTTCCTGCGCTACGGCATTCCGGCGAAGTACGGCGGCCGCGATGGTTCCAATCTAGCGATGGCCGTCATCCGCGAGCATCTCGCCGCGAAGGGTCTGGGCCTGCACAACGACCTGCAGAATGAGTCGTCGATCGTCGGCAACTTCCCCACGATCAAGATGTGGGAGCGCTACGGCAGCGAAGAGCAGAAGGCGATGTTCCTGGACGGCATGTTCAGTGGCAAGACCCGCGTTGCCTTCGGACTCACCGAGCCGAATCACGGTTCCGACGCGACATGGCTCGAAACGAAGGCCGTGCGTGACGGTGACGAGTGGGTAATCAACGGCCAGAAACGCTTCAACAGCGGCCTGCACGCGGCAACGCACGACATGATCTTCGCGCGCACATCCGGCGACGATGGCAAAGCGAAGGGCATCAGCTGCATCATCGTTCCGACAAATACCGCGGGCTTTTCCGTCGACTTCATGTGGTGGACGTTCAACATGCCGACCGACCACGCCGAAGTCACGCTCAAGGACGTGCGCGTCCCGGTGACGGCGATGCTGGGTGAAGAAGGCGACGGTCTGGCACTGGCCAACACCTTCACGCACGAGAACCGCATCCGGCAGGCGGCGTCCGGCGTGGGCGCGGCGCAGTACTGCATCAATGAGTCGGTGAAATACGCACAGCGGCGCATTACATTCGGACAGCCGCTGTCGACCAGGCAGGCCATCCAGTGGCCACTCGCCGAATTGCAGACGGAGTGCGAGATGGTGCGCCAACTCGTGTACAAGACGGCGTGGGAGCTGGACCATAAGCATCACATGGAGATCAGCGACAAGGTTGCGATGTGCAACTATCGCGCGAACAGGTTGGTCTGCGAGGCCGCCGACCGCGCGATCCAGGTGCACGGCGGCATCGGCTACACGCGGCACATGCCGTTCGAGCACATCTACCGCCACCACCGGCGATACCGCATCACGGAGGGCTCGGAGGAAGTGCAGATCCGCCGTGTTGCGCAGGTCATGTTCGCGATCAGCAAGCCAACGAACTAACGCGTGGCCACATTCCACCTCACATGTGGCCTGCCCTGCGCGGGCAAGACGACGCTTGCGAAGCAGATCGAGCGCGAGACCGGCGCGCTGCGCCTCACGACTGACGAGTGGCTGACAAACATCTTCGGCGAAGGCGCGCCGATGGAGGTGGCCAACAAGGTCCGTGAAGAACTCGAGGCAACGCTCCTCGATCTGGCGATGGACGTGCTCGCGCGCGGCGTCGATGTCGTGCTGGACTTCGGTGTGTGGTCGCGGGAGGAGCGGGAGACCTTCCGCGAGCGGGCGGAGGATGTCGGCGCGCGCAGCGAGTTGCACTTTCTGGACGTGCCGTTGGAGGAGCTGGTGCGCCGACTCCGCGAACGCAACGCCGACTTGCCGCCGGGCACGTTCCGTATCACGGAGGAGCAGCTTCGCGAGTACGCGACATGGTTTCAAACGCCGGACCAAGATGAATTGTCGCCGCGAGAAGCCCCGCAACCGCTATGATCCCCGCGCGGCCAACCAGGGCTGCGCATGAGCGGAGCTTCTTCGAATGGCCGTGCCCCAACTGGACCTCAGCCGCTTCTACCATCCGATGTCCGGACGCGATCCCGATGAGGAGCACCGGACATCCACGCCGCTGGAGCTGTTCTTTGACCTTTGCTTCGTCGTCGCGATCGCGTTCGCCGCGAGCGGGCTCCACCACTCGCTCATAGACGACCACGCATGGGACGGGCTGCGCGACTACGCGTTCGTGTTCTTCGCCATCTGGTGGGCGTGGATGAACTTCACGTGGTTCGCATCGGCCTACGACACCGACGACGTTCCGTACCGCATCGTGACGATGGTCCAGATCGCTGGCGCACTGATCCTCGCGGCAGGCGTGCCGCGTGCGATGGAGAACGGCGACTTCGAGCTCGTGACGTGGGGCTACGTCGTCATGCGGCTCGCGCTCGTGACGCAGTGGTTGCGCGCGGCTCACGACGACCCGCCACGGCGTACGACTGCGCTGCGATTCGCGATTGGCGTTACGATCGTGCAGTGCCTGTGGGTCGCGCGGCTCTGGACAAACGACCTAATATACGTGTCATTCGTGGTCCTGGCGATTGCCGATGTGTTGGTGCCTGTGTGGTCGGAGCGTGCTTCGACAGGGACTCGCTGGCATCCTGAACACATCGCGGAACGCTACGGGCTCTTCACGATCATCGTGCTTGGTGAGGCAGTCCTCGCAGCGACGATCGCGTTCCAGGTCGCGCTCGATGCAGGCGGCGGCGATTTCGAGCTGCTGACGTTGTGTATCGCCAGCGTCCTGACCATCTTTTCGATGTGGTGGCTCTACTTCGACCATCCGCCCGACGACGACCTCACGTCAACCATGCGCGCATTCCTCTGGGGCTACGGGCACTACTTCATCTTCGGCGCGATCGCGGCGGCGGGCGTCGGCATTGAGGTCGCCGTCGATTACAGCGTCGGCGCGTCGGAGTTGTCAGAACGAGCGACTGGCTTCGCGATATCGATGCCGGTCGCCGTCTACGTGGTCGGAATCTGGGCGTTGCATCTGCTGCGGCACATGCGAGGACCGCTGAATGCGGCATTCCCGCTGGCGGCCGTGCTCATCGTCGGAGCGGGACTGACGCCGATTCCAGTGCACATGGTGGCGGCAATACTCGTGGCCTTGCTCGCAGCGGTCATCCTCGAGGCGCCGCACACTGAGCGCCACGCCACGCACGTCGATCACTAAGCCAGGCTCACAGCTAGCGGCGCGGGCTGAAAGCCACGTTCAGTCTGGCAAGGTCTCGCCTACACTGGCGCCGTGACGCTGTCCCCTGACGCGCGCATCCTGTTGCTCACGCGGACGATCCGGTCGTTCTCCGACGGGTTTGTCTCCGTGCTGCTCGCCAGCTACCTCGCCGGCATCGGCTTCTCCGACGTGCGGATCGGCGCCATCGCGACGGCGACGCTGCTGGGCACCGCGCTCGCGACGCTCATCGTTGGTGCGGTGACCGATTCGCTCGGACGCCGCCGCGTGCTGGCCTACGCGACGTTGCTCGCCGTGGCGACGGGCCTCGGCTTTGCATCGACCGAGACATTCGTCCTGCTGCTGATGATCGCCATCGTCGGCACGTTGAACCCATCCGCGGGCGACGTGAGCGTCTTTCTCCCCGTCGAGCAGGCCGTCCTTCCGCAAACTGTCGACGCCAACCGGCGGACGCGTCTGTTCGCGCGCTACAACCTCTTCGGTGCGCTGGCTGCGGCCGCCGGCGCGCTCTTCGCGGCTGTACCTTCGCTGCTCGACCGCTGGTATGGCTGGGACCAGGTCGATGTCGAGCGCGCGATGTTCGTCGTTTATGCGGGGCTCGCTCTCGTGAACCTGCTGCTCTACACGCGCCTGACGCCCAAGGTCGAGGTCGAACGCACCGGCGGGGCGACAAAGAACGCGCCTCTGCATCGTTCGCGTGGCGTCGTCTTAAAGCTGTCGGCGTTGTTCTCGCTCGACGCGTTCGCCGGCGGTTTCGTTGTGCAGTCGATCCTCGCGCTGTGGCTCTTCAAGCGCTACGGGCTCTCGACGGGCGAGGCCGGCGTGATCTTCTTCGCAGCCGGCGTCTGTACTGCGTTCTCGATGCTCGCTGCCGCCCGCATCGCCGAGCGCTTCGGCCTGATCAACACGATGGTGTTCACGCACCTGCCGTCGAACATCCTGCTGATCCTCGTCGCCTTCATGCCGAATTTGCAGCTCGCGATCGTCATGCTATTGGGGCGGTTCCTGCTGTCGCAGATGGATGTACCGACGCGCCAGTCCTACACCATGGCCGTCGTCGATCCCGACGAGCGCGCAGCCGCCGCCAGCGTCACCGGCGTTTCACGCAGCCTCGCCGCGTCCGGCAGCCCGGTGATCGCCGGAGCGATGCTCGGCGCGAGCACATTCGGCTGGCCGCTGGTCATCGCAGGCACGCTGAAGTCGGTGTACGACCTGCTGTTGCTGTCGCAGTTCAGAGGCGTGAAGCCCGAAGAAGAGATCGTGAAGGTCTGACAGCTACATGCCGCCTGCAACGGCAGGCACGATGCTCACTTCATCACCAGGCTTGAGCGCCGTTTTGATGTTATCGAGAAAGCGCACATCTTCGCCGTTCACGTAGATGTTCACGAAGCGCCGAATCTCGCCCTGCTCATCGACGATGCGCTCCTTGATGCCCGGAAACTCCGTCTCAAGTTTGTCGACCGCCTCAGCAAGCGTTGCCGCCTCACTGTTCACGACATCAATGTCGTTCGTGAGCTTCCGCAGCGGCATAGGTATTCGTATCGATGCCATGTCGTTGATCCCCTGTTGTTTGCTGTTTGCTGTTGGCTGTGCCGCAGGCGCTAGCCCTCGACGATATCGCCCTGCACGGGATCGACGCGCACGCCCTTCGTGGCCACCCACTCCAGCGCCTGCTCGATCTCCTCGATCGGGCCGTCCATCTCCAGCACCACCCAGCCGCGGTCGTCGGTGACGTCCGCCCGCCGAACATTTGTGACAATGTTGTACTGCTTGCCGAGCTCATAGATGATCGGCAGCGTAATGAGCTCCTGTGGGAACGTGAACTTCACTCGTTGCTTCGCCATAATGCGTCTCCTTCGGAGAGCCTGCGCCGTCAGGCAGTCACGTGATCGTTACAGGTTACAACCGACCGTGCCAATCGCGGGTCGCGCTGTGTGACATTTCGGGTTCAGACTGCGGCAGCGGTCTCGCGCGCCTGCGTACGCTCGCCGAGCACCGCCTCGAACGAGGCCATCGTCGGCGCCACGTGCAGCGGCAGTTCGAGCGCGCTCTCAATCGCTTCCTGCGTCTTCAGGCCTCCGCCCGTGATGTACGCGACCGTCACTTCGTCCGGCGCGATCTTTCCGGCCAGCGCGAGCTTCCGCAGCCCCGAGATCACGACGCCGCCAGCCGTCTCAGCGAAGATGCCTTCGCTTTCGGCCAGCAGCTTGATTCCCTCAACGATCTCCTCGTCCTCGGACGCGACGCCATGCCCGCCGCTCTCCTCCATCACCTGCAGCGCGTAGTAGCCGTCGGCTGGATTGCCAATGGCGAGCGACTTCGCGATCGTATTCGGGCGGACGGGCTTGATGTTGTGCGTGTGTCCTTCGAACGCCGTTACGATCGGCGAACAGCCGCGCGCCTGCGCTCCGGACATCTTTGTCTGGACGCTGTCGATCAGCCAGAGCTTCGACAGCTCCTGCAGGCCCTTCCAGATTTTCACGTACAGCGAGCCCGATGCCATCGGCGCGACGACGTGCTCGGGCGCGCGCCACCCGAGCTGCTCCGCCACTTCGTACGCCAGCGTCTTGCTGCCTTCCGCGTAGTACGGCCGCATGTTGATGTTGACGAACGCCCACTTGTACTTGTCCGCGAGTTCGCTGCAGAGGCGGTTCACGTCGTCGTAGTTCCCATCGACGGCGACGAGCGTCGCGCCGTACACGCTCGAGCCGATGATCTTGCCGCGCTCGAGGTCCGATGGAATGAAGACGTACGCTTCGAGACCAGCGGACGCTGCGTGCGCCGAGACGCTGTTCGCGAGGTTCCCGGTCGATGCACAGGCCAGCGTCTCGAACCCGAATTCGCGCGCCTTCGTGGCGGCGACGGTGACGACGCGGTCCTTGAACGACCATGTAGGGTTCGCGCAGTCGTTCTTGATGTAGAGGTTCTTCAGGCCTAGGTGCTCGCCCAGGTTCTTCGCGCGAATCAGCGGCGTGAAGCCGGCATTGATATCGACGGCGTATGCCGGGTCGGCCGGCAACAGGTCGGCATAGCGCCAGACGGAGTTCGGGCCGCGCTCGATCGTCTCGCGCGTGATGTTCCGGTGCATCGCCTCATAGTCGTAGGCGACCTCCAGCGGGCCGAAACAAAACTCGCAGACGTGTAAGGGTTCAAGGCCGTATTCGCGGCCGCATTCACGGCAGCGCAGGGCTTTGGCGTAAGGCATTGGTCGGCGTACCTCCAAAATGGGCCGCGCGAGGCGCGCGGCAGCAGGGGATGGCTCTATCCCAGGCGGGCGCCCCGGCTCTCCCGGGGCTGGAGCATCGCCATGCTGCGGAGGTTCATGCGCTTCCTGGTGAAGCCGACAAAGTCGGTCTTAATACATAATCCGCCCCACAGGCGGATCTGCGGGAAGGTTAGCAACGCACCCCTTCGGGTGTCAAATATACAGCCTCGCGAACATTTGACGCCGACTGGAACTGCGCCGGTTCGGTTCCTCGCATATAATCCTCCCACGTCCCCGCCTCGAATACCTCCGACCTCGAACCGCCACCCGGAGCAACCGCATGCGCCGCCTGCCCGCAATCACCGCCGGACTCATCGCGCTCGCAGCGCTCGTCGCCACCTTCACCGCGATCTCCATGCGCGTCGCCGAAGTCACAAACGCCGGCGAACCAGCCCCCGGCATCATCTTCCACATCGACTGCAACACGACGCTCGCCGGCATCCAGGATCAGTGCACGTACCCGACGGGTACGGTGCAGGTGGATGTTGACGTGGTCGTCGAGAACAACATAGGCGCAGCCTTCGATCTGGGAGCAGTCGGCTTTGAGTTGGTGAGCCTCGGTAATACGTTTTTCCGCCCGCTGTCTCCACCTTCATGCGATCCCGCGGGCAAGAACTGCAATCCGGACTTCAACGACACCGATATCAACGCACCCGATTGGGCGTGCAGTCCTCCCCCTCCGAGCGCTGACATCAACACAGACGGCAACCCGCAGACAGCTCAGGCATTCATAGGTTGCTTCAACGCGGGAATTCCGCCGTTCGTGAACGTGGCACCCAGCTCGTTCTTGCGAATCGCGCGAACGAGGTATGCAGTTTCGTCCGACGTGACAGTTCCGCTGAGCTTGCGCGAGGTGAACATCTACGATCGGCACTTCGTTGAACTTGGTACATGCCCGACAATCATTGTTGCCGCAGACTGTCGGACAGCATCCGTGGTGATAGGCAGCGGCATCGCACCCACCCTCACGCCCACGCCGACATTCACCGTCACGCCAACGAACACACCCGGGCCGCAGACGACGCCGTCCGGCACGCCCACCGGCGCCGTTACCGACATCGTCGCCCTCAACCAGAGCGTCTGCATCGTTGCGAGCTCCATCTTCGCCGGAACCGCTCCGGTCGACGCCGCCCTCGGATGCCAGGGCGCGTCGTTCCAGCCGGACATCCAGAGCTTGATGGAATGTGTGCACCACCGACCGTTCTGCCCCGATGAGCCTCCACTCAACAAGGTCTTTCAACAAATCGACCCCGTCGACTTCGCCATCATCGACAGGGATCGCGATCAGTTCCACGCCGGGCAGGTCATGATGATCGCCGCCTTCGTAGACGGCGACTACCCCGTTCTGTTCGAGACTGAACAGGGCGTCCTGCTCAATCACACCGGGTATCAGATGGGCCAGGAGGCCCTCTGCTACACGCCAAACCACGTCGACGCTAACCCCGGCGATCCCGACTGTGACGCGGATCCAACTACCATCGGTGATGGAGTCGTGGTCGTGAAGATCTATATCGACGAGAGTGTCTCGCGCGGCACATTCGATGTGCGCGTCACCCAGGGGTTCGTCTCTCGCACGATCCCGATCAACGTCGTTGGCCTTCCAACCACCATCGTCGTGGAGTCGCTTGACGACAAGACATCGATCGCCACCGGCGCGAAGCCGCGTACGATCGCCGGATTCACTCCGGACGTCGACGCCTGTGACTTCGCCGTCGATCCGCCCTTCTCAGGTGCCGAGTCTTCTCGAAAGACCAACCTGCTCATCAAGGTCCTCGATGACGAGGGCGAAGAGGTTGTCGGTTCCCTGGTCGGCTGGACGCGCACCGGCAGCCGCTTCGACAGCGCGGCATTCGGCAGGACGGACATGCCTCATGGTGGCGCCGCCATCCCCCAGATCCCCATGCTCGATCTCGGCGCCCTGGGAGTGGGTTTCGTACAAACCATGTGCGGCGGCGCTACAGCCGGCACGATCAATGCCGTCCTGGTCTTCGACCCAGTCCTCGATTTCATGGCGCCACAGGACTACTCACTGCCGTACTCCATCGCATCGACCGGCACGCCTCCATCACCAACGCCGACGCCAACAGCCTGCGCAGACGACGCAGACTGCGACGGCGTGCCTGACAGCACCGACAACTGCGGCTACTACCCGCACAACGGGAACTTCTCCAACCTCATAGGCCCCATCCCAAACCCCGATCAGGCCAACAACGATCGCAACTTCATCGACAACTCCCCGCCCTACGCGGCCGTCGCCGACGACCGCACCCGTGCCGACTCCGACGTCTCCGGCGATGCGTGCGACACAGACGACGACAACGACGGACTCTTCGACATCGATGAAACCGGAGGCCCGCCCTGTCTCGCCGCCAGCGGCCCCACTGATCCTCTGAAGGATGACTCCGACAACGACCGCTTCCTCGACGCTGCTGAGTGCGCGATCAGCACCGACCCACTCGACCCGACTGACAAGCCGCCACTCACAGAATGCGGCCCACCCGGAGAGACCCTGTTTGCAATCCTCAGCGCGCGCACCGCGTTCTGCTACTTCGGTATCTACTTCAACTACCACTTCGCCAGTGTTGATTCAGATGCGGATGGCGATCTGCCAGCCGACGGCACCTACGATATCTGCGAGATCGCCTCCTTCAACGGCGACCGCCTCGTCAACGTCGCCGACACTGGCATGCTGGCTTTCGGCATCACCCGCGGGGTCACCCTCGCGAACATCGACCTCAACCGCGACGGCGTCCTCAACCCGGCCGACCAGGGAAGTCTGGCTGCAATTATTTCGTCGCGGGCCTGTCCTCTCCGGTTCAACTAGGTATACTCCTCAGCAGAATCCAACCACTTCGAGGGCATTAATAGCGAGGCGCCAGGATGCGATACGCTCGACCACTTCTGCTTGCAGGTTCATTGATCGCGCTCGTCGCGACGTTCGCCGTCATGCGCATGACCACGGCCGACGCGGGTGCGCTCGAACCGACCATCACGCTGGTCGCACCTGCGGATGACGTGCATGTGGGTGACGAGTTCATCGTCACCGCTTATGCCGAGCACTTCTCCGGTGTCGGCGCCTTCGAACTCGAGCTGCGTTTCGATGATGAGGCGGTCGCGTTCCTTTCCTTCGATGAGGGCGATGTGCTCGGGAGCACGGGGCGCACCGTGTACTGCATCCCCGGCCCATCAACCAGCCAAGACGTCATGTTCGGTTGCGCGACCTCCGGCGCTGCACCGGGCGCCAGCGGCGAAGGCATCCTCGCGTGGTTCACGTTCACCGCCCTTCAAGAGGGCAACACCGACATCCGCCTGCGCGATGCCGCGATCGCCGACGTGAACGGCGACCCGATCGACGTCGACACAGAAGGCACAACCGTCTACATCAGCGATGCGTCGGCCGGCGAAGAGACGGTCACACACACGCAGACCGTCGCTGCACAGCCGACCTCTGGCACGACATCAACCGTCGAGCCCGACGAAACGGTGGAGGTCACCGAGACCGCAGCGCCGGATGACACAGAAACCGCCGTGCCCACGGAACAAGCCGCGACCAACACGCCCGTCCCGACGAGCACCGAGGCCGTGGCGACCGAGACACCCGTAGTGCCTGAGACACCGGACGCCGAAACGCCCACCGTCGCCGCCGAAACAGAGACACCCGAACCGGAAGAGACGGTCGATGTGACACAGACGCCCGAAGAAGGCGAGACCACCACGCCCGAGACGACGCAGACGGTCGAGACGGAGACAGAGACGCCGGCGGCCGAAGAGACGCCCACTCCCGAAGAGCGTGCTACGGAAACAGCCACACCGGATCTGACCAAGCCATCGGAGACGCCGGAGAGCACCGGCACGCCCGGCTTCGTCCCGCCGACCGCCACCCCCGGCCACCAAACGGCAACGACGACGTCCGTCGCAACATCAACGAACACGGTCGTCGTGAACAAGACGCACACACCGGCCGCATCGACCAGCACGCCGGACACGGGCACGACGCCCGGAGCAACGTCATCGCCAGGCGTAGGCGCCACCGTCGCTGCAACGCAGACCGAAACCAACGAGGTGCTCGGGGTAACCAACCCTGAGCCCGAAGGCATCGTGCTGCCCGTGACGGGCAGTGGCGGCGATGACGGATCCGGTGGCTCGCTCGGCTACGTTGGCATTCTGCTCGCGGCAGGCATGGCAGCGACGATGGCCGTGTCAGTAGCCGTCAGACGGCGCGCACAGTAGGAACGATTAGGCACGCGTAGGAGCTACGCGCGTCCGGCGGCCATGTTCGCACGAACGGCCGCCGACGCGCAAACCTTAGTGCCGTCTCCGCAGCAGCCCTCGCTCTCGACGTTCTT
This sequence comes from Dehalococcoidia bacterium, assembly GCA_021731085.1. GTDB lineage: Bacteria > Chloroflexota > Dehalococcoidia > DSTF01 > JACRBR01 > JACRBR01. The sequence continues at coordinate 79,771 of JAKFYB010000008.1, forward strand.
CCGCGCGAACCACGCTCGCCGCCAGCGCGCGCCTTCGATTGCTCGCGCTCGCTCGTCGACGATCGCCTTGTAGTGGTCTTGCATCATCATGCCAGTGAAGTCCATCTCGGTACCTCCTGCTCGCAAATTGGGGAAGCCAGTGGCCTATGCAGTAGGCCTATGCCGCTGCTTCCGTTCCGGGTACCCGCCGTCCCTCAGCCTTCTCGCCGCGCAACGTCAGGCACGTGCTCGACGCGTGGGCGATCAGCCGACCTCGCTCGTCCGTCACATCGCACTCCACCAACCCCACCGTGCTCCCACGCTGCTTCACCACGCCCTTCGCGGTGAGACGGGCGTTCCACACCGGCCGCAGGAAATTGATCTTGAGTTTCGAGCGTCGTGAAGGTCTCGCCTTCGTTCAGGCCGCTCGCGTACGCCACGCCCATCGCCGCGTCGGCAATGTCGCAGAGAATGCCGCCGTGCAGCGTCCCCATCGGGTTCGCGTGCCGCGCCTCCGCATCGAACGTCACCACGGCCTCGCCCGGCGCCACTCGCTCGACATCAAAGCCGATCAGGTCGGCGACCGGTGGCCGTGCGACAGTTCCGCTGGCCAATCGTTCCCCCAATTCGAGTCCGTTCATCTCGATGCTCCCTTCGATCCCGCCGGGGATGCGCTCCCTGTGCAGGCTGTGGTATACTGGTTTCCTAAAGATACTATCTTTACGATACTCATATGTCAAGGGGTTTCTTATGGGCAGGACAAAGACGTACGAACACTTCTGCGCGATGGCGCGCACCCTTGAAGTTGTCGGCGAGAAATGGACGCTGCTCGTTGTACGCGACCTCATGCGAGGGCCTCAGCGCTTCAGCGACCTTCTGCACTACGTCGGCGGCATCACGCCAAAGTGGCTCACCGCCCGCCTCCGCGACCTCGAGTCGGAAGGCATCATCGAGCGCGACAGCGAGCTCGGCCGACGTGAGGTTTGGTACCGGCTCACAGCCAAGGGCCGCGACCTGCGGCCCGTGCTCGAGTCGCTGCTTGTATGGGGAGTCGAGCACGCGATGAAGCCACCGGTGCCAGGCGAACCTGTGTACCCGGAGGTCGTCCTCCAGGGCACGTCCATTTATATGAACCACCGTGCCTTCCGCCTGCCTCGCCCTGTGACATGGGAGTTCCAGACCGAAGGCAACCCGCATGTACAGCTGCACTTCGACGGCGAACGATGGTCATCACGCAACGCGGACGCCGATGCATCCAAGGCCGACCTCACGATCGCGACGACACCGGTCGACCTGGTGTCGTTCCTCAACGCCCGCCGCCGCGAACGCCCTGCCCTACTCAAGACACTATCGATCGACGGCCCTGCGAAAGCTCGGGATCTCTTCCTGACCTCGATGGTCGGCACAACCGCACAGACTGCCTGACCTACGGCTTCCGCCTCCGCCTAAAGACCGATGCGCACTCCGCCCTCCGCGCGAGGCGATGCCGACTCTTCTCGCCATATCCTCATAGCGAAGGACGGAGCAGGTAGAGACATCGGAGCTGAGTGACACGGGTGAACAACACCCGGCACTCACTCCGGATCAAACCGCTCCCACTGCGGCCGGTATGCCCCCCAACGAACGGCCGCGGGACGACCGAGGGGCGGCGTCAGTTACCACACCGGCGCCGCCCCGCGGATCAGATACATCGAGATAGGCAGAGATAGACCATCAAAACAGCGCAATACGTCAGCGAAGGAGGATGCGGCGATGATGGAGTACTACCATCTCACGATGCACACACTGAACTACGATAGCTGTGCTGAAGCACGCCGCGTTCGTCTCCTGCGAGACGCCAAACTCGCAGAGGAACGCCGCCGTGAGAGCAGAAGGAGCGCCGGCTACAAGCGTGCTGTGAACGCTAACCCAGGCTCAGGAACACGGCATCGCAACCTTTCGGGCAAACCCTGATACGCCGCGAGCTAGACCGGCTGATACCATGCCCCGATTGCTCCCCTCGCCGTTCGGGCGAGGCCATTCGGTGGAGGTACACCCAGCGTGTCGCAAAACGCCAGCCCCCAGTTGCCGACCGAACTTCAACCACCCACCGCCATCAAGTTCGGCACCGACGGCTGGCGCGCCGTCATCGGCGAGGAATACACTTTCGCCAACGTCCGCGCCTGCGCACTCAGCGCCGCCCTCTATCTCAAGAAGCACAACCTCGCCGATCGCGGCATGGTCATCGGCTACGACGCCCGCTACGCCTCCGAGAACTTCGCCGACGCCGCGGCCGAAGTCGTCGCCGCTGCCGGCATCAAGGTCGCGCTCAGCGCCGGCCTCTGCCCCACGCCCGTCGTCAGCTACAGCATCATCGACCGCAAAGCCGGCGGAGGCATTGTCATCACCGCCAGCCACAACCCGTGGCAATGGAACGGCTTCAAGTACAAGCCCGAATACGGCGGCAGCGCCTCCCCGGAAGTCGTCGCTCAGCTCGAAGAACACCTGCCCGCCATTGTCGGCCGCCGGATCCCGACGCTCGACATCAATGACGCCAAGAAGCAGGGCATGGTGGAAGTCTTCGATCCGCGCCCTGGATATCTCGCGCAACTCGGCCGCCTCGTCGATCTTGATCGCCTCAAGGCCGCCGGCCTCAACGTCTGCGTCGACGCCATGTATGGCACCGGCGCCGGTTACTTCGACGACCTGATCGGTGGCGGCAAGACGAAGGTCACCGAACTCCATGGCTTCCGCAACCCCATCTTCCCCGGCATGCACGCGCCCGAGCCCATCGCCCGCAACCTGACGGTGATGCAACAGACGATGCAAGCCACCAAGTTCGATGTTGGCATCGCGAACGACGGCGACGCCGACCGCGTGGGCATCGCGGACGAGAACGGCGTCTTCATCAACCAGCTCCAGGTCTTCGGACTGCTCTGCTACTACATGCTCGAAGTGCGCGGCGAACGCGGCCCCATCGTGAAGTCAATCACAACCACGGCTATGGCGCAGCGGCTCGGCGAAGCCTACGACGTGCCCGTGTACGAGACCCAGGTCGGCTTCAAGTTCCTCGGCCCGAAGATGATGGAGAGCGACGCGCTCATCGGCGGTGAAGAGTCCGGCGGCTACGGCTTCCGCGGCCACGTGCCGGAGCGCGATGGCATTCTCGCCGGCCTCTACATGCTCGACATGATGGCCCGGACCGGCAAGCGCCCCAGCGAATTGCTCGCCGATCTCTACGCAAAGGTCGGCCCGCACTACTACGACCGGCTCGACCTCGCGCTCAAGCCCGAAGACCGAGACAAGATCTGGGCAAAAGCAGAAGCGGCGAACCCCGATAAGGTCTGCGGCATCAAGGTCACCGCCCGCGACACTACCGACGGGTTCCGCTTCACGCTAGGCGACAAGGCCTGGCTCCTCCTCCGCTTCAGCGGCACCGAACCTCTCGTCCGCATCTATACCGAGGTCGTCGGCGACGAGTCGCTGGTGCAGAAGATCCTCGCCGAAGGCCGCGAGCTCATTGGGGCCTAGTCTCGAACCAACATCCAAAGCCCACTGCCACTAATCGTCACCATCACCAACACTGCGCGCCTACACTACCCCGGTGCCGCGGACGAAGACCTCCAACACCATCTCCGCCGACCACGCGCGACGGATCGCCGTCCGCGCGCAAGGTCTCGCTCTAACACCGGACCGCCCGAAGACGCCCGCCGAAGTCCTCCACCGCACCGGCGCTGTCCAACTCGACACGATCTCCGTTCTCGCGCGCTCGCACGAGCTCGTCGCCTACTCCCGCCTCGGCTCCGTGCCGCGCGAATCCGTCGAGAGCGCGTACTGGTCCGAGCCCGCCACCGCGTTCGAGTACTACGCCCACGCAAACTGCGTCGTGCCGATGGAAGACTGGCCGCACTTCGCGTTCCGTCGCGGGCAGCTGCGAGCCGGCGTCTGGCCGCAACTGCTCAAGTCGCCAGTGATGGGCGAGATCCAGGCCGCCCTTCGCGATGGCCCGATCACCGCGAGTGATGTCGGCGGCGCGCGCAAGACGGCCGGCTGGTGGAACTGGTCGGAGGCCAAGCAAGCGCTCGAGCTGATGTTCGCGCGTGGCGAGGTCGTCTGCTCGATGCGTAAGAAGTGGAAGCGCGTCTACGACCTCCCCGAGCGGTGCATCCCCGCCGACCTCCTGGCTCGCGAGCACGCGGTCGAAGAGTCGTACCTCTACCTCGTGCGTAAAGCGGCGCGGGCCCTCGGCATCGGCACCCGCCGCGACATCGCCAACTACTACATGCTGCTCACGTCCTACGTCGGCCGTGGTCTCGACCGCAAGCGTCTCTTCGATGAAGCGATGGACGCGAGCGGCCTCGTCGAAGTGCAGGTCGAAGGCTGGGACGAACCCGCGTTCGCGCACGCAGACGCACTGAAGACAAAACCCACACCCTCGCGCACGACCCTCCTCTCGCCCTTCGACTCCCTCATCTGGGCCGAACCGCGCATCGGCAACGGCCCACTTCGTGCGCGAGCACTACGTCTGTTCGACTACGACATGCTGTTCGAACCCTATGTCCCGAAGGAGAAGCGCGTCCACGGATACTTCACCATGCCGCTTCTCGCTGACAACCGCATCGTCGGCCACGTCGATCCCGGGCGCGAAGGCAAAACGCTCATCGCCCGCAACCTCGCCCTCCACGACCCAACACAAATCGACGCGATGGCCACCGCACTGCGTGAAGCTACCGCCTGGGTCAATTGCGACTACATCCGACTTGAGAACGTGACACCACGATCAGCAGCAGCAACGCTAAAGCGCGCGCTGAAACAAACAACGTGACCAACGAAAGAGGCGCCCCAATTGGACGCCTCTCTGTTACTCACTACAAACTACTCACTACGAACTAGCTAGTACCGGTCGCGACCGCCCTTGCCACCGCTGTCATAGCCACCGCCGCCGCCGTAGCCACCACCACCGCCACCGTAGCCGCCGCCACCGCTGCGGCCGCCGCCGCTGGGCGAGCGCTGCTGGAAGCAATCGCGGCAGTACACCGGCCGGTCGCCACGCGGCTGGAAGGGCACTTCCGTCTGCTTATTGCACTGCGCGCACACGGCCGAGTGCATCTCGCGCGGACCGGACGAGTAGCCGCCACCACCACCGCCGTAACCGCTGCCGCCGCCATCATCGCCGCGCGACTGCTTCTTCGCGCGCCGGCAGTCCGGGCATCGCTTCGGCTCATTGCTGAACCCACGCGATGCGTGAAATTCCTGCTCTCCCGCGGTGAAGACGAACTCCGCTCCGCAGTCGATACAGGCCAACGTCTTGTCGGTGAAACTCACCCGACGACCTCCTGTGAACGTTTCCTTGTCGTCAGGGCGGGCGAGGCAGGGTATGTCATCGCTACGGACTGGCTTCTGGGGAAACTGACTATATGGTGGGGCTACGGTAACAGGATCACCCCGATCGTTGCAATAGGCCCAGAGGCGCCACCATTCGGTCTTCGCTCCACATACCAACACTCGGCTTCGACCCGCGAAGGAGAGTCGATGCTATCCTTTGACTCAATTCCCCGAGGCATGAATTGAGTCAAGCTCTGAGTCTAAAGACGGAGTAAGCAATGCCTGGACAGATTGAACCGACCCTAGATAGTGGGTCCACGTCCTACGCGTCCGAATCCCAACTCAGCATCGTCTATGTATTGACGAATCCAGCTATGCCGTGCCTCGTGAAAATCGGCATCACGGGTCAGGATGCGGACGCGGGCAAACGAATCGGACAGCTCTACTCGACGGGCGTTCCCGTGCCATTCGATCTCGAATTCGCATGTCGAGTCCCCAATGCCCTGGAAGTTGAGCGTGCTTTGCACGTAGCATTTGCTCCGAATCGTATAAACCCCAAGCGAGAGTCCTTTCAGATCGAACCGGAACAGGCAATCTCAATCCTCAGGCTCCTCCACGTTGAAGACGCAACAACCGAACTTTCCAACCAAGCAAGTGACGTCGATGTGCAATCACTAGTCGCAGGAGAACAATTGAAGCGCTCGCGGCGGCCAAACCTGAACTTCGTAGAAATGAACATCCCGCCAGGCTCTGTCCTCATTTTCAGCGATGACGGAACAACAACCGTGACAACAGTTGATGGAAAGAAGGTTAGGCTAGGCGAAGAGGAATTGTCACTCACCGCCGTAACGCAGCGACTCTTGAACCTCGAATACGCTGTTCAACCGTCGCCGCACTGGATCTTCGAGGGCCGATCGCTAAGAGAGATCTACAACGAGACGTACGGCGACCGACAATAGGCGTACATCGCGAACGCGTTTCATCCAACCTAGGCCTCATTGTTGGCACGCAACGGGCGCGCCGACAACACTTCCTCATACAGCGCGAGCGTCTTCTCCGCACACACCCGCCACGAAAAGTGCTCGCTGATTCGCGCCGTCCCCGCCGCCCCCATCCGCGCGCGCTTCTCGCCGTCGCGCAACAGCGACTCGATCGCGTCCGCCAATGGCAGCGGCTGTCCCGGCGGCACCAGCATGCCCGTCACACCGTCCGCGATCACTTCCGGGAACGCGCCCGCCGTCGTGGCGATCACCGGCACGCCGCACGCGTTCGCCTCCGCCGCCGGGAGCCCGAATCCCTCGTACACCGACGGCGACACCAGCACCTCCGCCTCGTTGTACAGCCGCGCCAGCTCGTCCACCGGCAGCCGCCCGACGAACGTCATCCGGTCGCGCACGCCCAATTCCTCCGCGAGCTTCGGCGCCATCTCCGCGTCCAACCGGTCCTTGAACACGAGATGGAAGTCCACGCCACGGTCTTTGAGAATCTTCACCGCCTCGATCAGGAACTTCGCGCCCTTGTTGCGGTCCTCGCTGTTCCCGACGAACAGGATCATCCCCGGCTTTTTCGCCACATCCGGCATCGGTCGAAACACCTCCGTATCGACGCCGTCGTGGATCGCCGTGATCTGCTCGTCGCGCAGCGCGAACGCCTTCTGCACCGACTGCCGCGACTTGTTCGAGCCCGTAATGATGCGGTCCATCCGCCGCGCCACCACCTCCTGCATCCAGAACGGATAGAACATCTGCACGCGCAGCATCCACCCCAGGCGCGTCGCCTGCCGCATCTGGTTCAGCCGGTCGATCGACAGCGGATGGTGGATGTTCGCGACGACGGGCATCCCCGAAGCCTTGATCATCCACGTGCCGTACCCCAGCACCTGCACGTCGTGCACGATGTCGAACTGGTACCGCCGCTGTAGCTCGCGCCACTGCATGTAGGCCCGCCACGAGAACGCCGACATCACCGAAAACTGCCCCGCCCGGCTCGACGCAAGCTCGTACGCATTCAGCGGATGCAGAAACGACTTCGGATCGCGGCCGTAAAACCAGAACCGCTGCGTCTCAAGCAGCCGGTACACGCTGTACGACGGCACTTTGTGCACGGTCACCAGCGGGTCCGCATCCGGCCACGGCGGCCCGACGATCAGGTGCACCTCGTGCCCCATCCGCGCCAGCTCGCGCGTAACCTCGGTCGTGTACACCCCCTGCCCGCCGGAGTACATGTTCCCCTGGTGCAGCGTGAAGAGGATCTTCATCGCGCGAGAACCGGCGTCGTGGGGGCGGCCCTACGTGGCCGCCCGCTGCTGGCAGAGAATCTTGGGTCTGTGTTCACATAGCGATTGTATCGGCGCTCGAAACGACGCGCGATGCATGCAATGCCGGGTTCCAAACGGCTGAACGGACCTCGTCACAGCGGCAGATGCAGCTCCGGCTCCCGACTCCACAAACGGTGATTCGCCACTGCAGCGACGAGCTTCTGCGTGAAGCCACGCGTCACTTTCGCACCGACGATCGTCGCCTCGTCCGCAGGCTCCGGATCGTCGAGCATCCCTGTGCCGATCTCCGCTTCCTCCAACAGCTCGACGCCGCGCCCTGTCGCCGCGACGGCCTTGCAGTGCTTGTACGCGTCCTTCACAAACTCGACGGCATCAGCCTCGGCGAGCCACTCGACCGCTTTCTCGCCATCCGCAACGTACACGGCGTCGAACAGCACAGACGACGCAGTAAGGATGCTGAATTCCGGTACGTAGACATCGCCGTTGTCCGCGGAAATGTCGCCCAGCTCCGGTGCAACCAGCAGCCCCTGTGCGCCTTCCGCCTCGAGCGCGCGTACGACGGCCGCCACACCTGCGCCGTCGAACTCCTTCGTGACCATGATCGCGACCTTGCGCGTGGCGATTGGCCCCGGCACGGAATCCATCATGCTCAACGGTACTGACACCGCCTCTCGGTCAGCGATGTCACGGTGCTGGTGCGCCTTCGCGTTGCCGTCAGCCGGCACGCTCATGTTCGGCGGCGGTGTCGCGCGCTTCGGCACAGCGATCCCCAGACCCTTCGCCACTAACTGTGCCAACGTCGCGTCGATCTGTGCCAAGTGTCCGACCATGCGCTCACGGATCTCGACCGTCTCAACCTTGCCCAGCTCGAATCGCAGCGCCTTGATGATGTGCTGCCTCTCGTGTTCCGCCTGGCTCATGAAGAACATGCGCGCCTGACTGTAGTGGTCGAAGAAACTCTCGCCGCGCGCCCGCACCTTCGCGCCCTCCGTCGCCGCCGGGAACGTCACGTAACCACCCGCAGCCTGCGGCACCTGCATCGGACAGCCGCCGCCGAGTGAGTTCGGGTTGTAGCTCACGCGGCCGCGGTTGATCTCCTGACGCATGTGTCCGTCGCGTTGGTTGTTGTGCATCGGCGCGACGGGGCGATTGATCGGGATTTCATGGAAGTTTGGCCCGCCGAGCCGCAGCAGTTGTGTGTCCGTGTACGAAAACAGTCGCCCTTGCATCAGCGGGTCGTTGCTGAAGTCGATGCCCGGCACGACGTTACCAACGTGGAAAGCGACCTGTTCCGTTTCGGCGAAGAAGTTGTCCGGATTGCGGTTCAGCGTCAGCTTCCCGACGCGCTCCACCGGCACGAGTTCCTCCGGAATGATCTTCGTCGGGTCCAGCAGGTCGAACCCGAACTTGAATTCGTCCTTCTCCTCAACGATCTGCAGACCCAGCTCCCACTCCGGGAACGCTCCTGCCTCAATTGCTTCCCACAGATCACGCCGGTGGAAGTCCGGATCCTTGCCGGAGATCTTCTGCGCCTCATCCCACGCCACCGCGTGCACGCCCAGCAGTGGCTTCCAGTGAAACTTTACGAACTGCGATTTCCCGCGCGCGTTCACGAGCCGAAACGTGTGGACGCCGAAGCCCTCCATCATGCGATAGCTGCGCGGCAATGCCCGGTCCGACATCACCCACATGATCATGTGCATCGACTCAGGCATCAGCGATATGAAGTCCCAGAACGTGTCGTGTGCGGACGCCGCCTGCGGCATCTCGTTGTGCGGCTCCGGCTTCACCGCATGGACGAGGTCCGGGAACTTCACCGCATCTTGTATGAAGAAGACGGGGATGTTGTTCCCGACAAGATCAAAGTTGCCCTCGTCTGTATAGAACTTCACCGCGAAGCCACGAACATCGCGCGCGAGATCGGAAGATCCACGCGAACCCGCCACCGTCGAAAAGCGCACAAACACCGGTGTCTGCTTGCCAGCGGCGCCGAGAAAGTCGGCGCGCGTGTACTGCGAAAGCGACTCGTACACCTCGAACACGCCGTGCGCAGCGGAGCCGCGCGCATGCACCACACGCTCCGGGATCCGCTCGTGGTCGAAGTGCGTGATCTTCTCGCGCAAATGAAAATCTTCGAGCAGCGATGGCCCGCGTGCGCCAGCCTTCAACGAGTTCTGATCGTCATTGATCGGCGCGCCATGGTCGGTCGTAAGGCTCGTTCCGTCGGGAATCTCGACGTGCTCTTCGAGCTGATCCCTTTTCGCGCCTGCGCCAGATCGTTGCGCACTGCCGCTTCGTTCCGAACTGCGTTCCTTGGCCATCACTCGTCTCCTTCTACGAAACGAGCGGCCGCACTAACGCGACCGCTCATCATCTCCGAGGAAATCCCGCATCGGTGCTACGTCAGCATCTCTTCGCGGGCGTTCTTCGCGCGCGCCGCGCCAATTGCCGTCTTCACCTTCTTCTCCTCTTCCGGCGGCGGCAGCACGGCGGGCATCCCAAGCGACTCGATCCACAGCTCACGCGCCCAGCCCATCGTGTGGTACAGGTGCTCGTCCTCCTGCTCCTCCACCTGCTCGAACGCCTCCGCAAGCGCCGCCGCCATCTCGCCATCGCTGTTCTCGGCGACCTTGCCGATCAGCTCCCAGTTCTGGTGATCTTTCGTTTCTGCTTCGACGACGCTCTCGGCCGCGCAAAGCTGTGCCGCGCCTGGACCGCCGTCCTTCTTCGCCATCTCCATCGCCGCAACGAGCGACCCGCCCTTGTGGCGCACGACGGCTCGGCCTGGCGTCTCTTTTTGAGGGTCGAGCCCGATGCGGCCGAACGCTTCAAGCAGCACCTTCTGGTGGTTCTGAGTTTCGGCCCGGTACTTCTGCCACTCTTCCTTGAGTTCCGGGTTCTCTGCACAGGTGATAGCAGTCTGGTAGACCTTCTCGCCGCCAAGCTCCGTCTCGAGCGCCTGGTACAGCAGTTCTTCGACTTGATCTTGTTTCACGATGTTGCTCCTTCCCTTTCCGCAGATGGCTCTGCTCCCGGATCCCCATGACGATTGTCATGCGAACCGATCCCGTTCTCGGTCTTGCCGTCATCAATCGTTTGCCCACGGCCGTCCGCCGTCCGGATTCCACGCCTGTCGATGCGCACCCACTCCCGCAGTTGATCCGAGTGCGCAGCCGAGTGGCTCTGGGAAATGTCCATACGACCTCCGCGTTCTCGACGTTATTCAGGTGAGTGAGGAAGAAGGCAATGGACGGTCGACGGGGCATTCCACCGCGCACATCCATTGCCTTCAGGCTTCGCTGAGGCCGCCAGCGGGACGGCGGCCACCCCAATTAAAACAGCGCCGCTGCAAATGATGGATGTCAGGCACGGCCGCGTGCGTTGCAATTGCATCTCAGGCGACCTGCGCCGTCGGGTGACAACAGCCACGTTCTTGCAACGCAAGTGGAGAACATGTTCACGGCCGGGCGATCGTCGCTGCCATACCGTGTTTGAACTACACAACCCTCATGGAACGGAGAACACATCATGACCAAGATCAAGAAAGAAACCACGATCGACGCGCCGGTCGCGACCGTGTACGCGGCCTGGCGAAACTTCGAGAACTTCCCATACTTCATGAAAAACATCGAGGAAGTCAGCTCGACGTCCGACACGATGTCCCACTGGAAGGCCAAGGGACCTCTCGGCATGGCTGCGGAGTGGGACGCCGAGATCACACTCGACCAGCCGAACCAGGCGATCGGCTGGCGCGGCATCGAAGGCGCGTCACCAGTGATCAACTCAGGTCGCGTTAATTTCAATGCAGACGGCGCGGATCGCACGCGTCTCGACGTGACTATCGAGTACGCCGCGCCCGGTGGTGTCATCGGTGATCTGGCCGCCAAGATCTTCGCCAACCCCGACAACCAGGTCAAAGAAGACCTCGAACGCTTCCGGGAGTGCGTCGCCGGCGGCATGGTCGAGGGCACAGGCCGCTTCACAGCAGCCAGCGCTCCGGGCGAGTCATCGCTCGGCAGCGGGATCGAGGACGGCCTCGAGGCGTCGAAGGTCCAGGGCGATGGCGCCGCAGTCCAACCGCTCGGTTCATCCATGGGCGCCGTCACCGAGAACGACCTCACGCACGCAGTGACGATCGGCGGGAACGGCAACGTCCCGCCAGCGACGTCGGATCCACTGGCCATCGGTGACATGAAGGACCGGCGTTAGGCACAATCTTCACGCGGAGGGAGGAGATATCGGGCCACCAGACGCCTCCTCTCTCCTCTGCTACCCCCGCCAAGCCGTCCCTGCTACCATGTCGGCTCAGGGGGACCCGACGGGCTGGGCAGCGCTGGTTGGTTGGCTGGCGTCAGAATCTTGAGCCCCGTGGGCACCTTCTGTGGAGCAACTGTCCCGCGGGGCAGCACTGCCTTTGGGCAGGAGGTCGGTGTGCTCCCAGACGACCTGAAGGAGAAATGCGGCGTCTTCGGCGTGTATGCGCCGGGCGAGGACGTCGCAAGGATCACCTTCTTTGGCCTCTACGCCCTTCAACATAGAGGGCAAGAGAGCGCCGGTATCGCGACATCCAACGCCAAAACCCTCCACCTCAAGACCGGCATGGGGCTCGTCTCCCAGGTTTTCGACGAAGACGACCTCTCCTACCTCCCCGGCACCTTCGCCATCGGCCACACCCGCTACAGCACCACCGGCGCCTCCCGCGCCGAGAACGCACAGCCTTTCCGCGTCTGGGGCGAGCACGGCGAGCTGGCCCTCGGCCACAATGGCAACGTCGTCAACGCCAACGAGATCCGCGACGAGCTGGTCGCGTCAGGCGTCACGTTTAGCACCGGCAGCGACTCCGAAGTCATTGCGCAGCTACTCGCCAACGCGCCCGGCATCGACTGGAAGGAGCGCTGGGCGCACGTCATGCGCAAGCTCAACGGCTCGTACTCTGTCGCCGTCATCACGCCTGACTCACTGATGATGGCGCGCGACCCCATGGGCAACCGCCCCCTCTGCCTCGGCCGCATCGACGGTGGCTGGGTCGTCGCGTCGGAATCGTGCGCGCTCGACCACCTGGGCGCGACGTTCATCCGCGAAGTCGAGCCCGGCGAGGTCATCTATATAGATGTAGAAGGCCTGCAGAGCTTCCAGCCGATCGGTGAGTCGGAGAAGAAGGCTTTCTGTGCCTTCGAGTACATCTACTTCGCACGCCTCGACAGCATCCTAAATGGCAAGCTCCTGTACTCGGTGCGCATGAACCTCGGCCGCCAGCTCGCGAAGGAGCACCCCGTCGACGCCGACATCGTCATCGATGTGCCGGACTCCGCGACAGCGGCTGCGATCGGCTATTCGCAGGCATCCGGCATCCCGTTCGTGCAGGGCCTCGTGAAGAACCGTTACGTCGGCCGAACCTTCATCCAGCCCGACCAGCGGCTTCGCGAAGTTGGCGTGCATCTCAAATTCAACGCCATGCGCGAACTGCTGCACGGCAAGCGGGTCGTCATGGTCGACGACAGCATCGTGCGCGCGACAACCACGCAGCGCGTCGTCCAGATGCTCCGCAAGGCCGGCGCGACGGAGGTGCACGTGCGCGTCTCGTCGCCGCCGATCACGCATCCGTGCTTCTACGGCATCGACATGGGCACGCGCTGGGAGCTGATCGCCGCCCAGAAGACGATCGACGAAATCTGCGAGAACATCGGCGCGGATTCGCTCGGCTATCTCAGCACCGACGGTCTTGTGAGCGCGATTGAGACCAAAGAAGACGAGCTCTGCTTGGCCTGTTTCACCGGCAAGTACCCCAGCCCCGTCCCACTCCAGATGGACAAACTCTCGATGGAGCCGACGAACGGCGCCGCCGACCGCCACGGCGAGTACACGCTACCCCTCCGGCGGGTGTAGCCTGTGACCGTGCCCACCCACTTGAGCAACACGACCGACGACCCGAATGCGGACGCGTATACGCGCGCCGGCGTCGATCTGACTGCGCGCAACGACCTTGTCCATCGCATCAAGGACGTTGCGGCACGGGCGTCGCGGCCGGAGGTGTTGTCGGGCGTCGGTCCGTTCGGTGGGTTGTTCAAGCTCGGTCAGTTCCGCGAGCCCGTCCTCGCCTCCAGCACAGACGGCGTCGGCACGAAGCTCCGCATCGCGATGCTCATGAATCAGTACGGCACGGTCGGCCAGGATCTCGTCAACCACTGCGTAAACGACATCCTCTGCACGGGCGCGCACCCGTTGTTCTTCCTCGACTACATCGGCACGTCCGACCTCAGCGACGAAAAGAAACTCGAACTCGTCGACGGAATGGCGCGCGCATGTGAAGCGCATGGCGCCGCCCTCATCGGTGGCGAGACTGCCGACATGCCCGACATCTACGCATCGGGTGACTTCGACCTCGTCGGCTTCATCGTCGGCGCCGTCGAACGCGAACACGTCATCGACGGCTCGAAGATCGCGGAGGGCGACGTGCTGCTCGCTCTGCCATCGACGGGGCTACACACAAACGGGTACACGCTCGTGCGCAAGGTCTTCGACATCGGCACCGGTGGCGACGCTTCTGCCGATCGCGCCGTGCTCAACAGCAATTTCCCCGGCCTCGAAGGCACCCTCGGCGACGCGCTCCTCGCCGTCCACCGCTGCTACTACGAGGACCTCAGGCCCGTCCTCACGCGCCTGCACGGCATCGCCCACATCACGGGCGGCGGCCTCACTGACAACATGCCCCGCATCCTCCCCGACGGTCTCGCCGTCCGCTTCGAGCGCGATGCATGGCGTGTGCCGGCGCTGTTCTCGCTGATCCAGGAGCGCGGCGCGATCAACGATGCCGACATGTTCCACACCTTCAACATGGGCCTCGGCATCGTCGTCGCCGTCGCGAAAGAAGAAGCGGAGTCCATCGCCGCCCAGCTCCGCGACGCGAAGCCTGTCGGCCGCGTGATCAAGCAGGTTGACGACCGCCGCGTCATCATCGAGTAGCGACCTCGTCGCGTAGCGACAGCAAAGAGCACTACCTATGCCACTGCGCGCCATCCTCGCCCCCTACGACAAGTCCGGACTCATCGACCTCGCCCGCGGCTTCGAGGCGCTCGGCATCGAGATGTACGCCACCGGCAACACCTTCCGCATCCTCACCGAAGCAGGCGTCGCCATCAAACCCGTCAGCGACCTCACTGGCTTCTCCGAGATCCTCGATGGCCGCGTGAAGACGCTGCACCCCGGCGTCCACGGCGGTATCCTCGCCCGCCGCGACCTGCCCGCGCACCTCGCGGAACTCGACGAGCACGGCCTCAAGCCGATCGACATCATCGTCGGCGGGCTCTATCCGTTCCAGGAGACCGTCGCCAAAGACGGCGTGAAGCTCGAGGACGCGCTCGAACAGATCGACATCGGCGGGCCGACGATGCTGCGCGCCGCCGCCAAAAACTTCCTCCACGTCCTACCCGTTGTCGACCCCGCCGACTACAACGACGTCCTCGACGCGCTCCGCAACAACGAGACGCCTATCGACTGGCGCCGTAAGCTCGCGGTGAAGACGTTCCAGCACGTCGCGTCGTACGACACCGCAATCGCCACCTATCTCCGTGGCCATGAGCAGCCATTTCCCGACAACCTCACGCTCGCGCTCACTAAAAAGAGCGACCTGCGCTACGGCGAGAACCCGCACCAGCAGGCCGCCCTCTATAAGCAGGTCAACCCGCTCGAACGCACGCCGGAGGGCATCGTCAACGCGACGCAGCTCCACGGCAAGGCGCTCTCGTACGTGAACATCCTCGACGCCGACGCGGCATGGTGCGCGGTGTGCGACTTCGACGACCCCACGATCGTCATCGTCAAGCACATGACGCCCTGCGGCATGGCCTCCCGCGAAGATCTCGCCGAAGCGTTCGCGCTCGCCTTCGCCGCCGACCCGATCTCGGCCTTCGGAGGCATCATCGCGATCAACCGCCCTGTCGATGGCGCGCTCGCGAAGGCCATCCGCAACACGAAGCACCCAACGAGCGGCCAGCGCCTCTTCGTCGAGATCATCATCGCGCCGTCATTCACGACAGATGCGGTCGAACAGCTCTCGAAGTCGAAGGACGTGCGCCTGCTCGAAGCACCCGCGGTCAACATGCGGCGTCGTGCGCTCGAACATCGCGGCGTCGTCGGCGGCATGCTCGTGCAGGAGTACGATCGACTCGCGAGCGATCCGCCGGAGTTGAAGGTGCTCTCAAAGCGCCAGCCAACCGACGCCGAGATCGCCGACCTGAAGTTCGCCTGGACTTGCTGCAAGCACGTCAAGTCGAACGCCGTCGTCGTCGTGAAGGATCGCAGCATGATCGGCATGGGCGCCGGCCAGACCAACCGCGTCCAGAGCGCCCGCATTGCCTGCAGCCAGGCCGCCGACGCCGCTCGCGGCGCCGTCTCCGCCTCCGATGCTTTCATCCCCTTCCCCGACACCGTCGAGGTCTGCGCCGAAGCCGGCATCACCGCCATCATCCAGACCGGCGGCTCCATTCGCGATGAGGATTCCGCAACTGTCTGCGACGCCCACGATATGGCGCTCGTCGCCACCGGCGTCCGCCACTTCAAGCACTGACACCCACCAACGAGATCCCACTCCCGAAGCGCGACGCTTGCGCGAAGCTACAGCCACAGTCGATAATCCGCAGCTACATCGAGAGGGAGCAATCTTTGGCACGGCGAGGGCACACGCAGGGTCTCCTGACGATTCTGTTCACGGACATCGAAGCCTCCACGGCCATGACGCAGCGCATGGGCGATGCGCGCGCCCAGGAGATCGTGCGCGCGCACAACACCATCGTCCGCCGCGAAGTGCAGTCCCGCGGCGGCACCGAGATCAAACACACCGGCGACGGCATCATGGCGACCTTCCCGTCCGCGGCCCGTGCTGTCGCGGCGGCGGTTGCGATCCAGGAAGGCACGCGCGTATATAGCGAGGCCCACCCGGCAACCGCCTTTCAGGTCAACAGCGGCCTCAACGCGGGCGAGCCGGTCGCCGAGGATGCGGACGTGTTCGGCACCGCCGTCCAGCTCGCCGCGCGGACATGCGCCGAGGCGCACGGCGGTAAGATTCTCGCGACGAACGTCGTGCGCGAGCTCGTCTACGGGAAGGGCGCGCTGTTCGACGACATAGGCGCGACGTCGCTCAAGGGATATGACCAGCCCATCCACCTCTACGAAGTTGGAGTGGGCGCCGACGGCATCGACGAGGGTGCCGCTGCCGGAAGGAACTGGCGCGTGCCAGCAGTCTTAGGCGGAACCGTTGCGCTGATTGCGATCGTGACAGTTGGCGCCGCCGCGTTCTCGCTGCGTGGGGATGGTGGTGATGCCGCAAGCGCCGATGCGGGTCCGGCGCTGACGGACTACCGGTTCTCAGCCAGCGGCGAAACGGAAATCGTGAGTCTCACGGGGGATTGCGTAGTTGAGGATGTCGTGATCATCGGGGAGATCCAGCAACAGGTGCAAGGAGATGTCGTCGGGACGGCGCTCACCACCTTTGAGGGACGCAGGCGTCTGTCCGACGACTGCGACTCGCTAGTCATCGCATCTGCTACCACGTACGACTTCGCGGGCCGCGGATCCTTTGTCGACGAATCGGAGGGGTTCACGCGGCGTCAACTCGGGGAATTGGACGCTGCTGAGACCAGCGCAACGGACACGCTGGCAGGAGGCGTCGCGTACAACGGAACAGGTGACCTCAGTGGCGTTACTGGCACGATTTACTGCGCAGCGTCGAGTCTTCGCGATGAAGAAATTAGCCTGAGCAACCAGAGTGAATGCGTCCTTCGCATGGCTTCAGCGTCGGAGCGCGTCGCCGTCACCGCGATAGGCGTTGCCGACACGTCCGATGTGACGACCCAGCTGGGCGCTTCCGGTGTCTCCAACAACTTCAAGTTTCTCGTCGTGTTCCGCAACAACAGCGAAGCCGACCTCGTCGACGCCGTCCTCTCGCTGCGCTTGCCCGAAGGCGTCTCGATCGAAGCGACTGCTTTCGGCGAGCAGCAGCCAGCTAGCAATCCGCTGTCATGGACGCTCGGCACGATCCCCGCCGGCGAAAACGGAAGCATCGAGTTCCGCATGCAGCTCATCGAAAGCGACGCCGACAGCTTCACCATCACGCCCCACATCGAGGCCGAAGGCGCCGACATCCAGCACATGGAGCCCACCACGCTCACCGTCGTCCGCTGAGCATTGACGCATCGCCTCGACGGTTAATGATACGAATCCGGCACCGGCCCCACGATCTCCATCGCGTATCGCCCAGCGATCGCGCCCAGTTCCGCTTCGTCGTTGGAACCGCTGGCGAAGAACGCCGATAGCTCGTCGAAGTACCCGACCATCGCCGCCGGCGTGTAGATGTTGAGCTTGCTCCCGCCGGACGGCCCGACCCGGAACGTGTGCTCCACGCCCTTAGGCACATACACGAATGAGCCAGCCGCACAGACGGTCTCCTCCCCGGCGATGAACATCGTGTACTCGCCGGCGATGACGTAAAACGACTCTGCTGCGTCGCGATGGATGTGCATCGGAGGACTCAGGTCCGCCGGCTCGTCCGACTCCAGTAGCGAAAACGCGCCGCCGGTTTCCGGCCCCGACGCCTTCACCACCATCGCGAATCCACCACCCATATCGATGCGGTGTCCGCCGCCGGGTAGAAGTACTACGGGTGCCTCAGCCATTGTGTTCTCCTCTTTGTCGAGTAAATTGGGCCGTAGCGGGCGCGTCCGGAATCGAGAATGGCATCCTAAGGAGGGCGGTCGCAGGGTGCAAATGCACTAGACTTCATGCACGGCAGCAGCCGCGGACCGCGCGCCCGCAACGAACGAAACCAAGCTGGAACGCCCGCCCACCGACGGGCGTTCTACTATGAAACCCACCAGACGGCCGCGCCACGGCCGATAACCCACGAGGGGATCCATGGCCATCCAGCAGGACTACAGCATCGCCCAGATCGAAGACCTCGTCGACGCTCTGGGCCATGACGAGCACGCGCGCTTCGAGCGCCTCTTCGACATCAGCAGCACCATCGGCTCGCTCGTCCCGCCGGATGCGATGGTGCCCTGGATCGAGAAGCAGTTCGGCAGCGTGGACGCGACGCGCGAGCAGAAGATCATCAAGATCACCAACAAGGTCACGCTTGAGGGCGTGCTTTTCAACTGGCTCCGTTCAAGCCGCCCCATGTGGCATCACGAGATCGATCTCGACAAAGAGCTCGACGGAGGCATGCACGACGCGCTCGCCGATCCCTACAACGGCACGCCGGAGGATCTCTTCGGGCGCGTGCGCGGAAAGTACTGCGTGACTGCCAGCAACATCGCCAAGTTCGACGGCTTCCACGGCCTCGTCGTCTTCAATGAGAAGCACCCGCTCAAGTTCACGCGCGAGATGGTGCACGACTACATCGACACCGGCGGCCGCTGGGGCGATCTCGCTCACGCATCCGACCCCGAAGCAAAGTACTACATGCTGCTCTGGAACTGCCTCTGGCGCGCCGGCGCATCGCTCGTCCACGGCCACGCTCAGGTCATCATGGGCCGCGAGATGCACTACGCCGCCGTCGAGCACCTTCGCCGCTCCGCCGCCGTCTACCAGGCGCACGAACGCCACAACTACTTCACGGATTTCTATCTCGCACACCAATCCGTCGGTTGTGCGTTCGAGAAGGAGGGCACGAAGGTCATCGCCAATCTCACGCCAAAGAAGGAGAACGAGGTCATCCTTCTCGCGCCGTACGTCACATCGTCGCTGAAGGACCGAATCTACGAAGTCCTCGCCTGCTATCGCGATCGCATGGGCATCTCGTCGTTCAACCTCGTCATCTATGCGCCGCCGTGGTCAGAGACGTCAGAGTCGTGGGAGGGCTTCCCGGTTGTCGTGCGCATCGTCGACCGCGGCGATCCGTCGTCGCGCACGGCCGACTTCGGAGCGATGGAGCTGTACGCAGCCAGCGTCGTGTCCAGCGATCCGTTCGCCGTCGCGCGCACCCTTCGCGAAGCGCTCGAGGCGTAGCGTATGCCGTGGCGCGTCCGCGAACGCTACTTTGCGCAGGAGTACCTGACGCCCGGCGTCCGTGAGACCGAAGATCTCGCCCGCACGCACATCGCGCCGGGCGCCGACACGCGCATCCTCGAGATTGCGTCAGGTAAAGGCACGACGGCGCTGAAGTTCGCGGCGGAGTACGGCTGCACGGTCGTCGGCGTCGACCCTTACCTCCCTTTTGTCAGTGAAGCCGTCCTGAATGCTCGCGCCGCTCCAAGCGCAGCGTTCGTGTTTGGCGAGGGCGGGCGCGCGCCAGTGTGCGACAACGCGTTCGACGGGGCGATGTGCATCGGCGCGCCGAGCATCGTCGGCACTGCACCGTGCTTCCGCGCGATGTTCCGAGCGCTGCGACCGGGCGGCATCGCCGTCGCCAGCGACTGGACGTGGGCGACCGACAGCCCGCCGCCCGAAGCAGTGCCAGCCGGCGTGAAACCGCCCTTCACAACGCTCGACGCGTACACGGACGCCATCCGCGAGGCCGGCTTCGAGATCATCCACGCTGAACCGATGCCCCAGCGCGTCTGGGACGACTACTACGCCACCCTCCGCATCATCGTGGCCGAAGAGCGCGCGCAGATGCGCACCTTCCCCGAAGACCCCATCGAGTCCGAGATCAAGGCCTACGACGCCGGCGGCCACCTCTGGCAATACAGCGCCTTCGTCGCGAGGAAGCCATCCTGATCAGTGGGCGAGCACGTAGTGCATGTTCAGTACCGCGGAGCTTTAGCTCCGCCGCGCTCGTCGCTCAGGGCAGAGGGTCGGAGGAACAGTCGACTTCATGCTGATTTCCAAGATATCTGTTTCCATCTGTTCACATCTGTTGAAGTCCTCAACTGCAACAATGAAGTAATGACCACCGACGACCACCACATCCGCGGCAACCGCCTCACGCGCTCCCTCCGCCCGGTGCGGCTCGCCGGGCGCGCTGCAGTGCGCTGGGCTGGCACGTACACGGCGTTCGGCGAAAAGCGACAGCAGAAGCGCGAGCAGTTCGTCCTCCGCACGGCCGACGACGTCACACAGACCATGGGGAACATGAAGGGCGCCTTCATGAAGCTCGGTCAGGTGCTCTCGGTCATGGAAGGCGTCCTACCGCCGGAGATGCGCGAACAGCTCGCCACGCTGCAGGCCGATGCGCCGCCGATGTCCTACGAGCTGGTCGAGTCCGTCTTCCAGCGCGAGTTTGGAGCATCGGCTACGACGCTGTTTCGCAGCTTCGATCCTATTCCCGTGGCGGCAGCATCGATCGGCCAGGTGCATCGCGCCGTCATGCACGACGGCTCGCTCGCCGCAGTGAAGGTGCAGTACCCGGGCGTCAAGGAGGCGATCGATCACGACATCGACAACTTCAGCATGTTCATCCCGCTCGCCGGCCTGATGGCGCCGGGCGCCGACGTCTCGAAGATGGCAAGCGAGCTCATCGCCGGCCTCCACAACGAGCTCGACTACCTCCGCGAGGCCGAGTGGCAGCAGCGCTTCGCCGAGCGTTTCGATGGCCATCCGTTCGCGCGCGTCCCGCGAGTCCACCGCGACCTCACGACGTCGCACGTCCTGACGCAGGAGTTCATCGAGGGCAGCCCGTTTGCCGCCGCGCTCAAAATGTCGCAGGACGATCGCGATCGCATCGCCGAGATCATCTTCCGCTACTGCTTCGGCTCGATCTACCGGTACAACCTCTTCAACGGCGATCCGCATCCGGGCAACTACATCCTCTGCGATGACGGTCGCGTCGCCTTCGTCGACTACGGCTGCATCGTCGAGTTCGACGACGCAACGATCGCAAAGTTCGTCGCCATCATCCGCTCGATCCTCGATCGCAACCACGATGCTTGGCGCGCGGCCGTCGAGGATGCAGGCATCCTTCAACGCAACGCGCCGTTCACGACGGACGAACTGTGGGATCACATGCAGTGGTACTGGGCGCCCATCCTCGAGGACGACGTCACGTTCACGCCGAACCTCGCGGCCGAAATGATCGCGCGCAACACGGCGACGACAGGGCTTGGCGGCCGCATCAACAAGTACTGCAACGTCCCGGAGGGCATGGTCTACCTGACGCGCATTAACTTCGGCCTCGCCGGCGTCCTCGCGAGCCTCAACGCGAAGGGCCCCTGGCGCGCCATCGTCCGCGAATACATCGACAACGCCCCACCAGCCACAGCCCTCGGCCGAGCCTCCGCCGCCGCCACCGGCAAGTCCATCTAGCCATCCGGCAACCAAACGACGTCCGTCATTCTGAGCGCCAGCGAAGAATCTAGGTTGGCCACCTCAAAGCCCCATGCGAAAGCCCCACCCGCGCCAAGACTGAGCCCCCCTCTCCACCGACGTGGAGAGGGGTCGGGGGTGAGGTCCTCCCAAGCGACAGCGCCAACCGCGACACGGCCAAGCTCCCCCTCTCCGCCATGCGGAGACTCCACCGACGTGGAGAGGGGCCGGGGGTGAGGTCCTCCGCTGCGAAAACCGCAATGTTCGTCAATTTCCAAGATCATCCCTGATCCCCATTGACAGTCTGCCACTAGAGTGCCATCATAATGCCATCACACAACCGGCTGAGTGCAGGCAAATAACCAGACCGCGCAGGATCAGGACCACCCGATGACCACCGAACTCCGAACCGAACCTGTATTCGATGCCCTTAAGCAGCCCCTCGCCCTTATCGAGAGCGACGACCGCCGCCGGGCCATCGAAACCTACATCGAAGCCGCCCGCATCCCCCTCGAGCGCGCTGTCCACGACCTCATGTCCCAGATGGCGTCGGCCGTCGATGAGCAGGTAGCCGCGCACTACAAGGTCCGCCTCAACTACGCCCCGGGCGGCCTCCAGGTCGAGGTCGATGCCAAGGCGCCCGCAGCCGGCGAGGACCCGCAGGCCTTCTCCACCGCCGAGGGTGATGTCGAGAAGATCACCATCCGCATCCCCGCCGAACTAAAGGATCTCGCCCAGCAGGCGGCCTCCCAGGCCGGCACTTCTGCGAACACCTGGTTCGTGAAAGCCCTCGCACGCGCCGTCCGCAACATCGACGTCACGACAGCGCCCCCGCTTTCCAGCGCTTCTCCGCCCGCCAGCGCGCAGTGGCGCGAGGAGAAGCGCCACGGCGGCCGGGGCTCACGCCTCAGCGGTTGGGTCGGCGGCGACGACGAGTAGCGCCATCGGCGGAGCGAGGGCCTTCAGCCCACCGGTAAAAATGGAAGCAGCGCGGTCATCAGCCGCGAGAAACGGCAAAGGAGTCACACCATGACATTCAACGACATCCTTCTCGAGCAGCAAATGGAGAAAGCACGCAAGCTCGATTTGGCATGGGCTCGCTTTCAGGACGAGGCTGTCCGCATGGACCGGGAAGCGCACCCAAACCGCGGCCCGGTTGCGAGCATACGCCACCTGACCGCTGCGGCGCTCGTGCGCATCAGCATCTGGCTCGACCGCCGCGCCGGCGAACGCGCTTTCACACCAACCGCGCAATAGCAGGACGCCGTAGCGTCCCGCGCACAGCAGAGATGGATAGAGACGATCGGAGCACAGACATGCAGGACAGAGCATCATGGCACGCATGGACCGAGCGCGAGTGGCGCGACGAAGTGGCCGACAAGGATGAACATCTCGGTCGCTTCGACGAGGACATCGACGGCTTCATCGACGACATGAAGGACATGGCGCGCACAATCATCGAATGCACCGTCGAGCCTGTGCGGGCCTTCGCGCAAGGGTTCCCACGCACGATGGCGTTCGAGACGCAGTGGCACGAGGCGCGCCGCTGGAGCAAGCCAAACAAGGCATGGCGTTACGCCCGCCGTCGCTGGCGCCTGTAGCACCCACGCTCGTAGGGACGAAGCTTCAGCTCTGTCCGAACAAGTGCTGGGACGGAGCTAAAGCTTCGTCCCTACACCCGAGAGGTCCACATGAGACTCGCAACCTTCGTCATCGCCCTCCTCCTCCTCGCCGGCACGGTCGATCCCACGCAGGGCTGGCTCATCGCGCTCACCGTCGTCGCGGGGCTGGCCGCGTTCCGGCCGCGATTCTGGGGCGCGCTCACCCTGAAGCCGGCCATCGACTTCCGGCTCGCGGCGTTTGTCTTCGCCGTACTGCTCCTCGTCGGCGCGATCGAACCGACGAAGGACTGGCTCATCGGCCTTACAATCGTCTCTGGCATCGCCATGGTGTGCCCGAAGGTCATCTCCATCGACCTCTTCGGAGAGCGCGAACGTGAGCGCACGAAGTTCTGGTACTGGACGACGAGCAGCCCCTTCGGGCGGCGCGTGATGGACGGCAACTGGGGCGCGCAGGCCCAGACCGAGTTCGATGATTGGGGCGGAGGCGGGCGCCGCTCACGGCACCAGGGTGATATCTCCGGAGGTGAGTGGTCATGACGATGCAGATTGCGCCGGAGCGCGCCATCACAGCCGAGACCGAGATGCTTATCCGCCAGGGGGTGCCCCTGATCATCGAGTTCACATCGTCACGGGCGAAGCAGCGGCCGCTTGCCGCTCGCGCCGGCGGTATCGAGCTGATGCCCGGCGGCCGCATGCCGGTGCGAGCCGTGGACATCGACCGCTACCCGGACCTGCGCAAGCGGTTCCGCATTAACCTCCTGCCAACGTTCATCGTCATGCAGGACCTCAACGAGATCGCCAGGTTCATCGGGCCGCACTCACGGCGCGAGCTGACGGGCGCCTTGCGCCGTGCGCTCGATCCGGAGATCGTGCGGCTGGAGGAGCCACCGAAGGCGAAGGCGCGCTGGAACGACTTCACAACACGGCTCTGGGGCTTCTCGGTATGAACGGCCACATCACGCGAATATTCCTCGGCAGGGACCGCACATCCCACGCCTCCTGCGAGTCGCGGGCTGAAAGCCCGCGCTCCGGACCTATGCGGCATCCGAATGGTGATGTTTCACGTGAAACATTGGGAGCGTAGACGATGGACTTTACGCGTAGCGTCGTGCGGGAGTTTGAGACGGCCGAGAAGGCCGTGCTCCACCTCGAGGCGCGCTCTGGCACGGTGACGGTCGAAGCGCACGGCCACCAGAAGGTCGTCGTCGAAGCCATCGTCCACGTCTGGTCTGACGCCGCTTCTGAAGCCGACGAGGCCATCGCACTCGTCGATCGCGGCATGTCGCAGGACGAACAGCAGCGCGTCATCGTCCGCGCACCGTCACTTCCCCAAAGCGAAGGATGGTCGTTCTGGGGCAAGCGCGGCGCGCGCGTCGATTACAACGTCCTCGTCCCCGTTCGCACCGCCGTCCGCGTTCTCTCACGCAGCGGCCGCGTCGGCATCGCCCGCACCGAGGGCCGCGTGCACGTCGAGAGCGGCAGCGGCCGCATCGCCCTTGAGGAGATCACGGGCGAGGTAGCCGTCGTGTCCCGCAGCGGCGGCGTCTCGATCGCCCGCATCATCGGCGACGTCACCGCCGAGGGCCGCAGCGGCAAGATGGAAGTCCGCGACATCACAGGCAAGCTCACCCTCCAGTGCCGAAGCGGCGGCATCGACGTCCGCGACGTGACGGGCGACATGGAGATCCGCGGCCACACCGGCACCGTCAGCATCGAGAACGCACATGGCGGCATCTTCGCGCGCGCCCACACCGGCGTCGTGCGCTACCGCGGCCGCATAGAAGGCGACACCGCGCTTTCCGCGCACACCGGCAGCATCATGCTCGCCATCGATCCCGCGCAGGGCTTCTTCCTCGACGCCGAGAGTGACACCGGCACCGTCCGGAGCGACCTCCCGCCACGACGCGCCTCCGCCGCTCCCAGCGAAGGGCCCGCGTACAAGGTCCGCCTCCGCACCCACACAGGCTCGATCCGCATCACCCGGCTCTAGCTCGACTACGTCGTCTTCTTCTTGCGCTTGCTCGGCGCGGCCGAATCCGCGCCTGCAAGTCCCATCGTCACCCACCGCTGCAGCGCCGGGCCGCGAGACACGCCGGCCGGCGAAACGTACACCATGCCTGTCATCGGGCGGCCCGTGAAGTCCATCGGTCGGGCGTGGGCGCTCTTGAGCGCAGCGCTGTTCTGTTCAGCGCCCGCACGGACGACGAGCTCGTCGTTGAGAACGCCCACGCACATCTTGCCGTCCTTCAGGAACGCAAGACCACCGAACATCTTTCGCTCGCTGATGCCCTTCTCAGCGGCCAGCATCTTGCGCACGCGATCCGCCAGTCGTTCGTTGTAGGCCATTCGTCCCTCCTACCGCGGAAAGCCGCGCCCGCCTAGTGCGCCGTGTAGCGCACAGAGCTCGCCCCAGTGCGAGAGTACGTGTCCGAGCACGCCTGCGCCTAACACCCAGCCGACACTCTTCTCACCAAACCCGGCGGCTGACAGATCCAGCGTGCGATCGAGGTCGTTCGGCGTCAATGTCGCCAGGTACGCATCCGTCGATGCCGCAACAGCCGCGCCATACGCGGACAACGCCACCAGATCGACCCGCACGCGCTTGCCCCAATCCTGCCAATCACCATCTTGCGGCGGCATCTCGCTGATGCCCGTTTTCCCGGCCCAATCGCTGGCGAACAGCGGCACGCCACCTCGAATCAGTCCGTTGACGAAGCCGTCCTCACCAGTCGCCAGATGTGCGTAGGTCGCGCCGATCGGGTTCATTGCTCCCGGCATCGGCGCGTGCGCATGCTCAACGCTGACCTCAGCGAGGGTACCCATGAGAAAGTCCTGTGCTTGCCGGCGCTGTTCTCGAAGAAACTGGATCGTGTCCATTGCCGTCCTCCGTCATATCGATCGCATTCGGAGCGAGCATACGCGCACCCCGCCGCAGCGAACAGTGCGCAACGGCCCGGTCGAGGGCTCGCTCCTGACAGCGTCTTGTCAGCGTGGCCCAACTCAACCTCGTGTCCCCAGTCCCTGGTCCCTCACCTGTCCCCCTACGGCGCGTATGCGTAACCTAACGACCATGCGAATCGCACTGATCGGCCAGGCAGCATTCGGCGAAGCCGTCTTCAAGGCGCTCGTCGAGGCCGGCGAGCAGATCGTCGCCGTCTCATCCGTCGAGGGCACACCTGAACGCCCCGATCCGCTCTGGTCCGCCGCCTCCGCCGCTGGCCTTCCCGTCTTCCCAACCGGCAAGCTCAAGAAGAAGGCTGTGCTCGCCGAGTACACCGCGACCGCGCCCGACCTCTGCGTCATGGCCTTCGTGAACCACATCCTCCCCGAGTCCGTCCTCTTCGCCCCGGCGCACGGATCGATCCAGTACCACCCGTCGCTCCTGCCACGGCACCGCGGACGCAGCGCGATCAACTGGGCCATCCGCATGGGGGACGCGCAGACCGGCGTCACGATCTTCTGGACCGACAAGGGCATCGACACCGGCCCCGTCCTGCTGCAGCGCGCCTGCGACATCGGCCCCGATGACACCGTCGGCTCCCTGTACTTCGACCGCCTCTTCCCGATGGGCGTCGAGATGCTGGCGGAATCGGTGCGGATGGTGCGCGAAGACACGGCGCCGCGCATCGATCAAATCGAGGCGGACCAGACGTACGAGTCGCCGGCCGACGACGGCAACAGCGCGATCGCGTGGATGACGCCCGCTCGCGACGTACATAACCTGATCCGGGGCAGCAATCCACAACCAGGCGCGCACGCGATCCTGTACGCGACGAAGGTGCGCATCTTCGATTGCAGCGTGACGCTCTTCGACGACCCGAACGCGACTGGCGGCACGCAAGAGCATGGCGGCGTCGAGTACCCGACGGCACCGGGAGCGATCCTTTCCGCCAATGACGCACAGATCGACATCGCTTTGTTGGGCGGGGTGTTGCACGCGAAGCGGCTGCAGCGCGATGACGGCAAGAAGGTGGGGGCGGGGGAGTTCGCGGCGGAGATGGGTGTTGTGGTCGGGGATGCGTTCGAGGATGGCATTGTCGACACGGAACTCACGTAACCTATGAGGGCCATTGGCCTGGGACAAGATCCTTCTCAACGCAGAGGCGCAGAGTTTCGCGGAGAAAGCGCAGAGCATCTCAGGGTTCCCACCGCCTCCGCCACGTAGCCTGCGCAACAAAACTCGCTGCTCGACGAGGGCGCGGCAAGCGGCGCCCCTGCTCGTGGCTGGGCGTCGCTATCGCACCTGAGTGTTCGTGGCGTTCGAAGACGCGGGCTGAAAGCCCGCGCTCCGGCATCGTAGTGATCAGGCGGCTTTGTAGGCTTCTTCCAGCGGTGCTAGTTCCAGCTTCTTCATTTGCATGAAGGTGGCGGTGACGGCTTCGACCTTTTTCGGATTGGAGTCCTTGAGCATTTCGTGGAGGCGCTCGGGGACGACCTGCCATGACACGCCGAACTTGTCTTTGAGCCAACCGCAAACGCTCTCCTCCCCACCGTCGGCGAGCAGCTTGTCCCAGTAGTAGTCGATCTCCGTCTGGTCGCTGCAGGGGATCATGAAGGAGACGGACTCGTTGAACTTGAAGTCCGGACCGCCGTTGAGGGCGACGAACTGCTGTCCCATGATCTCGAAGTCGACGGTCATGACGGTGCCAGCCTTCTTGCCAGTGACCTCTTCGTGTCCCTTCGGATACCGCGTCGTGGCGCCGATCTTTCCGTCCTTGAAGATGCTGGTGTAAAACTTGGCGGCATCCTCGGCTTCGTTGTCGTACCAGAGGTGGGTGACGAGTTGCTTGGTCATGGCTTCCTCCTTGTGGCTGCATGTCCGCTGCCCGAATCGACTCGTTCACGGTAGCGCGCCGGGCAGTGGGCTCCGCTTTGGCCCGCGTGGGCGTGGGTTTCAAGATCGTATCGGGACGGCCTTTCGACGCAGAGGGTTAACCTTTCGGCACCTGTGGCGTTGATCCGAAGCTGAACGTGGCCAACCAGGGGATCCTCTATATGCAAGGCGATCTGTATCGGCGTTTTTTCGCCGGCGTCGCTGCCGACGTTACCAACGATTTCGTGTTCGTGACCGCGCCACGCGTGCCCTTGAGTTCGATGCTTGCGGCGGTCGGAAGTTTGCGCGGAGAGACGCCGACGATCCTCCCGCCTGAGACCGGATCTGCAGGGTTGCGTTAGACGCGGCCTCTGGCGCGGGCCATGAAATAGCCGACCACGACGAGCAGGACGAAGGCGCCCGTGCCGACCCACAACACCCACCACACCGCTTTGCCGCTAGCACTGCTGCTTGGATACGCGCGGAGCGTGAGGTCGACGGTTTCACCCGCACCGACGTCAACGTGGTGCGCCAGGAACAGCGGGCCCGCGAATGCTGCCTCGACGACAACCATATCTGGCGTGCCTTCGATGTGCGGGCAGCAGCCGGCCTCGTACTCGCGGTATTCGGAGATCTGTAGATTTGGCCGGCGATATCCGGTGCGGATGGGCGGCGTTGGCGCGCAACGGTGGTAGGCAACTTTGTACTCACCTGTGGGCACTGCAAGAGACGCATGGCCAGCCGGATCCGGCCCGGCTTCGGCAACGATCGGCAGCGTGTTCGATTCCAGCGTCACCGCGACGTCGCTCTTGAGTACCAACACGCGGCAGGTTGGTTCGAGGGATGTGCTGTCTTCGCCAGATGAAAACTTGCCATCGTTGTTTAGGTCGAGGTAGACGAATGTGTTGATGGTGGCGGCACCAGGTTCCTGTGCGGTGGTCTCAGTCGACATGGAGAGCATGGCCGCGGCCAACGACGCCAGCATAATGATGAGTCGCATTCTATTCACCATCAATACCGTGGATAACCTGGTCTCCACATTCTCGCCCAACCGGCGGGCGGCCACACAGGGCCGCCCCTACGCCGACCAAACGACCAACGACCAACGACCAACGACCAACGACCAACGACCAAACTCTAGAACATCACTGACGGGCACCAGGTGCCCTTGGGGTCTTCGTAGGGGCCGTATGCCATGAGCTGCATGACCTTCTGGTTGCGGTGGCCGGCGGCGAGGGCGCGGCGGTAGAGATCGCCCTGGCGGACGCAGCAGTTCGCGAGCGCGCCGGGCGTCGTTGCGCCGACGCCGGCATACAGCACGAGCAGGTCGTCGTCGGTTTCGGCGACGCCGTGGCCGATGGCGGTGCCGACGAGATAGCCGGCGATGTGGCCGCGGTCGATGACGTAGATCGGGAAGCCGGACTGGGCGAGCGCGGCGTACTCGCCCTTGCGGCTGATGCGGTAGATCTCCTGGCAGAGCGCGTCCATCGCGTCGTAGTCGGCCGCGGTGGCGATGCGGAAGTTCGCGTTGATGGGGCCCTTGTCGGACAGCTGGAGGTAGGCAACGGACTCCTTCACGTCGAAGCCGAGGGAGGAGTAGAGGGCTAGCGAGCGCATGTTGAAGCTGTCCTGCATGAGGCGCACCATCTCGTGGCCGCTGGCGGCGGACTGCCGGAGAGCGTCGAGCATGAGCGTCTTGCCGATGCCGCCGCCCTGCGCGGTGATGTCGACGGAGACGGGGCCGATGCCGGCGACATCGCCCCACATGTTGGTGAAGGTGCTTCCGCGTGGGGTATCGCCGTCGTAGGCGCCGGCGACGTACACCTGCTCGTTGGACATGAGCAGCGAGATGATGCCGACGCAGAACTCGACGCTGGGGAAATCGGGCGGAAAGCCGTGGGAGGTGGCGATGTCGTTGAAGGCGTCGAAGAGGATGCGCGCGAGTGCGGGGACGTCTTCCTGGGCGGGGCGGTGGATGTGGAGCATTTGGCCTCCGGCCAGCTAGTCAGCTAGTCAGTTAGTCAGTTAGTCAGTTAGTCAGTTAGTCAGGCACATTGTCCACGGGAATCATCAGCAGGGCCAACATCGGCCTCAAAGCAACGGGCGGCCCCGGAAAGGGGCCGCCCTACAATGGACGTTCGCCAATACGAGCAGGTAGTGGCCGCTAGAGCTTTTCGGCGAGGTGGGCGCGTTTGCGTTCGTACTCTTCTTCGGTGATGAGGCCGTCGGTCTTGAGCTGGTTGAGCTCGCGGAGTTCGGCGGCGACGTCCTGTACGCCCGGCGCGGGCGGCGGAGGCGGCGCGGGTGGCGCTGCTGTCGTGCCGCCGATCGGGAAGGCCGGCGGGACGGTGTAGCGAGGCGGGGCGAACTCCATGTAGTCCATGCCGGCGGGGAGGCCGTGTGGTGCGTAGACGACGACTTGCTTGAGAACCTTGTCATGGAGGGCCTGGCGATCCTTGTCGAAGAAGAGCCACACCGCGTCGATGAGGCCGGCGAGTCCGCTTGTGAAGCTGTTGAGGGCGCCGATGACGAGCATCTTCACGACGACTTCGCGCAGCCATGAATCACCCTGCCCGATACGGCGTCCAGTTTCGAGGTTGATGGGGTAGGTGTTGACGAGACGCTTGGCGGGCGACTGACCGGTCTTCGATGTGAAGATCATCCAGATAAACCAGCCGATGACGAGCGTGACGATAATCAACAACCCTTCGAGCACCCAGTCGCCGAAGAAGCGGCGCGTGTACGTCGCGCGCTCGACGGTCAGGGTTTCGTCGCGCATGTAGACACGGCAGTAGTCGCAGAAGACGCTGCCTTTGTGGTTGGGGTTCTGGCAGCGAGGGCAGACGGCGGGAATCGCCAGTGCGGTGGTTGAGGGAGCTATGGCCATGGGGCGCCTCCTGCTGTTCGCGGTGCGCGCGACAGCTTCGATTGATTCGGGGTGATGGCCGCGGATCCTGCTTGGCCCGGTGCCGTCGTTTCTACCTTGTTTCGCACAGTACCTGAGACAGCAAGGTACTGTCAAGGGCACAAGGAAGGGAGCTGCCGCGCGAGCGTACGTCATGAGACGACGACGGGCGGGGGCGCCCGTCCTCCTGCAAAGCGGCTCGGTCGTCGCACGACGAGGGGTCCAGAGCAGCGCCGACGCAACGATGAGCAGCGCTGCCGCACTGGCGGCGATGGTGCGATTGGTCTCAGCAACGTCGGCGCACGATGAGGGTGCGGCGGAGGGTGCCGGGAAGCAAGCGCCCCTACGTGGGCGATGGATCGCGCTGTCGCATGCCGCGGCGGAGCTGAAGCTCCGCGGTACTGCGGGTCGGAGGGGCTAGTGCTTGTCGCCCATGGAGCCGCGTAGGCGTGGGTCGAGGATGTCGCGGAGGGTGTCGCCGAGGAGGTTGAATCCGAGGACGACGATCGAGATCGCGAGGCCGGGCCAGATCACGAGCATCGGATAGGTGATGCCTTCATTTGAACCCTCACTGAGGTCGATCCCCCAACCCGGCGTACCTGGCTGAGCGCCGAGGCCGAGGAAGCTGAGGGTGGCCTCGGCAATGATGGCAACAGCAAATACGCTGCTGATGCCAACGAGGACGTAGGGCATGACGTTCGGGACGATGTAGCGACGGACGATGTCCCACTCTGTCGCTCCGACAGCGCGCGCTGCAAGCACGTAGTCCTTGTGCTTCTCTACGAGTGATACCGCCCGAAGAAGCCGCGATCCGCCGAACAGCCCGCCAATTGCGATGACAACGGCAACTGATTTAAGACCGGGCCCGACGGCAGCGATGATGGTCAGCAGGATGATTAGCTGAGGGAACGCCGCCCACGCTTCGCCGGAGCGCTGGATGGCGTGATCGATCCAGCGGCCGAAGTACCCGCTGGCAATGCCCAGCGCAGTGCCGGGAACGAAACCGAAGATCATGACGACGATGCCAAAGATGAGCGATAGGCGCGCGCCGTAGAGAATGCGGCTGAACATGTCCTGCCCGAGAGCCGTTGTGCCCATCGGGTGCGCCCACGAGATGCCCTCGAAGCGCGCCTGCGCATCAAGTTCGCGCGGGTCGTAGGGGGCGATCCAGGGGCCAATGATGCCGAGAACGATGAAGCCGACGGCGATGATGAGCCCGATGAAACCTGCGGGATTCCGAAGCCAGGGCTTCATGGCGCGAACGATGAACGGCTTCTCCGCGGGAAGCTCCCACGACTCTTGCTCGTGGACGATGGCCTGTTCGCGCGCGATTGTCGCCATCAGGAGTACCTCACACGCGGATCGATATAGCCGTAGGACAGGTCAACGATCAGGTTCATGACGACGACGACGAACGCCGAATAGACGACGAGGAACTGCACCACCGTGAGGTCACGCTGCAACGATGCGAAGAAGAACCATTGGCCCAATCCCTGAATGCTGAGGACTTGCTCGACGATGATGGAGCCACCGAAGACGGCAATGAATGCGGTGCCTACGGCGGTGACGATCGGCGTACCAGCATTGCGGAGGGCGTGAGAGAAGAGGACGGTTTGCTGGCGCAGGCCCTTGGCCTTCGCGGTCCGCACGTAGTCGCTCTGCAATACTTCGAGCATTGTCGTGCGCGTGAGACGCATGAGGCCCGCAGAGCCGGCAATGCCGAGGATGATGGCCGGCGGCAACATCAGCCGCATGTTGGTCCAGGGATCTTCGTAGAAGGGGACGTAGCCGCCGACAGGCTGTGAGTACTGCCAGAGATACGCTGGCACGACGATCAGCAGCGTCAGCATGAAGAATTCTGGAATGGACGAAAAGGCGACGGCGCCAAAGCGGACAACGTAGTCCGGGGATCTGTTGCGGAAGATGGCGGAGATCACGCCGAAGCCGATGCCCAGAACAGTTCCGATGACGAGGCTCATCATGACGATCTGAAAGCTGGGGGGGAAGCGGCGGATGAACTCGTCCTTAATCGACTTCTGGCTGTAGAACTCCTCACCAAAGTCGCCGCGGAGAAGGTCCGTGACCCACACGCGGTACTGATCCCAGATGGGTTCGTTCAGGCCGAGCTGTTCTTCAAGCGCTTCGATTTGCTCCGGCGTCGCGCCCTGGCCGGCGATGATTTCGGCCGGGCTCTGTCCGGGGAGGACGCGGAGCATGACGAACACAACGGCCGATACGCCGAAGAGGATGATCGGGAGCCAGATGAGACGCCGGAGCGCATAACGAAGCATCGGTGCGGACTCCTACGACTGCTGGCGGCGCTGCTCGTCGCTGAACCATGTCGTGCGGTTGAAGAGACCTAGCGAGCCGCGACCGGTGATTGCGCCCTTCACGTATTCGTAGCGACCGGCGAAGTTGATCGCGGAGTGCGTGTTGAACATCGGCGCGGCCTTGCGCATGATGACGCGCTGAGCCTCCAAAACCTTCACGACCCGCGCCTCTTCGTCGAGTTCCTGCGCGGCGGCTAGGACGGCTGCGTTGACGTCATCGTCCGAGTAGTCCATGAAGTTTGCCGGTCGGCCGGTCGATGTGTCGGCGCCGAGGTAGAAGCGGAGTGGCAGGTCGACGTCCTCATAGGCGAGGTGCTGGAAGCACGTCATCGAGAAATCGTGCTGGTTGAGGGTCTGGGTAAACCAGCGCACGAGGTCTTCCTGGACGAGCTTGATCTTGACGCCGCCACGGGCCAGTTGCTGCTGCAGCACTTGCCCCAGTGTTGAGTCGCCTACGCGGTTACTGTGCTTGAGTTCGTACTCCTTGTCGTAGTCGAAGCCAGCAGCGTCCAGCAGCGCCTTCGCTTCCTCGACATTCGACGTCCAGTAGTCGACGAGCACTTCGTCGTCCTCCGGGAGCAAATAGCGCGTGTGCGCCGGGGGGATGGGGGCGGCCTTGAGGCCGTCGCCGTCTTCGATGAGCAGGATGGCCTCGTCACGGTCGATGAGCTTGTTGATCGCCTTGCGTACGCGCTCATCCGCCCACGTCGGATCCTTCATGTTGAGCATGAGGTTCATGTAGTCACGCGCGAGGTCGCTTCCTGTGGCGATGTCGTCGCCGAGCTGAGCGATGGTGTCGTCCATCTGCTTCTTGCTGGAGAACCCGTGCGTATCAATCTCGCCCGCGAGAAAGGCAGCGAGTGCGGCGTTGTCGTCGGTGATGAAGACGAAGTCGACGCCGTCCATGTACGGCTGTCCAGTGATGTCCCCACCGTTCTGGAACGTGCGGAAGTTCTGGAACTTGCGGAACTTGACGTTGGCGCCGTTGTCGTGGCTATCGAGGAACCAGTGCCCGGAGCCGATGCCATCGCTCTGCATGAAGTCGGCGTCCTGGAGGATTTCCTCCGGCATGATCGAACTGAAAATCGGTGAGCCGGCATTGGAGGAGGTAAACATCCACGCCCAGGGGAACTTCTGCTTGATGTTGATGGTCTTGTCGTCGGTAGCCGTGATCGACTCCATGACGTCCTGCAACCAGCTATAGCCGATCGGTACTTCCTGTGAGAAGCGCATGTAACTCGCTGCAACATCCGAAGCGAGAATCCTGCGGCCATTGGCCGGCGCCTTGTCGTGGAAGGTCGCGTCACCAATGGTGACGATCGTCTCGAGGCCCTGATCATCGACCTGCTCGACGTTGGTCGCGAGGAAGAGTTCGGTGACACCAGTGTCAGTGGGGACATACCACAGGTGGTCGAAGATCGTGAAGCCGAGCGTTAGTCCCTGAGCGAGGGGAAAGATACCAGGGCCGAATACGTTCATGCTTGGCAGCGCGGCCGCCTGACGTACACGAAGGATGCCGCCGGGCTGACCCGCGCCGTCTTGCGTACCGTCGTTCACGGTTCGTGTCGGTACTTCCGGATCACTGCCGCCGTTTCCGTTGCCGCCGTCATCGCTGTCGCTGGAACAGCCGACAAGTGCGATTGCGCCGAGCGTTGCGCCGCCGGCGACTGCACCGGAAAGCACACGACGGCGCGTTACACGCTGCCGTCCCCAGTACCGCAGATCGAGTCCATCGTTTGACATTGTCCTACCTCCCTGATCGACGCGGTACTCCATCGGCACCGACCTGGTCGGCGCTGACCCTTTCACGGGTCAGAGTCTTCACTGAATGGAGTTCATTGTCCGTTCAGATTCATCCACTGTCAACAGTACGTTTCCATCATGTGAAGTGTTGCTCATCCACCCGCCACAGATGTTACGGAAGGATGATCAGACGGGCGATGGGGGCAGTAAGCGGCGGCTCGGTTGAGCCGCCGTTTGAGTAACTCACGGGTCGCGGCCTAGTGGTGCCCCGAATCAACGGGTGGGGTGTAGGCGGTTAACCCAAGCTTCCGGCGCAAGAGATACGCTCCCGTTCCGAGCACAAACACGGTACCGATGACGATCCCGAGCACTAGGAGCTGCACTTCGACGCGATCGTCGTCCTCGTCGCCGTCCACATCGAAATCTATGCCGGCCGACGAGGCCTCTGAAGCGGGTTCCGCTGCAGCGCCCGTATTGGACGCATGCACGCTGGCATCGCGAAGGGCGAATGCACCGCCTATCGTCAGAACAAGTGCAACCAGCAGAATGCGGGCGATAGCAACGACTCCCATAGACGACCCTCCAACTGAGCGAACTCTAGCAAGCACGCGACGTAGGGACTACGCGGACGTGTCGACCGCGGACGTGTCGACCGCGGACGTGTCGACCGCGGACGTGACCTTCTCGATCGAGACGACCGTCATGGTGCGGGGAAAGTGCCGCACAACCAGCGGCTTCTCCAATTCGAGGAATACCCACACATCCGCGTCAATCTTAAACACGTGGCGGTCGACGAGGATGAAGCAGCTCTGCCAGACGATGAACAGTTCGGCGCGCTGCCACTTCCGAGCGAGTACACCGCGGGTCTCGCCTGCCTCAGACTGCAGATCGCGGCCGAACTGCCACACCTGCCAGAGACAGAGACCAGCGAGCACGGCAACGACGACCAGCGATACCCAGCCGAACCCGCCGGGAGGCAGCGAGTAGATGTACACGGCGGAGATCGCGCAGGCGACACCGACAATGAGGTAAAACAGGAGACTGCGCGCCATCGAAAAGCGAGCCCTACGAGTGGCTGCTTCAACGCCGATATCAAGCTGCTGGATCATCGCCGCCTCTGAACGCCTCTCCCCTTGTCATGGGGCTACTCCGGTCGCGGCCTACTCCGGTAAGGGGGGCAGAAGCATGGTCTCGCCGGGCTGAAGATCGGCCGTGTCGACCGTCCAGCCGTTCAGGGTCGCTATCGCTTCGACGTACTGTGCGATGTCATCGCCCGGCGCGATGGTCGCGGTGGCGATGTCGTACAGAGTGTCGCCCTCAACGATGACGTACTCACGGAAGGTGGCCTCACCGGGCGCCTCGGTGGGTTCGGGCGTCGCGGGGGGCGGCGTCACGTCAGCGCCGGGCGTCTCAGAACCGGCGGCCTCGGTACCGTCGGACTGGGGCGGCGTGTTCTCAGCTGATGTTGGCTCGGGCGCTTGCGTGGCGTCGCTGCCGCCAGCGGGCGTGACCGTTGGGGTCGAGCGGCCGACGACGACGGGCGGCGAACCATCGGTTTCGCCGGGCGGCCGGACGAGCAGGAAGATGGCAACGGCAGTGCCGACGAGCATCACAAGCAGAGCGCCGCGATAGAGGTTGAACGACGGCATCGCGCTCGATGGCTCGAGGCACTCGGCGCAGTAGGTCGCATTGCCGTGCTGGTCACAGTACGTCTTCGCGCAGCGTTTGCACGCGTTGATAGCCGGCTGGTCGCAGGAGAAACAGTTCATGTTTTGGCAGTCATTCCTCACAAAAGGGAGCGATGACATGATACCAGCGCGGGCTAACGCAGAAGCTGGAGGCTAGATGCCGGAAGCTGGACTTGATCCAGCCTCGAGCTTCCAGCCTCCAGCTTCGGTTGTTCTTCGCTGAGCTAGTGCTAGCAGCGCGACCTACGTCAATTCGACGGTTGCGCCGGCTTCCTTGAGCTTCGCGGCAATGGCCTCGGCCTCGGCCTTGGCAAGACCTTCCTTGACGGTCGCGGGCGCGGCCTCGACGAGGTCCTTCGCTTCCTTGAGGCCGAGGGTCGTCACTTCGCGGACAGCCTTGATCACGTTGATCTTGTTCGGGCCGGCTTCCTTGATGACGACGTTGAACTCGTCCTTTTCTTCTTCGGCTGCGGCGGCCGGGGCAGCGCCGCCGCCGCCGGGGGCCATCATCATCGCCGGCGCGGCGGCCGTGATGCCGAATTCTTCCTCGATCTTCTTGTTGAGATCGCGGAGCTCGATGATGGTCATGCCGCCGATAATCTCAAACGCTTCGTCAACCTTCGCCATGTCGTCCTACTCCTTCTGCGCCGTCTCCGGCATTGCTTACTGAATGAACAGTTTCTGTCGTGCGTTGCTGTCTTGTTCTACGTTGATTCCTCAGCTGCTTCGCCGCCTCCGCCCTCCGCTGGCGCGGCTTCCGGTGCCGGCGCTGCTTCTTCTGCCGAAGGCGACTCCGCGGCCGCCGCTGTCGGCTCCGTGTCCGGCGCTTCAGCCACTGCTACGGCAGACTGCGCTGTCTCGCCAGCGCCACCGCCTGCGCCTTCGAGCTGGACTGCTCGCGCTTCGGCGAGGCGTGCGAACGACTGGATGCTGTCGTTGAGCAGCACGGCGAGCTTCTGCACCGGCGAAACGAAGGCGCCGACGAGCTTGCCGATGAGTTCTTCGCGCGATGGCAGCGACGCGAGGTCGGCGACGATCTTGCCGTCGCTGATGGCGCCGTCCATGAAGACCTTCTTGGGGACGAACGCGTTCTTCGCGCCCTTCTGATAGTCGGAGACGGCCTTCGACGGGGCGACGATATCGCCGAAGCCGAAGATGACGAGCGAGGGGCCGTCGGCAACTTCGCCCGCGGTCTCGACGCCGGCCTGGGTGGCGGCGATGCGGAAGAGCTTGTTCTTGACTACGCGCGCTTCGACGCCGGCGTCACGGAGCTGGGCACGGAGGGCGGTGATCTCCTTCACGGTGAGGCCGCGGTATTCGGCGCCGATCATGATCGTCGAGCGCTCGACAAGATCCTTGAGTTCGGCGACGTTGGCGATTTTCTTTTCCGTCGGCATAGGCGTGTTCCTTTTCCGTTCCGTCAGAAGGACGGGCCTGCGCAGCTGCGCTCTCGCCCGTCGAATAGCAACAAAAAACCCCTGTCCAGAGACAGAGGCCGCACGTACAACGCAATCCACCGAAGTAGTGGTTGGGTTCTCGTATTGCACCTCGGCAGGCTGTCGATTAAGCCTCCTTCCGTGGAAGGACGCACCTGCTGTCTTTGGTGGCTCAATCATATCCGATCGACTGCGTGACGACAATCGCTACTACGACACGGCGCGGTACCGAACGTACACCGTGCCGCCAGCAAACCGCCGCTCCTCAACCAACTCGAACTTCATGCGCACGTCATCAGGAAGCGAGCGCTTGCCGCCACCGACGATGATCGGTGTGAAGAAGTGGTGGATCTCGTCGACGAGGCCCGCTTTGAAGGCGGCCCTGGCGAGATTGGGGCCGCTGATGCTGATGTCCTGCGTCGCGGCAGCCTTCATCGCCCGCACCGCATCGGGATCGAACCGGCGCTCGAGCCGCGTTCTGGAGGTGGTGACGGCGTCTAGCGTCGTCGAATAAACGACCTTGTCCGAGGACAGCCAGCCCTTGGCGAACTCCCGCGTGAGTGGTGATTGGTCGGGCGTATCGAGATCCTCCCAGACGCGCATGACTTCGTACATCCGGCGGCCGAACAGGTACGTGCCGATGGCGCGCTCGAGTTGATTGCAGAACGCGTGTACCTCTTCGTCAGGTTCGGCCCAGTCGAAGTTGCCGTCGGCGTCCTCGATGTAGCCATCGAGGGATGCGATTGCGGAGTACGTCAGCTTTGCCATCGGCTCTCCGTTCTTGGCACGAAAACGCGGGCTGAAAAGCCCGCGCTACGTCAATCCCCACCCGCGCGGGCTTGAAAGCCGGCGCTACGTCAGTAACACCTACGCACCCTTCATGGCGAGCGTTGGCGTGGGATCGAGTTTGATGCCGGGGCCCATGGTTGTCGTCATGGTGATCGACTTCATGAAGTGGCCTTTGCCGCCCGTCGGCTTTGCCTTGACGATCGCCGAGATGAGGACGCCCATGTTCTCCTGCAATGCGGCTTCGTCGAAGGACACCTTGCCGATAGGGACGTGGATGATGGCTGTGCGGTCGAGACGGAACTCGACGCGGCCCTGGCGGCTCTCGTCGACGGCCTTCGCGATGTCAGCGCCGTCGACGACGGTGCCTGTGCGCGGGTTCGGCATGAGGCCTTTGGGGCCGAGGACACGCCCGAGGCGGCCGACCTTGCCCATGAGGCTACGCTCGGCGATCGCGACGTCGAAGTCGGTGTAGCCGCCCTCGACCTTCTTGATGAGTTCGTCGCCGCCGACTTCGTCCGCGCCTGCCGCTTCGGCGTTGCGGGCGGCATCACCTTCAGCGAAGACGAGCACGCGCACCGTTTTGCCCAGGCCGTGCGGGAGGAGGGCGGTGCCGCGGATCTGCTGGTCGGCGTGGCGGGGGTCGAGGCCTGTGCGCAGGTGGAGTTCGACTGTCTCATCGAACTTCACGAACGACATTTCTTTCGCGAGCTTGATCGCCTCTTCCGGCTCGTAAAGCTTCTCCGGATCGACGAGCTTTGCCTTTTCTTCGTACTTCTTGCCGCGCTTCATGGTGGTGCTCCTTCTTGTCGACGTTCTCCGCCATGCGGAGGGAGGCGGCCGTTATGGCCTACGTCATGGTTGGGTGATTTGCTTACAATTCACTACAAGAAACGAACTAGTTGACCTCGATGCCCATACTGCGCGCGGTCCCTTCGACCATGCGCATCGCGGCTTCGATGTCGTTCGCGTTGAGGTCCTTCATCTTCATCTCAGCGATCTTCTGCACCTGATCGCGCTTGATGGTCGCGACCTTCTCGCGCTTCTGTGCGCGGGAGCCCTTCTCGATGCCAGCGGCCTTCTTGAGCAGGTCGCTTGCGGGCGGCGTCTTGAGTACGAACGTGAACGAGCGGTCCTCGTAAACGGTGATCTCCGCCGGGACGACCATGCCGGCCTGCGAGGAGGTCTTTTCGTTGTACTCCTTGCAGAAGCCCATGATGTTGATGCCGTGCTGGCCCAGCGCGGGGCCGACGGGCGGGGCGGGGTTCGCTTTCCCTGCCTCGATTTGCAGTGTGATCACTGCGCGAATCTTCTTTGCCATGCTTGTCCTCCAAACGCTCCCTCAACTGCGGGTCAATGCCCGCCCGAGGTCCAACGCGTTTAACTCTCTCGGAAACTGCTGGGACGGAGCTAGAGCTTCGTCCCTACGACGGTCTCTGGCGACGGCTGCGGCGGAGCTAAAGCTCCGCTAGTACACCCTTCTTACTTACAACCGCTCGACCTGCAGGAAGTCCAACTCCACCGGCGTCTCGCGGCCGAAGAAGGACACGAGTACCTTAACCTTGCCCTTCTCGAGGTTGATGTCGTCGACCTGGCCATGGAAGTCCATGAACGGGCCATCGACGATGCGCACCTTCTGGCCGAGCTCAAACCCGACCTTGACCTTCGGCGCCTCGACGCGCATCTGGCGCAGGATGCGCTTCACTTCCGGCGGCTCGAGCGGGACGGGGCGCGTGCCCGAACCAACGAAGCCGGTGACACCGGGCGTGTTGCGCACGACGAACCATGCGCGGCTGCTCTCGATATCGTCTTCCTTCAGCTCGATCATCTGCGTCAGGACGTAGCCGGGGAAGATCTTGCGGGCGACGGTTCGCCGCTGACCATCGCGGATCTCGATCTCGTCCTCGGTCGGGACGACGACCTGAAAGATGAGATCCTTCGCGTCCATCGTCTGGATGCGGTGTTCGAGGTTTGTCTTGACCTTGTTCTCGTAACCGGAGTACGTGTGGATCACGTACCACTGGCGGCCTTCTTGAATCGCCTCTTCTTCGGGCGACTCGGCATCCAGCGCTGCCTCGTCTACCTCTGCGGTAGCCTTACCTTTGCGCGCCATGCCTACCTCAACAGTGTGTTATCGACGAGCCAGTTGAAGAAGAAATCGACGCCGCCAAGCGCGATACCGATCGCGATGGTGACGACGAGGACTACGCCCGTCAGGCGCGTCACTTCTTCGCGCGAGGGCCATGTCACCTTCTTAAGCTCGTTGATGATGTCTTGCAGCGGGCTGCCGATTATGGGGATCCGCTGCGCGAAGGTGCGCTTCTTCTTCGCCTCGGCGACCGCTTCGGCCGAGACCTTCTGCGTAGGCGGACGCTGCCCGCTTGGCTTGAATGCAGGCTGCTTCGCCGGTGGCTTGTTGACCAGCGGACCCTGCCGTCGCATCGCCCGGCTCATGTCGTTACCTTCCCCGGCCCGCGCGGCCGGTTATCGCATCAGTGTAGACAAGTGAGGGCCGCACGATGCAGCCCCGCGTGTCGAGATTTCCCGTTATCGAACCTCGCGGTGCGCCTTGTGGAGACGGCATCGCGGGCAGAACTTGCTGAGTTCCAGCCGGTCCGGATCATTGCGCCGGTTTTTGGACGTCGTGTATGTCCGCTCCTTGCATTCGGTGCAAGCCAGCGTGATGATCTGCCGGTCGTCCTTCTTCGCCATGTGGCGACCTCATTCCTCGAGCCCACCGCGTGTGCTCTAAACCGCGCGGGCTGAAGGCCCGCGCTACAGCTTTTCTCTACTCGAGAATCTTCGTTACGGCGCCGGCGCCAACGGTGCGACCACCTTCGCGGATGGCGAAGCGCAGGCCGTCTTCGACGGCGACCGTCGTGATCAGCTCGACCGTCATCTGCACGTTGTCGCCCGGCATGACCATCTCGACACCCTCAGGCAGGCCGATGGTGCCCGTAACGTCCGTCGTGCGGATGTAGAACTGCGGCCGGTAACCGGGAAGAAACGGCGTGTGCCGTCCGCCCTCGTCCTTCGAAAGCACGTAGACTTCGGCCTCGAACTTGCTGTGCGGCGTGATCGACCCGCTCTTGCAGAGCACCTGGCCGCGCTCGATGTCCTCGCGCTCAATACCACGGAGCAGCGCACCGACGTTGTCGCCGGCCTGACCCTGGTCAAGCGTCTTCTGGAACATCTCGACACCAGTGACGGTCGTCTTTCGCGTCGTGCCGAAGCCGACGATTTCGATTTCGTCGCCGACCTTGACGATGCCGCGCTCGACACGGCCGGTGACGACGGTGCCACGGCCCTTGATACCGAAGACATCCTCGACCGGCATCAGGAACGCCTGGTCGACGGCGCGCTCCGGCGTCGGGATGTACGAGTCTACAGCGGCCATAAGCTCGAGAATCGGCGCGTAGGCCGGGTCGTTCGGGTCGTCGCTGGTGCAGGCCATCGCCTTTGTAGCGCTGCCCCGAATAATCGGAATGTCATCGCCGGGGAAGTCGTTCTTGCTGAGCAGCTCGCGCAGTTCGAGCTCGACCAGCTCGAGCAACTCCTCGTCGTCCATGAGGTCGACCTTGTTCAGGAAGACGACCATGCTCGGCACCTGCACCTGCTTTGCGAGCAGGATGTGCTCGCGCGTCTGGGGCATGGGGCCGTCGGGCGCGGCGACGACGAGAATCGCGCCGTCCATCTGCGCCGCACCGGTGATCATGTTCTTGATGTAGTCAGCGTGACCGGGGCAGTCCACGTGCGCGTAGTGCCGGTTCTCGGTCTCGTACTCGACGTGCGTGATGGCGATGGTGATACCACGCGCGCGTTCCTCGGGAGCGTTGTCGATGCTACCGAAGTCTCGGTAGCTGGCGAGCTTCTTCAGCGCGAGGACCTTGGTGATCGCCGCGGTGAGCGTGGTCTTGCCGTGGTCGACGTGACCAATGGTGCCGATGTTTACGTGTGGCTTCGTGCGCTCGAATTTCTGCTTCGCCATGTCCGGCTCTCTCCTCCTGGTGCCCCCGTTGGTGCGAAGGGCTCTGCTGTGCGGCGACTTCAACTAATGAATGGGTAGCTGCTGGGTCCGGCACGGCCCATCGGCTATGCCCTGACTTCTACTTCAATGGAGCCCACAATCGGATTTGAACCGATGACCTCACCCTTACCAAGGGTGTGCTCTGCCAACTGAGCTATGTGGGCAGATGCCCGGTCAGTGACCGGTGCCTTTCTCCGGCTGACCTCTGTGCGTAAGCCGACGCGGTTCAGCTGGAATGGGTGCTGGAGCCCGGGAGGGGATTCGAACCCCTGACCTGCCGATTACAAATCGGCTGCGCTACCATTGCGCCACCCGGGCCCGAGTCCGT
This sequence comes from Dehalococcoidia bacterium, assembly GCA_021731085.1. Lineage (GTDB taxonomy): Bacteria > Chloroflexota > Dehalococcoidia > DSTF01 > JACRBR01 > JACRBR01. The sequence goes on from JAKFYB010000008.1 coordinate 123,245, forward strand.
CCACACTAACGTAGCGTGGGCCCAAAGTACGCCGACTCCGAATCCTGCCGAACAAAAATCAACCCCCGCCGAGGCGGGGTTCGCGCAGGCACAGTATAGGAAGCGCGGCGTCAAACAGTCAAGCGTTCAGCCTTTTGGAGCGAGGTGGCCCAATGACAACAACCAGCACCCTCACCCGTACGACGACCATCACGAAGCCCGAGGACTGGGACAAGCGTGTTACCGGCCTCCTCGCGCGCCTGGAGCCGTATCTTCAGAAACAGCCGGGCTTCGTCTCGCACACCCTCACTAAAGAGGGGGCCGGCGGCGCGATGACGCAAACGACTACCTGGGCCACGCCTGACGATTGCACCAACTACATCCGCGGCGGGGCGGCGGCGATGGCGGCGACGTGGATCGATGGCTTCCTGCCGACGGCGCCGTACCCGAACGGCAACTGGGTGCGGGAGACCGTCACAGCCTAACCCTCTCTATTGATCCACGAAGGGCCACGAATAAGGCCTAAGGATCAAGGACGGAAGGCGGTGGCGGGACTAGCCGCCGATGTACGACATCTCCACCTTTTCGAGCGGGACCGTGTTAGCGGAGCGGAGCTCTGAGTAGCGGTCTTCGCGGGCGATCCAGACGTCGCGCACGAGCGAGGTTAGATCCTCGTCGCTGCTCCCATCCCGGAGACGCTCGCGCAGATCCGTGCCGTCGGTGGCGAAGAGGCAGGTGTAGAGCTTGCCGTCTGCGCTGATGCGGGCGCGCGTGCAGTCGCCGCAGAACGGCTGCGTCACCGACGTGATGACACCGACTTCGCCAGCGTTGGGGCCGTCAGCGTAACGCCAGCGGCGGGCGACCTCGCCTTCGTAGTTTGGGTCGGCGGCGACGAGAGGCATCGCTTCGCTGATGCGGCGTACGATCTCCTCGCCCGGTACAACATCGTCGAGCCGCCAGCCGTTCGTGTGGCCGACGTCCATGTACTCGATGAAGCGCACGATGTGCCCGCGCGTACGGGCCCAGCGCGCGAGATCGGCAATGCCACCATCGTTCACACCGCGCTTTACGACGGCGTTGATCTTCACCGGCAGGCCGGCGGCTGATGCCGTCGCGATGCCCTCCATCACACGCTCGACGCTGAAGTCGGCGTCGTTCATCGAACGGAACGTCGCGTCGTCGAGCGAGTCGAGGCTGACGGTGATGCGCTTCAGGCCCGCCTCGACTAACGCCGGAGCCTGCGCCGCCAGCAGCGATGCATTGGTAGTGAGAGCAATGTCCACACCATCGATCGCCGACAACATCCGGATCAGCTCTGGAAGTCCGTTGCGAAGCAGTGGCTCGCCGCCGGTGAGCCGCAGCTTGCGCACGCCCTGGGAGGTGACGATGCGGGCAACGCGCGTGATCTCCTCGAACGAGAGAATGTCGCTGCGGCCGAGGAACTGCCAGTCCGCGCCGTAGACCTCGCGCGGCATGCAGTAGCGGCAGCGGAAGTTGCAGCGATCGGTGACGGAAATGCGCAGGTCGCGCAAGTGCCGGCCAAGGCGATCGACGAGATCCGATGCGGTGGAGGACGGGCGCCCCCGCCCGTCAACGACGTGATCGACGGGCGAGGGCGCCCGTCCTCCTGTCACATCCGTCGTCTCAGCCTGATCCTGCTTCACGCGATAGTTCCTTCAGCACATCTAACGCCTTTGCAGCCGCCAGTCCGCGGTGGCCGATGCGATTCTTCTCGTCCGGCGGCAGTTCCGCGCTCGTCCTGCCGCCGTATCCCGGCACGATGAACAGCGGGTCGTAACCGAAGCCGTTCTCGCCGCGCGTCTCATGCCCGATGTGCCCCGGCCACTCTGCTCGCACGAAGCGCATCTCACCGCCCGGAAGGGCGATCGCTATCGCACAGACGAAGCGCGCCGTGCGGCGATCGTCGGGCACACCAATGAGCTCGTCGAGCAACAGACGAAGCTGCTCTGATTCGGCGATATCGTCGCTGAATATGCCGGATCCAGCATAGCGCGCCGAGAAGAGCCCCGGCCGTCCGTCAAGGGCGTCCACCTCGATGCCCGAGTCGTCGCCGAGCGCCGGCAGGCCACTGATGCGCGCGGCCTCCTCCGCCTTGATGGCGGCGTTCTCTTCGTACGTCGCACCGGTTTCGGCGGGGTTGAAGTCGATGCCGAGGTCGCGAGGTGTGACTAACTCGAAGCCGCAACCGTCGAGGAGGCCAGCGTACTCGCGCAGCTTGCCGCGATTGTTGGAGGCGATGATGAGCTTCGGCGTCACGCGAAGGCCGCTCGCGCTTCGGCGATGATGCGCCACGCCTCCGCGCGGTCGCCCCAGCCGTAGATGTCGACGGCCAGTTCCTGCAGCTTCTTGTACGTGCGGAAGAACTGGTCGATCTCGAGCTGCCAGTGCGCGGCGATGTCCTTGAATTCATTGATGTTGTGGAAGCGCGGGTCCGCCACGGGCACGCAGATGATCTTGTCGTCGAGGCCTTTGTCGTCGCGCATGCGGAGGACGCCGATCGGGCGCGCGGTCACCAGGCTCGGCGCGATGCTCGGCTCTTCGCAGATGATCAGCGCGTCGAGATGGTCGCCGTCGTCGGCATGCGTGTTGGGGATGTAGCCATAGTCCGTCGGGTAGTGAACGGAGGAGTACAACGTGCGGTCGAGGCGCAGCATGCCACGCGCTTCGTCGTACTCGTACTTATTCCGGCTCCCCTTCGGGATCTCGACCAGAACTTCGACCGTCGTCTCCTGCATAGGTGGATGATAGCAGCGTCCATTGTCGGCTGTCGCTGGTCTACCAGCCGTCGTCATCCGGTCGGGAGCGGCGGAGGATGGCGCTGTCAGCCCAGGTGCTGAGGATCGCGCTCGTGACGGCGATGACGAGCGCGCCGAGGAACGCGGCCCAGAAGCCGTCGACGATGAATTCAAGGTCGAACCAGCCGGCGATCCACTCGGTGATGACGAGCATGAAGCCGTTGATGATCAGCAGGAAGAAGCCGAGCGTCAGGCACGTCAGCGGGCACGAGATGAACGAGACGATCGGCTTGATGAAGGCGTTGACGACGCCGAATATCAGCGCCCCGAACAGCAGCGCCGTCGCCGTCTCGATGTCGAAGCCTGTGACGAGCGCCTGCGCCAGCCACAGCGCTGCTACGTTGATCACGAACCGCACGATCATGCCGAGGACGCCGAAGTCCTCGCGTTTCGGCTGCTGGAAGCGCACGTAGAAAACGTCTCCGTTGCGACCTGCGTTCATGCGTTGAGTATTGCGGACGGCGGCGCTTCAGTCAGCAGCAATCTTCCCTGCGGAATCGGCAGGGCGTTCGAGGGGCAGCCCTGCGTGGCCGCCCACTCGCCGCGCGCCAGTGCTACCCGATGCGCTGCCACGTCGTCGACGCCGCGACCGCAACGCCGTCCGCCGTCACGAAATCCTGCATGAGCGTCAACCTGTCGCCTTCGACGGTGAAGCGCCGCGCGTGCTCGTTGCCGACCCACTGCGGAAACGCGCTGCCCGCGACGTGGTGCTGGAGGACTCCGCCCGCATCGATCTCGTACGTGCCAAAGTAGCCGACGTAGCCCGGAAACGCGGACGCCATCGCGTTCTCGATGCCGCTATGGCCGCCGTCCACGACCGGTCGCTCGGCGCGCATGATCTGCGCCGCCATGTTGCCTGCAGCGTCGTAGGTGAGGACACCGACCGCGTTGGCGCCGAAGGGGTTGGCGTGCCGACCGTCGGCGCGCTTCCACTCGGTCGCGACAAGCGCCCACGTGCCGATGATGCGCGGATCAGTCATGAGTACAGGCCCTTGTGGTCTATCATGCCCCCGATTTGGACAGCACGTCTTCGGCCCGCATCCGTTGGCTTAACCCACACGTCATCAACATCCAAGTCCTGCATCTTCAAGTCTTGCTGCTTGCGGACGCCATTGTCGTATTCATCCAGTATCTTCTGCCAGAACCCATCGTCAACGATGCGTTCTCGATCGTCGCCATCCCGCACGACCAGCAATCCATTTTCATGGAGCTCACGGATTCGCTGCACGATCGTCGCAGCTGATGGGGGATTGGTCGCAATCTCTTCACGAACCTCAGCAACCAACAATGACAGAGAATTACCAGGGCCATCGACGGAGTAGCAAAACACCGCCCACTCGATTGGGTCTTCCGCATCCACAGCGTGATCGGCGCCGACCATGCTCTAACCTCAACCAACACGCGGGCTGAAGGCCCGCGCTACAGTCGCTCGACCCCAGCACCTAGTCCCTACACAACGTGCATTCCCGGCGCGGGGAAGTTGCGGCAGAAGTCGCGGACTTCGTTGGCGATGCGGTCGAGCGCGTCTTCGTCCTTCACGTTGTCGGCGACCTGGTCCATCCACGCGGCGATCTGGCGCATGTCGTCTTCCTTCATGCCGCGCGTCGTCACTGACGGCGTACCGATGCGCAGCCCGCTCGGGCTGAACGGCTTGCGCGGGTCGAACGGGATGGTGTTGTAGTTGGCGACGATGTTCGCGCGGTCGAGCGCCTTCGCGTACTTCTTGCCGATGACCTTCTTCGCCGTCAGGTCCATCAGCACGAGGTGGTTATCGGTGCCGCCCGTAATCAGGTCGAAGCCACGCTCACGCAGTTCGGCAGCTAATGCCTTGGCATTGGCCACGATCTGGTGGCCGTACTCGCGGAACTCGGGCGTAGCGGCTTCCTTCAGCGCCACGCCGACGCCGGCGATCGTGTTCTCGTGCGGCCCGCCCTGCAGGCCGGGGAAGACGGCCTTGTCGATCTTCTCGGCGTGCTCTTCCTTGCACATGATCATCGCCCCGCGCGGACCACGCAGCGTCTTGTGCGTCGTCGTCATCACCGCGTCCGCGTACGGCGCCGGATCAGGATGCGCGCCCGCGACGATCAGGCCCGCGATGTGCGAGATGTCGGCGAGGAAGAACGCGCCCGCCTCTTTCGCGATCTCGCCGAACAGCTTGAAGTCGAATGAACGCGGATACGCAGTCGCCCCGGCGACAATGATGCGCGGCCGCTCGCGCAGGGCCATCTCGCGTACCTTGTCGTAGTCGATGAGGTGCGTCGTCTCGTCGACCTCGTAGCGAATCGACTTCCAGAACTTGCTCGTCGCGCTCGCCGTCCAGCCGTGCGTCAGGTGGCCACCGTGGGGCAGCGCGAGTCCCATGATCGTGTCGCCCAGGTCGAGCAGCCCCACGTACACGGCGAGATTCGCCGGCGAGCCGGAGTATGGTTGGACGTTCGCGTGTTCGACGCCGAACAGCGCTTTCGCGCGGTCGATGACGATCGTCTCGATCTCGTCAACGTTGCGCTGACCCTCGTAGTAGCGCTTGCCGGGGTAGCCCTCGCTGTATTTGTTGGCGAGCACGCTGCCGGTCGCTTCCATCACGGCGCGAGAGGTGTAGTTCTCGGACGGAATCAGCCGCACCGTCTCGACCTGGTACTGCTCTTCCGCCTTAATCAGCCGGAAGATCTCGGGGTCAACGTGCTCCGTCTCGGCCAGATATGGATCGCGGACATCGGTCGTAGTCATGTTCTCATCCTATGTGCTTCTTCGTGGCCCTTCGTGGATCAACAAGTCGTGGAAAAGAAACGGCCACGGCGCTCAGGGCGTCCGTGGCTTTGCGTCGTGCGCGCGTGGATCGGACAGCCCTATCGCCGTGGCCTGCGTCCGAGTCCTGAGTGGCCGTGCGTCTGTGTCATGTGGGGGTAGGTTATCGCGGAGGCAGCGAGCGGTCAAAGTGGACAGCTAACCAGCCCCGCCCGCCGGAACACCCGCAGCTTCCTTCGAAGCCACCGCAGGCCGAACACCAACGCGGCTGTATTCGAGGATCATGGCGCCCCATGCGAGGCCGCCGCCGATCGTACACATGGCGACCTTCATGCCCTCCTCCAGGCGGCCCTCGCGGTACGCCTCGCTGAGGGCGATCGGGATCGTCGCCGAGGAGTTGTTTCCGTACTTGTGTACTGTCGCGATGACCTTCTCGAGCGGCATGCCGAGTGCCTTCGCGGTGCCCTGCATGATGCGGAGGTTCGCCTGATGCGGCACGAAGAGGTCGATGTCATCAACCGTCAGCTCCGACTGCACGAGCGCTTCGCGGACCGCGTCCGTCATCGCGTGCACGGCCGACTTGAACATCGCCGGGCCATCCATCTGGATCATGCACTGCTCGAGCGTCGGGCCGTTGCCGTCCTCGTCGCGCGCGGCCCCGATCCCCTCCGCCCAGAGGTGGTACTTCTTCGAGCCGTCGCTGCGCATGACGAGCCCGAGCGGCCCACCGTACTCCGCCGCTTCGAGCAGCACCGCGCCGGCGCCGTCGCCGAAGAGCACGCATGTGCCGCGGTCCTGCCAGTTGATGATGCGCGACAGCACTTCCGTGCCGACGACGAGCACGCGCTTCGACGCGCCGGTCTGGATGAACTGCATGCCCGTCGCGAACGCCGAGAGAAAGCCGGCACAGGCTGCGGCGCAGTCCCAGCCTCCGGCGTGCGTCGCGCCGATCTTGTCCTGGATAAGTGAGGCCGTCGACGGAAAGAGCCCGTCCGGTGTCGTCGTGCCGACGAGCACGAGGTCGATGGTCGCGGGATCGATGTCCGCGTCCTCAACCGCCATTTTCGCGGCAGCGAGACCGAGCGATGACGCCGTCTCGTCGTTGCGCGCGATGCGGCGCTCCTTGATGCCCGTGCGGTCCTGGATCCACTGGTCCGAAGTCTCGACCGTGCGCTCAAGTTCGGCGTTGGTGACGATGCGCTCAGGAAGGTAGTGCCCCAGGCCGGCGATGCGGACATTCTGCAAGCGGGATTGCATCCGGCCTCCCTTCCCGCCCGAAACTCAGCGTGAGCGGGCTACTGGTGAGTATAGCCAACCCGCGCTCGCCCTCACGGCCGCTCCGTCGATCAGGTCTTCGCCGTTCTCCCGGCCTCGATCTCCATGAGGTCGTTTGTGAAGTTGTAACTCATCTGGATCGGCACAACGGGTGCGCGATTCTCGTTGAAACTGTCGACGTCCCACTTGAGCTGACGGCAGTCACCCACGATCTGCTTGCGTCGTCCCTTGAACGCTACCTCCATGTGCTCCCGCGACGCCGTTCGAATGTCTCCCCAAAATACAGACTGATGGACACGGGCCGCGTGCTTCGCGCGCACCGCTCTGCCCTGTGGATCAACAAGAGTTTCCTCGCGCATCGCGACGCTCAATTCCTCGGCGCACTGGCTGATAAGCGACGCTGGCTGAGGCTGCCACTTCCTTTCACGAACGGCCCAAGCGGCAATTTGGCGAGTGGTCGCCGGCCAATCCTGCTTGGCAGCGATGTACTCGTTAACGATGCGCTGCATCTGTTCGTTGTAGTTGCTCATGGTTCGCTCCCTCAGATTAGGATGCCAATGGCATTCGGTGTCCCCACCCGTCTGTTAATGCTGACTGCACGATGTGTTCTCTCACGTTCACTAGCAGCTTGCGGAACTTTGAATAGTGAACTCCTCTGTTGTGCAATTGACCGACAACGATGCCGGGATGAACGCCGTGAAGCGTCGCAAAGTTTCGAATTGTGCGCTCAGAAAACAGTGGGCCTACTCGGGTGACGAAATCGTCGAGAGTCTCACCGTCTATGAGCGCTCCTTCTGCCACTTCATCAGCTTTCCTTTCGCGCTCAGGCTTGTTTTCCTTCGCCTCTCTCGCTTCACCCACCAAGTCGATATCCACCGCAGGGTCATCTTCGCGCCCATCACCATTGAAGACGTGCGCTAGTTCATGCATCAACGTGAACCAGAAATTATCGATCCTTCCATATCGAAGCGAGACGACTACGACGGGACTGCTTCGATCAAGCCAGATGCATGCGCCGTCGATTCGAGTCTTAGTCAGATGTTCGAGCACAAGGAATCGGATGCCTGCCTCAGACAACACACGAGGAACGTGACGAATCTCTGTCGGATCAGCCATGAGCAAGCGCAGGGAATCCCAAACGACTTGCCTCGACCGTTTGTCGAAGGGACGGCTAACCGGCACAGCACGACCCAAGTGCTTGGCACGACAAATCCATGCAAGCTGGCTGGCATTGAATTGGTCGTAGCCGGTTCCCATCCGTGCCGCTGTTGCCAGAACAGGCGGCGACTCGTTCAGGTCTTGAACCTCAAGAAAGTCGAGAAGTGTCTTCTCGAGAACACTAGGATTGCTCGAAAACTCGATCCATTGGCGTTTGACCATTTCTCGAATGGGTGCTTTTGAGTAGATCCTAGCTCGGAGCCCGACGCTGGGATCAGGGGCCTGACTGCGCTTCAAGTGAAGTTGCCACGCAGAGTCAGCGTTTAGCCAAAATTCGGCGGTCGTTCCCTCGAAAGCCTGCGCGAGTCCCTTAGCTGTCTCGGGCGTAACGATCTTCTTTCCAGCAATCAACTCATTCACTAGCTGGCTTGGGCGTCCAAGAATGTCTGCAAGGTCAGCCTGGCTCCACCCGCGGTCATCCAGCGCCTCGCGAATCCAGTCGCCAGGTGGAAATACTTCGGCCGGCACTCTCTCGTTCATCACAATCACCCCTCAGTGGTAATCCGTAATCTCGCAGATGACGACGACCTTGCTAGGTGACTCCCCCTTCAATTCCACGATCAGCCGAAACTGATCGTTTAGCCGCATTGAATATTGGCCCTCGCGATCCCCGCTCAATTTCTCAAACCTTAGCCCGGGCCACGCGCGAAATTCGCGCTCGTCGGTCGAGTACCGGATGTGAGCCACCACTCTTCGATAGCGCTTGACGATCGCAGCCGCGAACCCAGCCGTGAACTGGCTATCCGTTTCCAATCGGTCGAGGTCATCTCGCGCAAATTGAACATCCATGTCACAAACCTATGTTAGGCCGGCGATCTCCAATAGTCAAGTGCTATATTCACCCTTACTGTGAAGGTATGATTTTCAACTAGAGACTTGCCCGCCTCTTCGGCCCCTTGATACAATGGCCTCAGGACTTAGCACTCGTGACTGGAGAGTGCTAATTTGAATCTGAATGAGCCTTACCGAGCGCCGCGCCAAGCTGCTGAGCCTCCTGATCGGGGAGTACGTGGACTCCGCTACCCCCGTGGGGTCGGAGGCCATGGTGCGCCGGTACGAGTTGCCGTTCTCAAGCGCCACCATCCGCAACGAGATGGCGCGGCTGGAGGAGGATGGCTACATCACGCACCCCCACACCTCGGCCGGCCGCGTGCCCTCCGACAAGGGCTACCGCTACTACGTCGAGGCGCTGATGGAGGAGCGGGACCTGTCGGCCCAGATCAAGCAGACGATCCGCCACCAGTTCCACCAGGCGGGCCGCGAGGAGGACGAGTGGGTGCACCTGGCGGCGGCCGTGCTGGCGCGCGCCGTAGAGAACGCCGCCGTCGTGACGATGCCGAACATGGCGGAGTCGCGGCTAAAGCGCGTCGAGCTGGTGAGCATTCAGGACACGTCGGCGCTGCTCGTCGTCGTGATGCAGCAGGCGCGGGTGAAGCAGCAGGTACTCATCTTCCCGGAGCCGATGGAGCAGGACGGCCTGACGGCGATCAGCAACCACCTCAACGACGCCTTCCGCAGCCTCAGCGCGGGGGAGATCGGGCGCTCGCAGGTTCAGCTCACGCAGATGGAGTGGCACGTCGCCAACGCCGTCCGCGAGATCCTCGCCTCGACCGACGCCGGCGGCTTCGACGAGGCGGCGCTGGAAGGTATTCGGACGGTGCTGCAGAAGCCGGAGTTCGCGAGCAGCGACAAAGTGTTGAACCTGCTCGACGTGATGGAGCGCCGAAACCTCGGCAAGTACATCCCGTTCTCGGAGCTGGCCGATGGCAGCGTGACGGTGATGATCGGCGCCGAGAACGAGCAGGACGCGATGCACGACTACAGCCTCGTGATCAGCCGCTACGGCACGCCCGGCGGGATCACCGGGGCGATGGCCGTCGTCGGGCCGACGCGCATGCACTATCCGCGCACGATCAGCACCGTTCGCTTCCTTAGCGAGCTGATGGGCGAGATGCTGACGACGTTCTATGACGAACCCCCGGTCACGGAGCAGGGCGCCGGCGATAAGTGAAAGGCGACGAGACAACAACAGACAGCAAACCGAAATGCATAAATGGAGATGGATATGACAACAGACAGAGATGACGCACCAACAGCAGAACCATCAGCGGACACGGCGAGCAGCGATCTGCCATCCAGCGTCGAAGCATTGGAGACCCTGCTCGAGGATGAGCGGGAGAAGTCGCAACGGCACTTCGCAAGCTGGCAGCGGGCGGCGGCGGACTATCAGAACTTCAAGCGGCGCGTCGAGGAAGAGCGCAGCGAGACGGCTCGGTTCGCCAACGTCGCGACGATCCTGAATCTGCTGCCCATCGTCGATGACTTCGATCGCGCGTTCATCAACATCGACCCGACCGTCGCGGGCCTCAACTGGGTCGACGGCGTGCGGGCGATCCAGAAAAAACTGCAGGGGCTGCTCGAAGTGATGGGGGTGAGCGAGATCGCCGCCGACGGTGAAGTCTTCGATCCTGCGCTGCACGAAGCCGTCAGCCAGGGGCCGGGCGAGCAGGACAGGGTCGTCGCAGTAGCGCAGAAGGGCTACAAGCTCGGAGACAGGGTCATCCGGCCATCGATGGTCGTAGTCGGGAACGGAAGCGGGACGCAGGCAGCAGGAAGCGAGGAGCCAGGGACATGACGAATCACACGACGAACGACAACGAACACATCCGCGCGGCGGTGCAGCTCGTCGGCGCGAAGGCGCGCAACCGGCTGGTGCTGCTGCAGCAGCGCGTCGAGGCGACGCCCGCGCTTGCGGATGAGATCGCTGAATTGGAGCGCATCGACCGCATGACGGCGGGGGCGTGGCAGGAGCTCAACGAGGAGCACGCGCACGACGACGACGGGGTGCAGACGGCATAGGATCCCAACAACTACGCGTCGAGGCAGACGCTGTGGACAACGAGAAAACAACGAGAGAAAAGGAGAACTTCAAGTGGGTAAGGTAATTGGCATCGACCTTGGGACGACGAACTCCGTCGTCGCGGTGATGGAGGCGGGCGACCCCGTCGTCATCCCGAACAGCGAGGGTGGGCGCATCACGCCGTCCGTCGTCGCCGTGAGCAAGAGCGGCGAGCGGCTCGTCGGCACTGTCGCCAAGCGGCAGGCGGTCACGAACCCCGACAACACGATCTACAGCGTGAAGCGCCTCATGGGCCGCAAGTTCGAGGACAGCGAGGTCCAGCGCGACCTCTCGCTGATGGGCTACAAGATCGAGCGCGCGGGCAATGGCGACGCGCAGGTCGGCCTCGGCGGTCGCAGCTACAGTCCGCCGGAAGTCAGTGCGATGATCCTGCAGAAGCTGAAGGCTGACGCGGAGGCATACCTCGGCGAGACGGTCACGGAAGCCGTGATCACGGTGCCGGCGTACTTCAACGACAGCCAGCGCCAGGCGACGAAGGACGCGGGCAAGATTGCCGGCCTCGACGTGCTGCGCATCATCAACGAGCCGACGGCAGCGGCGCTGGCATACGGCCTCGACAAGAAGACCGAGGAAGTCGTCGCGGTGTACGACCTCGGAGGCGGCACGTTCGACATCTCGATTCTCGAGCTGGGCGAAGGCACATTCCAGGTGAAGGCGACGAACGGCGACACACACCTCGGCGGCGACGACTTCGACCAGCGCATCATCGACTTCCTCGTGACCGAATTCAAGAAGGAGCAGGGCATCGACCTCAAGCAGGACCGCATGGCCCTGCAGCGCCTCAAGGAAGCGGCCGAGAAGGCGAAGATCGAGCTGTCATCGGCGCAGCAGACGGAAGTGAACCTGCCGTTCATCACCGCCGACGCCGAAGGCCCGAAGCACATGGCCATCACGATCACGCGCGCCAAGCTCGAACAGCTTGTGGGCGAGATGGTGGACAAGACGTTGGAGCCGCTGAAGGCAGCGCTCAAGGACGCGGGCCTGACGACGGGCCAGATCGACGAGATCGTGCTCGTCGGCGGACAGACGCGCATGCCGCTCGTGCAGGAGAAGGTGAAACAGTTCTTCGGCAAGGAGCCCCACAAGGGCGTAAACCCGGACGAGGTCGTCGCGATCGGCGCGGCGATCCAGGCGGGCGTGCTGAAGGGCGAAGTCCGCGACGTGCTGTTGCTCGACGTGACGCCGCTGACGCTCGGTATCGAGACGCTGGGTGGCGTCGCGACGCCGCTGATCACGCGCAACACGACGATCCCAACGAGCAAGTCGCAGGTGTTCTCGACGGCGGCCGACAACCAGCCGTCGGTCGAGATTCACGTGCTGCAGGGCGAGCGCGCGATGGCGCAGGACAACAAGTCGCTGGGGCGCTTCATCCTCGACGGCATCCTGCCGGCGCCGCGCGGTGTGCCGCAGGTCGAGGTGACGTTCGACCTCGATGCGAACGGCATTCTCAACGTCTCAGCGCGCGACAAGGCGACCGGCAAGGAGCAGAAGATCACGATCACGGCGGGCGGTGGCCTGTCGAAGGAAGAGGTCGAGAAGCTCCAGCAGGAAGCCGAGTTGCACGCGTCCGAGGACAAGGAGCGCCGCGACGAGATCGAGACGCGCAACACGGCCGACAGCATGGCCTACCAGGCGGAGAAGACGGTCCGCGAGAACGCCGACAAGATCCCCGAGGAGTTGAAGTCGGAGGTCGAAGGCAAGATCGCCGCCGTCCGCAGCGCGCTGGCATCGGGCACGACGGACACGATCCGCAGCGCCACGTCGGAGCTCGGCGAGTCGATGCAGAAGATCGGCCAGGCCGTCTACGGCGCACAGGGTGAGCCCGGCGCGGACGGTATGGGCGGCGAGCCCGGTGCTGACGGCGCGTCGGAGGCGGGCGCCGAAGAGGGCACTGTCGAAGGCGAGTTCCGCGAGGTGTAGTCGAGTCTTGGGCCTGTTAGCGCCCTGCGAGATCCATCATGAGAGGAGCGATCACGACGGTCGCTCCTCTTCTTTTGTAGTGGATGAATCGGCGAGCCGGACGATGTGGTGGCCGGGTGCCACCTCCGTCAAGTCACCAGCATTGAACGCTTCCCACCAACGCTGGCCACCGCTGATGAAGTCCGCAATCGGAATCTCAACGATGACGGTGTCCAAAAGCTAATCTCGTCGAACCAGATCCTGATGTCCAAGTGGCCGACATCCTGAACATAGTCTTGGAAGAGGGTGTGATCGAGTGCGTCCTGCCGTCTGAGCCAAATTCACAGTCGAGACTTAGCTTGTCGCTCCATCGTTTGAAGCCATCCTCGTCAGCGTCAACGAACTCCCACCCATAAATCTCCTGCTGCATGCGGGCTCTTAAGGCGAGTATGTCATCGAGCTGCAGCGGGAGTACGTCCGCGGTGTCGTCGTTCCACGGCCCGTTTCGGAGAGACGCCGCCACCCGACCCACAGATCGCGGGAGCACTTGTATCCGCCGGTCAAGGGGCGATGGTGAACCGTCCGAGGGAAGGGTCAGGACGGCGAAAGTAATTTCGGCGGCTCGCTTTTCAGCCGTGATTGCGATTCCAAGAAGGGTCGCCTCGTTCAGTGCGACGCCGATGCCCTGGATCTCTTCCGCGGTCAGCATGGAACCATCCTACTGGAATCGCCGAGGGCCAGTGCACTTTGAGCCACACCCGTGACTGTGTACGATCCCCTCACGTACGACGACGCGCGCGAGGGAGGCGCTGACATCCATGGAAGTACCGCTGCTGATCAACGACTTTCTGCGCCGGGCGGCGAAGTTGTATGGGGACAAAACGGCGATCGTCGATGGCGAGAACAGGTTCACGTACCGGGAGTTTCAGGCGCGGTGCAATCAGCTTGCGCACGCGCTGACAAAGCTCGGCATCAAGCAGGGCGATCGCGTTTGCATCCTCTCGCCGAACTCGCACTTCTTTCTCGAGAGCTATTACGGCGTCTCGCAGATCGGCGCTGTCGTCGTGCCGCTGAACTACCGGCTGACGGCGGCCGACCACGAATACATCATCAATCACGCGGGTGTGACATGCGTGCTCGTCGACTGGGAGTACACGAGGGTCGTCGATGAGATCCGTCCGAACCTGACGACCGTGAAGCACTGGATCGTCGCACAGGATGGTGGCGACGCGCCCGGCGGCTGGACGGACTGGAACGCGCTCATCGCCGGCGAGCCAACGACGCCCACGCAGCCCGTCGAGATCGGCGAGAACGACCTGTTCTCGCTGAACTACACGTCCGGGACGACGGCGCGGCCGAAGGGCGTGATGCTGACGCACCGCAACTGCTATATCAACGCCTACAACTTCATCGCCCACTTCAGCATCCGGCACGATGACGTCGAGTTGTGGACGCTGCCGATGTTCCACGCGAGCGGGTGGGGTGGGCCGTTCGCGCTGACGGCGATGGGTGCAACGCATGTCGTATTGCGCGCCGTCACCGGCCCGGACATATTCCGCTTGATCGAAGAGGAGGGCGTGACGTTTGCGTGCATGGCGCCAGCCGTCCTCAGCACCGTCCTGAACTACGAGGGCCGCGCGAATCACAACATCACGACGAAGCCACGCTTCGTCGTAGCGGGCGCGCCGCCGCCGGCCGCCTTCATCCAGCGTATGGAGGAGGAGCTTGGCTGGGACTTCATCCAGATCTACGGCCTGACGGAGACGGCGCCGATCATGACGGTCTCCGCGCCGGACCATCACTACACGGACGGCGACTTTGCGCGCCGGGCTCGCGCTGGCGTCGAAGCGATCGGCGTCGACGTGCAGGTGCTCGACGACAACGGGAAGCCGGTACCACAGGACGGCGTAAGTATAGGTGAGGTCTGCTGCCGTTCGAACATCGTGCTCGCGGGGTATTGGGAGCAGCCGGAGGCGACAGCCGAGGCCATCCACGACGGCTACTTCCACAGCGGCGACCTGGCAGTGTGGGACGAGACCGGGAGCATCCACATCGTCGACCGCAAGAAGGACGTGATCATCTCCGGCGGCGAGAACATCTCTTCGCCCGAGATCGAGGACGCGCTGTACAAGCATCCGGCCGTCCTCGAGTGCGCGGTCGTCGGCGTGCCGAGCGAGAAGTGGGGCGAGACGCCGAAGGCGCTCATCGTCCTGCGCGAGGGTCAGCAGTCGACTGAGGGCGAGATCATCGAGTTCAGCCGCCAGCACCTCGCGCACTTCAAGTGCCCGACATCGGTGGAGTTCGTGGAGTCGCTGCCGCGGACAGCGACGGGAAAGCTACAGAAGTTCGTGATTCGGGAGAAGTACTGGGGTGCGGGGCAGCGGCGGGTAAACTGAGGGCTTGCGATTGGTGCTATCCTTTTGCTAGCATAATGCTATGAGTACAGCCGTAGTCACCCAAATTCTGGTCAGAGGACTCACTCCTCAGGCTGTAGAGCGGCTCAAGAAGCGAGCGAAGCGCAACCGCAGATCTCTAGAGGCTGAAGTACGAATGGTTCTAGAAGATGTTGCGGAGAGCGAAGCGGTTGCTGGGGCAGACTTTTGGCGAATGGCCGATCAACTGAGTGCGGAATTGGCCGGTCGTTCGCACACGGATAGCGCCGTTCTCATTCGCGAGGATCGCGACGCGTGACAACCCGCGTTGTCGACGCGAGCATCGTCGCCAAATGGTTCATTCCGGAGACTCACTTCCACGAGGCACGCCTGCTACGAATGAGCGGTGACTCGTTGGTCGCGCCTGACCTCCTCACCGTTGAACTCGCCCGCTTCCTCTTGAAGAAGGTTCGCCGAGGCGAAATGACGGAGGAACAAGCGCGCCGGCCGCTTGATGCCGGCCTGGACAAGACGGTTCGCTTCTATGCGATGCTCGCGGTCCTCGACGATGCTGTGAACATTAGCTTCCGGTTCAATCGCGATCCCTTCGATGCCCTGTACGTCGCACTCGCACTGCGAGAGCGGTGCACGTTCGTGACGGCCGACCGAGTCCTCTATGACGCGCTCATCGACGCCCTTCCCGACACAATGGTGTGGGTTGGCGACCTCCCAGCGCTCCTCGGAACGTCTTCGGCCTAATCCACCCCTACGGATCCGCCGACAACCCTAGTGGTGGACACGTACGGGAACTCCCGCAGAATGCACGCCGCGCTGCTTGGCGCCCTTGCGACCCTTGGGGTGGCGGCTGGTGTCGCGTGCTCATTGGCTTCGGCGTCCGGACAGCGGACGACGCCGCCTGAATCTGCGGTTGAGGTTGTCGGTGCGCAGCTTGAGATGGCCTCGGGCGAGACGCATGGGTTGAGGCGCGAGCCGTCTCCGGTGCTGTATCCACAGCTCATCATCGCGAGCGCGGGCGTCGCCGGAGACGGCGTGCGTATCACGCTGCCGTATGACGACACGCTTGTGACCGCGTGGGCGATCGCCGATGAGACGAAGCTCGGCATCCTCGAGCGCGATGCCGAGGGCGAGTGGATGTGGTCGGCGGCGATCATCGATCCTGCAACGAACATGGCGGTGGGCGAGACGCATGGCGGTGCCGCGTGGGCGGTTGGGCCGTCGTGGATGATGAAGCCCTGGCAGCAACGGCGCGTGCTTGGTTCGGAGTTCCGTCTGGGCGAGCGCAACGTGCTGGTAATCCACGGGTGGAACAGCGAGCCTTGGGACGCGTGCATGCTGGCGCTGGCCGGCGGCCTCACGCGCACGTACGCCAACGTCGCTGCGGTCGCGTATCCGTCGGCGTTCGATATCACGGAGAGCGCGAACTGGCTCCGTGCCGAGATCGAGGCTCGATGGGCGGAGACGCCCTTTGACATTGTTGCATTCAGTGAAGGCGGGCTGGTTGCGCGGGCCGCGCTTGAGGCTCATTCGTGGAACGGCGACCGGGTCGTTGGCGCGGACATCGAGCGGCTGATCACGATCGCGACGCCGCACGAGGGGCTGCTTGATGGTGCGCCAGCTTCGCTGCTTGACGATGTCGCGAATCAGCAGATGCGCGCGGGTTCTCCGTTTCTTCGCGAGCTTGCGTCCGGTGAGGCACCCGCGGGCACGGCGTACCACCTCGTCGCCGGCGATACGGGCGGTGGCCACGATTCCATCGTGCCGACAGAGAGCGCCCTGGCACGAGCGACGCTGTCGGCCAAGACGCGGGCGACGCTGCGGCTGCCGCACAGTCCCGGGCGGCCGGGCGGGCGCGGTCTGCCCTGCGACGAGCAGGTCTATGAGGTCATACGCAGTTTGTCTTAGACAATCTAGACGCCGGCGCAGATCGTACAATGCTTCACAAGCTGCTCGCGAAGAGCGATTCTACCCTCTGGAGCCTGATCTGGACGGCAACGGCGCGCGAATACCCATTGGAGACTTAGACGATGCTGGCTTGCTGCTCGCGATGCAGCGGGGCGATGAGTCGTCGGTGACCGCACTATACGACCGCCACGGCGGCGCAGCATATGGGCTGGCGTACCGCATCACGAATGACGGGACGCTGGCGGAGGATGTCGTGCAAGAGGCCTTCGTCTCAGTTTGGAAGCAGTGCGGGAGGTTCGATACGAACCGTGGCCAGGTGCGATCGTGGTTGCTGACGATCGTGCACCACAAGGCGATCGATGCTGTGCGCCGCCGGACGAATCGGCCAGAGCGGCGCCTGCCGGATGGTCCGGAGGAGTTCGTCGATGGGCAGGCGCGGCCTGAGCAGCTCGCGGAGATGACGATGGACGCCGCTGCTGTGCGTGAGGCTGTCGCACTGATCCCCGAGGAGCAGCGCAAGACGGTGCTGATGGCGTACTTCGAGGGGCTGACGCACCTCGAGATCGCTGAGCGGATGCAGGTGCCGCTGGGCACGGTGAAGAGCCGGCTGCGTATTGGGTTGGAGAAGATGCGCGAGTATCTGCGGCCGAGGGTGCTGGAATGAACTGCGAGCAGGCCGAAGAGCTGATGGGCGCGTATGCCCTCGACGCACTCCCGGACGAGGAGATGGCGGCAATGCGCGCGCATCTCGCGACGTGTCCTGAGCACTCTGCGGCCGCCGCGGAACTGCGCGCGGTTGCTATGACGCTCGGGGAGACGACGGACGAGATGGCGCCGCCACCGGGCCTTCGCGCGCGCATTGCGGCCGCGGTAGGTGAATCGGAACCGGCGTCTGGCACTACGGTCATCGATCGGCCGGTCGACATTCGGCCGCATACGGAGACGCGCCAATCTTCACGGCGATTCGGCGGCTTTAGTGCGCAGGCATGGGGCGCGATCGCGGCGGTGCTGGCGATTGCGGTGGCAGGGCTGCTCGCGTGGAACATGGCGCTGCGAAATGGGGACAGTGGTTCCGACGCGCGCGTGCAAGCCGTCACGACGCTGCAGGTGGAGAGCGGCGCCGCGGCCGGGCATGTCGTCGTGTTCGATGACGGTACGGCCACCGTCGTGGGCAACGCGATGCCGCGTCTCGATACGACACACGCGTACCAGCTGTGGTCACTGGACGAGCTTGGCCAGCCGACGAGCCTGGGACTGCTGGAGTACGACGAACGCGGCGAAGCCAACGCGACGGTCACGCTCGATAGCGATAGCGCGACACAGATCGCTATCACCATCGAACCCGCGGGTGGCAGCAAAGCGCCGACGTCCGCGCCGATCGCTGTCGCCGATCTGTAGCCCCATATCGCGTTCGGGATTGCGCTCCGAATTTGACAGCGCGTTCCCGGAAGATCGCGCTGGAATCGTCGAACATTCGAATCTGATTCCTTCGAAATTCAGCACGAACTCGCCGTTAACATCTCCGGTTCCCTTACGCGCATTCTCACGTCCGTATGGGCGGAGAATGCGCGCGTACCCTCCGACTTTACCCATGCCACACGACCCCCACCGGCGGCCATGATGCACCGTCGCGCGAGCCATCGAGTAGACGCACGCGCATGACGAGAGGTCAAGGAGGTTGCTGTGCAGGGACGTACGCTCGTCGAACGCGCATCGCTGTTTTTCTTCGTCGCCGGACTTGCGATCACCGTCATGGTGTTCATCAGCCGGAACAACTCATCCGAGGCGCCGGTCAAGGCGACGGCGGAACAGCAGCAGCGCTCCTCCGAGGCGCTTGGCTTGCAGACCGGCCCGCGAGGCTTTGAGCCTGCCGCATCCGTCGGAGAGATGACGCACACCGCAGTCAAGCTCTACGCCCTTTCGGCGCACCTGGCGCGGGTGTTCCAGCCGGAGCCGACGCTGGCCGAGGTGCTCGTCGCCGCGGATCAGGTGCAGCGTGCACAGGACTACTACCGCGCAATCGGCGCCGCACCAACACCGACGATGGCTGAAGTACTCGTTGCGGCCGATCAAGTGCAGCGTGCGCAGGACTACTACCGCGCGATCGGCGCCGTGCCATCGCCGACGACGGCTGAGATACTCGTCGCTGCCGACCAGGTGACGCGCGCTCAGGACTACTTCGAAGCGCTGTCCGTTCCTGTCACGCCTGTGCCCACAAGCACACCAATCCCACCGCGCCCAACGGACACGCCGGTTCCACCTCCACCGACGAACACACCCGTGCCGCCGCCGCCGGCGCCTCCAACGTCGACTCCGGAGCCGATCGTTCAGGCTGGCAACGGCTGGTGGGACGCGGCGTTTGAGGCGGAAGTGTTCGCCGTGGTCAACCAGAAGCGCGCCGAAGCGGGCCTCGCACCGTTGGCCGTGGAGTCACGACTCACGCAGGCCGGCAAGAACTACGCGAAGGTGCTGGCGGACCACAATCACTTCTCGCACACGGGTCCCGACGGCAGTACGCTCGTCTCTCGCGTCGAGGCGGCAGGGTTTCCGTTCACGGTGCAGATCGGTGAAGTGATCGCCTGGGGCAGCAACGGGTGGCCACCGGCAGACATCGTGCAGGCCTGGATGGACAGCCCGTCACACCGCGAGCAGATCATGAGCCCTGTCTACACGCAGGCGGGGGTGGGCTGCTACTTCACGGAAGAGGCCGGGCTCACGGTGCGATGCGTGATGGATCTCGCGGGGAGCTAGCACGAGTCATTTTGAAGCAACAGAGAAGGGACGCCGAGTTGGCGTCCCATTTTCTTTGTCCTGTCGTCGTCTTACCGCCGGACGCCACCAACGCGACGCTTGCGGTTTTCGGCCACGCGCAGTCGGATCAGCGCGCGCTGCAGTTGCGCCTGCACGGCCGCCATGTCTTCCACAGTCTCTCGGTTGTCGAGCGCATCACGTGCCGCCTCGCGAGCCTTCTCCGCGCGCTCGATGTCGATCTCGTCCGCGCGCTCCGCAGCGTCGGCGAGCACGATTACGCGGTCGTTGAGGACCTCGAAGAATCCGCCCGTTACCGAGAATGGAATCTCCTCCGTGCCCTTCTTCAGGATGAGTTCGCCGGGGGCGAGCATCGTCATGAAGGCGGCGTGCTTCGGCAGGACGGCGAGTTGGCCCTCGACGCCGGGCGCGATCACCTCATCGATGCCGGACTCTTCGAGCATCTTTCGTTCGACCGTGACGATTTCGACAGTTAGTGGCATCTCGTCGCCTATCCCTCAGCCGCCATCTGGGCGGCCTTTTCGACGGCCTGGTCGATGGTGCCGACGCTGATGAAGGCCTGCTCGGGCAGGGCGTCGTGCTTGCCTTCGAGAATCTCCTTGAAGCCGCGAACGGTCTCGCGGATCGGCACGTACTGGCCGGGAATGCCCGTGAACATTTCGCCCATGAACATCGCCTGACCGAGGAAGCGCTCGACGCGGCGGGCCCGGGCAACGGTCTGCTTGTCCTCTTCCGAAAGCTCTTCGACGCCGAGGATGGCGATGATGTCCTGGAGGTCCTTGTACCGCTGGAGCACCCGCTGCACGCCGCGCGCGACATCGAAGTGCTCCTGCCCGACGATGTTCGGGTCGAGGATGCGCGAAGAGGACGACAGCGGGTCGACTGCGGGGAAGATGGCCTTCTCGAAGATGGCGCGGTCGAGGGCGACGACGGCGTCGAGGTGGCCGAACGTCGTGGCGACGCCGGGGTCTGTGTAGTCGTCGGCAGGCACGTAAATGGCCTGAAACGATGTAATCGAGCCCTTCTTTGTCGTCGTGATGCGCTCTTCGAGCTCGCCCATTTCGGTGGCCAGCGTCGGCTGGTAACCCACGGCGGACGGCATGCGGCCGAGGAGCGCGGAGACCTCCATGCCGGCGAGGGTGTAACGGTAGATGTTGTCGACGAAGAACAGCACGTCCTGACCCGACTCGTCGCGAAAGTACTCCGCCATGGTGAGGCCGGTCAGGCCGACGCGGAGACGCACGCCAGGGGGTTCGTTCATCTGGCCGAAGACGAGGACGGTCTTGTCGAGCACGCCCGACTCCTCCATCTCGACCCACATGTCGTTGCCTTCGCGGGAGCGCTCACCGACGCCTGTAAACACGGACACGCCGGAGTGCTCTGCCGCGATGTTCCGGATCAGCTCCTTGATGGTCACCGTCTTGCCGGTGCCGGCGCCGCCGAAGAGGCCGACCTTACCACCACGGGCGAGAGGGGCGATGAGGTCGATAACCTTCAGGCCGGTCTCGAGGATGGTGACCTGCGTCTGCTGCTCGTCGAACGCGGGCGCCTTCCGGTGGATAGATGCCGTGTGCTCGGTGGAGACGGGGCCGCGCTTGTCAATCGCGGTGCCCAGCACGTCGAAAAGGCGACCGAGCGTCGCCGGACCGACCGGCACGGTGATTGGCGCGCCGGTGTCGACAACCTCGGCGCCGCGGCGAAGCCCGTCGGTCGTGTTCATCGCGAGGGCGCGAACCCAGTTGTTGCCCATGTGCGCGTTCACTTCGGCGACGATCGTCGCGCCACCTTCGCCCGTGATGTTGAGTGCGCTGTACAGCTCCGGCAGCGAACCCGTGGGGAACTCGACGTCCACCACGGTCCCGATGACCTGCACTACCTTGCCCCTCGCGCCTGTTGCTGTCGTCATGGTCTTCCTCCGGTTCTTCGCATGTCGCGCGAACCCCGCGCGGGCTGAAGGCCCGCGCTACATTCTCTTAGCCCTTCATTGCTTCGACACCGCCGACGATGTCGAGCAGTTCCTTCGTGATCTGCTCCTGCCGCGCCTTGTTGTAGATGAGCGTCAGCGTCTCGATCATTTCGTTCGCGGCGTCGGTGGCGCTGCGCATGGCGACCATCCGCGCGGACAGTTCGCTCGCCTCATTCTCGAGGATGGCTGCGTAGATCGTCATTTCGATGTAGCGCGGCAGCAGTTCGGCGAAGACGCCCTCCGCGCTTGGCTCGTAGATGTAGTCGATGTCCTCGACGGTGATGTCGCTGATCTCTTCCGGCTCGATCGGCAACAGTTGGCGGACGACGGGCGTCTGCACAGCCGTGTTGACGAGCTTCGGGTAGAGCAAGAAGACTTTGTCGACGCGTTCGCTCAGGTACTCATCGGCGACGATGCGGTTGATCGGCAGCGTGTCGAGCAGTTCCGGGTAGTCGGGCAGCGTGAAGTCGGCGACGAGCGGCTGGCCCGTTCGCACGATAAACTCGCGCGCCTTCTTGCCGACGGTCACCCAGGAGACCGTCGATTCCTGTTCGAGCGCGAACGACGCCGCCTTGCGCGCGAGGTTGCCCGGGAGGCCGCCCGCGAGGCCACGGTTTGGGCCGAGGTAGAGAATCAGGGTGTTGTTTACGGGCCGCTCAGTCAGGAATGGGTGCGCCTGTTCCTCGTCGCTGCGCTGCTTGGCGAGGTCGCCGAGGATCTCGCGCATCTTGTCCGCGTATGGGCGCGCGGCGAGAGCACGCTGCTGCGAGCGCCGCATCTTCGAGGCGGCAACAAGCTCCATCGCCTTGGTGACCTTGGCGATAGAACTGACGGAACGCACCCGCCGCTTGATTTCTCGAATGCTTGCCACTGACTACTCCACGCCACGGATCTCCGCGGCACTCACCACACCGCGCGGGCTGAAGAGCCCGCGCTACGACCACTCTAGTACGGAACTGTGTTCTTGAATTCGGCGACGGCGGTCTTCATCAGGCCTTCGCTTTCGTCCGTGAGCTGCTTGTCGCCCATGATCTTCGTGGCGATCTCCGGCTTGTTGCTCTCCATGTACTTGTGGAATGCGGCCTCGAACGACTGCACCTTCTCGACCGGCACGTCGTCGAGGAAGCCGTTGTTCAGCGCCCAGAAGATCTGTACTGACTGCGCCATCGAGAGCGGCTGGTACTGCGGCTGCTTGAGCACTTCCTGCGCGCGCTGACCACGCTCCAACTCACGGCGTGTCGCCGCATCAAGATCGCTGGTGCCGAACTGGGCGAACGCCTGCAGCTCGCGGAAACGCGCCATGTTGAGGCGGAGCTGCGCCGCGACCTGCTTCATCGCCTTAGTCTGGGCGGCCGTGCCGACGCGCGACACCGAGTTACCGGCGTTGATCGCGGGGCGGATTCCGGAGTTGAACAGGTCGTTCTCCAGGAAGATCTGGCCGTCTGTGATCGAGATGACGTTCGTCGGGATGTAGGCCGAGATGTCGTTCGCCTGCGTCTCGATAATCGGCAGCGCGGTGATCGAGCCCCCGCCGTGCTCCGCGTTCACACGCGCGGCGCGCTCGAGCAGGCGGCTGTGCAGGTAGAAGACGTCGCCCGGGTACGCCTCGCGGCCGGGAGGCCGGCGCAGCAGCAGCGACACCTGGCGGTACGCCCAGGCGTGCTTCGACAGGTCGTCGTACACGATGAGGACGTCCTTGCCCTGCTCCATCCATTCCTCGGCCATCGCGCAGCCGGCGAACGGCGCCAGGTACTGCAACGCGGCGGAGTCCGATGCGTTCGCAGAAACGATTACCGTGTGCGCCAGTGCGCCGTTGGCTTCGAGCGTGCCCATGATCTGCGCCATCTTCGCGGCCTTCTGACCGATGCCGACGTAGATGCAGAGGAGGTCTCCGCCCTTCTGGTTGATGATGGCGTCGATGGCGATGGCCGTCTTGCCGGTGCCGCGGTCGCCGATGATGAGCTCACGCTGGCCACGGCCGACGGGAATCATGCCGTCGATAGCCTTAATGCCCGTCTGCACCGGTGTGTCGACGGACTGCCGCGTCGTCACGTCTGGGGCGATACGCTCAACCGGACGTGTCTTCGTCGTTGCGATAGAACCTTTGCCGTCGATCGCCACGCCGAGCGCGTCGACCACGCGACCGAGCATCGCATCGCCGACGGGCACCTCGACGATGCGGCCCGTCGCACGGACCTCGTCACCTTCTTTGATGCCGTCATAGGCGCCGAGGACGACGACGCCGACGCTGTCTTCCTCAAGGTTCAGGGCCAGCCCCATCACGCCGTTCGCGAACTGCACGAGTTCCGACGACGCGACGTTGCTCAGTCCGTGAACGCGCGCGATGCCGTCACCTGCCTCGACGACCGTGCCGACGTTCACAGCCTGCGTATCGGAGCCGAACTGCTCGATCTGCTGCTTGATGATGCTGGCGATTTCTTGTGATTGGATGGCCATGGTTTGGTCTCCTGGAGGTTGGTGACTGGAGATTGGTCTCCAGCTTCCAGCCTCTAACGTCTACTTCTTGCTCGCACGTCCTCGACCACCACGCGGGCTGAAAAGCCCGCGCTACAGCCGCTGTAACTACCTCACTGCGCCTTCGAGGCGGCGCTTCAGCGCTACCAGGCGTGACTTTGTGCTTCCGTCGATCAGTTCGTCACCGATGCGGGCGACGAGGCCGCCTATGATGGATTCATCGACAATCGCCGTCACATCGATCTGCTTGCCGGTGATAGACGAGAGCCGCGTCGCGATCGCCCGACGCTCGTCGTCGGACAGGGGCACCGCCGTCGTGACTATGGCATGCGCGACGCCGCGCTGTGCGTCGTAGCGCTCCATGAACCCACGCAAGATTTCGGGCGCGAGATCGGTCTTGCCTCGCTGTTCGAGAAGCCGCACCAGATTCCACGCCTTAGGCGCCACCTTCGCCTCAACGCCTGCCGACAGCAAGCGGAGCTTCTCGTCACGCGGCACGCGCCCGCTGGCGAGCAAGCCGCGGACGTCGCCGTCTGAGACGAACTCCGCGATGGTTTGCAGGTCGCGCGCCCATGCGTCAGCAGTACCGGTCTCCGTGGCAAGCTCGAAGACGGCTTCTGCGTAACGGTTGGCGGATGCGATTCGTGAAGCCAACGCTAGTTGTTCCTCTCGGCGAAGCTCGATCCCGCGAGCGCTTCGGTGATCAGCCGCTGATGCGCATTGCGATCGAGCGACTGGCCGATGACCTTCTCGGCCGCTTCGATCGCGAGATCCGCGAACTCTCGCCGCAAGTCGGCGATGGCGGTGTCGCGTTCCTGCTGGATGTCGTTGCGCGCTCGCGCGAGCGTCGCTTCCGCATCGGCCTGGGCCTGCGTCCGTGCGTCTGCCTGGATACGCGTCGATATCTCCTGCGCTTGCGCAATCAATTGCTGCGCTTCGCGACGGGAGGCATCGACCGCCTCCTGCACATTTCGCTCGGACTCAGCGGCCTGCACCTTCGCCTGCTCGGCGGCGGAGAGACCCTGGGCGATCTTTTCGCGACGCTCGTCCAGCATCTTCGTCAGCGGACCCCAGGCGACGAGTCGCAACACGATGAGCAACACCGTGAAGTTGACGACGTTCGCGATGAGGACCGGGACGTTAATGCCCAGATCCGCAATTCCAAGAATGACCATGACCTACCTCAACCAGCTTGCGCCGGAGCGGCGGCTGGGCCCGCTGCTGCTGCGGGCCTGCCCGTCCTCTAGAAGATGAACCCAATCATGATCGCGACGACCAGCGCGTAGATCGCGATAGCCTCGGCGAACACGATGGCGAGGATGAGCGAACTCTGAACCTGAGGCTGTGCCTCCGGGTTGCGCCCGATCGCTTCCATGGCCTTCGCTGACATCATGCCGATGGCGAGGGCGGGCGCGATACCACCGATACCGATGGCGAGACCGGCGCCGATGTACTTCAGACCAGCGTCCGTGAACGCCAACAGCGGGACTACCAAACTTGCAAGTTCCAAGGCAGGACTCCTTCTTCAACTTCCGCCCGCCCACCAGGGTCAGGCGTTCTTCCTCTGTTCAAGCCTCCGCTCACATACACGGAGGGACTTCCTCTACTTAGTTGCGCTCGCCGTGCGAGCGCATCCGCTCCTAGTGCGCCGGCGCCGTCTGCTGATCGCCCGGCACGTCGTGCTCACCGAGATCATGCTCATCGCCGTGATCCTCGTGATCGTGCGATGCGACTGCCAGCGCGCCGAAGGCGACGGTCAAGCTGAAGAACACGAATCCCTGGATCGCACCGACGAATACTTCCAGTCCATAGAACGGGAGGGCGACAAGGAACGGCATCAAGAATGTCATCACCAACAACAGGATCTCACCGGCCAGCATGTTGCCGAAGAGCCGGAAGGTAAAGCTGATGAGACGCGCGAACTCTGCGATGATCTCCAGGAATCCAACAAATGCGCCGATCGGATCTGTGATCGGATTGCGGATGAACTTGCTGCCGTACTTGAAGAATCCGAGTGCCGTGATGCCCCAGAACTCGATAAAGACTACGGAGATGAAGGCGAGCGACAGCGGCGAGTTCAGGTCGGTATTGAAGCTGCGGAAGTAGGGATAGATAACGGCCACCTGTTTCCCGTCCGCCTCAAGCTGCAATCGCGCCTCTTCCGAGTGCTCGATGTTGATCTCGCGCTTGCACTCCTCGATTACGGTGACGCTCACCTCAGGCTCCTCGCCACAGACGGCGTATTCCTCTGAAAGATCGAGATTCGCTGCGCCCGGCATGGCCGCGTCGATCGCCAACTCCTGGGCGTGATGTAGCGCTTCTTCGCGCTCTTCCTTCAATGCGAGGACTTCCTCGCGCGGCGCCTTATCGAGGTTCGCCTGGCGGATCTGCGCGTCGATCTCGTCGACCTCGTGCATATCGACTTCGAACTCCACCAGCGGCGCGTCGCCGCCCAGCTTGAACGGAAAGATCCAGCTGATGCCACCCTGCTCGGTGAGGATGTGCGCCTCTTCATGGAAGTGGTGCGAGTCGACCGGCACAACCTTGCCGAACGAGTTGTAGATTGGCGTGAGAGCGAGCCAGTTGTTGATCCAGATGAATACGAAGAGCGTCGCGGCAACGGCGAAGAAGCGGCGACCGTTCTTTTCGCCGGCCATCTGGATCGACGTGTTGTATAGGAATTCGGTGACGCCTTCTATGGCGTTTTGCAGCCCGCTCGGGATGAGCTTCATATTCCGCGTCGCGCGCCAACAGACGAAGATGATGACGAGTGTCGCTAATACGCCCGCGACCTGCGTGTTGAGGATCATCGGCGTCAGGAATTCGCCGTAGTCCGAACTCGACGTCCACAGCGGCTCGCCCTTGATCTCGATGATCGGCTTGGGGCCACGGACGAAGAAGAATCCAAACCCAATGAGCGCGAGCGCGCCGAGGGCGATGAGGATTGCCTTTGGATTCTTCACGTTGTGTTTCTCTGCTGATGCGACGCTGCGCCTACGTGCTGTCGTTCTTCTTCTTCGCCGCCAGTTTTCGGGCGGCGTCACGCTCCATATCGCGGAGGGTCTCCGTAATCATCCTGTAGGCGCCCACAAACGCGATAACCAGCCCAAGTGCCAGTCCTGCAAGCGTGAACGCGGGCGCGGTGCCCAACCAACGGTCTATGAAGTACCCCAGCGTTGGCCCACCCGCGATACACGTCGCCAGGTACGACCCTAATCCTAGTAATTGTGCAACCGGGCCAAGGCGATCCACCGTACGCCCCCACCCCGAGGTTTACGCCCTTTCAGGACTTTGCGAATTCTATCACTAGCGCCCCACCCGATCAACGTGAAATTTCGCACAATCTTCAAATATCTGAGCGCGGGTCAAGTATGGGGGCGCAGCACGACAGGAACAAGCGCATACGCGAGCATGTCAACGAGTGGAGGCTGGTCGCACGCACGGATTCGGCGGAGTTGTGCGGCCTACGACGAGCCCTTGCTTCGCTTGTCGAAATCGTCAAGATCGAGGCTATCGATGAAGTCCTTGAAGGCCGACATCTTTTCAAGCTCTTCTGGCAGCACCTTCTGGCGCTCGCCGTTGCCTTCAACCTGTTCGCCGTCTTTGTCCAGCAGGACACCGGCGCGGTCGAGGACGCTCTCTTCGGCGAAAATGGGCACGCGGACGCGGACGGCCAGCGCCAGCGCATCGCTTGGGCGCGAGTCGATTTCCAGCGGCGCGCCGTTGTAGTCGAGGACGATACGGGCATAGAAGGTGTCGTTTGAGAGGTCGTTCACGAGGATGTGATTCACGTTCGCGCCCAGCGTCTCAATCGCCGAACGGAGGAGGTCGTGGGTGAGGGGCCGAGCGACGGAGACTTCCTGAAGCTGGACGGCGATGGCGTCGGCTTCAGCGGGCCCGATCCAGATCGGCAGGTATCGCTCGGACGCCTTCTCCTTGAGGATAACGACCCTCTGGTAGTTCATCAGGCTGACCCTGATGCTTTCGATCGTCATCTCAATCACGCCGCCCTGCCTTCCATACATCCGATTCCAGTCTAGGGAGGCGACCTCCGCGCGTCAAAGCGCCACGCGGGGCTGTCAAAATCGTCATGAAACTTCGCTGAGCGGCGGGCCGGGCCGGCGGCCCACCGACCACTTCGTTTCTAGATAGATGCTGACACCCGCGAGCGTGCCTAGCGCCAAGGCGATGAGGAATAGCACCGCAGTCACACCGAAAATATCGGCCACGGAGCCCGCCACGACTAGCGGCAGAATGCCGACGGCGTTCGCCAACACGACCTGGGCGGCGAAGACGCGGCCACGCTGCTCGGCGGGGGCGCGTTCGTGCAGGGTCGTCTGGGCGGGCGCATTCACGAGCGCATAGGCGAAGCCGACCGGGCCCGCGAACCCCATCGTCAGCAAGACGAGGATTGAGAGACCGCCGGCGCGGCCATCGTCCGAGAACGGATTGAGGTTCTCGGTCGTCTGGAGCCACTCGGCGAAGGGCTCGACCAGGCCAAGCGCGATGCAGCAGAGAGTGAGGCCCGTCAACCCGGCGATCACCGTACGCGTCTTCCCAAACCGCGCCGCGATTAACGGCAGCGCACGCAGTCCAATGATCGCGCCGACACCGACCGGCGCGAAGATCGTCACCGCCTTATCCGGCGATATCTCCAGCACGGCCTGCATATAGCGCGGTACAAGCACCGCAAACAACAACACCATCGAACTGCCGGCGGCGTAGTGAATGAGGGCCAGCGACGACACAGGATCCTTGCCGATCGTCCGCAGCGTGTTCATGTAGTCGCCGCCGGCACTGCGCAGCTCGCCGAACGTGGGCATGCTTCTATCCGGCGCCTCATCATCATCCACGATGGGTGGCATCAGCCATGCACACAGCACGGCGATTGCAAACATCGCCGAACCGATGATGAAGATCCATTCCGCACCGAGCGTCGGCAGCAAAATGGGCGCGAGAAAGATCATGCCGATGAGCTGCGAGCCTGTTACGGCCATGCTGAAAACACTGTTCGCCGCCATCAGCTGACTCTTCGGCACGACAGACGGCACGGTCACGGCGTCGGTAGTCCCGAAGAACTGGCTCGCCGTCGCGAAGAACACGCTGATGACAATGAGGCCGACGAAGTGATCGCGCGAAAGCAGAAATGCGATGGCCAGCAACATCCGGGCGACGTTGGTGTAGATCAGCAACAGGCGCTTGCTCCAGAGGTCGACGATAACGCCTGAGAAGACGCCAAAGACGACGGACGGAATCACGAATGACAGTACGAGCACGGAGGTAAACGTCGATCCGTCGGTCAGGCTCGTAACGAGGACGAGCAGCGTGAAGAGGATGGCGTTCTGCGCCGACTGCGAGATCAGTTGGGCGAGCCACAAGAGCAGGAAGCTCTTGTGCATCAGGACGGGCTTTTGCTTCTCCTCAAGCGGCTGGGCGCGCAAGACCTGCAGTTGCGGCGTCGCCATCAGTAGGCCCTCTTCGGCTCGGCGAGGTTCTTCCCTGAGTAGAACATCGCGGCGAGGCCGCAGACGACGGCGATGACGAAAAACATCGGCTCCACGCCGACGATATCCGCGAACAGACCCGTGAGGAGAATCGGAGGAATCGAAGCCAGGTTCGTCAGTACGCTCTGCGCCGCGAGTACGCGTCCCTGCATGTCCCTCGGTATGCGCTCGTTGACGATCGTGCGGGCGATGATGTTCACGAACGTAAACGAGAACGCCAGCACGGGCCCGAGCACTGCCGAGATCATGATACGCGCTGTGGTGTCGCCAAAGGGACCGGGGTCGAACAGGCCGAAGGGGTTCAGGCGTTGCAGCGCATCGCCGATCGGCCCGACGAATGCCAGCAAACCGATGCAGACAAGCATTGCCGCGAACGAACCGCCGAGGCTCCACCACGGCGACATGCGAGTTGAGACGTTGGCGACGATGCGCATCGCAAGCCAGATGCCAATAGCGGCAGGAGCGGCGACGAAGATTATGTTCTCTGGGCTCATACCCAGCACCTGCGTCGCATAGCGCGGAAGCAGCGTTGCTACAACCAGGCCAGCCGTGTTTGCCAGCACAAGCGTCACGACGCTTATGTAAGCGACCGAATCCTTTGTAAGGCGACTCCATGCCTCCGCGAAACGTTCGCGCGTCTCGGCGATCGTGACGTCGACGGTCGAGATTGGGCCGCCGAGACCGGGGATGCTCATGAAGGCGGCCGCGGCGAGTGCGAACATGATGGCGCAGACGATGGCGAGCGGGGCAGGGCCGACCGTCCAGAGGAACAGCGTCGGCAAAATCATCAGCCCGATGATCTGGGAGATCAGGGAGCCGAGGTTGTTCACTGAGTTCGCGGACGCGTACTCATCGGGCTCGACGACAGCGGGAAGAGCAGCTCCTTCGGCCGGGCCCGAGAACTGTGAGCCGACGGCGAAGACAACGGCGATGATGTAGATGACGAGCACGTTGTCGGTCGAGAGCGCGAGGAGGACGCAGAGGCCGGCGCGGACGGCGTTCGTGCCAGCGAGCACCACGCCTTTCGGCATGTTGTCGACCATCGCGCCGGAGATCGTGCCGAGCAGCGCGCTCGGAGCGATGTACGCGACGACGAAGAGGCTGCTGGCGAAGCTCTTGCCCGTCGCGTTCACGACGAGGATGAGCATCGTGTAGACGACGGCGTTGACGGGAATGGAAGACAGCAGCCGCGCGAGCCACAGCTTGCGGTAGCCGTCCTTCTCGAAGAGGGAGCGCTCACCGACAAGCGACGACAGCCGCAGCATTGCTGAGCGCCCGTATGCACTCGCCCGCTCGGCGTCCACGCGATTCATCCGTCACGCTCCATCACGACGCGAAGCTGTTCCGGATCGACTTCGGGCCCGCGGCTGATGAAGGCCTTCAGGCGCTTCTCCAGCGTGCGGCGCTCGATAAGCACGCGGTGCTTGCACGTCCGGCATGTCACACCGATGTCGGCCCCCACGCGCACCACCTCCCACTCGAATCCGCCGCACGGATGCGGCTTACGCAACCGCAGGACGTCGCCCATCCGGAAGTCGACAATCTCAGACACTGGCGACTAACTCGAACCCCATCTGCGCGCGCACGATGTTGATCTCGTCGCGAAGGCGCAGGGCTTCACGCCGTGCAGCCTGCGGGAAGTCCGCGCCCTTCGACGCATACGTTACTCCCCGCGACGCACTCACAAGAATTCCGAGTCCGCGCTTGTCGAGTCCCGCGCGCACGGCAGCCTCGAGCGAACCGGCCTGCGCACCGATGCCCGGCAGCAGGAGCGGTGTATCAGGGCATAGTTCCCGAAGACGGCGCATCTCGTCCGGATACGTCGCACCCGTGACCATGCCAACGTTGCCGTGAGCGTCCCACGATCGGCATCGTTCCGCGACGACTTCGTATAGCGGTTTGCTACCGGCTTCCGTCGCTACGGGCAGGTCTTGCAGGTCGCCGGCGCCCGGATTCGATGTGCGCGTGACGACGAACACACCATGCTGCGGCCGTTCTATCCATGGCACGATCGAGTCGTGGCCGAGGTACGCGTTCACGGTCGAAGCATCGAAGCCGAGGTCGTCGAAGAGCGCGCGCACGTACGCACGGGCGGTGTGCTCTACATCGCCGCGCTTTGCGTCCGCGAGCGTGATGATGTGCGGCGGGATCGCGGCCAGCGTCTCGCGCAGTGCGGCGTACCCGCGCTCGGGCCCGAGACCTTCGTAGAACGCGACGTTGGGCTTATATGCGCAGACGAGGTCGCTGGTGGCTTCGATGATCGCGTGGTTGAAGGCGGCGACATCGTCCGGGCCGAACCCTTCGGGCATCAGCGATAGCTCCGGGTCGAGGCCGACACAGAGCAGGCTGCCGCTCTTTTGCCACGCGGCCTCAAGCTTCTCTCGATACGTCATCGTGCTAGTGCTTCCTCTCCTGCTAACCGGGCCCTCACTGTTTCGAACCGCGACGCGTCTCCACTACAGATGTACTGAGCAGTCCCGCCTGACGCTCGCTGGTCGCGCAGGTCGCCTTCATCGAGAAGTTTCGCCACCTGGCGCGCGATCGCCTCCGAAGGCTCGATCACGGTCGCATCCTCACCGAGCGCACGTTCGAACGCGGCGCGCAGGAAGGCGTAGTGCGTGCAGCCGAGGGCGAGCACGTCCGCGCCGGCCGCGCGTGTCGCATCAGCGTACCGCTGTACGAGCGTGATCGAGTCGGGCGTATCGAGGTCGCCCGACTCGACGGCGTCCGCGAGGCCGGGCGCTTCGATGACGGTAACTCGCACATCGCGGCCATGGCGGTCGATGAGGCGGGCGAGCTTTTCGCCGCGCGCGGTGCCGGGCGTCGTAAGGAGCGCAACCGATCCTGTCTCCGTGCGCTCGGCTGCGGGCTTCAGAGCCGGCTCGGTGCCGACGAATGGCACAGCGAACGTCTCGCGCAGGTGGGCGATGGCGGCGCTTGTCGCGGTGTTGCAGGCGACGACGACGAGCTTCACGCCCTTCGCCCGCAGTTCGCGCGTGATCGCCTCGGCGCGGGCGCGAACCTCGTCCTGCGAGCGCTGGCCGTAGGGAAAGTGCGCGGTGTCGGCGTAGTAGAGGATGTCTTCGCCGGGAAGCAACCGATGCACTGCGGCGAGGACGGCGAGGCCGCCCACGCCGGAGTCGAACATCCCGATGGGAGCGGTCGCCTCTGGCATGTCCACAGATCGTATCAGAAGAGTGCAAACGGCTTCGCCGTCGATATCATGTCCCGCGAGATGCGGCGCGAGCGGGCGTCCCTGTAGCGCGTTTCGGATCGAGTGACCGCGAGTTGGCGCACGAGGATGGGATGAGATGGCAGGATTCGGGACGACGGCAGCTCTCATTACGATTCTGATCGCTGCCCTCGTCGCGGTGCCGGGACTGCTTGCATCCCGCGGTGGGCGCGTGGGCCGCATGTTTCGCAGCTTTGGGAAGGCAGGCGGCGAGGTTGCGGCAACGCTGCCACCAACTGCGGGGCGACCTGCTGGCGCCCGATTCTGCACCGAGTGCGGTTCGACGCTCGGCGTCAGTGCCACCTTCTGTACGCAGTGTGGGGCGCGGCTCTAACGCGACGCCGAATCACCAATCTCCGATCACGTCTTCGTCCAGGTCACACCGCCGTTGGTCGTTGTCCACGTGCCCTCCGGCGTAGTAATGCTGCCGTTGTCGGCGCTCGTGAAATTGATCGCGTCGACAGGCACGCCCGCGTTCAAACCCGTGACGACGACCTCCTGCCAGTTGTGGCCGCCATCGGTCGATCGCAGCAGGTTGTGGCCGGCGCTGTTGAGGCCAAGCCACCCGTCGTCGAGGTTCTGGAAGAAGAGCGCGCGAGCGCCGTTGCCGTTCGGCAGTTGGCCCACGCCTGACTCTGCCGGCGGATTGCCGAGCGTCGTGCGGCTGATCAGCACCCATGATGCGCCGCCATCATCGCTGCGGAATAGGAACTTCTCGTTGCTGCCCGCCGCAGCGCCGCCGTTACAGATCTGCCACTTCGTCTGGCCCCTTGTGAAGCCGACGCTCGCCGTCAGCGCCTGACCTTCGAGCGAGGTACGCAGTGTGCACGCGTCCTCGAGCGCGACGTTGGTGTTCCAGTCGATCTGGCCACAGCGGTGGATGAGGTGCTGGCCCGGGTATCCGGCAAGCTCGTTGATCTCGATGAGCGCGTATCGCGGCGCCTTCGAAGTCAATGCGTCCGGCACGAGCAGGAACTGGTTCACGCTGCCGTCCGTAACGGTGACGATGCCGTGGATGGCGACGTCGCCGAGGACGAAGGCCTCAGGCGCACCCTCGGACTGCGGGCATGTACGAGATGTCGCCACAAGATAGAGATAGCCGTTCATGCCGTACGACGGTGGGCGGCCGAAATCATCGCCACGGACGAAGACGGCGAGTTGGCCAGCCGGTGGAAACGCATCGCCGGGATCGGCAGCGTAGGCGCTGAACGTGGTGTTGTCGGCGCCGATGCCGCTCTGGTCGTTGGCGACGTTGAGCTTCCCCGAGCCGACGAGCGTGCACGAAGCAGCGAACACCGCGCCAACTCCAAGAACGAGCACTAATATGCGCAGGGCGAGGGTATGACTGGACGCGATCATCTGCGGGACCTCCTGATCGCTAGGGAGAGGATGTGCCTGTCTAGGCACAGTATGCCCTACCAGGAGGAGCGCGTCGCAAGAATCTGCAGCATCTGACGCACCGACGACACCGTATCTAACGGAAGAGGCGCGTGAAGGATCGTGCCTGTCATCAATTCGGCAGGCACGACGAACGGAGTGGGATACCCTGCAAACTGTGACTCGACAACCCCTCCGCGGCATAGTGGCTCGAAGCGCTGCGTTCTTTGCCGCGACCGTGCTCGTCTTCTCAGCCTGCTCCGGCGACAATGCGGCGGATCCGACACCGACTCCAACCTCCCCGACGCCGGCCGCAACGGCCAGTCCACCGCCGAGCCCTACAACGGCTCCCGTCGTCATAGCGCCACTGGAGTGGGAGTCGTGCCACGAATCCTTTGAGTGCGCGGAGATCACAGTGCCGCTGGACTACGCAGATCCGGCGGTGGGCAACGTGACGCTGCCGCTAATTCGGCGTTTGGCGATGGAAACAGATAATCGAATTGGTTCGCTGCTCGTGAATCCTGGCGGACCCGGCGTCTCGGGCGTGGACTTCGTGCGCAACGCTTCGACGCTGTACTCCGAAGATGTCCGAGCGCGCTTCGATATCGTCGGCTGGGATCCACGCGGCGTGGGCGGTAGTGCGCCCGCCGTCAACTGTCTCGAAGACCTCGATCCGTTCGTCTCCGCTGACCCGTCGCCGGACAGCATCGCGGAACAGCAAGCGCAGGACGCTGTCGCGAAGGACTTTGCGGATGCCTGCGCCGCCGAGAGCGGCGACATCATCCCCTACCTCGCGACGGAATACACGGCACGAGACATGGATGCGATCCGTGAGGCGCTCGGCGACGAGAAACTGACGTACTTCGGGTACTCGTACGGCACCTTCCTGGGCGCGATCTATGCAGACCTGTTTCCAGATCGGATCAGGGCCCTCGTGCTCGACGCAGCCGTTGACCCGTCGATCACGGCGCAGGAAGACGCCAAGAATCAGGTGGTTGGTTTTGAAACATCGCTCAACGCCTTCCTTACCGCGTGCGAGGCCGAGCCCGACTGCGCATTCCACTACGCCGACAATCCTGCTGCTGCGTACGACGCACTGATGCTATCGCTCGATGCAAAGCCCGCTTACGGCGACGGAACGATCGAGGTCGGCGTTGCAATCGCAGAGTTGGGCGTACTGTCCGCGCTCTACAGCGAGGCCCAGTGGCCGGCGCTCGCGGAAGCATTGGCCGCAGCGGAGGCGGGCGACGGATCGGCGCTGCTGGAGATGTCGACGTTCATCACCGGCCGTTACGGCGCGGCGAACTACACCGACGAACTCGAACAGCGCATCGCGATCAGTTGCGTCGATTCGCAGCGCCTTACGTACGATGAGAAGGTGGCACTGCAGGCAGAGCTAGCGATCCTTGCGCCGCGCTTCGGCGATCCTGGCATCGGTCCCGCGGGCGACCCGTGTGACTTCTGGCCGGTGCCATCACTGCGCGATCCGAAGCGCATAACAGCGCCAGGCTCGCCGCCGATCCTCGTCGTTGGCACAACGGGCGACCCCGCGACGCCGTACCAACAGGCGGTTTCGTTGGCGAAGCAGCTCTCGCAGGGCGTACTGCTGACGCTGAACGGCGAACAGCACACGGCATACGGCGGTGTCAGCGACTGCATCGACAGCGCCGTCGATGCGTACCTCATCGACCTCGTCCCACCGGCCGACGGCACTGTCTGCGACTAAGGCAGAACGCTGGAAGCCGGTGATCACATCGACCGGCTTCCAGCATCCAAATCAAGATCCTAACGAGCAGCATGTCGGGCCGCAGCAGGATCCCTCGTCCGCCGACTTGAACGCGGAGATCGTCGCGGAGAACCACGGCTTGGAACCGATCTTGGATCGCGAGTCGATGCGCGCCTCGGCGAAACCGGCGGCCTTCATGCGGGCCAGGTAGTCGT
Source organism: Dehalococcoidia bacterium (assembly GCA_021731085.1). Lineage (GTDB taxonomy): Bacteria > Chloroflexota > Dehalococcoidia > DSTF01 > JACRBR01 > JACRBR01. The sequence goes on from JAKFYB010000008.1 coordinate 159,656, forward strand.
CTTCGAGCAACGCGCCTGATGCGCAGCCGGCCCACAGTGAGAGGTCGTTGGTTTCGGCTTCGGTGAGCTCGCGGGAAAGAAGGACGTCGGACACATGGAAGCGGCCGCCCGCCTTCAACACGCGGTGCGACTCGCGGAAGACGGCGTCCTTGTCGGGCGAGAGGTTGATCACGCAGTTGGAGATGATGACGTCAACGGTGCCGTCGTCGATCGGCATCGACTCCATCTCGCCCTTGCGAAACTCGACGTTCTTCGCGCCCAGCTCGTCGCGATTCTTGTTGGCGAGCGCGAGCATCTCGTCCGTCATGTCGAGGCCGATCACGCGGCCGGTTTCGCCGACGGCCTTCGCCGAGAGGAAGCAGTCGAGCCCCGCGCCGGAGCCGAGGTCGAGCACAGTCTCGCTCGTCTTCAGCCCAGCGATCGCCGTCGGGTTCCCGCAGCCGAACGACGCGACGGTCTCAGGCATGCCCTTGATGTCGTCGAGGAGGTAGAGCTTCTCTTTGTAGTCATTCACGTCTTCGGGGCCGCAACACGATGAAGCCTTGACCGCGCGCTCGCCGTAGAACTCCTTCACCGCGCCTTTGATTTCGTCTGCTGTTCGTGCCATCTCGTCCGTCCTTTCTTGCGGCTGCGCCGCCGCGGGCTGAAAGCCCGCGCTCCGCTTCCTATCGCTTATTTCCGATACGGCGGCCAAACGAAGACGCGCGCTAGCAGCACGCCTCGCTCAGTGCGCCGAATTCGCGCTTTAACCACTCGAGCGCTTTGGGCTCGAGGCAGTAGCAGGTGTTCGGACCCTCGATTGTGCCGCGTACGATGCCGCCGTCCTTCAGCACCTTCAGGTGCTCCGACACCGTCGACTGCGCCAGCGGCAGCTCGTCGACCAGGTCGCCGGTCACGCACGTCTGCCGCGCGCCGAGCAGCTTCACGATGCGGAAGCGTGCCGGATGCGCGATCGCCCGCAGCATGGCGACGGTCTTTGCTTCGTCCCGGGTCGTCTCAATCACCTTCATCATCGGAAATTTACGATATAAGTCGGCGAAAGTCAAGCCGGCTACGCCCGCCAGCGCACGGCGTACACCCACACCGGCTCGCCGACACCCTTCATCTCCTGTTCACCGCGATCCTCGAACTCCACACCTGCCGACGAGCGCGCCATGCCGCGCACAACGTCTGAGACGAGCACCTCGCCCGGCGACGATAGCCCGCATATGCGCGAGGCGATGTTCACCGTGCCGCCGTACACATTGTTGTCCTCGCGGATCACGTCACCCGCGTGCAGGCCGATGTGCAGCCCCAACTCCGATGCCGCGCTGAGGTTCAGGCAGCGGTGGGCGCCGTCGATTGCCTGCGCCGCCGAAGGAAAGGTCGCGAGCACGCCATCGCCCAAGACCTTGCCCTCCACCACGGAGCCGCCCGCCGCGCGGATGGCGTCGCGTTCGGCCGCATCAAGCGCGCGCGAGGCGTCGCGAAATGCTGCATCGCCCATGCGCTCCGTCAGGGCCGTCGAGGAGACGATGTCCGTAAACAGAATGACCGTCGTTCCAGTTGCGCGAGACGCAGCCTCACGTTCGGCCGGCGCCGCCTTTGCGGGCGGGTCGGAGATGCCGAGGAACGACGTGACTGCACGTTGCACCTCCGCCGCGTCGCCGTACCATGGGTTCGCCGCCGAGCCATGCTGGGCGACGAACTGGGCGCCCGGGATGCGCGTCGCGAGATCGCGCCCGGAGGCGAACGGCACTGCTCGATTCTCGCGCCGGTGCATCACGAGCGTTGGCAAGCGCAAAGAGCCCGCTTCGTCGACAACATCGACATCGAACCCGCACGAGTACAGCTTGATCGCGTCGGCCATCTCGACGAAGTCCGGTGTTCGTCGCAGTTCCTTGTAGTGCTCGGCCAGCGTGATGTTCTGTTCAGCTTCCGGGTCGCTGTAGTAGCCGATCGCGTACAGCGCCGCCTCGGGTTCCTCACGCATCATTCGCAGCAGCCGGTCCATCTGCTCGCGCGGTGCGATTGTGCGTCCGCTCGCGTAGGTGCCGTCGAGGATCAACTTCGTCACGCGTTCAGGATGGCGAGCTGCGTAGGCAATCGCGATCGGCCCGCCGAAGCAGTGGCCGTACAGCACGGCAGGCTCCGACGCGTGGGCGTCCATCACCGCCTCGAGATCCCGCACGAGCGCGTCGAGGTCGATCGCCTTCACACCTCGATCGGAGAGTCCGTTGGCGCGAGAGTCGTAGAACACGAGCCGGTGTTGCCGCGCGAAAGGCTCGAAGAAGTTCACGAAGGCCGGCATCTCCCACGACAGCTCGACGTTGCTCATCCAGCCGCGGACGTAGACCAGCGGCGGGCCGTCGCCCCAGGTGCAGCAGGCGATGCGGACATCGTCGCTCGTCATCACGAAACGAATGGGCGGACTCATAACGCTCCGTCCGTGCTGTTGACAATTCCCGATGGCAGGAGCATTATCGGTCATACGAAGAAAGCTCGCTCGCGAATGGGGGAAGCTATGCCACGCATGCACATGATCGTCCACAAGGCCAACTGGTTCTTCGACCCGGTCCGCATCGACGAGTTCCCGATGGAGGTCTTCGACGAACTCGGTGACCACGGCTCATTCGCCGATGCCGTCCGCATCCTCGAGATGACGGAATCGCCCGGCGAGCTGGCCTACATCGACCGGTGGCCAAAGGGCCAGATCGCAGCCGTGTCCGCGGCCGTCCGGAGCTGCCTGTTCCGCACGCCGAGGATGCCGATCACGTTCGCCTGGGCGCCCGCGTACGACTACGAGATCACGATCTGGGAGTCGGCCGGCGTGGAAGGCAGCCCACGCGGTGAGATGACGATCATGTTCCGGAGCCGCTACCCCGGCGACGAGAATCCGGTCACGCTGCCTGTATCGGCGTAGTCATCAGACCGACCAATATCCTCTCACCAATCCGATTCCCGTCAAGCAAGGCGGCCTGCTCGATCGTGGGCCGCGCCTGACCACTGCCGATCTATACTCTGCGATGCTCGACCACGATCACGACGACCGGCCCAGCGCCATCGACGACCCCGAGGGCTACATCGCGAGGCAGGCCGAGTGGCACACTGACGACGTCAAGCACCTGCTTCCCCTGGGGCCACCAACCGCGTTTTTTCTGCGGGAGTGGGACCGGCGCGTACAGGCGACGATCAGATCAGCACCTCCCGGCCGAATCCTCGATGTAGGTTGCGGCAACGCCCGCGACATCTGCGAGCTTGCGAGATCCGGCTGGGTTGGCTGTGGCATTGATCCCTCGGGTCCGCAGTTGCTCGAGGCCGACAGGATGGTGGGGGCCTACGGCGCGACGGCCTGGCTGGTGCGCGCGGTCGGCGAGGCGCTTCCGTTTAAGGACGGAGCCTTCAGCGCCGTCATGTGCAAGTCGGCGATCGACCATGTCGTCGATCGCGACACTGCGATGGCAGAGTTTGCGCGCGTCACCGCTCCCGGCGGGCGCATCGTCGTCAGCGCTGTGAACTTCGGAGGCCTCACATGCCGCGTGAGCCGCGGCATCTACGGCGTGTCGCGTCTACTCCGAATCGGCGACCGGCAGAAGCACCGGTTCTGGGATACACACGTCCCGCACGAACACACGTTCGAGGGAACGCACGCGAGCATGACGGGGTTGATGCCAGCCTCCGTGTCGCTGGAGAAGGTGTATGGCGTGTCGCTACTTTTTGGCTTCCCCGGTTGGGCGAAGGCGATGCGCGGGGTGCCAGGCCGCTTTGCTGACGGCGTACTCAACTTGCTCGACCGCGTCGCACGTCGTGCGCCACGCTTGGCGGACGTCATCGTGTGCAGCTGGCGAAAGCCGTAGCGAGAACGTTACGCCGCTTTCGCTGCGGCGACTGCCTTTGTTGCAGCGTCGCCGAGGTCTTCGGCGCGGATGACCGGTAGGCCGGATTCTTCGATGAGGCGCTTGCCTTCTTCGACGTTAGTACCGGCGAGGCGGGCGACGACGGGGATGGTGCGCGTCATCTGCTTCTGGGCGCCGATGATGCCCTCGGCGATGATGTCGACGCGGGCCATGCCGCCGAAGATGTTCACGAGGATGGCCTTCACGTTCTCGTCTCGCGAGATGATCAGCAGGGCGTCGATCACCTTGTTCACGTCGTTCGCGGTCGCGATGTCGAGGAAGTTGGCGGGCTCGCCGCCGGCGAACTTGATGCTGTCCATCGTCGCCATCGCCAGGCCAGCGCCATTGACGAGGCAGCCGATATCGCCGTCGAGCTTGATGAAGTTGTTGATGCCCTTCTCTTCCGCCTCGACCTCGCTCGGGTCTTCTTCGTCCTTATCGCGCAGCGCCTCGACATCGGGGTGGCGGAAGAGCGCGTTGTCGTCGAAATTCATCTTTGCGTCGAGGGCGAGCACTCGTCCGTCCTTCGTCGTGACGAGCGGGTTGACCTCGGCGAGCGACGCGTCGGTGGCGATGAATGCTTCGTAGAGGCCAGACATTAGCTTGATCGCCTGCTTCTGCTCGTCGCCCTTGAGGTCGAGTGCAAAGCAGAGTTCGCGCGCTAGGTGGGGCTGAAATCCGGTGACGGGGTCGATGCTGACACGGTGGATGGCCTCCGGCGTCTTCGCTGCGACCTCCTCGATGTCCATGCCGCCGGCCGAGCTGGCCATCATCACGGGCATGCCGGACGCGCCGTCGATCAGCAGGGCGAGGTAGAGCTCGCGGTCGATGGGCATCTGCTCTTCGACGAGCACCGTCTTAACCTTCTGGCCCGCGGGGCCGGTCTGGTGTGTGATGAGCTGCATGCCGTGGATCTGGCCGAAGACCGTCGCCGCTTCGTCGGGCGAGTTCGCAAGCTTCACGCCGCCGCCCTTGCCGCGCCCACCCGCGTGGATCTGCGCCTTCACCACGACCTTGCCGCCCAGTTCCGTCGCGATCGCCTTCGCATCAGCAGCGTCCTTCGCGACGCGGCCCTTCGGGATTGGCACGCCGTGCTGCGCGAAGATCTGCTTGCCCTGGTACTCGTGGATTTTCATGTGTCAGCTCTCAGGTGTCAGCGTTGCTTTCAGGTATTGGCGATCGAGATTGTCGCGCACGGCGGGAGTAGGCGCCATGCGGCGAGTCGAGTGAGAGTTCGTTCGGCAGTTTTCATGTTGTTGTGCCCTTCGTGGCGATTTCCTGCGGCGCGAGCTTCGAAATTGGAAGGCAGAATTGCGTTTATCGCAGCAGGCTGTTCTATTCCACCTTCGCGGGGGCCCTAAAGCAGACCTCGTGGCGTCGTCGGAGATCTCCGCAGGCATTCTGCACGTCTGCCTCATCCAGATCTAAGGGGGTTTTGGCACTCGAGAGGACGCGGGCTGAAAGCCCGCGCTCCCGGAAACAGGGACGCTTCCCAATTTGGGTATTACACCAAGAACTTCTGGGACGGAGCCTCAGCTCCGTCCCTATGTGCGAGCGCTTGCTGGCGTTCGCAGGAAGCACCAGTATTCAGGACCGCCGTCGGGCAGGGTGCCGTTGTGCACGACTTCGTAGCCGTGCTTGAGGTAATACGGGACATTGGCGGCTTTCTCGGTCTCGAGGTACGTCGCGATGCCCTGCGGGTCGAGGCGGGCGAACATGTCGCCTAGTAGCGCCGTGCCCGCGCCGGTGCGCTGGGCGGCGGGGTCGACGCCGAGCCAGCAGAGGTACCAGCCGTCGGCGGGGATGTACTTCGTCCGTAACGGACGCTGGATCTCGACCATCATCTCGAAGCGACGCATGCCGGCCGGGCCGACCGCTTCTTCGACGGCGTTCCAGTCCGTGAGTGTGCTATCGGGGTCCACGTCCTGGTCGGCCATGCCGGGCCGGGCCCAAACGGCGACGCCGCGCATCGGTTCGGCCTGCGTGCCGCCAACTACGTGGTTTTCGCCGACGAGTTCGCCCCAAAGCAGGGTCGCGCGGGAGGCTGGTAGAAGCGCGCGGCGACGGTGGTCATCATCGGGCATGATCCACTGCCACATGGGGTAGTCAAAGAAGGCGCGCGCCATCATCGGTCCGGCTTCTTCGAACTGTGATGCGTCGAGACGATGGACGCCGCTTGCGGACGACCTATCGCCAGAGCCAGTTGTCATCGTGAAGCGCTTTCATCGCTCGCCCGCACTGCTGCTGTGAATGCTGCGATCTTCTGCGAATCTTTCGCGCCGTCTGTCTCGACGCCTGTGGAGACATCGACCAGCCATGGTCGCACTGTGCGGATCGCATCGTCAACGTTTTCAGGCGTCAGTCCGCCCGCGAGCCAGAGGGGGATGCGACGCGCGAGGGATGCTGGCGCAGTCCAGTCCGTGCGCGTACCTGTGCCATGGCTCGGATCGAACATACACGCGACTACGGCGCCGGGTTCGATGCCTTCGGCGAGGTCTTCGGGAGTGGCTCCGGCGTCATTGCGGAGAACCTTGATCGCCTGGCGATTCAGCATCAGCGCATCGGACCACGCCTCGCTGCCACTGAGCTGGATCAGGTCGATGCCGGTCTCGTCGGCGATCTGGTTCACGTCTTCGACGTCCTGATCTTGAAACACGCCGACGACGAGCGGGCGTTTCCGCGCGAGCAACCGTTCTAGCGCTTCGGCGCCGTGCGCGAACCATGACTCGATCGTGTCGAAGGTGCCCGGATGGAGCGGCGGCGGCTCGTCCTGCTCCATTTCGCGCAGCGGTGTGCCGATGGCTCGAACGATGAGCGCGGCTTCTTCGACGGACTGCCGGCGCCGTGAACGCTCGGCGAACATGATCCCGACGAAGTCAGCGCCAGCCTCTGCCGCCGCGACAGCGTCAGCGATCTTCATGGCGCCGCAGATCTTGATGTAGGTCATGGCCGTGTAGTCGTTAGGCGTTGGTCGTTGGTCGTTGGGCGCGCATTTGTCCTGCTATCGATGTACGCGACTGCCTCTTCCACGATTTCGTTGAGGGGGCGTGTGGTGTCGAGGGTGAGACGCGGGTGAAACTGCGTTGGCGTTGAGCCGGGGTGCTCGCGGAGGTCGAGCGGATCGCGCGGCTGCGATTCGAGGGCGTCGCGAGTCGCGAGCCTGCGCACGATCGCTTCGCGATCGGGGCATACGCACTCGATGAGGATCGGCGGAGAACCTGCGGCCGAAGCGATTTCGAGCCAGCGGCGTTCGACGGAGCCCCAGTAGACGGGGTTGTCGAGGATGATCGAGTGACCCTCGGCGACGAAGGCGTGGGCTTGCGCAAAAAAGACTTCATACGCGCCAACGGCGGCCTGCTGTTCAGCGACGCCAGCGCGGAGGAGCGCCGCCTTGATGACGTCTTTGTCGATGACGATGAGGTTGAGGTACGCGCTTAGTTCGCGGGCGACGGTGCTTTTGCCGCTGCCAGGCTCTCCGTGCATCTGGATGACGAGCTGTCGGTGACGCCCGGCGGAACTGACCTCACTCGGTGATCTGAGCGGAGCTGAAGCTCCGCCGCTACTGGGCCTGCTGCCGGTCATATCAGTAGCTCGCGCATCTTGTTGGGGACATCGGGCGCGGTCATCAGCGATTCGCCGACGAGAACAGCATGGACCTGCGCCTTCGCCATGCGTTCGACGTCGGCGCGAACGTGCACGCCACTAAGCGCGCAGACGACGCGGTCCATCGGGATCAGCGGGCGCAGGCGTTCCGTGACGCCAAGATCGACCTCGAACGTCCGTAGGTCGCGGTTGTTAATGCCGATCATGTCGCCATCGACCTTCAGCGCGCGCTCGACTTCTTCTTCGCTCGCGACTTCAACCAGCGTCTCGAGTTCGAGCTTGCGGGCGAGACCGACGAGCGAAAACAGCTCGTCGTCGGTGAGGATGGAGACGATGAGCAAGATCGCGTCCGCGCCGTACGCGCGCGCTTCATGCACCTGGTACGGGTCGAAGATGAAGTCCTTGCGCAGGAGCGCGGGCCGTCCGCCCGGGTACGAGCCGTCGAGGCTGGCACGGATGTCGGAGATGAAGTCGATCGAGCCCTGGAAGTACTTGGATTCGGTGAGGATGGAGATCGCCGCCGCGCCCCCATTGGTGTAGCCGCGAGCGAGCGTGCGATGTTCGAGGCTGGCGACGAGGCGGCCCTTCGAGGGCGTCGCTTTCTTGATCTCTGCGATGAGCTGGATGCGCTTGCCGCCGTTGCTGGGACCGCGCGGGCCTTCGAGGATCGAGCGCACCATCGACCACTGCGGCGTGCGGACGAGATCCTGGCGTCGCTTGAGGGCGTCGAGCGGCTCCTGGAGCTTGCGCTGCTCCACTTCGATGCGCTTGTCGGCGACGATCTGGTCGATGATGTCTGTCATCACACTTCGTTTGTGGCTGCGATGAATGCTTCTAGTTTGGCCGTGGCGGCGCCGGTGTCGATGCTCTCAGCGGCGATCTCTGCGCCGGATAACAGGTCGGTCGCACTCCCCCACACGATGAGTGCTGCAGCGGCGTTGATGATCGCGAAGTCACGCAACGGACCAGGGCGGCCGCCAAGCACTTCGCGCAATTCCGCTGCATTGTGTTCCGGTGTGTCGCCGATGAGGGCAGAGATGTCATGGCGGGGCAGTCCGGCGTCTTTGGGGCTGACTGCATATGTGCGCACGGCGCCATCGATCAGTTCCGCGACGACGGACTCGCCCCCGATGCTGATCTCGTCGAAGCCGTCCTCGCCGTGGACAACGAGCGCGTGTTCGGCGCCGAGGCGCTGGAGGACGGTCGCCATCTTCTCGACGAGGTCGGCGCGCGGGACGCCGATCACCTGACGGGTCGCGCCAGCGGGATTCGTGAGCGGGCCGAGGATGTTAAAGACGGTGCGGATGCCAATCTCGCGACGCAACGGCGCAACGAACTTCATCGCCGGATGAAATGCCTGCGCGAACATGAACCCGAACCCGGAGCGCTCGATACATGCGCCGACCTGCGCAGGTGTGAGATCGATCTTCGCGCCGAGGGCTTCGAGCACGTCGGCGCTGCCACAGCGGGAGGTCATTGCGCGGTTGCCGTGTTTTGCGACGCGCGCGCCGGCGCCCGCTGCAATGAATGCGGCGCAGGTGCTGACGTTGAACGACCCTGTCTCATCGCCGCCGGTGCCGCATGTGTCGAGCAGGGGGCCTTCGATCTCGATGCGCGCCGATTTCTCGCGCATGACCTTTGCCATGCCGGTGATTTCGTCGACGGTCTCGCCCTTCATGCGGAGCGCCGTGACATACGCACCGAATTGCGCCGGGGTTGCCAAGCCGGTCATCAGCTCTTCCATACATGCGCGGGCTTCGTCCTCGCTCAGGTCGCGCCTATCGGTGAGCTTCGTGATGGCGTCTTTGATTGTGAAGTCAGTCATTGGATTCTCACAGTATCACGCAGTCATCGCGAGGAAGTTCCGCAGTAGTGTGTGGCCATCAGGGGTCAAAATTGATTCTGGATGGAACTGCACTCCTTCTACGGCTAGCTCCTTATGTCTCACGCCCATGATGATGCCGCTTTCGCTGCGGGCGGTGACTTCCAGCACGTCGGGCATGGATTCCTCGCGGATGGCGAGCGAGTGATATCGCGTCGCGGCGATCGGTGATGACAGCCCGGCAAACACACCTTTGCCGTCGTGGGTGACCTGCGACACCTTGCCGTGCAGGATCTGGCCCGCGCCCTCGACGATGCCGCCGAAGACCTCGCCGATGCACTGGTGGCCGAGACAAACGCCAAGGATCGGCGTCTTGCCGGCGAAGCGGCGGATGACGTCCTTGCTGATGCCGGCCTCCTCGGGGTTGCCGGGGCCTGGGGAGACGATGATGTGCTCTGGCGCCATCGCGTCGATGTCTTCGACGGCAATCGCGTCGTTGCGTACGACCTCGACCGTCGCTCCAAGCTCGCCGAGGTACTGGTAGAGGTTGTAGGTAAAGCTGTCGTAATTGTCGATCAGCAGGACACTCATCGTTTTCTCGCTTTCATGATCAGGGCGTACGGGGCGAGCTGCGCAAGCCGCGCATCGAGATGCTTTGCATCGTCACCTGTGATTCGTGTTTGTTGTGGCTCGACGATTCGTTCAACGGTGAACCCTGCGCCGGTGAGCATGTCGAACCATTGCTGGAGCGTGTGCGGGTACGCGCGGAAGTCGGCGCCTGCACCATTCTCAAACTGCCATCGCCAATCGAACGTGCTCGTCCAGTAGGGACGGATGATGCCGTACGGGGCGGCCGAGTCGCGCAGGTGGTGGAAGGGGTGCTGCACGCTGAACGCGAGCGCGCCCCCTGGCTTCAACACACGCGCGGCCTCTGCGATAGCGACATCAGCGTGCTCGACGTGGCCGAAGGAATGAATCGCTACGGCCAGATCGAAGCTTTCGTCGTCGAATCGCGAGAGTTCTTCGATGTTGCCCTCGACGAACGACGCATTGTCCGTTGGATGATGGAGGAGATACTTGCGCGCGTACTCGAGCTGCTTCGCGGAGAAGTCGACGCCGACGGCAATCGCGCCCATCATCGACAGGGCGACGACATCCTGGCCGCCACCACAGCCGAGGATGAGCGCGCGCTTTCCGCGCACGTCATCGAGGATCCGCAGGTCATCCTCGAACAGACCCCACGACCACTTGAGGCGGCCCGCATCTCGGTCGCCGTAGGTTTCCTCCTGGTACGACTTCGCGATCGTGTCCCAGCCGGCTTTGTTGTCGGGAGCGGGGGTTTCGGGCGCAGCGGGCTGCGCCCCTACCGCGGCCGCGCGTTCGGCGAGAGGGACGGCCTGCGCGGTCAGCTCCTTGCCCATCGCGTCCCAGTCGAGCTCATGCAGCGATTCAGGATCGGTGAGGATTTTGGCGAGCGGGATGCGCATGTCGGGTGGCATCTCGATTGCGTCGAGATCGGCAGCCGCGCACCAGCGTGCGTCGTCGTAGTCGCCTTCGGCGTTGAAGCGCATCGGGCCGGCGGGCAACGGAGCGCGGAAGATGTTGGCGACGTACTGCGCTTCGCCTTCACTGAGATACACAGTCTCGACGAAGGCCTCGGTGTCCGGTTCGAGCGTGAGGCCGAACTGCTCGCGCGCGTGACGGCGCATCGCTTCCTCAGCCGCTTCCTGCGCGCCGACGCGCACGAGCGGCAGAACGTACTGGCCCGCGAACGGCGCCACGCGGCGGCGCACGACGAGCACGCGCTCCTTTTTCTCGAACAGGATGGCCGTCATGAGGTCAGGCATCAGTACCCCAGCGATCCGCGAGGCATGCCGTCCTGCCGCTCTTCGGCGACTTCGATTGCGCGCAGGGAGCCGCGAGCCTTGTTGCCGGACTCCATGAACTCCTCTTCGGGCGTGCTGTCGTAGACGACGCCGCCGGCGGCCTGCACGTACGCTACGCCGGGCTTCATCCAGATGGTCCGGATCGAGAGTGCGGTGTCGCAGTTGCCGGACATGTCGAAGTAGCCGACACAACCGCCATAGCCGCCGCGCTGTTCCCCCTCGAGCTCCGCGATGATCTCCATCGTGCGGATCTTGGGGGCGCCGGTGACGGTTCCGTGCGGGAAGTAGGCGCGCAGCGCGTCGTACATCGTCACGTCGGAACGCAGCTTGCCGACGACATGCGAGACCATGTGCATGACATGCGAATAACGCTCGATCTCCATCAGCGATGTGACCTTGACTGTGCCGGGATCGCAGACGCGGCCGAGATCGTTGCGGGCGAGATCGACGAGCATGACGTGCTCGGCGCGTTCCTTTTCGGACGTTTGCAGCTCCTCGGCCATGCGCTGTTCGTCCTCGGCGTCTTTGCCGCGGCGGCGCGTGCCGGCGATCGGGTGCGTCTCGATGACGCCGTCTTCGACGCGGATTAGCACTTCCGGCGACGCGCCGACTACGTGCATGTCAGCAAGCTCGAGGTAGTACATGTAAGGAGAGGGATTGACGTTTCGCAGCGCGCGGTACACCTCGAACGGGTGCGCGTCGGTCTCGCGCGTGAAGCGCTGCGACACCTGGATCTGGTACGTGTCGCCCTTCGTGATGTACTCCTTCGCCTTCACAACCTTCGCCTTGAAGGCGTCCTCTGTTGTGTTCGAGACGGCTTTGCGGTCGCGCGTCTTGATGGCGGGCGTGTCGTACGGAAGGCGAGAGAGCGGGGCGGCGAGGCGCTTCACCAGCTCTTCGATCTTCCACGTGGCCTGCCGGTACGAGGCTTCGACGTCGCCGTCGAGCCGCGCGTGGCTCACGACCTTGATCGTGTGTTGGAGGTGATCGAAGACAAGCAGCGTGTCGCAGAAGAGGAAGATGCTTTCGGGGAATCCCTGCGGGTTAGCGTCCGGCACCGGCAGCTTCTCGAAATACCGCGCGCATTCATACGCCATGTAGCCAACAGCGCCACCGTGGAAGCGAGGCAGGCCCTCGATCCTCACGGGTGCGTAGCGCTTGAGTTCGTCTTGTATGACGAGCAGCGGATCGCCGCTCGCGGCTTCCCCCTCACCCGTGCGGAGCACGCGATACGGCTCCGTGCCGATGAAGCTATAGCGGGCGAGCCGCTCGCCGCCTTCGACGGACTCCAGCAGGAATGAGTACTCGCCTCGCGCAACCTTCAGGTAGGCCGATACGGGCGTTTCGAGATCGGCGTAGACCTCGCGAAAGACGGGCACGATGTTGCCGCTTCCGGCGAGGGTCTTCGCCTGTTCGAGTGTTGGTGTGTAGGTCGTCATGTGATCTCCAGAGCAAAGGACATAGAACTTAGGGCTATTTCATCGCCTCGCCAACAGCGACGGCGACTCGTGGCGATTTGCTCTTTGCCCTTTGTTGCTTGTTCTCTCATGGCCGTCCTCGTACGAAGTAGTCGAGCTTCAGCGCGGCGCGAACATCGACCATCGTCTCTTCAGCCACGGTACGCGCGACGGCGCAGCCTGCTTCGAGCGCTTCCTGCACCTCTTTTGGGCGCGCTTCGTAGTGGGCGCGACGCTCGCGGATGGGGTCGAGCAGGTTGTTGATCGCCACGACGAGCTTCTTCTTCACATCGACATCGCCGAGACCGCCGCGCTGGTAGTGCTCCTTCATGTTGGCGACGTCATCAACGTCCGGGTTGAAGGCGTCGTGGTAGATGAACACGGGGTTGCCCTCGACCTTCCCCGGGTCTTCTTTCCGAAGGTGATTCGGATCGGTGAACATGCTCATCACCTTCTTGCGCACGGTTTCGGCGTCGTCCTTGAGGTCGATGGCGTTGCCGGCCGACTTGCCCATCTTGGCGGCGCCATCGAGCCCGACGAGGCGCGTGACCGTGTCGAGCCGCGGCTTCGGCAGCGGAAAGACTTCGACGCCGGTCTCACGGTTGAAGCGCTCGGCGACGTCGCGCGTCAGTTCGATGTGCGGCAGCTGGTCGTCGCCCACGGGCACCAGATCGGCACGCGGCAGCAAGATGTTCGCGATCTGCATCAGCGGGTAGATGAAGAAGCCGACGGGTACGCTCTTCTTCGTCTGTTCGAGGATGTCCATCTCGCTCTTCAACGTCGGGTTCTTGCGCAGCGGGCCCATCGGCAGGTACCAGGACAGCAGCGCCGTCAGTTCGGCGTGTTGGGGCACCTGCGACTCGATGACGTAGTGACCGCGCTGCGGGTCGAGGCCAACCGAGAGCCAGTCGAGCGCGACCTCCCACACGGACCGCCGCACGTGGTCGATGTCATCGACGTAGTCCGAGACCTGGTAGTCAGCGATGAGGAAGAAACACTCGTACTCCTCCTGCAGCGTGATCCACTGCTTGAGGGCACCGGCATAGTGCCCAAGATGCAGCGAGCCCGTCGGCCGAATTCCGGTCAGGATCCTCTTTCGTGTTTCGATCGCCATGTTCCAACTCCAAACAAAAACGCCCTCACCCCATCGAGGGGCGAGAGCGTTGTCTCGCGGTACCACCCTGCGTGATCCTTCCCTGGAAGGATCAATCTCAGTTCCGTCACGTGCCGCTTTTGTGCGACAGATGCGGTGGGCCTGATAACGGCGCCCATCCCGTCGGAAACTACTTAGCCAGCCTCTTGGCCGTTCGGTCCGAGGCTCCCGGGTCCATTCGGTCTGTCGCGCTGCCGCCGGTTTTCACCAATCCCGGCTCTCTACAGGCTCGCCATCCAGACGTACTCTTCCCGATCATCGCCAGTGTTTTGTGCCTCGCACAGAGGGTACCCGTGGTTGGTTCGGCAATGGTATCAGATCGGCCGGTGGGCCCGTCAAGCGCGGATGGCGCGATGCAAAGCATGACCCGTCCTGCACGACAAGGGCCGACACATAGGTCGGCCCCTACACCGGCTGTTGCGTCCTACGCAGCGCGGATGGTGCGGATGCTTTCGAAGTCATTGGCGTCTGCCGTCTCGCCCGCGATCTTGCGGTTCACCTGGGCGAGCTCGCCACGCTGACGGCGGGCGATGCGATCGATGAAGCAGGCTGCCTGGACGACGTGACTCTCCAGGATGGTGAGCGCCGTGCCTAGCCGCGCGTCCTCGAACACGCTCTGTCGGGCCTCTGCGATCGCGCGCAATTCGTTGACGCGGCCCAGCGCGAACTCGATCCGTGTGGCGTAGCGCTTGGCGTCTCGCGCCTCGCTCTGGTCGGTGAACGTGGCGTTTTCGAGCGCTTCGGCGACTCGCTCGGCCAGCAGCTCGCTCTGCATGCGCTTCACGTCGGCGGTGGTGGCAATGATCTCGTCCATGAGCACTCTCCCCTTGGCCAGGCTTCCGTACCTGGGCGTGCGAGAGTATGCGCGAACGTGGCTTCGTGGGTTCATTGGGAGAAACCCCGCATCCCGCTGTACGAACCCCTATCCCTGTGAATCCGCCGAAGCATCGCTCGGCCGTCGCACCATCTCGACGTACAGCGTTTCCATCAGGCGGGCGTTGTCCTCCCAGCGATACTCACGCTCGACGAGCGCGCGGCCGGAGGCGCCCATCATGCGGCGCAGGTCGGCGTCGAGAGCCAACCGCTCGATGGCGACGGCGAGTGCGGTGGGATCAGCGGGCGGAACGAGGATGCCCGTCTTGCCGTCGATGACGACGTCGGGGATGCCGTGGATGTTGGAGCCGACAACGGGCAGCTCCATCGCGCTGGCTTCAAGCGCGGCGACACCGAAGCCTTCCCATGTCGACGGCATGGCGAAGATGTCGAACGTCGCGAGCATCGATGGCACATCCTCGTGGGCGATGTCGCCTGTGAAGCGCACACATTCGCGCAGGACAAGTTCGGCCGTGAGGCGTTCGAGCGCTGGGCGGCTTGGGCCGTCGCCGGCGAGCACGACCTCGATGGGTGTGCCGCGATCGCGAAGCAGCGCTGCGGATCGCAACAGGTGTTCGAGGCCCTTTTCGGGTGAGAGCCGGGCGACTGCGCCGACTACGACACTCCCGCCTGCTTCGCGACTGCGATGGCCGTCGAACTTGGTGAGGTCGATGCCGTACGGGATGACGACGACTTCCCTTCCCTTCGGCACGAACGGCAGGGTTGCATCCGCGAGTCGGCGGCCAGTCGCAGTGATCGCGCCGGCGTGACTCAGCGCATGCTTTGTGATCCAGCGGTGCAGTGGGGTCAGGTGCGGCGCTTCGAGTACGTCGGTTCCCCAGACGGAAACGATCGACGGCTGGAAGCCCGAGAGGCCGGCGAGAAAGCCGTAGCTCGTGAGGTGCAGCGCGTGCAGCAGGTCAGGCTTCAGTTCACGGATGAGTGCGCGCACGCGGCGGGCGTGGACGACGTAGCGCGCTTTGCCGATCGCCTCGAGGCCGTCGATGTGGTGTACGGTCGCGCCCTCGATCGTTGCGTCGCGGAAGGAGATGACGTGCGCGTCCCAGCCGAGCGCTGCGAAGTGGCGCACCCACTTTTGCGTATGGATGTACGGCGCGTCGGCGAGATAGACGACTCTCACTTCGGCGCGTTGTCCGAGGAGCCATCGGCGACGGCGAGCGTGAGGTATGCGGGCGGGCGGCGGCGCTTCTCAGCTGCGAGTATCCCCTCGACGGCGACGGCGAGCCCGGCGAAGAGCCAGAGGTACGGGTCTTCGAGGAAGCGGCCTTCGGTCTGTGAACCCAACAAAATCACGCCACTGGCGATACCGATCGCGATCGCGATGGTTCGCAATTCCACATCGGCAGTGCGTGTCAGGCCTCGCAGGTATGCCACCCAACGCACGATCAGGAACAGGACGGCGGCGATGCCGATCAGGCCGAGTTCGGCCGGGATGGTGACGGCGGAGGTGTGGGACGCGGTCACGTTGGCCTTGATTTTCGGGTCTTTGTAGTCGTGGTAGTCCTCCTCGAAGGCGGTCTGGTAGCCGCCCGCGCCAACGCCCGTCAGCGGGTGGTCAGCGAACATCTGCAGGCCGGCCTCGACGAGATACTTGCGCGCGCCGAAGGCTTCGACGCCGAAGGTTGCGGTTTCGAGGCGCTGCGCGAAGAAGGGGCTGACGGCAGCCAGCGCGAGCGAACCGACGACCACTGCGGCTATGCCGACGGCGAGGATGCGGTGGCGCGACTGCGACGCGATCGGGAGCGCGAGGATCGTGACCGGAAGCGCGACGGCAGCGACGATCCATGCGCCGCGCGAGCCCGTGAAGACGAGCGTGAGCGCGCAGAGCGCGAGGGCGGGCGCGAGGAGCCATCGCTGTTGGCGGCGCGACGCGAACATCCAGGTGAGGACACCGATGACGATCGCGCTGACGAGCAGGCGCGCGAAGTGATTGGGGTCGGCGAAGGTCGTGTTGATGCGCCGCTCGCCGAACTCGCCGAGACCCTCGTTCCAGAGGAACTCGCCCGTGATCTGCTGCCAGACCCCGACGGCCGCCAGCAGGCCGGCCGTCGCGACGAACGTCAGCAGCGTCCAGCGCAGGGCCGGCCGATCGCGGACGAAGAACGGTACGAGCGCGAAGCCACCGAGCGAGAACAGCAGGCGGATGGTTTCAGTGCGGGCGGCGCTGATATCGGCCGCCCATAGCGTCGAGCAGGCGTAGACCGCGAAGAGCAGCGCGAGCGGCAGGGTTAGTGCGGAGGTCGGCAGGACGTTGATGCGCGGGCGCGCCGGGCGGATCAGCCAGGCGAGGAACGCGAGCGCGACGACGAGTCGACCGGCGTCGATGATCGAGGTCTCGCCGAGCCCGCCGCCAAGCTCCGAGCGCGTCTGCAGGATGGGGAACGCGAGCTTGGTGATCTCGAGAGGCAGTGCGATTACGAGCAGCGGCCCGAGCGTCCGTGGTTCGTAGAACGCTATGCCGGCGACAGCACACCCGGCTGCAGCGACGAGCCACGGCGCGGGCTCGCGGAAGAGTGCGGCGACCACGCAGACCATCGCGCCGAGCAGGCCAGTGATGAGCCACGCCTCGGCGGAGGGCAGCTTGAAGATGGGGGCGGGGCGGCGTTGGACGAGGGCCATCGTCCGCCATTGTAGTGCCCGCCGCGCTGGATCGGCGTGGGCACTATCGCAGCCACTATCTCAGCATTGAAGACGGCTGTACATTGGCTTCACCGCCTTGGGCGGCGTCCGGCATCCGCCCCTCCGGCACCGCGTCCGAAGCTGCGTATGACACGAACCATTGACCTCACATCGGTCCGGCTGGACACCTCCGGGACGATGCCATTCCGCTTGATGCCGCGGGCGCTAGATGCTGTTTCCGACGGTCGATTTCGCCATCTTCTTCACGGTCGTGCTGGCGGTCAGCTGGCTGCTACGCTCGCACAACGTGGCTTGGCGGGTCTTCATCATCGGGGCCTCCTTCTTCTTCTACGGGTTCTGGGAGGCGAAGTTCGCGCTCCTGCTCGCGCTGTCCGTCGTTTTCAACTACTTCATGGGGCTGTTCATCTACCGGGCGATGGCGCCGCCCGTGGCCGTGCCTGGTTCTGAGGAGCAGCCGGAGATCGGCGCTGAGCGCACACAGCAGTCTCGGCTGCTGCTCGCGGCGGGGATCGCGGGGAATCTCGCGATCCTCGGCTGGTTCAAGTACTACGAGTTTTTCTCGGAGTCGCTGAAGAACTCGCTGGCCGATGTCGGGATCGATGCTCCGGTGCCGCTGCTGCAGATCACGCTGCCGATCGGCATCTCGTTCTTCACGTTCCAGGCGATCAGCTATCTCGTCGACATCTCACGCGGGCAGATCAAGCCGATGTGGCCGCTGGACTTCGCGACGTACCTCTCGTTCTTCCCCCACCTTGTCGCCGGCCCGATCGTCCGGGCCTCGGAGTTTGCCCCACAGCTGGCAGCGCCGCCGCGGCCGGACCGCATTCCCGTGACGGGCGCGTTCTTCCTCATCCTTATGGGGCTGTTCAAGAAGGTGGTGATCTCGTCATACCTGGCGACGGAGCTGGTTGACCCCGTGTTCGCGCTGCCGCAGGAGCATACGTCGCCTGAGATCCTGCTGGCGATCTATGGGTACGCGATCGTAATATTCGCGGACTTCAGCGGGTACACAGACATCGCGATCGGGTGCGCGCTGCTGCTGGGATTTCAGTTTCCGCAGAACTTCAACAACCCGTATCGCTCGCTGTCGCTACAGGACTTCTGGCGGCGGTGGCACATGACGCTTTCGCGCTGGCTCCGGGACTACCTCTACATCCCGCTCGGGGGCTCTCACGGCTCGTCGATCTTCACGTACCGCAACCTGATGATCACGATGGTGCTGGGCGGGCTATGGCACGGGGCGGCGTGGACGTTCGTGATCTGGGGAACGATCCACGGAACGGGGCTGATCATCGAGCGGCTGATCCGCGGGCCGGGGGAGGCGCCGTCCGGAACGGGGTGGGCGGTGTTCTGGCGCTGGTTCATCACCTTCCACGTTGTTTGCCTGGCGTGGGTGTTCTTCCGGGCGGAGTCGGTCGATGTGGCGCTGGAGCTGCTCGATGGCCTGGTCACGTCGTGGGGGCCGGCGCCGCTGGTAACGCCGCTGGCGATCCTGGTGATCGCGGGGATGATGGCCTGGCAGTTTTTGCCGGACGACGTGATGGATCGTTTCGTCGTGCGGGTGTCGTACTTCAATCCGATCGCGCAGGCGGCAGGGTTCGCCGGCGGCATCGTGCTGATCGACGCGCTGGGTCCGTCGGGCGTGTCGCCGTTCATCTATTTTCAGTTCTAGACGATCTTGGTGACAAACGGCCGTTAACTTCATCACGTGATGAGGCGTTAAATGTTTTGCACGGCTCGTGTTTTCGATGGCAAATGCGGATCGCTTGACGTAGTATGAGAGTGGCGGTCGGGACGACGGCGGAAGAAGCGATGGAACAGGATCAGGTCCGCCAAGAGGTCTCAGAAGAAGACCCGGGGCACAACGCCCCGGTTCGTGAGACCCAACGCACGATGCACGCCGCCACGATGTTTGGCGTTGTGGCTCTGACACTCCTCCTCGCCGCTCTTTTTAACGCTGATTCTCTTGTCCAAGGCTCCGAAACGAAGCCGTATGGCGACGATCGCGACTTCTGGCTGGGCGTCTGGCGGCCTGTCCAGACCGTCAGCGACACGCTGATGCTGGATCGCCCGCGGGCAGCCGTCGATGAGGTCACAGGGCGGGACGGCGGCAGCCGCCCGATCGACCTGCCGGCCGTTGTGAGTGGCGCCGAGGCGAGCGACGCACCTCCTGAAGTCGCGCCCGCCCCGACGAGCGCTCCCGCGCCGACGCCGGAACCCACCGTTCGACCGCCAACGACGGGCGAGCCGCTGCGGATGTGGGTCGGCGGCGACTCGCTTGCGGGCATCTTCGGGCAGTCGCTGGTGCGGATGGCGTCCGACACCGGCGTTGTCGACACGGAGTTGGACTACCAGATCGCGACGGGGCTTGCACGGCCGGACTACTTCGACTGGCCGGCGCGGCTGAAGGGCGCCGTCGACCTGATGAACCCCGACGTCATGGTGGTGATCCTCGGCTCGAATGACACGCAGGGCCTGATCAACCCCGACGGTGAGGTGTACCAACCGATCAGCGATGGCTGGCAGGCGGAGTATCGCCGCCGTGTCGCCGGGACGATGGCCCTGATCGCGCAGCCGGGACGGCTCGTCGTGTGGGTGGGGCTGCCGCCGATGCGCGATGGCGGCCTGTCAGCGAGCCTCGCGGCGATGAACGCCATCTATCGCGAGGAAGCGGCACGATACCCGAGCTTCGTGTACGTCGACTCCTGGGGCGTGCTTGGCGACCGCGGGCAGTACGCGGCATATCTTCCCGACGAGAGCGGGCACGTCGAACTGGTGCGCGAGCCGGACGGCGTCCACCTGACGCGCGCGGGCGGCAATCTGCTGGCGAGTGAAGTTCTGCGTGTTGTCGAGGCACGGGTGCCGCTGACCGCCGATGCGACGGGTTCAACGAAGCCCTGATCGACCCTGGCCGACCACGCGGGCTGAAAGCCCGCGCTCCGGATATCGCCTAGCCGCCGGCGATCGCTGCGATGACGGCCTGGGCGAGGTATGCGCCGCCGGCTGACGTGAAGTGCACGCCGTCGTCGCCACGGGCGAGTGAGCCATCGGGCGTGTAGGGCGTGAAGTTGCCGTTGGCGTCGGAGGTCAGCGACCACGTATCGACGTAGCGCACCCAGGGGCGCCTGGCGGCTTCGGCAGCGAAGACTTGATTGACTCCGGGGACGGATGCTGCGAGATCGGGGCGGCCCATGTTGGGCTGGCCGACCCAGATCAGGCGCTTGCCGTTGAGTTGATCCATCATCTGGCCGACCTTCGCGCCATACGCTGCGAGGTCCATCCCGACATGGGCGTCATTCGCCCCGACCATGAATACGACGACGTCCGGCGAGTACGTCGTCATCTCGCTAGCCATGTACGCGTACCAGTCGAACGACGCGCCGCCGAGCAGGCCCGACGAGAGCTTGTATTCCGCCGCGGGTTGCACCTGGATCGCGCCCTGCGCGGTCGCGAGGCTGAGGACGCCGACGGACATGAAGTACGACGTGGAGTCGCCGTTGGTGTAGATGCGGAGGCCGGCGAGCGAGCCCGTTGCTGGCGGCGGGGGTGGCGGTGGCGGCACTGCTGGCACAGGCGTCGAGGTCGGCGCGATGGCTGCTGGCGGTTCTGTTGGCGGCGCGGTGTCCTCGGGTGGCGGCGCTGGCTCGGGGGTTTTCGTTGGTTCGGCTTGGGCGGCCTGGACTCCTTCGGCGGGTGTTTCGCTGGCTGCTGGTGTCGGCGGGGCAGTTGTCGCTGCGCGCGTCGCGCGGGCGGTGGGGCTCGTCGCGGGTTCGATCGTTACGCCGGCGCTGGATGATGCGCCGCCGCTACCGCATGCGACCGCCATCGTGGCGAGCACGATGGTCAGCGCGAGCGCGGCCGCGGCGAGCATCCGGCGCGGGGCGAGGGCGTGCGTGGGTGGCAATGGTCGATCCATTTCGATGGTTGTTCTGGGCCGCGACGCTGGGTTCGGGGTTGCAGTCAGCATAGCAATCGGCGGCGACGGGAACGTTGCGTGGGCAGCGTTTGATTGTCTGGTTGCGATTTCCGCTTTTCGACGATCTAGATTCGGGTTGGCGTCTGCTTGACGCGGTCCAGCTTCGGGCCTTTGGTTGTGGATTGATTCGGGTGTGACAACGGCCTGTCGCTGCGAGGCCAGAGGCGTTGGCTCCCGGACGCTGCGCGTGGAATCGAATGGCGTGGCCATGAGACTACGATAGGCGGCTGGAGCGCCAGTTCTTGACGCGCGAGACGGGAATTCGGCCGGAGATTCGGCACAATTTGCACGCGCAACATGACGATCATGACTTGACGCCGTTGGGAGGACTATTCTTGTCCATGATCCGGCTGCTGGCTGGTCTTCTTGTCCCTGTCGTCCTGGGGACGGTGGCCTTCGGATGTGACGACTCGAAGCCACCCGCAGCAACGCGGACTGCGCTTTCGATCGAAGAGACGAGCGCAGCGTTCATCCAAACTCCGTTTCCAACATCCACGCCGTTCCAGCTGGACCGCAGCGTGCTGCGACCACCGCCGGCATGTCCGGGGTGCCTCGTCGTGGCGGACTATGACAGCACGCGGGCGATCGATCTGAAGACAGGCGTGAGCACGATCATCGGGGAGATACCGGCCGAAGCGTCATCACCCTACAACTGGCATCCATCGCCCGACGGGAGCGTGTGGGTGTTTCCTTGCAACGCGGAGGGGGCGCTGGACGGTGACAATGGGGCTGCGCGATGTCTATGGGGCTATGGGCTTTCGGGCATGCCGATCGCCGACCCGATCGAGCGCGGCGCGTTCCTGCATGCGCGCGCGGCATCATGGAGCCCTGATGGCCGGTTCCTCGTAATGTTCGGTACCACGACGGGCACTCCAGGTTCTGGCGGCATCGTGCAGGAGACCCGCGCATACATACATGACGTGCGAGCCGGGACGACGCGGAACATCGGTGGCCGCGGATCATTTCAGGAATTCGGCGAGCCTTCATGGTCGCCGGACGGCAACACGCTCGCGATTAGCCGCTCTCGCAACAACGTCTACAGCAATGTCCTGGTTGTGGATGCCGCCACCGCCTTTCCGTGGCTGATCACGGAGGACGAGAAGGCACTGGTGCTGTCGATTGGCGGGATCGTCTGGTCGCCGGACAACAAGCAGATCGCGTTCGTGCGCGACACTGTGGAGCCACTGACACCACTCGCGGGCGCCGCACGCAGCTTCCGCCACACGATCATCATCGCTGATGCGGATGGATCGAAGATCCGCGAATTGCCGGATGAGTACGGACTACCGCTGGCGTGGTCACCGGGCGGGCAGTGGCTGCTCGTCGAGCGTTCGTCGCCGCCGACGGAGGCGACAGGTTTCGTCCAGCGGTCTCTGTTGTTCGCAGTTTCTACAGGAGGCGGTGGCGAACACGTCTTGAGCGAAGGATTCGTGATCATGAACGGCGGAGCGTTCTCGCCGGATGGCGCACGCGTCGCCTTTATCGGCATTGGCGACCCGAACGACAACACAACCCGGGGCGTCTTCATTGTGAGTGTCGAGGGTGGGCCGGCAGTGAAGTTGGCGATACCTGACCTGCCATACGCACCGCCGGTTCCGACCTGGACGAAGGATGGCGGGAGCATCGTGTTCTCGGGTTGGGGCGGATGCGGTAAAGGCGGCTGCTCGCCGGGCGCGCTGCTTCTTGTCGATGTGTCCGGTGCTACGCCTGCTGTGGAGCTGCTGCCGTTCGCCAACCGGATCCTCGGTTGGCTGCCGGAGTAGGAGGCCCGGAAGTCAGAAGTCGGAGTGGCCAACGGTGCTCCGGCGCCCTCCTCCATCTTCCATCTTCCATCTTCGCCGCCTACCCTTCGACCATGTCCTCACACCCCGAATGGCACCTGGCGCAGTACAACGTGGCGCGGCTGATCGCGCCGCTGGATGATCCGCGGCTGGCGGACTTCGTCGAGGCGCTGGACCGGATCAACAAACTGGGCGATGACTCGCCGGGGTTTGTCTGGCGCCACCAGAATGCCGACGGAAACTCGACTGGCACGCGCGTCAGCGACGACCCGATGGTGGTGATCAACTACACGGTGTGGGAGTCGATTGAAGCGCTGTTCGCGTACACGTATCACTCCGACCACGTCGAGGTGTTCCGGAAGCGGCGGGACTGGTTCGACGACCACAACGGCCGGGCGTACCTGGCGATGTGGTGGATCCCGGCGGGCCACATCCCGACGGTCGAGGAGGCCGAGGAGCGGCTGGCGCACCAGCGCGCGCACGGGCCGACGCCGTATTGCTTTACGTTCAAGCAGCGCTTCCCGCCGCCGGTCGGCGCGGAGAGTCAAGAACTCAGAACCTAGAACCGCGGCGGCCGTGCGGATCCTCTATGGCCAGAACGTGTCGACGCAGGACGTGATCGCGCTGTTGTAGTCGAGCAGGAATCGGTCGTACGCCCACCCTTCCTGCGGCGAGGTGATGTGGTACCAGCCGTCGGGATGTTCGAACGACCCTCCGGGTGATGGCGGATCCGTCATCACTAATCGATCCCCGACGATGACCGTGCCATCGGGAATGAGCGCCACAACGGCCGCGCTCGTCGACGGCTCGGCGCGAAGGTTGAGACCGTCTCCGTTGGCGCACACGATCATGTCGCCTGGCAGCAGGACCGGCGGCCCACCGACATTCTGCGATGCGAACCAGTAGACCCACGTACCGTCCGCCGTGCGGCCCCAGTACGTCATGATGCCGCCCTCGCTCTCCGTGATACCGACGGCCGCGATTCCGGTCGCGAGCGCCTCGCTGCTCCATTCGCCGGTTGCGCAGGGACCAGCAGGGTTGTCTGCAGAACACTGCGGGTCGAAGCCGATGTTTGGATCGCGCGCCAGGATCGCTGCCCGCAACTGCCCCGCCTCACCTTCGCCTGAGACGATGGCCGTCGCGTTGGCTGCGGTGGGACTGGCCGCTGTCGAAGCGGTCGACGTCGGATCAGGGGCGCTTGTACTTTGTCCGTCCGCGGTCGCCGTCGCAGCGGGTGACGATGGGTCGCCTTCGCTGTCCTCGCTCCCCCCGCAGGCCGTCAGAGCGAGGAGACTCACGCCAAGGGCCGCGACAAACATCCTAAATCGCATGCGGATGCCCTCCACCGATATCGGATCGCCATCTCTACTGTTGTTGCTGTGCCTGCTGCCCACGGGCCGCGACGCGGTCGGCGGCCTCTTTGAAGCGCGCGTGATGTTCCGGCGACTGGCGGAGGGCGGCGTTGTGCTGGCCTTCGGCGGCGCTGCCGGCGTCGATCTGTGTCGCGCGGTCGATCGTGTCCTTCGTGGCGATGAGGGCGGGCGGTGAGTTCTGGGCGATCTGGCGCGCCATCTCGAGCGCAGCCGCCAAGGCTGCGTTCGAGGAATCGGACTGCGGCACAACGGCGTTGACGAGACCGATGCGGAGCGCTTCTTCGGCCTGGACGACGCGCGCGGTGAAGAGCAGATCCTTGGCATAGGCGGGGCCGATGAGGCGCGGCAGTTGGGCACCGCCGACGACGAGGCCGTACGCGGCGCCGGGAAAGCGGAATGCGGCGTTATCCGACGCGATGCGGATGTCGCAGAGGATGGCGACGAGCGCGCCGCCGCCATAGCAGATGCCGTTGACGGCAGCGATGAGTGGCTTGCGGAAGTTGGCGACGCCAGCATAGGCGCGGGCCATGCCCTCGCTGCGCCCCTTGCCGTCGATGGCGGCGACGGCTTCCGTCATGTCGGCGCCGGCGCTGAAGGCGTTGCCGGTGCCGGTCAGGATCGCGCAGTGGACGCTGTCGTCAGCGTCGAGCGCAGCGAGCGCATCGCCGAGGGCTGCATCGAGCGCGCGGTTGAAGGCGTTGTGCTTCTCGGGGCGCTGGAGGGTGATGGTGGCGACGGCGCCTTCGCGGGTGATGGAGATGATCTCGTCGGGCATGGGTGAAGGTTACAGGTGACGGGCGGAGGGCGCAGCCCTGACGGCCACGCCCTCCAACGTCCAACTTCCAACATCCAGCTCACCCTTGGCGCTTCAGACGGCCCGTCTTTTTGGCCCATCGCTCCGCTGCGGCGAACGTCGCTAGCGACGCCGGGATCAGGACGATGCCGAATCCGATCAGCGCTAGCAGCTGCGGCGCGAGGTCGGCGATGCTTTCGCCGTCGATAATCGCGCCTCGGATGCCGTCGAGGATGTACGTCGCCGGCGAGATGTAGGCGAACACCTGCAGCCATTGCGGCAGCACCTCGACCGTGTAGTACACGCCCGACACCAGCAGCACGAAGGCCTGGATCATCATCGACATCTGCTGGCCGCGCTCCGGATAGAGCATGGGCAGGATGCCGCTGAGGATCGCGAGCCCGGCGATGCCGAAGCTGCCGACGACGAGCATGGCTCCGGCGGCGAGCCAGTCGCTGTTCGCGAGATCGATCTCGAAGAACGGCGCTGCGATCGCGAAGATGATCAGGGTGCGGATCGTCGCGTGCATTACGCCGAATAGCACCATGCCGATCAGATGGATCCAGCGTTCGACGGGGGCCATGAGCGTGTGCTCGATCGTGCCTTCCCACCGCTCCCACGAGATCACGAGCGATATGTCGTCGAGCACGGCTGATAAGTACGCCCACACGAGCGTGCCAATCAGCAGGAAGAGCACGAGGCGATCGACGTCGGCCTGCGGCACCGCGCCCGTCTCGCCGACCTGCGTCGCGATGAATGTGACGGCGAGCGTATTTACTACGCCGTATACCAACCAGACGATCTCCCACGCCCAGTAGCGCTTCCAGAGGTTGGTCTGCCGTTCGATGAATGCCCAGGCGACGCCCGCGCGCGATTGGCGCTGTGGCATCGGGATGGGTTGTGCGATGAATGTCATGGTCGCTGCGCTCCAGTTCTACAGGTGTTCAGTTGTTCGGGGATTCAGGGACTGCCAACATGCGCGCTGAATCCCTGAGCAACTGAATCACTGACTCCCTCCGTCTTCCTCGTCTTCGGCGAGATCCTTGCCGGTGATCTGCATGAAGACGTCTTCCATGTTGATGTCGGCTACGTCGCGGTCATCTTCCTTCGCGACCATCTGGCGCAGCTCGAGCGGTGTGCCTTCTGCGACAATCTTGCCGCCGCTGATGAAGGCGATGCGGTCGCAGAGGAGCTCGGCCTCCTCCATGTCGTGTGTCGTCAGCAGGATCGTCGCATCGTGCTCCGCCTGCACCTGCTTCACGAACGCCTGCACGTCACGCTTGCTACGCGGGTCGAGGCCCGTCGTCGGCTCGTCGAGCAGCATGAGCGTCGGCGACGTGAGGAACGCCCGGGCGACGGCAACCTTCTGCTGCTGTCCGCGGCTCAGGTGCGACATCGGCTCGATCGCGCGCTCCCACTCGAGGCCGAGGCGCTTCATGATGTCCGGCGTCTTGGTCTTGATCTGCTGCGGCGAGAGCCCGTAGACCCGTCCGTAGAACATCAGGTTTTCCATCGCCGTCATGCTCTTGAAGAACGACGGGTCAGCGGAGACGCGGTTGATCAGCGCGCGGACGGCCATCGAGTCCTTCACCGCATCGAGCCCGAACACATGCACGTCGCCCTCGTCTGGGAGGAGCAGCGTGCTGATCATGCGGATCAGCGTCGACTTGCCGCTGCCGTTCGCGCCGATGACGCCGAAGATCTCGCGGCGGCGGATCTCGAACGAGACGTTGTCGACGACGCGACGCGGCCCATCTTGCGTCTTCTTGCGATTCCACGGCAGCGCGCGCATCGGGTCGAAGCCGCCGCCGAACGTCTTGGCGACGCCGTTGACGCGCAGGGGCAGTTCGGCCGGGTCGATCACGGCGCGCTGCGGTTGCTGCAATGGATCTGCTGTTTCCTTCGGATGTTCCATGATCACCATGTCGGTCGCTCCTCTAACTTCTCTCCATGGCACGAGTTCACGCTAGTACTTCAAGTGCGCTTCAACTCAAGGGTTTGGTCGCATTCAGATTCAGGACGACAAGAAACCCACCTACGGATGTCCTGCCGTGGTGGGCCGCGCTGGCGCCTGTCGTGTCGGGGAGTTGAGCTAACTCAATGTTCTCGCAACACGACGGGCGCAGTCGTCCGGCCCACGGGGTTCCCATCCGGCGCGGTTCGCACCGGGAGAACGGCCATTGCCAGGAAGATGCCAGTCAACGTCGTGCTGCTCCTTTATCCGGAACAGGTATCCGGAGTTCGCGCATGATACGCGAGCGCGATCAGCGATGTCAACACGATCCCTGCCGTCATGCGTCAGCAGTCGATCAAGTGCGGTGATCGTGATGACCTTCACAACACATTTGATGTCCAGAGTTGCGACTCGAACACCATTTCGAAGCCCTGGCGTTCGTACAGCGATTGCCCGTACCCACCGGCGGCCGTGCTGAGCGTGATCTCGGGGCAGCGGCGGGCGCGGGCGTCTTCGATCGCGCGGGCCATCATCGCAGTGGAGATGCCGCGGCGGCGGAAGTCGCGCTTTGTGCCGACGGCGTAGATGCCGGCGGTGCCCCTGTGTGTGATGAGGTGAAGCGTGGCGACGGCCTCGCCGTCGATACAGCCCAAGTAGTAGGTGTGGCGCTTCGGGTCGAGGAGGCCTTCGATCGTGCTGTGGAGCGAGAGGCGGCGCATGGTGGTGTTCGCGCCACCGTGCAGGATCGCGAACGTGCGCGCGTCATCGGGGGTTGCGATGCGTATTTCGACGGCTCGGTTCGTGGCGGTGGCAGGGGCGTCGTCGCGGAGGCGCATCCATATGCGGCGTTCGGAGATCGCCATACGGCGGCGCTTGAGGCGCCGGGCGAGCGTGCGAGGGCGGTCGACGGGTGTGATCTCGATGGCGGGATCACGGTCGAACGAACGGAGGAGGGCGAAGCCGATGTCGAGCAGCGACTCGACGTTGTCCTCGGGCGTGTCGAAGGCGCTGAGGCAGTTGAGGCCGGGGATGGGGGCATCAGAGACGGACGCGAGCGCGCCCTGGAGGTCGAAGCGCTGCGTCCAGCCCTGGCGGCCGCGGATGTCGGCGTTGGCGAGCATGCGGCGAATGAGGCGGCGGTCCATGGGGGGAGTGTAAGAGGTTGGCGGGCCGAGGTCGGGAGATCAGATCGGCGGCAGGCGCTCACCGATGCAGCTGTGAGGCCGGTTGCCAGCTTCTGCTCGGCTACGGCGTCCAGCC
Organism: Dehalococcoidia bacterium; assembly: GCA_021731085.1. GTDB lineage: Bacteria > Chloroflexota > Dehalococcoidia > DSTF01 > JACRBR01 > JACRBR01. The sequence goes on from JAKFYB010000008.1 coordinate 188,123, forward strand.
AATTGCCACGCAGGTTGCGGTGATGTCGACAGACAGTTTAGCGAGGGCGTCCTGATCGTTGGCCTCGATCGCATCCGCAAGGTCGGAGCCGTACTCGGCGAGCGTCAACCCCCACTCACCAGCGCGGAGGGGCATTGGAGCTCCCTCGGCGAGCGTAACCGGATCGCCGGCACGCACGCAGAATGCCTTGATGGAGGTTTGGGTTTGCTCGTCGAAGTCGCTCAGCGAGTCGGTTTCGGCTGCGGGTGTTTCGTCGTCCGACTCTGCTGATGGCTCGGAGGCGGGTTCGGTTGCGTCTCCCTCTGTCGTGGCTGCGGCATCGGGCGTGGTGTCGGAATCTGCGTCGTCGTCACCGCCGCATGCGGCGAATGCCAACGCTAGTGCGCCGATGAGAGCTGCCACTCCAAGTGTTCGCAGAACCAAGCGCATCGCGGCCTCCATGAAAGTCTGTTTCGTTCGCGAAGTAGTATCACAACTGAACCTCAGAGCAAATGTGCCAAGGTGGCGCGACTAAGTCCTGCAGCTGACAGTCTCGAAGGCGTCAGCGCATCGATCACTCAATCGCGCGCGGATGTCGGCGTTGGCGAGCATGCGGCGGCGGGCTGAAGCTCCGCTGGTACATCCCCCGGGAGTCTATGCGGGCGGCTTGTGCCAACGCATGACGGTGAAGAGGGGGAGGCGATACCAGTCCTCCATATAAGGGTCGTCGCGGTAGGCGTCGGTTTCGGGGATGGGCTCTTCGAAGACGCGGAGGGTGAGTCCGGCGTCGAGGTAGGCACGCATGTAGTTGGCGAGCGGGCGGTGGTAGTTCTTGATGCGGATGCCCGCCCACTCCAGCGTTTCGGCGTGCTCCGTCCCGTAGTTGTCGATCGGGTAGTACTGGCGCTTACCGTCGTCGCCGCGGATCCAGCCGAACACGCCCGATGGTTGCGCGGAACCGAAGCCGATATTCGCGACAACGACCGTGCCGCCCGGACGCAGCACGCGCGCGCATTCCAGGATCGCCGCGCGATAGTCGGGGATATCGACGAGCGTGATATAGCTAACCACCAGGTCGAACGACGCGTCGGCGAACGGAAGCGTCGCGGCGTCCGAGATCGCGTACAGGTTGGCCGAGGCATCGCGCTCGCGGGCCGTGACGCACATCTCGCGCGTCACGTCGATGCCCGCGCAATACGCGCCCCGTTCGGCGAGCATGCGCGAAAACCGCCCTTCCCCACAGCCAAGATCGAGCACGCGAAGACCCGCGACCTTTCCGCATAGCCGAAGCATCACAGGATCGAGAAGAATCGTCCGGTTCGGGTCGCCGGCGTCCTGGAAGTTGATGTAGACGCGAGCGGAGGCGTTCCAGCCGCCGAGGCTTTCGTCGGGCATGCGATACTCCGGTTCGATGGTAGGTAGTCTGTGGTTCTTAGTTAGCCGGTGTGAGGAAGTCGCAGGATACCGGTTCTATCCACAGATGAAACAGATTGAACAGATGGGTGACGCCCAATACGGGTGACCCCCCATGCGGGTGGGCGCATCGGACGGACGAGTGGCGTTTGGACGAGGGCCGACACATAGGTCGGTCCCTACGCTTAACCTGAAAGCGGAGAGGACGCATGGGTGACAAGGCAATCACGTACCGCCTGATGACGATGGCCGACTTGGCCGCGTGCACGTACATCAAGAAAGCGGCGCTGGAATCGATCCCGCAGGGCCCGATGGCCGCGCGCTCGGCGTGGGAGCCGTCGTACCCGCGGACGCTGGAACATCTGCTGCAGACAGATCCTGATGGCTCGTTCGTCGCCGAGGTCGATGGTCTGACGGTCGGCTATGCGATGTCGTTCGTGCGCGGAGAGATCTGGTTCTTGTCGCAGCTCTTCGTCCAGCCGGAAGTCCACGGACGCGGAATCGGCGAAGGGCTATTGGAACGAGCGCAACAGTACGGCCGCGACAACAGCACGCGAGTGTTCTCCGTCGTATCGACGGCTCAACCGGTGTCGCAGTCTCTGTACATGCGCCACGGGATGCATGCGATCGCCGTCGGATACGGCATGTCCGGCGACTTCGAACCCCTGCTGGCACTGCCCGAAGCCGAAGCATCGAAGAAGCGCATTGTTGATTGCAGCGGCTGGCAGGATCGTATGGCCGATCTCGACCGGGCCGTGTTCGGCGCCGAGCGGCGGCAGGACCACGCGTTCTATCTCGACAACGGCGCGTCGCCAGGGGAAGTCACGTCGTTCGGACTGACGAACGGCAGCGAATTCGCGGGCTATGGCTATGCCGTTGCGGATAGTGGCTTCATCGCACCGCTGGCCGCGCATGATCCCGGCGACATGCTGTCGCTCTTGCGCATGGGCGCGGAGTGGCAGCTCGAACGCGACGTGAAGTCGGGGCACATCTGGAGCGTGTCGCTGAACCCCGGCCTCATCGGAGCTCTGCTGAAGGCGGGTTGGCGCGTCGACGCCTGGAACTTCTTCATGTCGTCGGAGCAGTTCGGACAGTTCGACCGCTATCACCCCGCCGGCGGCGTGATGCTGTAATGCCTGGTGCTTCATATGAGCGAGATCGAGCAAGAGTCACCCAGCAAGAAGGCGGGGATCTCAGGATGGGTTCTTCGACGCTGGCAACACCTACTCACATCCAAGGTGCGCCTCATCGCTATCCCGTTCGGATTGCTGATGATGACGCTGATGTTCTTAGACGTTCAACGCGACTCGACATACTTGCTCATGCGGCTGGCGGGCTTAGTGCTAGTGTTTGACCTCCTACGAACGCGGCGGTTCTAGCGGAAGGTTGCAAGCAGCGTGATTCGCGTGATTGGCGGGACGGCGAAGGGGCGGCGGCTGTTAGGGCCGCCGGTGCGAAAGGCGCCAGCGCTGCGACCTACGCGCGCGGGTCACCGATCGAAGGCCACCCCATCGCCCCCACCAACGCGGACGGTGGTGCATGCGGAGACACGCCCTACATCCGACCTGATCCGCGGCGTCATCTTCGACATGCTGGACGCGATGGGGGCGGACTACGACCGCGTGCTCGACCTCTACGCCGGCACGGGCGCGCTAGGGATCGAGGCGTTGAGCCGCGGCGAGGGCACGGCGGACTTCGTCGAGCGCGACCCGTCGACGACGGGGCTGATCCGCGACAATCTGCGGATCTGCGGCTTCGAGGAGCGGGCGTCGGTGCATCGCTTGACAACGGAACGCGCCGCGGCGCGTCTAGCTCCGGATCTTTCCGCCCGCGATTCGCCGTACACCCTTATCCTCGCTGACCCGCCGTATTACGATGAGGGCGCTCCGGCGGCCGTGCGCGGCATCGCCGAGAGCGCGCTGGTTGGACCCGAAACGGTACTGGTGTACGAGCATCACCGCCGGGTCGAGTCGCCGGAGGCACTGGGGCCGTTGCCGCTGTACCGGACGCGGCGGCATGGGGATACGGTGGTATCGATCTACGGGACGCCAGCGGCGACCGACGAGGACGAAGAGGAAGACGAGGACAACCTGTGACGACGACAATCGCGCTCTTCCCCGGTCGCTTCGACCCCGTCACCAACGGCCACCGAGACATCGCGCGCCGCGCTGCCCGCATGTTCGACAAGGTCATCGTCGCGGCGGCGGATCTGCGGGCGAACTACCTCTTCAACACGGCCGAGCGCGAGGGGCTGCTGCGCGAAGCGCTCGCCGATCAGAAGAACGTCGAAGTGACCCACTTTTCGGGGCTAACGGTCGAATTCGCCCGCAAGGTCGGCGCGACCGTGATCGTGCGGTCGATGCGCGCCGTCACGGACTTTGAAGCTGAGTTCGATATGGCGCTGATGAACAAGAAGATGGCCCCGGAGATCGAATCCGTCTACATGATGGCCAGCCTGGAGCACCTCTACGTGAGCGGGACGCGCATCCGTGAGGTCTCGGCGCTGGGGTATGATGTGAGCGATCTGGTGCCACCGCACGTGTACGAGGCGCTCATCGCCAAGTACAAGGAGCGGGATGCCGCGCGCTAGCCGTAGGCCATGCAGGGAGGTGGGTCATCGATTCTCTACATCTGATTGACCGGCTCGAAGAGATGATCGCCGAAGGCCGCCGGATGCCGATCGGCGCGGGCATCGTCGTCGACCGCCGCCGCCTGCTCGACATGGTCGACCAGATGCGCGCCGCCCTCCCGAACGAAATCCGCGAGGCCGAAGACCTGCTGAACCGCCGCGATGAGGTGATCAAGCGCGCGGAAGAAGAAGCCGCGATCAAGCTCAGCCGCGCGCAGGAGCAAGTCGACGACATCCTCGAACACGACAACGTCGTGAAGGAAGCACAGGCCCGTGCGGACATGCTCGTGCGCGAAGCCGAAGCCCGCTGCGACCACATGCTCACCGACACCGAGACGCAGGCCCGTGCCCGCATGGCCGAAGCCGACAAGCTGGCGGGCGAGCAGATGGACGAAGCCGACCGCTACGCCCTCGAGATCCTCCACAAGATCGACGAGCAGCTCGCGTCGCTCGGCAAGAACGTCCGCATCGCCATCGAGTCGATGGAAGGCGCGCCAGTCGAGGTGGGTAGTTCATAGTTAGTGGTCTGTCGTCCGACGCTATGAGACAGGCCGTTTTGGCCTGTCTTTTGTTCGTCCCTGACGGCGAACGTGCGAGGCTCGTAACGGCTACGATGTAGCTCACATGGCCGACCGGACATTCACTGTTGGCACGCGGGGTTCGCGGCTCGCGCTGGCGCAGACGACGCTGGTCGTTGATGCGCTGAAGGCCGCCCACCCAACCGCCCAGTTCGAACTGCGCGAGATCACGACGCAGGGCGACCGCAGCACGCAGCCGCTCTCCGAGATCGGCGGTCAGGGCGTGTTCACGAAGGCGATCGAGGACGCGCTGCTCGCCGGCGAGATCAACATCGCCGTTCACAGCATGAAGGACCTGCCGCCGAGGCTCACGCCTGGGCTCATGATTGCGGCGGTGCCGGAGCGTGGCGACCCGCGCGATGCGCTGGTGACAAAGGACGGACGCTCGCTGGCCGAACTGCATCCGGGCGCGCGTATCGGCACAGGAAGCGCGCGGCGAGCGGTGCAGCTCAAGGCGATGCGCGCTGACGTCGAGTGCGTGGAGATACGCGGCAACGTCGACACCCGCATCCGCAAGGTCGATGACGGCGAGTACGACGCAATCGTCGTCGCGATGGCGGGGCTCGAGCGTCTAGGCGTGGCGGCTCGGGCGTCGCAGATTTTTTCGGTGGAGGAGATGGTGCCGTCGCCGGGGCAGGGTGCGCTGGCGGTGCAAGTGCGGGCCGACGATTTAGACGCGCGCGGGATTGCAGGCGACATCGATCACCGCGAATCGCGTGCTGCGACGAAGTTCGAGCGCGCGTTTCTGGAGGAGCTTGGCGCAGGGTGTGCAACACCGGCGGGCGCGCATGCGGGCTTCGACCCAGATCTATGGTGGCACGCGATGCTCGCCGATGAAGATGGCGCGATTCGTCGAGACGATGGCAACGGCGTACACGTGGTAACCACGGTCTCCGTGCGGCACCTGTGGCGAAAACTCACGCGCTCCGCCGAGCAGGACTACGACCAGTTGTTCTATCTCGAAGAACAGATGCCAAAGATTGCGGAACGTGTGGTGAAGAAGCTGCGAGCTGGAGAGCCGGTGGTTCCGTCATGAGCAGCAACGGTTTCGTCTCACTCGTCGGCGCTGGGCCGGGCGATCCGTCGCTATTCACTGTCGGCGGCGTGGCGCGCATGGCCGCCGCCGATGTCGTCCTGTACGACCGGCTCGCAAATGCAGCATTGCTGCGCCATGCGCGCAAGGACGCGGATCTGATCTACGCCGGCAAGATGCCGGACCGCCACACGATGACGCAGGACGAGATCAACGCGCTGCTGGTCGAGAAGGCGCGCGCAGGCGAACGCGTCGTGCGGCTGAAGGGCGGGGATCCGTTTGTGTTCGGGCGTGGCGGCGAGGAAGCGGAGGCGCTCGCTGCGGCGGGGATTCCGTTCGAGGTGCTGCCGGGCGTCACGTCGGCGATTGCTGCGCCCGCGTACGCGGGGATTCCGGTCACGCATCGCGGTATCGCGTCGTCGTTCGCGGTTGTCACGGCGCACGGCGCCGGACAGCAGACAGCAGACAGCAGACAGCAGGGCTCCGATGACGAGACAGCTGCCCTCGACTGGGCGGCGATCGCGCACGGCGCGGACACGCTTGTGTTTCTTATGGGCGTGGGGTCGCTGGGCGAGATCGCGGCGCGGCTCATCGAGCATGGGCGTGCCGCTGACACGCCCGTCGCCGTGATCGAGTGGGGTACGCATCCACGACAGCGTACGGTTGCGAGCACGCTGGCCCATATTGCCGATGATGCGCGCGAGGCCGGCGTGCAGGCGCCGGCGGTAACCGTGGTCGGTGAGGTCGCCCGCCTGCGCGAGCGGCTGCGGTGGTTCGATGCTCGTCCGCTGTCCGGCAGGCGCGTGCTCGTTACGCGCACGCGCGAGCAGGCTAGCGAGCTTTCGCGTCTGCTCGAGGAGCAGGGTGCGGAGGCTATCGAACTGCCGACGATCGAGATCGTCGAGACCGCCGAGCAGTCGCTCGTGGATGCCGCCGTCGAAGAGCTCCGGACATCGTCGTTCCAGTGGGTGATCTTCACCAGCCCGAACGCGATCAGCATCTTCATGCGCCACGTGCGCGAACGGGGGCACGATGCGCGCGCTTTCGGCCGCGCACAGATCGCGGCCGTTGGGCCGGGTACGGCTGCGGCGCTCGCGCGCGAAGGGCTCGTCGCCGATCTCGTGCCTGCGGCGTACGCACAGGAGGGGCTGCTCGATGCGTTCGAGGGGCGCGTGCTACAGGGCGCTCGCATCTTGCTCCCGCGTGCCGAAGACGCGCGCGATAACGTGATCGATGGGCTGGAGGCGAAGGGCGCGCGCATCGACGAACTGGTGCTGTATCGCGCCGCTGTCCCGCCCGATCGTGACAGCGAGGGACTCCATCTCTTGCGGGAGGGTTCGTTCGACATCGTGACGTTCACGTCGTCATCCGCGGTGCGCAACCTGATCGAGATGCTCGACGGCGATCTCGCTCCGCTGCGCAGGACGCGCATCGCGGCGATCGGGCCCGTGACGGCGGACGCTGTTCGTGCAGCGGGACTGGAGGTCGGCGTGATGGCGTCCGAGTACACGATCGCCGGACTCGTTGCCGCGATCGTCGAAGGCGCGCCGTGACGGCGAAGCGATGGCTCACTCGTCTATACTGGCACCGCTATGACCATGCAGAAGCCGCGCACAAAGCCAAGATCGAAGTCGAAGCCCAAGCCAGACGACAACTTCTGGCGCGAACTCGCGAAGATTGGTGAGTCCATACCCGCCAGCGAGCGGGTGGGGAAGCCGACGGACATCTCGAAGAACATTGACCACTACCTCTACGGATCACCGAAAGAGAACTAGGTGTGCGCCAAGTCTTCCTCGATACGGCGTACGTTTTCGCTGCCTTCGACCCGGATGATGCCCTCCATGACGTTGCTGTTTCGATTGGTAGCGAATTGGCGCGAGAGGGCATCGAATTCGTCGGCACCCAGACGGTCTTGGTTGAGTTCCTTACGCTTGTTCGCCACATGGGTGCACACCACCGCGCAGCAGCGGTCAGGTTCGTGCAGGCTATGCAGACCAATCCACGTATCGTGTTTGTAGAGGAATCTCCAGCTTTGTTCGACCAGGCTCTCTCGTTGTACCTGGAGCGACCAGACAAGACGTACAGCATGGGCGACTGCATCGGCATGGTGGTCTGCCGGAATCTATCGATTACTGAGGTCCTGACGTACGACGAAGACTTCGTGCGCGAGGGATTCGTTGCCCTCCTCCGCGAGTCGCAGCCATGACAGACCCACTGCTGATCGCCAAAGGCAAGATCGACATACACCTTCTGCCGCAGATGGCGAATCGGCATGGGTTGATCGCGGGCGCGACGGGCACCGGCAAGACGGTGACGCTACAGGTGCTGGCAGAGAACTTCAGCAAGATCGGCGTGCCCGTGTTCGTCGCCGACGTGAAGGGCGACCTTTCCGGCGTCAGCCAGGCGGGCGGCGCTAACCCGAAGGTCGCCGAACGCGTCACGGCTCTGGGGCTCACGGCGTTCGAGTACGGTGGCTGCCCCGTCACGTTCTGGGACATCTTCGGCGAGCAAGGCCATCCGGTGCGCGCGACGATCTCCGAGATGGGGCCGCTGCTGCTCGGCCGGCTACTCGGGTTGAACGACACGCAGTCCGGCGTGCTTACGCTCGTGTTTCGCGTTGCGGACGACAACGGCATGCTGCTGCTCGACCTGCAGGATCTGCGGGCGATGGTGCAGTACGTGGGCGATCACGCGGCGACCTTTCGCACGCAGTACGGCAACGTCTCGCCGGCGAGCATCGGCGCGATCCAGCGACAGTTGTTGCATCTCGAAGAGATCGGCGCCGAGCACCTCTTCGGTGAACCGGCGCTCAGTCTCGAAGACCTGATCCAGACGGACGCTCAGGGACGCGGCGTGATCAACATCCTCGCCGCGGACAAGCTGCTGCACACGCCGATGCTGTACACGACGTTCCTGCTGTGGCTGCTCGCCGAACTGTTCGAACAGCTCCCGGAAATGGGTGATCTTGAGAAGCCGAAGCTCGTCTTCTTCTTCGACGAGGCGCACCTTCTCTTCGACGATCCGCCCAAGGCGCTGCTCGAGAAGATCGAGCAAGTGACGCGGCTGATTCGCTCGAAGGGCGTGGGTGTGTATTACGTGACGCAGAACCCGCTCGACATCCCGGACGAAATCCTGGGGCAGCTCGGCAACCGCGTGCAGCACGCACTGCGGGCGTTCACCCCGCGCGACCAGAAGGCTGTGCGGGCGGCGGCCCAGACCTTTCGCGAAAACGAAGGCCTGGACGTTGAAGAGGCGATCACGCAGCTCGGCGTCGGTGAAGCACTGATCTCTGTACTCGACGCGAAGGGCACGCCGACGCCCGTTGAGCGCTGCCTTGTGATGCCGCCGCACAGCATGATCGGGCCGATCACGGTCGAGCAGCGGCGCGGGATCATCGACACATCTGTAATCGCCGGGTACTACGAGAAAGAGATCGAACGCGACTCCGCGTACGACATGCTGATCAAACGCGCCGAGCAGAAGGCAGCGGCTGATGCGGCGGCGGCCGGAGCCGAAGCGGCCGAGCAAGCAACCGAGGCTCGCGAGCGAGAGGCTTCCCCTGCTCCAAAGCCACGCAAGAAGGCGGCGGGCAGGAAGTCCACGCGCCAATCTCCGATCGAAGCGGCGGCGACCAGTGCGATGCGTTCCGCCGGATCGCAGTTCGGGCGAAGCATCACGCGCGGCATCTTCGGGCGCTGTTCGGCAAGAAGTAACAGGATCGCAGGATCAGGCTTCTCCACAGCCTGCTAGACTCCTACCACGATGGACCGCCGACTTCCGCCGACGATCGGCGAATTCCTCCGCCTGCTGCCGGTGCTCGCGCTCGACGCGGCCGTTGTCATCGCATCTTTTGCGGCGGCGCTGGCATTGCGCTTTGACGGCGATGTTCCGTCCGAGTCGTGGTCGTTCTTCTATCGCGTCGCCGGTCCGATCGCGCTGGCGTATCTCATCGGTAACTTCTTCTTCGGGATCTATCGCACACAATGGAAGTACGCGGGCGCCGTCGATGCGATCAATATTGTCCTATCGATCGGCACCGTCTCGATCTTTCTCTTTGCGATCAACGCGTTTCTCGACCCGCGACACATCCCCCTGACCGTGACCGTCGTCGCGCCGGCGCTGATGACGCTGGCGATGGGCGGCATCAAGTTCGGGCCGCGCCTGATCGCGTCGCGCAATCCGTTCGCTGGGTACGACGCGGGAGTCCGCAACGTGCTCATCGTCGGCGGTGGGCATACGGGACAGCTTCTCGCGCGCGAGTTCATACACAACCGGCGCTGGCAGTACCGGCCCGTTGGCTTCATCGATGACGACCGGCGGCTGCGCGGCGTGCGCATGCACTCGATCACCGTGCTCGGTGACCGCTTCGACATCCCGGAAATCTGCGCGAAAAAGCGCGTCGACCTCATCGCGCTGGCCATACCTTCGGCGGGCGGACAGGTGATGCGTGACATCGTCGGCATCTGCCAGAAGACCAAGGTGCCGTTGCGTACGGTGCCGGCGCTGCGAGACATCGTCCGGAACGAGGCGGCGGCGGCCGAACTGCGCGAGGTCACGGCCGACGACCTTCTGGGCCGCGAGCAGGTCGAGATCGATGCCGAGATGTGCGCTGCCGCGATCCGCGGGAAGTCGGTGCTGATCACGGGGGCGGCGGGCTTCATCGCGTCGGAACTGGCGCGGCAGGTTCACGAGTTCCGGCCGGAGGCGCTGCACCTGGTCGACGTGAACGAGACAGGACTCTACGATCTCGAACGCGATATCGCACCGGATGAGGCGCGATCCGATGTGAAGATCTGGCTCTGCGACGTCTCTGATCGCGGGCAGGTTGAGGCGACGTTCGAGCAGGCCCGGCCGGACATCGTGTTCCACGCGGCGGCGTACAAGCACATCCCCGTTATGGAGGAGCACCCGCACGCGGCGCTGCGGGCGAACGTCGCCGGCACGCTGAACGTCTGTCTGGCGGCGGCGAAGGCGGGGGCCCAGAAGGTCGTGTTCGTCTCGACCGACAAGGCAGTGAATCCGGATAATGTCTACGGCGCGACGAAACGCATCGGCGAGCTAATCGTGACGGCGATGGGGCAGGCCGGATCGGAAGCGCAGGTCCAGACGTCGGGTTCGGAGACTACGTTCGCGGCGGTGCGCTTCGGGAACGTGATGGGCAGCCGCGGGAGCGTCGTGCCGCTGTTCCTGCGGCAGATCGAGAAGGGTGGGCCTGTGCTGCTCACGGATCCAGAGACGACGCGCTTCCAGATGGCCGTCGAGGAAGCGGCGGCGCTCGTCATTCAGGCGGCGTCGTTCGCATCGCAAGGCCAGATCTACATCCTCGATATGGGCGAGCCGCTGAAAACGGCGGATCTTGCCGAGAAGATGATCCGGCTCAAGGGCCTGGAGCCCGGGCGCGACATCCAGGTCGTGTATACCGGCCTGCGTCCCGGCGAGAAGCTGCACGAAGAGCTGGTCGGGCCGCACGAGAAGCTGCTGCACACGCACCACAAGAAGATCATGCTCGTGCAGGGCAACCCCGCCGTCGCGCGCGATGAGTTCGTCGCGAAGATCGAGGAGCTTGCGTCGCACCCGCCGCGCGCGCGTGATGAAGTGGCGGCACGCCTGTCCGTGTTGGCGCGCATCGACCTGCGGGATACGGGCGCACCGGTTGAGGCGCAGACCGAGGTCGCGTTCGATCCCGGGCCGTAGGGACACTTACTGCAGCGGTGGATTTGGAGCGGCTTCCAGAAACGCCGCGTCCGCCCAACCCTGAATCCCGGAAGGCGTGAGGACGCTGCGCCAGACGCGGCCGTCTTCCTCGAGGGTGATGGCGAGGTCTTCGAGCAGGACGCCGTCGGCCGCACAAGCCAGTGGAGGAACATTAACGTCAACCGACGTTGTGGCCCGGATGTTGAGGCAGTCGCCGGGCGTGTTGACGCGCGCGAAAGGGCCACGGGCGATAGCGCGGACGTAGTTGCGCCCGCCCTTGAAGCGATCATCGGTCGCGAAGGGATCGCGGATGGGACTGATGGTGAACGCATCCATGTCAATGAGCGACGGAAGGAAGATGTACTCCGGCGCCGGCGACGTGATGTTGGCGAGCAGCGTGGCGCCGTCGAGGGCGGCGCCGGCGTAAAGGAAATCTCCAAGACGCATGAGCGAACGGACTCGCGGGTCGTTCGTGCCTGTGAGAGCCAGGTAAATCTCACCAGTTGTGAAACCACCGGGGATGATGGTCAAGAACAACGACGACTCGTCCTGTGCGAGATAGGCATCACGGATGCGCGCGTCCTTGGCGATGCTCGTATCGTCATGCTGGCCGAAGATATAGCTGACACTGGCGTCCTCGCGGACGAGGGCACGGCCGTCATTGGCGAGCCAGCGCAGCTCGTTTGGAACAAAGGCGAACGGCCATAGCGTCGGGTCGGCGAGGAATGGGCGAGCGATCTCGCTGCCAGACGGATACTCGACGAAGCGCCCGTCTGCATCACCCGGGCCGGTGCGCTGTCGCAGGACGACGCGCTCACGCAACACGGCAACGACACCGCCCTCCACCTCGAGTGCTGTCCACGTCATGCCGCCGTCATCCGACATGAACTTGCCCGTGATGGGCGGCTCGACCGGCACGGCAACATCGCCGCACTCACCGCTGATGCAGACAGACGCTGTCAGCCGCGACCCGTCAGTGCTTGCATCGAATGTCAGGAAGTGCCGGAAGTCTTGAACCTGGCGAATGCGTTCTCCGAGTGAGTCGATGCGCAGGCCCCCGGTGGGGTCGCGATACACGCGGTAGAGTCCAGTCGCCGGCCCATCGCACTGCCAGCAGCCAGTTTCGACGATGAGCGCAACGCTCTCGGGGAAGGGAGCATCGGGAGCGAAGACGGGATCGCGCGCGCCGGGAATCATGGTCGGTGCGGGCGGCGATGGCGTGCTGGGCGTGGTGGCCAGACCTTTGGCTGTGCCTGAGGCAGATGCGGTCGTGGTCGCCGTTGGCTCTGCGTTGTCGTCGCAGGCCACCGCGAACGCGCAGATCAGGAGCAGGCAAACGAGGGAGACGCGCATGCCGCCATCATACGCTGGTCTGATGGTGGACGCAGAACCGGTTCTTCCAACAATGCGGCAACAAGCGCGGTGGCCGCGTATTGCCGGGCCGTCGTCGCGCCCGCCGCCTTCAGCCAACCCTTCGACGTGAGGTCGTTGAGATCGCGTGTCGCGGTGACAGGCGACACGCCTGTGATCTCAACGTAGTCCGCGCGCGTGAGGTGGCCCGTCCGGATCAGGAACGCGATCGCGTCCGCCTGCCGGCTCGACAGGCCACCGGCATCATGCAGCTTCTCCAGATGTTGATGCCACTCCGTCAGCTGCGAGATCAACCGGTCGACCTCGACCCGCAACACCGAGAGGTAGAACTCCAGCCACGGCGTCGCATCATAGGAACCGAACGCCGAACCAAGCGTGCGCTCGATCGCATTGAAGTACTGCGGCCGCACATTCAGGAGCTGCTTCTCCATAGAGAGGAGCTTCTTGAAGTGAAACTCCGACCGCTGGAGGACGAGCGCCTCAAGGCCACGCGCCGTGCGCCCGTTGCCGTCCAAGAACGGGTGGATGGCGACCAGATGCAAGTGCGCCAGACCGGCCGCGACGATCGGGTTGTCGACGCCGTTCTGCAGCCATGCAGCGAATCCCTGCATTAGTCCGGGCACATCGCCTTGATCCGGCGGGCGGTAGTTGCCCACCAGATTCTGGCCACGGCGGTAGACCCCCGGCGTCAGCGTGGCGACGGCGCCGTGCAGGAACTCACGGTTGACCTGCCGCACGACAAGCTCCGTTAGCGGCTCATCGGTGAGGTCGCTCAGGTAGTCGACAAATCCGTATGCCCGCTGAGCGTTGGCGTTCGCGAGCTCGACGGCCTTGGTGTCGGGCACCTCGCCTTCGCCGATGCCTTCAATACGCGTTGTTGCCGTCGCGCGCTCCACGACGACCTCGCGGTGGATCCACGCCTCGTAGCGGGGCATCAGGAGCATCTTCTCGACCAGCCAGGCGCGTTGCTGCACCTCGTGAAGCGTCCGCTCCATGTCGGAGGACAGATTGTAGTTCGGGCGGTAGATCAGGCTGCTCATGTGATAATGATAGAAGCACTTGTAGCAACATGCAAGAAGGATTCGAGACGTAGCCCGGATCTTGAATCAATGGGCGTGCAGAAGAGTACAGATGTTCTGATATTCTCGCCGGAAGCGTCCTTAGACGCAGAACCGGGCGTCTGGGTGGCCCATGACGCCCGGCTGATTCGCGCTCGTTCGCGCGGTGTCTCCAGAGATCGCGCCTGGAGCGAGCCCCGGCCGCGAATCTCCGCTGCTCGATTCCGTGTGCGCGTGATGGGCGAGTCTGGTGGCGACCCCACGCGTACCGTCTTCGGTGCTCCCCCCTGCAACTACGCCGGAGCTTCCGTGCTCTGGTGAGCGCCCGGCATCTTCGCAGTACGGGTCAGCGTCCGGCCGGCAAGCCCCAACACGCCGGCGACGAACCCCAGCCCGTAGGCTGCGTGCAAGCATGCAAAGATGGGCGGTAGCACTGCTAGGTGCTTCCATCCATGCTGCCCGGCCAAGACGAGAGATGCTGTGGTGGCGCTGAGAGTATACATCCGCAGGAGCGATCGCAACGGCGATTTCCAACCCAAAAGCCAGAGGATTGAAGCGCCGGCCATGGCCAGGACGAAGATGGCGGGCGTGAACTGCCGTGGCCGCACCTGCAGCGGATGGCGGCGTAGCACGTCCGGCTTCGCTTTCCCGTAGCCGAAGTACTGCCGCCAGAGGCCCGGCAGATCGCCACGCACGGTGTATCCGGCGCGGATGCCGGGGATGAGCATGATCGTGCCGCCGGCGTCGAGCAGGCGGTAGTTGAACTCATCGTCTTCGCCCTTGTCGATGTCCTCCACGAAGCCGCCGATGCGGTCGAAGACCTCGCGGCGGTAGGCGCCGAAGGCGACTGTATCAGCGGGACCTTCGCCGCCGACCCGGAACTCCGCGCCGCCGACGCCGAAACGCGACGACATCGCGAGCGCGATCGCTTCGCCCAGCGGTGTGTCGCCTTCGCTCGCGATAACGCCGCCGACACAATCCGCGCTCGTCTGCCACAGCGCCTCGACGCTGCGTGAGATGAAGTCGGGCGCGACGAACGCGTGGCCATCGACGCGCACGATCACGTCGCCTCGCGCCTGTTCGAGGCCGATGTTCATCGCGGGCGCGGGCAGGCGTTTGGGGTTCTGGTAGAGGCGGACGTCGAGTGTCGATTCGGCGGCGAAGCGCGTGATGACTTGCTTCGTCGCGTCGGTCGACTGGCCGTCGATGACGAGCACTTCGAGCTGCGTACGAGGGTAGTCCTGCGACGCGAGCGAGTAGAGGCAGCGCTCGATGTAGCGCTCTTCGTTGCGGACGGGGATGAGGACGGAGACGAAGGGCTGCCACATAGATGCAGAGTACAGCGGTCAGGTATCAGCCGTCAGCCCGCCTCGGATGACGAAAACACAGAGGCACAGAGGATCTACTGGGATCTCGTGAGGTTCTGTTGGCGCTGTCGCAATGATGCACCTCACCCCGGCCCTTCTCCACGCAGTGGAGAGCGGAGCTTGGTTGGGGTCGTTTGGCGCTGTCGCATCGCGGAGCGTTAGTGAACGCCGGCAACAAACGACGGGCGGGGGCGCCCGTCCTCCTGGCAGCTGCCGCAGTGAATACTCTTCTTGACGGGACTGGCGGGTTGCTCGTTAGTCCTCTTGACCGGTCGAGGCAGATCGCTATACCTTCGCCCTTAACCCCACGCAGGGGAAGGTGCCGGAAGGGCCCGAGTGCTGCCTTGCTTGCTTGACCATATCCCGTGCTCGGGCCCTTCCCAATCCGCCTTCTCCGCTCTGCATTCACACCCTGAGTTCTTCGCGATCGCCGCCTCACGCGGGCGTGCCGCGCTCAGCGCGGCTGCCTGTCGACTGTGCGCGCGCTACGAGGCTTCCGGCGGCATCCAAACAAGATTCTTCGCTTTGCTCAGAATTACGCCGTCCATCGCGTCGCGCCTTTACGACGGATCCGCGTCCTCAATCTGCGCGTCTTCGTCGAGGACGCGAAGGTCTTCGGCCAGGCCGAAGAGGGCGCGGGCGGCTTCGGTGTAGCGGTCGCCGTCGGTCGGGTTCTTGAGGCGGGTGATGGGGGCATGGAGGAGTTTCTTTACGAGCGCGGCCGTCATCGCTTCGATGCGCGCGCGGTCTTCGGGCGAGAGGTCCATGCGGGAGAGGGTGCGTTCGAGTTCGGCGAGGCGTAGTGCGTCGGCGCGCTCCTGGATCGCGGCGACGGTGGGGACGACGGCGAGCGAGCGGAGCCAGTCGCTGTACTTCGCGACGTCTTCTTCGACGATGGCTTCCGCAGAGGCGAGTTCTCCGCGGCGGAGTTCGAGGTTCTGTTCGGCGAAGGCCTGGAGTTCGTCGATGTCGTAAAGGCGGACGTTCGGGAGATCGCGGATGGCGGGATCGATGTCGCGCGGCACGGCGATATCGATCAACAGCAGCGGGCGGTCGGGACGCTTCGTCATGACTGATCGCGCCATATCAATGTCGACGACGTTGTCATGCGCGGCAGTGGATGAGATGACGATGTCGGCGTCGATCATGGCTTGCGCGCGCTGGTCGAACGGGACGGCGCGCGCCCCGAGGGCCTCCGCGATCTCGGCTGTGCGTTCCGTCGTGCGGCTCGTGACGATCATCTGCGCGACGCCGGCGCCGATGAGGTTGTTGGCGGTGAGTTGACCTGCTTCGCCGGCTCCGATTACGAGCACGGTTTTCTCGCTGAGATCGCCGGGGCCCTTGCGCGCGAGATCGACGGCCATCGACGAGACGGAGACGGGACGCCGTCCGATCGATGTTTGCTCGCGGACTTTGCGGCCGACGCGAATGGCGGTGTGAAACAGGCGCGAGAGCGCGGGCGTGTGCGTGCCGGCAACGGTGGCGGCTGTGAAGGCGGCGCGCACCTGGCCGAGCACTTCGCTTTCGCCGACGACCATCGACTCGACGCCGGCGGCGACGCGGAAGAGGTGGCGTGATGCGGCATCGCCCGTCACGGCAACGAACGGCGCGCCTTCGAGCGGCGGGTTGCCCTTGATCTCGGATAGAACAGCGACGGCGGGGCGCGGATCATCGACCGGCTGCGCATCGGCGATGTAGATCTCGGTGCGATTGCAGGTCGAGAGGACGGCGACACCGGCGTACGTCTCGCCGAGTCGCGAGAGAACGCGCGACAGTTCGTCGGCGTCGAGCGCGAAGTGTTCGCGCACGGCGACGGGTGCTGTTTTGTGGGAGAGGCCGATGAGTGAGATGTTCATGTTGCTCGCCGCCGTGTTGCTGCGTTCCTGAGAACGACGGGCGGGGGCGCCCGTCCTCCTGCGCAGCAATTTCAGTCTTACATACCGCGGGCGGCGTCGGCTTCGGCGCGTTCGATGGCCTTGACGGAGCCGTCGTCCTCTTCCGTGTCCTCGTGCTCGGGCGGGATCGGCGTGAGTTCGATGCCGAGGCGGCTGATGAGATGGGCGCGCGCCTGGCCGTAGCGGCGCTGGGCGAGCATCACGCGCAGCTTGCCGTCGATGGCCGTCTGCCATGTGTCGTTCTCGACCTTAATGCCAAGGCGGCGGATCTCGGTGCGGACTTCGGCGAGGAGGTCGGCGAGCGCGGGCATGTCTTCCGTGAGGTAAGCGTCGAGCTCTTCCCGCAGTCGACGGGCGAGCGCAGGACTGGTGCCAGAGGTGGATGCGGCGAGCGTGATCTTTCCCTTGCGCACGACGGCGGGGAGGATGAAGTCGCAGTACTTCGGGTCGTCGGCGGCGTTCACCCAGAGCCCGCGCGCCTTCGCGGCGTGGGCGACATCGGCGTTGATCGCGCCGTCGTCCGTCGCGACCATCACCCACTCCCAGCCGCCGTCGAGGTCGTCCTCGCGGTAAGGGCGCGGGAGGTGCTTGATACGCCCGGACTCGGCGTGGCCGCGCAGTTCGTCGACGAGGGTGGGCGAGACGAGCGTGATATCGGCTTCGGCGGCGAGCAGCCCGCGCACTTTCTCGGCGCCGACGTTGCCGCCGCCGATGACGAGCACCTTTCGGTTCTTTGCTTCGATGAAGATGGGGTAGAGAGCCACGGGCGACCCTAACGACTAATCCCTAACGACGAACGACTACTGCTCGTACGCGCCGGCGATGCCCAACAGCACTTCGTCGGCGAGGGCCATTATTTGTTCTGTGATCTCGACGGCCTCGTGCGGGGCGGTGCCTTGCTTGGCGAGCGCCTGCTTTGCGGACTGGTCGAGGCTGCGGCGGAAGAAGGTGAAGGCGTTGACGGCCTGCGAGAGGGTCATGCCGGCGCCGTGCAGCTCCTCGCCGTACTGCGCGCCGGTGTTGCGCGCCTCTTCGAGCAGCGACGACTTCTTGCCGCGCTTGGCGACGTAGTCCGCAACGAGGGCCATCAGGCGGCGGCCGAGGCTGCGGAGCTTCTCGCGCTGGGCGTCGTCGACGGTGGCGTACCAGTCGGCGTTGCCGCGGCTGTGCACCTGGCGGCGGATGCGGCGCGTGGCGACTTCTTCGACGCCGTCGGTCAGCTGCTGTTTGCGGCCGCGCCCGCTGACGATGCCGCGGACGTCGCGCTCGGCGAAGCGGCGATGGCCGCCGGGGGTGCGGAATGTGCGCACCTGTCCGGCATCGGCCCAGCGGCGAAGGGTGGACTCATCGACGTTGAGGAGCTTGCAGGCCTGGCCGAGCGTGAGCCAGCGATCCTGTTCGGTGGGGTCGTGCGAGTCTGTGGCGGAAAAGGTGCTCAAATCTAGGTATTCCCGTGACGCGTTGGCCGATGCATAGATTCTATCAGGGTGTCTCTTAGACCATACGTAGAAATGCACGGATCGACCCACGAACCGAAGCGTCGTCAAGGCACCCGCGCGAGGCGTCGTCCCACTTTGGGCCTCCGGCTACCATGCCCGCATGTCGAACGACGCTTTTGCGCGCAAACAACAGGCGGACCTGCTGGTCGAGCGGACGGCGCAGCAGTTGCAGCTTCTGCTCGAAGAGACGGCCAAGTCACTGCGGCCGTTTCCGCCGTACCCGGGCGCGTTCTTCGTGTACGCGGTGGAGGTGAATCTCGACGGCGCGGAGAGTCCGGACATGGGATGCATCGTCGTGGACGAAAACGGGCGGCTGTGCGAGCTGGAGATCAAGATCGACTTCGGTGAGGAGTTCGGGGACGTGGTCGATCTGGTGCAGTCGCGGGATGAGACGCTGAAGCCGCTGGAGGATCTGCATCCGCGGGACCACATCATTCTGGCGTACAACGCGATCTCGCAGCTTACGGAGCTGCTGCTGGAGCAGTCGGCGTAGGTCGGTCGTCGGTCGTCGGTCGTCGGCGATACGTACACTGTGATCATGGTCCGCCTTTTCTTTGCGATCGCTCTTGTCTTCGTTGGACTATCGTCCGTGCGGCCCGTTCGCGCTGCCGATCCGGTCGTCACGTCCGTGCGTGTCGAACCGTTCGTGGCAAACGTTGGCGATCGGATGACGCTGACGATCGAGGTGGATCACGACGCCGGGATCACGATCGAAGGGCCGGGCGCTGACGCGGACTTCGGAGACCTGGAGTTCATCGAGGCGGCGGCGCCGGTTGTGACGGCGGACGATGATGACTCGGGTGAGCGGACGACGCTGGCGTACACGGTGACGACGTTTGTGCTGGGGTCGGCTACGACGCCGGTGTTCGAGATCTCGTGGCGGGGGCCGGGGGTTGAAGGCACTCTCACGACGGATCCGGCGCCGTATACCGTCGACAGCGTGCTGGCGCCGGACGACAACACGCTGCGGCCGTTGAAGGCGCAGTTTGAACTGCCCCAGCCTGCGCCACCACCGTTTGTGCCGGCGACGTTCGTCGTGATGATGGCGGGGCTCACGGCGCTGGGGTACTGGCTCATGCGGCGTGGGATCGACACGCGGCCGGAGCCGGTCGTCGTTGTTGCTGCGCCGGTCGTGCCCGCGATCCCGCCGGGCGTGATCGCGCGGGCGGAACTGGATGCGATCGGTGCGGATGGGCTGGCGGCGAGCGACCCGGAGGCGTACTACGCGCGGATCGCGGCGACGGTGCGGCAGTATTTAAGCGCGAGGTTCGACTTCCCGGGGTACGCGATGACGCGTCGCGAGATGGAGCGCGGGATGACGCGCGCGGGCATCGACCGCTGGCCGGCGCGCGTGACGTCGAACCTGCTTGAGCAGTGCGACTCGGTGCAGTTCGCGAAGTTCCGTCCGGCGCGCGAACGTTGGGAGCAGGACCTGGCTGCCGCGTACGAAATCGTCGAGATCACGAGCGGTGATCCAACGCCTAGCGCGTAAAGAGCCAGAGCGCGAAGGCGGCGTTGAGGATCGTTGCCGCCACTAGCACGATCGTGAACGACGTGTGGAGGGTCTTGTGGCGAAAGACGGCGCGGCCCGCCCAGCCGCCGGGGAAGCCACCACCGAGGGCCATGCCGTGCAGGACGAGTTCGGGCACGCGGCCGCCATTCGAGCGAGCCTGCTGCTTGTCGAAGCCGTAGAGGGCGAACGTCGCGACGCTCGCTCCCGTAACCCAGGCGATATACCAGTTAGCGCCGAGCCACCACGCCAGCATCGCGACCAGGATCGCAACAGCGACGCCACTGACCGCGAACCTTGTGTACGGAGATCCCATCGACGGAGGATATACAACATGCCGTCGACAAGAGCCTCAGTCCCGTCATTCCGAGCACAGCGAGGAATCTTGCTTGTCTGGCGCCGCTCAGTCATGCGCCAGCGCCACCTGACGACGATCTAGACTGATCGCAGGAGCATCACCATGACCGCACCCGCGCCACTGACGATCCGCCGCGACAAGGACATCTACGAGACCGATGGCGGCTGGTTTCACGCGCGCTGGCACTTCTCTTTCGACCAGTACCACGACCCGGCGAACATGCGTATCGGCCTCCTGCGCGTGTTCAATCACGACACGCTGCGGCCGGGCCAGATCTGGCCGATGCACCCGCACCGCGACATCGAAGGCATCACGTACGTCGTTGCGGGCGAGTTCGAGCATCGCGACAGTCTCGGCAACGGCGGCGTGCTGCTGCCGGGCGGCGTGCAGCGCATGACGCTCGGGCGCGGCGCCGAGCACTCGGAGGGCAACCACTCGCAGACGGAGGACATGCAGTTCATCCAGATGTGGATCATGCCCGACCGGCCGGGGCTGGAGCCAGAGATCGAGCAGAAGCAGTGGTCGCAGGCGGACCGCGAAGACCGCTGGCTACAGATCCTGCAGCCGGAGGCATCCGACGGCGACGCGGTCATGGTGCACAACGACGTCAGCATGTACGTCTCGCGTCTGAGCGCGGGTACGCAGATCGAGCACGAGATCGGTGACGGGCGCGGCGGGTACTTCTACGTGATCGACGGCGCGGTCGACGTGAACGGCGAGACGATGTCGAAGGGCGACGCGGCGAAGATCACGGGATCGGGATCGCTCGTCGTGATGGCGAACGCGATTTCAGAGTTAATCCTCGTCGACACGCCGTTCTGACCAGCCGTCCCATCCCTACCGCGAGCGGCTCGCCGCTGCGCGCTTCGTCGACGTCTTGCGTCGTCCGATCTTCACCGGCGCTTTTCGCGCACCTGTAGCCTTCTTCGCACCGCGAGCGCTCGCCGGCTTCAGCGCTGATGCTTCGAGCTTGTCGAGGCGGTCTTTGAGGCCGCGGTTGTCTTCCTGGATCTTCTCCATTTCCTCGCGCAGCTTCTTAATCTCTTCGCCCTTGTCCGCGCCTTCGCGGATGCGGTTGATCGCTTCGCGCGCCGTGCGGATGACGCGGCCGTCGAGCTCGCGCACGCGCACGCGGTCGAGTTCGGCGACGGCCTTCGGGAGCTTGAGCTCGGCGAGGCCGGTGATCGCGTTGAGGCGGACGCGCAGCCAGTCGTCGGAGGCAAGCTCGACGAGGCGGTCGTAGGCGTCGTCCTTCGCCCTATCGCTGAGGTTGCCGAGCTTCGCGAGAACGGCCGTCGCCGTACCACGCACCGGGTTCGACTTGCCGCGCTTCGTCCAGTCGAGGGCGATTGGCAGCACGCGCTCGTCCTTCAGATCGGCGAGGCCGAGCAGCGCCTGCGACCGGATGACGTCGTTCTGCGAATCCTTCTTCATCGCGACCTTTGTCAGCACATCGAAGGCCTTCGCCGTGCGCGTGTGGCCGAGCGACTGCGCGGCGTTCGCCTCGACGTAGTACGACGCGTCGCCCTTGCGCAGGATGCCTTCGAGCGCGGCGGCAACCTTGTCGTCGTGGCGGAACTGGCCGAGCGCGCCAACGACGGCCCTGCGCGCCTTGTGGTTGCGGACGCTGATGCACGACAGCAGCGCGTCGCGGGCGATCTCGCTGCGCATGCCGCCGAGCGCGCGGGCCGCTTCCGCCTGCACGCCCCAGAACTTGTCCTTCTGCACGGCGTCCTTCAGCGCATCGACGGCCTCCTGCGTGCCGAGCTTCGCCAGCTCCTTCGCGGCAGACACCCGCCCGACCACATCGTCGTCGTTCTTGAGCTGGTAGACGAGCATTTCCTTGCCGCGCTTGAAGTCGACGGTCTTGAGGTAGTTGTTGCCGGGGTCGAAGCGCACGAGCTGCGGCTTGCTTGGAAGCGCGAAGAAGAAGCTGTGCACCTTGTCGCGGATCTCGACGTTGAAGGCGTGCTTCTTGCCGTCCACCGTGACGTCGATCACGACGGGCATGCGGAAGATCGACGAGTCCTTCTCGTCCTGCGTCTGCGCGACGTTAACCTTCGCCTGCTTCGTCTTGTCGTCGTACTCGAACGAGAGCTTGAAGTTCGGGTGGCCGCCTTTGTATACCCACTGGTCGAACAGCCAATCGATGTTGCGGCCGGTGGCGCGCTCGATCGCGCGCTGGAGGTCGGGCGTCGTGACGTTCGTGTTCTTGCGGGTGGCGACGTAGTGGTGGATGGCCTTCCGCCAGAGATCATCGCCGAGCACGGTGCGAATCATGTGAAGGACGAGCGAGCCTTTCTCGTAGAGGTGGCGGTCGAAGATGTCGATCGGCTCGTTGTAGACGTTGTGGACGATGGGGCGGCGGTAGCGGCCGCTGTCCTCGCCCATGTAGATCTGCGCGTTCTGGTACAGCTCGTAACGGAACTCGTCGATGCCCTTCGCCTTCTCCGTGAACAGCGCCTCGAAGTACGTCGCGAAGCCCTCGTTGAGCCAGGCGTGCGCCCACTCGCGGCAGGTCAGCAGGTCGCCGAACCACTGGTGCGCGAGCTCGTGCGCGAGCAGGCCATCGGCATCGCTGTCGAGCCAGGCGCGCTTGTCGAGCAGCGACGTGTCCGTCAGCGTCGTCGCCGTGATGTTCTCCATGCCGCCGAAGATGAAGTCGGCGACGAACGTCTGGGCGTAGCGCGAGTACGGGTACTTGAGGCCGGTCGCGTCGCTGAGGATCTCGAGCATCTGCGGCGTGCGCTGGAGCGTGCGCTCGATGTCGGCGTTACGGCCCTTCGGCCCGTAGTACTGGACCTTCACGCCCTTCCAGTCGTGCTCGATCTCGGCGAAGTCGCCGACGCACTGGCTCAGCAGGTACGTGACGTGTGGCGTCGTGCAGTTCCAGTGGTAGGTGCTGCGGCCGTCGGCGCGCTTCTTCACGGAGAGCAGCTCGCCGTTGCCGACGCTGATCATCTTCGCCGGGACGGTGACGATGACTTCGGTGGTCTGCTGGTGGTTCGGGAAGTCGAGGCAGGGATACCAGTGGCGAGAGTCCTCGTCCTGGCCCTGCGACCACGCCTGCAACGGCTTCTTCGGGTAGTCCTTGTCGGGCGCGGTGAACCAGAGCCCACGGCGCGGCTTCGCGGAGTACGCGATCGCGATGTCCGTCTTCGCCCCCGCCTTCATGCGCGGCAGGTCGACCTTCAGGACAGGATCGCTGTAGGCGAACTTCGCGGGCTTGCCGCCGACGGTGACCTTGTTGACGCGCATCTCGACGGCGTCGAACGAGACGCTGCCGGGGTTGTCGTTGATCGCCGCGACCGTATGCGTCGCCGTGCCGCCGACAGTCTTGGCCTTGGGGTCGATGGTGATCTCGAGCTTGATGTGCTTCACATCGACGACAAGGTCCGGCGCATAGTGCGCCGTATCCCCCGCCAGCGGATGCGGCTTCGAGCCGGCCATCATCGCCGCGCCAAGCGCCCGCGAGCACGCAGCGTGTGAGGTAAGTTCGCGTTCTTGTTCGAGGTCAAGATCAGGCATAGGGGCTCCGTTCTGGTGGTTGGTGGTGGTCATGGTAGACGCGGAGCAATCCCCAACAAAGACACAGCAGCGTGTCGCGTCCTCTACGGTCTCAGGTCAAGAACAAATGCTTCAAGATCCGCAAGCGCTCCACTCATCTCGACCTGGCACCAGACTTCACCGAAGTCAGGCGAGTTTCCACACGGAAATGCGTAGTCGAGCCCGCCATCATCTCGCACAAAGAGCGAGCCTTCTCGCGTCCCAATGTTGGTTCGTTTACCCAATTGGAACGCGCCATCGTTCCAGGTGATCCGCGGCGCGACGGTGAAGCGAACGCCATGACCGTTTACTTGGTAGAGGGCAACAGCAGTTCGTGGAATTAGGCCCGGCGATTCGATCGCTGGCTGCACGAAGAGATGGGGCCAAGTCAGTGTTGAATTGGGGCTCTTAGGAATCGTATAGCCCAAGATTCGTGCCGCCTCATCCCAGTCTTGTATGCGCGTGACTCCAAAGCTCTAGGCAGGCTTGGAGTCTCGCTCGCTTGCGGCAGCGGGGTTGACGTGTGCGACGGGGAGACTTCCGTGGGGTTTGTGACGCCTGCCGAGTCTGCTCGACAGCCTGCTATCGACAAGGCGGCAAGAATGGACGCCGGCGTAAGCAGCCACATGAGCTGGAGCCGCCTCAGACGATCAGGCTGCGTGCGCGAGCGCTGACCTTGCATGCAGGCATTCTATTCGTTTCTGATCCAGCCCTTGTCCAAAGCCTGAGCACCTAACCGCACGCATCGCCGCAGGCGTTGCCGCCGAGGCCCTCGCGCGCTTCGCGTAGCAGCAGCGGCACGATCGCCAGCGCGACGAGGGGGTCGGCCCACCACCAGCCGAAGGTGAGGCTTGCGACGAGGCCGATGATCACGGGCACGTCGCCGAGGTCGCAGTACAGCGCCTGTCGCGCCTCCATGCGGAGCGCGGGCGAGCCGAGCTTGCGGGCGAGATCGGACTTCATGAAGTAGAGGACGGTCATAATCGCGGCGCTGGCGAGGATGAGGGCGATGCCGACGTACGACGGCTGCGCTTCGGGCAGCACGCCGGTCAGCGCGAGCGTCGCATGCACGACGACGAACGCGGCGAGCAGCAGGAACGTCACACCGACGAGTTGATGCGCGCGATGCTCGGCGTCCTCGCGGACCTCGCGGCCGGAGAGTTCGCGCTGGAGGTGCCAGATCAGGATCGCACCCGCGGCTAGCTCGATCACGCTGTCGAAGCCGAAGGCGATGAGCGCGGTGCTGCTCGTAGCGACACCCGTCGCGAGACCGACGGTTGCTTCGATCATGTTCCACAGCTGGCCGATCCAGACTAGGAGGAGGGCGCGGCGCTTCCACTTCAGGGCGTCGCCGAAAAGCCCAGGAGGACGGGCACGCTGCGAAGCTGCGCCTTCGCCCGTCGCAGTTGTCGACTGAGACGCGATCGCGCTCATGCGCCCTCCCGCACGTGGCGGAGTGTATCTTCGAAGATGTGGCGGATGTGGGTGTCGGTGAGGCGGTAGTACACCATCCGTCCGCGCTTCTCGGCGGAGACGATCTTCATCAGCCGCAGCTCCCGCATCTGGTGCGAGACGGCGGACTCGGTGATGCCGAGGATCGACGCGAGGTCGCAGTTGCACAGTTCCGCCAGCGAAAGCGCATGCACGATGGCGACGCGGGTGGGGTCGGCGAGCACGCGGAAGACGTTGGCGACATCCTGCGCGTCGTCGCGCTCGACGAGGCTGCACAGCACCGCCTCTACGCGCTCCTGGTCGATGTACTGCGTGTCGCAGGCTTCGACGGCCGATGCCTTCGCCGCTCGCGATGTCGATGTCGGGGCGGCGGCCTTCAGAGCAGTCTTCATGGCTCCATGATAGTTGAGTAGATGCTCAACTGTCAATGGATCACGGAGCGAAATCAGCTTCGTCTGAGGACTTTCTTGATGAACTCGTGGTCGCCAAGCAGCGGCTCCTCGGGCAGATACAGCTTCCAGTACCGCTCGAGGTAGACGAGTTGCTTGGCGGCGAGGAATGAGATGCGTTGCGTCGGATCCTCGGGCACGCCGTCACGGATCTTGATGCGGTTTGTACGCGCGATGCGCCGATTGTGCTTGAGCTGCTCGATCCATGTTCGCCGCACGGGGCGCTCGCCCGTCGCGAGAAAGACTGCGTCGTCGCTGCTGCCGAAGAGCGACGACATGCTGACTTCACCGACGGGCTGCGTGATGATCGGCTCCATCAGGTTGCGGATGAGCTTGCGTCCCTGCTCGTGCGTCAGGCCGAAACCCTCGATCAGGCTGTCGCCCTGGATGCGCATGAAGTGATCCGACAGGTCATCCCACGCGTCCTCTTCGCCGATCGACGCGCGCAGGATGAGATGCACCATGCCGTGGTTGATGTCGTCGAGCCGGCAGACGATGCCCCAGTCGAGCATGCCAAGCTTTGCTGCTGACAGGTCACCGTTCGCGCCAGGGATCATGAGCAGATTGCCTGCGTGGATATCAGCATGAAACGCCCGGAAGCGATCGGCGGTCAGGATCCATGCCTGCATGAGTTGTCGCACGTACGGGCGCGGGTCGAGGCCCATGCGCTCGATGTTCTCCATCGCGTCGAGCGGGACACCATCGAGGAACTCCATCGTCAGCACACGGCGCGATGACAGCTCTGGGTAAGTGCGCGGCACGACGAGCAGATCGAGTTGTAGTTCGGCGAGAACTTCCTTGAAGGCGACCATCGCACGCGCTTCGTTACGGAGATCTAACTCTTCGGCCACCTGCTCGCGGAGGCCGACGAGAAAGCCGAGAAGATCCATCGCGCGGTCGAAGCCTTGTTCGGCGGCGATGCGGACGGGCAGCGTCATCACGCCGAGGTCGGCAGCGACGATCTGCTCCATGTTGGGGCGCAGGACCTTCACGGCGACGCGCTCGCCGGTGTGCAACGTCGCGCGGTGGACGGCGGCGATCGATGCCGCGGCGATCGGCTGCCGTTCGAAGCCGGCGAACAGTTCTGCGAGCGGGCGGCCGAGGTCCTCTTCGACGATCCAGCGCACCTGCTCGAACGGGATCGGCGGCCCGGCATCGAGGCAGGAGCGGAACTCATCGGCGATCTGCTCGCCGACGATGTCAGGCGCGGAACCGACGAACTGGCCGAACTTCACGTAGGTCGCGCCGAGATCGCCGAACGCGAGGCGAACGGCGCGCACGGCCGGGTTGTACTGGTCGACTTCTTCACTGGCAGGACGGCCGCGCCGCCGGACATAGCGCAGGGCTTCGGGTGCGGAGTACCGGGCGACGGCGGCCGCGGACTTCAGCATGCGGTTGGCGCTGGTTTTCGGGCCGGGCGCCGGAAGCGGGATCGCAGTCGGCGGGACGTACTCGATGTGGTCGAGGGCGGCGTCGCGCGCGGTCGAGGGCGGTGGTGTTGGTTCGAGGAGTGAGGTCATTGTCGTTCACTGTAGCGCGGCTGTGGCACTTCGCCGCGTCCATGAGCCTGCAGTTTTCGAAGACGCGGCTTCTGACACCGGCGCGGGCGCAGCAGGCTGCGCCCCTACTCCATGATGAGGTCGATGTTCTGGGCGAGGGTCTCTTCAGACATCGGACCGAAGACGCGGGCTTGAACGATGCCATCGCCGTCGATGAAGTAGGACGAGGGTATGCCCTCGATCGGGCCGCCGATGCGCCATGTCTCGCCGACCTCGCCGGTGCGGTCGATGACGATCGGGAAGTCCATGCCGAAGTCGTCGGCGAAGTCCTGCACGATGCCGTCGTTCTCCTGCAGGTCGACGGCGACAACGGTGAATCCGTCGTCTGCGTTGGAGTCGTGGGCGCGGACGATGCGCGGCATCTCTTCGCGGCAGGGCACGCACCATGAGGCCCAGAAGTTCACGAGCACGGCGGTGCCTCGCAGATCACTCAGCCGCAGCTCGCCGCCATCGGGGGTCTGGAGGAGGAAGTCGGGGGCGAGATCGCCGACTTCGGTGGAGACGTCCTTGCCGTCGGGGTTGAGGGCGGTGGGCAGCGCGACGGTGCCGTAGCCGCCGGCGTCCTGGCTGCCGCTGCCGCGCGTACGCTCGACGTAGAGCAGGACGCCGACGATCGTGGCGACGAGCAGCAACGGCAGGACGATGCTGCGGAGCGCGCCCGACCACTCCCGCCGGTTCTGCGGACGCTCTTCGACGCCGGAGTCTTCGTCGAGCGGGATCTCGTTTTGCGGGCTCATGGGAGTGGTGCGAAGAGTTGCGTGTAGAGCAAGCGAACGTCCTCCGGCGACACGCCCGCGCCGAGGAACGTTTCGCCCGCGCGCAACTCGAAATGAAGGTGGATCTCGGCGCCGGGGTTCGAGAGCGATTCGGGTGTACCGCTGTCGCCGACGTACGCGATCACGGTGCCCGCTGCGATCTCCTGGCCGACGGTGATGTCCGGCGCGATTGCGCTGAGGTGCGCATAGCGCGTGACGATGCCCTTGCCGTGGTCGATCCAGACCTGTCGGCCGCGGAAGAGATCGACCACCTCGAACGCGTTCGGCTGTCCGGCCGCGATCGTTGCGTTGGCAATGTCGAGCTGTTCCGGTGTGAGAGGTGTGTAGTCGAAGTCGGCGCGGACGACGGTGCCATCCTTCGCTGCGAGCACGGGCGTCTCGACGGTGATCTCGACGCAGTTGTCGAAGGTGTAGAAGTCGACGCCCTCATGCAGGCCGCTGCGGTACTCGCGCGGGGCGTTGGGCATAAGTTGGTCGCCGCTGGGGATGCAAGCACCGGCGATGGGATAGCTGAAGTTCCGGAAGACGGTGAGGTCGGGACCTTCGGGCGTCGGCGAAGGCGGGATGGCCGTGACGGTAGCGGTCGGCTCGGGATCGCCGCCGAACACGGTCGAGCACGCAGCCGCGGATATCGCTGTCAGCAACAGCAGGAACGTGAGGGCGAGTGAGCGTTTCAGTTTAGGGGCGCCTTTCGTGGAGTCCACTCAGGATAGCGAGCGATCGCGTCGGGGCAGGCTGGCTGGATGTCAATGTTCTGTTTTGGGTTCCCCGGCGCGCGCGCCAGTCGTACACTTGCCGTGCATGTTTGACGCGATCATCCTCTGGTTACACCTGCTCGGCGCAGTGGTCTTCATCGGGCCGCAGATCTTCTTGGCGGCAATCGCGATGCCGGCGATCCGGACGGTGCAGGACGCGAAGGTTCGGCAGGACCTTACGCGCACGATCACGCGTGGATTCGGGATGCTTGGCGGCGGGGCGCTTGTGCTCCTGCTTCTGACGGGCCTCTGGAACTTCCAGGTGGCTCAGGATGACGGCAAGTTCGACCTGACGCGGTTCTTCTGGGTATTCAACATCAAGTTCATGCTGTTCCTGGCAGTTGTCGTCCTGACGGCGCTACACGGGATGGTTTTCGGGAAGAGGCTGCAAGAGCTGCGAGAGCGTGGCGCGACCGAGATCGAACTCGAAGACGCGCGACGGGCATCGATGATGGCCTCGATGGCGACGCTCGGACTCTCAGTGCTCATCCTGCTGCTGGGCGCCTTGATGGCGAGCGACAGCTTCCTCGCAGGCAGCAGCCTGAGGGACTAACTTGATATTGTTGAGCGAGTTACTCTACAATGGTATTCCCGGTGCATCGCGCACTGGCTGACCGTCACAAACTGAAAAGCGCGTGCACGTTTGCACGGGACAGTGTTCGAAGGAGGAACGCATGGCTTCTGATGTTCTCGTTTCCACAGAATGGGTCGCGGGCAATCGCGACAAGATCAAGCTCGTCGAAGTAGACGTCGACACGACGGCCTACGACGAAGGCCACATCGACGGCGCCGTCGGCTTCAACTGGACGAGTCAGCTGCAGGACCAGGTGCGGCGCGACATCATCACCAAGGACGACCTTTCGGCGCTGCTGTCGAAGTCCGGCATCGGCAACGACGACACGATCGTTCTGTACGGCGACAACAACAATTGGTTCGCGGCCTACGCGTTCTGGGTGCTGGAGATGTACGGCCACAAGAACCTCAAGCTCATGGATGGCGGCCGCAAGAAGTGGGCCGACGAGAACCGCCCGCTCGTGAAGGATGTTCCGTCGCCGGCTGCAGCGTCGTACAAGGCACAGGAGCCGAACAAAGCGCTGCGCGCGCGACGGGACGACGTGCTCGGCGCCCTGGGCAACTCGAAGAACGCGCTCGTCGATGTGCGATCGCCCGCCGAGTACAACGGCGAGATCATGGCGCCGCCCGGACTGCCGGAGACGGCACAGCGCATGGGTCACATCCCCGGCGCCGCGAGCGTGCCGTGGGCGCAGGCGGTGAAGGAAGACGGCACGTTTAAGTCGGCGGCGGAGCTGGCCGAGCTGTACGGCAGCAAAGGCGTGTCGAAGGACAAGGACGTCATCGCCTACTGTCGCATCGGCGAGCGGTCGTCACACACGTGGTTCGCGCTGAAGCACCTGCTGGACTTCCCGAATGTGCGCAACTACGACGGCTCGTGGACGGAGTACGGCTCGCTGATCGACGTGCCGATCGAGAAGTGATCTAGAATCTGGATGCTAGACGATGGAGGCTGGACGGTTCGCTGTCCGGCCTCCATCTTTCGTTGAAGCGAGGTGCCTTGTGTCGGACTTTCTGCGGGTGACGCAGCAGCGGGCTCTGAGGAATGGTGATCCGGCGCTGTTGCAGGTGGGGTTCGATGTAGCCGTTCTGCAGCGCTATCGCGACGACGCTGCGTGCCAGGTGATGCGCACGGAGACGGTCGGCCGCGTGCGGAAGCAGGGCGGATTCACGATCGACTTCGGGATCGCGACGGACGAGGCGACCGTGCACGTCTCCTGGCAATCGGTGATGACGGCCTTGCCGGACGCTGAGCGCGAACACTGGGCGGGGCACACGGCGCCGGCCTCGGGCTACAGCGATATGTTCCTGCGCATGGCCCTCTCGCCGTCCTCGTGCTTCGACGATGGCGACCTGCGGCCCTGGTAGGCGTCGGTCGACGGTCGAACTACACACAGAGGCACAGAGAATCGACGGGGATCCTGGTGAGGTCTCTGCGGCGCTGGCGCATGTGGCAGCGGTCACTTTCGCGCTAGATTCATCGCTTCGCTCTGAATGACGGAGAGCCCCCATGCTGCGCTTGTTGACCCAGATGTTAGGCTTTGAGTATGGAAATCGAGCAGCTTCCGGAGCTTGAGCATCCGAACGTGATTGCGGCGTTTTCGGGGTGGAATGACGCCGGCCAGTCGGCGACGACGGCGGTGCGCTTCCTGATCGATGCCTGGAAAGCGCAGTCCTTCGCGAAGATGGATGCGGAGGACTTCTACAGCTTCACGGACACGCGGCCGACCATCAAGATCGCGGACGGCAACACGCGCGAGATCGTCTGGCCAACGAACGAGTTCTTCGCCTTCAGCGGCAACACGACGTCGCCGGCGGCGGTGATGATGTCCGGCGTGGAGCCGAACTTCAAGTGGCGGACGTACTGCGGCGAGATCATCCGCCTCGCGCGGTCGGTCGGCGCACGGCGATTAGTCACCCTCGGTTCGATCGTGACGGACGCCGTACACACGCGGCCGGTGCCGCTGACCGGATTCAGCACAGAAGAAGCGGTGCAGGCGAAGTTCGTCTCGCGCGGGATCGGGCGGTCGAACTACGAAGGGCCGACGGGCATCATCGGCGTGCTGCACAACGCCTGCCGCGACGCGGAGCTGCCGGTCGCGAGCATGTGGGCGGCGACGCCGTACTACCTCGGCGGCACACCAAACCCGAAGACGGCGTACGGCCTGCTCGACGCGC
The DNA here is from genome assembly GCA_021731085.1 of Dehalococcoidia bacterium. Classification (GTDB taxonomy): domain Bacteria; phylum Chloroflexota; class Dehalococcoidia; order DSTF01; family JACRBR01; genus JACRBR01. The sequence goes on from JAKFYB010000008.1 coordinate 219,795, forward strand.
TCGACGAGTCGCTGGGGCTGAAGATGAATCTCGGTGAGCTACGCGCGGTGGCGAACGAGTTCGAACGCCAGGTGTCGGCGGCGGTGCGCGACAACGCGGAGGTGCAGCAGCAGATCCGCGCGCTTGAGGAGCGATACGACACGCAGGGTTCGCGCTTCGGCGGCAACGTGAGCGAAGCGCCACCCGCGGAGCTGCCGGACTCCGGCTCGATCATCGCCGACCTCGAGGACTACCTGCGGGGGCAGCGGGACGAGTAGGTTCGCAGAGTCGTCTGAGCGCGTCATGAGCCTTCTTGACCGAAAGCCTAAAGTGAAATCGACCAATAGGTCAGACGGGTCTGATCAACGTCGCGTCTTGGTCGCCGAGGATGTGTACGCCTGGCGGTACAGCATCGTGAAAATGCTGGAAAGTGTCGGACTGACGTGTGTCGCAGTCGAGGATGGGCGAGAGGCTGCCATATTGCTAGCCGATACGAACGAGGAGTTCGAGCTCGCCGTAACTGACTTTCGGATGCCACGGGGAAGCGGCTGGCGAGTCGTCGAGGCCGCGCGCTTGCATCGAGGTGCGTCGTTCCCGGTCATCATGCAAACGGCGGAGTCGCAGTACCCGGACGTGTATGAGAAGGCAGCCGAGCTAGGCGTACCGCTCATCGCGAAGGACGATATCAGGAAGCTTCTCTTGCCAACCGTGCGCGAAGTGTTGGGAGAATAGGCGTTAGGCGACTCTGCTGGCCTACTCCTCCTCAAGCGCGGCCGACGCGATAACAGCGACAGCGTGCCCGTCCGGTGAGTGGGCGATGAAGCCAGCGCCGCGGGCCCAGGGCAGTTCTTTTACGGCGCACCCTTTTTCGAGGAAGTACTCGGCTGCCGCTACTACGTCTTCGGTGCTGAAGAGCATGTACGGGGGGTCGCCTTTGGCGCGGCCTGTTGCGTCTACGGTGAGCGTCGTGCCGTCTCCGAGCTGGTAGAAGCGCATGCCGGCGTCTTCGGCGCCGAGTTCCAGGCCGAGGGTGTGCTCGAAGAAGTGCGATGCTTCTTCGCCGTCTGCGGTGGCGTAGCCGATGATGGCTTCGAACTTGAATGGGGGCATAGCGTAAGTCCTCGGTCGTCGGTCTTCAGTTGTCAGGGTGAACTATAGAGTCCGGTTTCAGCGATATAGCGGACGACAGCTGTTGGGACGAGATCGTCGATGGGTAGGCCTGCGGCGGTGCGGCGGCGGATTTCGCTGGCGGATTCGTTCCAGGGGGCCATGTCGAAGCGTTCGATGCGGTCTTTTAGGTCGGGGACGGCTGCGATTGCGGCGTCGATGTCGGAACCGCGGCGGGCTGTTACGGCGATCGTTGCGTGGCGGGTGATGCGCTCTGGATTCTTCCAGTGCGGCATGTCGGCGAGGGCGTCGGCGCCGACGATGAACCAGAACTGATCGTCGAGGCGTTCGCCAGCGAGGGCTGCGAGTGTGTCCGCGGTGTAGGAAGGGCCCTCGCGGCGCAGTTCGATGTCGCTGATGCCGAAGGTCTTGTCATCTGCGATCGCGAGTTCGAGCATGGCGAGGCGGCGTTCGGACGCGGTGATCTTGCGTGTGCGATCGCGCGTCTTGCGCCAGGGATCGCCGGCGGGGACGAAGAGCACGAGGTCGAGCGCGAGGGCGGCGCGGGCGGCGCGGGCGATCGCGAGATGTCCGTTGTGGACGGGGTCGAAGGTGCCGCCGAGGATGCCTACTCGCACGGGTCTTCAGTCGTCGGTTGGCGGTCGTCGGTGGGGCGAGGCACATCGCGCATTCCGCCGACCGCGCGGGCTGAAAAGCCCACGCTACAGCGCAAGACGGCGGCGCTACGGGGCACGACGACCGCGCTACGGGCCGAGGTAGAACGCTCGCGCTGCGTCATTCGTCTTCCCAGCGGAGTTCTACTTTGCCGAAGCGGACGCGGTCACCTTCTTTTACGCCGGCGCGGCGAAGGGCACTGACGACGCCCATCCGGGCCAGGCGGCGGATGGTCTCGGCGCGGGACTCGTCGGACTGGAGGCCGAGCATTTCGACGAGAACGACGGGTTGGTCGCCGGTCACGCGCCATCCGTCGCCTTCGTGGTCGATCGTGAAGCGCGGGCCGCGTGGACGTGGGCGCAGGATCTCGACTTCATCGCCGGGCTGGGGCAGCGGCTCCTCCTCGCGGATGCGCTCCAGCATCTCGAAGGCCACCTTCACGAGGTCCTTCGTGTTCTGGCGGCCCGCGGCGCTGATGAACAGGCACGGGCGGTCGAGGCCCTTCGCCAGTTCGCGGAACTCTTCTTCGCGCTCGGCGGCTTCGGGGACGTCCATCTTGTTGAAGGCGATGATCTGCGGACGCTGGCCGAGAGACTCGGCATAGGACGACAACTCGTTGTCGATGACGGCGATGTCGTGCGCGGGATCCGGCTGTGAGGCGTCGACGACGTGGATAAGAAGCCGCGTGCGATCGACGTGGCGCAAGAACTCAATACCGAGGCCGTGGCCTGTATGGGCGCCCTCGATGAGCCCGGGCAAGTCGGCCATGACGTAGGAGTCGTAACCGACCTCGACGACGCCGAGCACGGGCTCTAACGTGGTGAAGGGATAGTCGGCGATCTTGGGCTGGGCGCGAGAGACGGCAGAGATGAGCGTCGACTTGCCGGCGTTGGGCAGGCCGACGAGGCCGACATCGGAGATCAGCTTTAGTTCGAGATCGAGGGCTACTTCCTCACCGCCCTGGCCTGTCTCAGAGATGTGAGGCGCCTGGTTGCTGGGCGTCTTGAAGTGGACGTTGCCGCGGCCACCCTTGCCTCCGGACGCGACCCGCAGCCGCATGCCTTCCTCGACCAGCTCGCCGAGGAGTTCGCCCGTTTCGGCGTTCTTAACGATGGTGCCGGGCGGGACGAGCAGTTCGAGGTCGCCACCGTTCTTGCCGTGCTTGTTGTCGGCACCGCCATTTCCGCCTCGCTCGGCCGCGTGCAGCTTTTTGAATCGAAACTGGCCCAACCCGTTCACTCCACGGTTTGCGACGAGGATGACGTTGCCACCGCGTCCGCCATCGCCCCCATCGGGTCCGCCACGAGGAACGAACTTCTCACGGCGAAAGCCGATGAGTCCATGGCCACCATCTCCCGCTCTTACTTGGATATGCGCTGCATCGATCAATTGGCACGTGTCCTATCAGGGGTTTCCATGATCAGTATAGAGATATGGAATTAGTGGGAAGTGTTGGGTTCGTATCTGAGAAGCCCACATTAAAGCAGCGTGTATGGATGCCGAGAATCCATATGTTAAGCCGATCAAGGTTGGCGGCTGATCCAGTGGGGTAGAATAACCGACGAGTTGGGGAGCCATATCGGCGCCAACCTTGCCAAAGCCCACGCACTGTGGGGTTGCGCCCACGATCGGTGGGCGAACGCGACGGACAACCCGCAGGCAGAGTCCGTCGTATAGCGGGAGGCAGAGAGCAATCAGGGGCACGCTCAGCCCGCGCTCATTTCAGGACAAGCGAGCGCGTTTACAGGGCACGACGTCGAACCCCGCGCACAAAGCGCGGCACAAGCACAGGTCTTACGTGCATGGCCTTGTGCTCTTGCTGATCCTCACCGCCGTAGGCTACGCCACCATCTCCAACGCACCGTTCAACAATGAACGCAGCGTCTTTGCCGCTCCCGTGAGCGGCCTTTCCATGCCCGCCGCGACGACTAACTCCGCTGTTGCAGACAAAGCCGTTGTGCGGGCAGGTACGAACAACAAGACGCTTCCGGGGATGACTGGCATGGTCGCGGCGCCCTCCCAGGAAGTGTCCGGAGATGTTGAGGCGTTCAGCGCACCGCCGGAGCCTTCACCCACGGCGACGGCAGCGCCCATCGTCGAGCAAGAAGACGCGCTCTTGCGCGAGGCGGCGGAACCGATTCCAACGGTGGTGCCTGCGTATCGGGTTCATACGGCGCAGGACGGCGACTCCGTGTATTCGATTGCGGAGCAGTACGGTATTTCGGCGGAATACATCCTGGCGAACAACGCGGAGCTGGCCGCGGGCGGGTTCTTGTCGGTCGGGCAGTCGGTGATCATTCCCGCCGGTAACGGCATCCTGCACGAGGTTCGCTATGGCGAGACGCTGAGCGATATCGCGGCGCGATACGACGTTGACGTGACGGCGATCACAGGCTTTGCGTCGAACGGCATTGCGGACGCGAACAGCCTGATGGAGACGCAAGTCGTCTTCGTGCCGGACGCGACGATCATCCCGGCAGCACCGTTCGAGGAAGAGCCGACAGAGGATGAGACTTCCGAGGAAGACGCATCGGCGGAGGACGGTGAGTCCGCCGATGATGAGGTCAGCGAAGACGACGGCTCGGGCGACGAGAGCGCGGATGACACAATCGTTGGTGGCGGGTCGAGTTCGAGCGCGGGCCTCATTTGGCCGCTGAGCGGGCCGGTGTCGAGCTACTATGGCGGCGGGCACCCGCTGGGGATCGATATCGACGGGTACAACCTACAAGGAGCGGCTGTTGCGGCGGCGACGAGCGGTACCGTGATCTTCGCCGGCGGGAATGCCTGCTGCTCGTACGGGCTCTATGTTGTGATCATGAGCGAGAGCGGCATTGAAACGCTGTACGGCCACCTGAACTCGATTTACGTGTCGCAAGGCGAGTACGTCTCGCAGGGACAGGCGCTCGGCATCGTTGGCAACAGCGGATACTCCACAGGTGTTCACCTGCACTTCGAAGTTATCGACAACGGCGTGCGCCAGAACCCCCTCAATTACCTGCCGTAAGCTCGACGCCCTTCGCACACGGCCAGAGTGTCATCACGAGCGTTGACCTTCGACGCGACTCGCCTAGACTCGCGCCACCATGATTCACCGCAAGACAAATGCGAGCGCGCCAGCCGCGTCACCCTCGAACGGCCAAGCAAACTTCACGTGCCGATCGCCAGAAAGCCGCCAGGCCGAAACTGCGGAACGACTGGCCCCAGCAAAGGGTCGCCGGGTGCGAACCGGGGGGTACCAATGTTGAGGACGGGGCCTCAACAACCCAAAACTGCCAAACGAACTCCACCTCTGCGGGCAGCTCTTGATCGTTTAGCCGCCGAACCATCAAGGACCATCAAACACGTTCAAAAGCAATCAAACATCCGAAGCAACGCAGGACCACGTCCTCCAACGAGCGAAGCGACGCGCGCGGAAAGAACAAAGTACAAAAGACGATCAGAGTGAGGAGCGGTCGGTCACGCTGGACCACAGTTCTGCACCGGTCATCGCGCTGATATCATGAGGATCTATGGAAATAACATGGCTTGGACACGGCTGCTTTCGCATTCGCGCGAAGGAGGCGACCGTCGTCACGGATCCCACTGACAAGAAGGCCGGCTACAGTCTTGGACGCCCGACGGCGGACCTGATTACGGTGTCCTGCGACGATCCCGCGCACAACGCTGTGGGCGCGATCGCAAGCGACCCGCGCGTGATCGATGGTCCGGGGGAGTTCGAGATCCGGGGCGTATCGCTGGCGGGTGTTGCGACGGCGCGCGGCAAGGAGAAGGACGGCGCGCAGCAAGTAGCGGGGCGAAATATCGCGTTCGTGATCGACCTGGAGGACATCCGCATAGGCCACCTGGGCGCGATCGGCCAAGTGCCGACCTCGGATCAGGCAGAGGAGATCGGCGCCATCGACATCCTGCTGGTGCCGGTTGGTGGTGGATGCGCGCTGGACGCGGCGCCTGCCGCCGAGACGGTCGCGCTGCTTGAACCAAAGCTCGTCATTCCCATGCACTACAAGACGGACGCTGACACCTACAAGCTTGACCCTCTGGACCGCTTCCTGAAAGAGATGGGCGTGAAGGAGGAGGAGCACCACGCGAAGATCGCGGTGACCAAGAGCTCGTTGCCGGAGACGACGCAGGTGCTGGTGTTGGACTACAAGAAGTAGGTGGTCAGCGGTCAGCGATCGTCGAGAGGCGAAAACACAGAGACACAGAGGCCCAGAGGGTAGATCTGGATCTGGGTGAGGTCCTGTTGGCGCTGTCGCAAGTCCGTCGCTCGTTGGTCGGTGAAGAGTAGACGGCCAGACAGCAGGTGACGGGCAAGGAACGTCCGGAGCGCACCTGAGGTTCTGATATGAACGACGGGCTTGTTGATGCGTTTCGGCATGACGCGTGGGCTATGCGCGAGCTGCTGCTCGTGTGTCAGGCGTTGTCTGATGAGCAGATGCAGGCGACGGTCGCAGGCACGTACGGCAGCATCATCGACACGCTGCGGCACGTCGTGACGGCGGAGTCGCGGTACTGTGCGCGCGTTATGACGGACGAGGACGTGCGAGTCGAGGCTGGGCCTTCGATCGCAGCGCTGCTGGAGCAGGCCGCGGCGCTTGCTGAACGCTGGGAGCGATACCTCACCACGCCAGTCGACGCCGAGCGGACGATCACGATCGCGTGGCCAGACGGGACGCGCTACGAGGTCCCTGACGGCGTGCATATCGCGCAGGCGCTGCATCATGGCAACGAGCATCGCGCGCACGTCTGCACGATCCTGACGTCGATCGGGGTTCCTGCGCCCTCGCTGGGCGTCTGGGACTACGCTGAGGCGGCGGGACGGACGCGGCCGACGACGAGGTAACGGCCGTGCATCCACCGCGAGTCTTGGCCGTGCGCCGTAGCGTCTGGACGAGGAAGCAATCGCCCACATCGAGCGACACAAGCCTCTACAGCAGTTGCTTCACGTGGCGGGCGATGGCGAGCGCGGCGGTCATACCAGGCGACTCGATGCCGCCGAGATGGACGTAGGATCCGTAGCGCCAGATGAGGAAGTCGGCCTGTGGACCGCCGGCGGCCTGGAGCTTCGGGCGATAGCCGACCTGGCCGGGGGCGAGGTCGTCCAGTTCGAGCGACGGCAAGTAACGGCTCGCAGCGGCGTGGAAGTCGGCGCGACGGAGGTCGTCGGCGCGATAGTCGAGTACGTGGCCGTCGTCGAGCCATTCCGTGTCCGGGCCGAGGTGGACGCCGCCATCGACATCAAGCGTGACGTGCACACCGAGTCCGCCCTTTGCGTGCTCCGGGACGGGGTAGATGAGGTGCTTGATGGCGCGCGCCTTGTCGGGGGCGACGATGTCGTAGTAGCGGCCTTTGTTCACGGTCTGGCGAAGGGGTGGGATGGCGGGATTGTCGCTGCCGTCGAGCGGGCAGCCGAGCATGGTGGCGATGGCCGGCGCGCCGAGTCCGGCACTGTTGATCAGGGTCTCCGTCGTGATCGTCGTCTCGATATCGTCGGGGCCGGTCATCGTGAGCTCGAATCCGCCCTCGACGCGGGCGATGGCGGCGACCTCGTGCTTGAGGGCGATCCAGGCGCCGTGTTCGATCGCGGCGTTCGCGAGCGAGGCCATGTACCCGGACTGGTCGACGACGCCGCTGGTGCTGGACCAGAGGGCGGCGACGGCGCGCACCGAAGGCTCGAGTTCGTGAAGGCGACGCTCGTTGTCGATGCGCTCGATCCCGGGGACGCCGTTAGCCGTGGCCTGTGCGGCGACCGCATCGAGCGCGTCGAGTTCTGTGTCGTCGACGGCGATGATCAGCTTGCCGAGGCGGTTGATGCGGACGTTGTGTTCGGCGCACCAGGCATAGGTGAGGGCGTTGCCTTCCAGGCACAAGGTGTGTTTGAGGCTGCCGTTGGGGTAGTAGATGCCGGCGTGGACGACGCCACTGTTGTGACTGCTGGTCTCGTAGCCGTAGCCGCCGTGACGGTCGATGACGGCGACCTGTCGCGACTGCGCGAGCTCTTGCGCGATGGCGAGACCTACAACGCCGGCGCCGATGACGACTGCTTCCGCATCCATGGTTTGAGGTTACAGGTGACAGGTGACTGGTTACAGTGGGGTTTGCCCGAAGCAACGCTCGATCGGCGCCGTGTTCGCTGAGGCGGCACACACGTGGCGAGTTGGTTGCTCGCGTTGGCGGGCTGTGCGATTCTGCGGACGGGAGGAACCCAAACATGGCACAGACACAATCATTCGACGTGACATCCGGCGTGGACCTGCAGGAGGTCGACAACGCCGTGAACCAGGCGCAGAAGGAGATCGGCCAGCGCTACGACTTCAAGGGGCAGAACGCAGAGTTGGAGTACGACCGCAAGGAGGGCACGCTGACGCTGACGGCGTCGGACGAGTACTACCTGAACGCAATGTGGCAGGTGATCCAGGACCGGCTGTTCACGCGGAAAGTGCCGATCAAGAACCTGGACCGCGGCAAGATCGAGCCGGCGACGGGCGGTGCCGTGCGGCAAGTGGTGAAGCTGAAGCAGGGCATCTCGCAGGACACGTGCCGAGCGATCGTCAAGTTCCTCAAGGACAAGAAGCTGAAACGCGTGCAGGCGGCGATCCAGGGCGATGCCGTGCGGATTTCGTCGCCGTCGCGGGATGACCTGCAGGACGTGATGACGATGCTGAAGGGCGAGGACTACGACGTGGAGTTGCAGTTCGGGAACTATCGCTAGCTTCAGGCTCGCGGTTGGGTTCGGGGGGTGGCGGCGTAGCCGTCCTTTGTCAATTGCGATGTGTTAAATCCGGCTATATGCTTGCCGCACTACGGCGGGGAGCGGTTGTGGCGTCCCCGCGTTTGGCCCGGGTGGGCGGCGGTCCTGCGGCGATGATGACCGCGGGTGGTGGAGGCGGCCGTGGCGATGGAGATCCCCAGTTTCCCGATGTGCCAGAAGTGCAAGGAAGGCGACCTAGTGCCGCTTTCGGACTTTGGCTCGCAGGGGGCGTCGATACATTTCAAGGCGTGGGCCTGCACGAACCCGACCTGCGGGTTCAACATCAAGATCCGTAACGGCGATCTGTACATCGACGAGCCGATCGCGAGTGGCGCGATGCACAGCCCGCGGGCGCGATAGCGCAACTCCTCAAAGCACTAGCTTCGTTAGAACGAATAACCTTTCTTTTCCACGCTCGAAAAGAAAGGTTAGTTCTCGTTTAGCCGTTCGATCGGACTGCTACCACTGGACGAACATGGGCATGACGACGTGGACGTAGTCTTCGTTGTCCAGCGGTTTGATGACGCCGGGTTGCGAGGGGCCGGTGGTCTCGAGCGCGACGCGGCCGCCGTCAAGAACGGCGAGCACGTCCTGGAGGTAGCGGCCATTGAAGGCGATCTTCGATGCTTCGCCTTCAACCTGGGCGTCGAGCTTGCCTTCGTTGTCGCCGATCTCTTCAGCGCGCGCAGACACCGTCATCTGGCCGGGGGCGGCGCCTTCACCACCCTCGAACGTGATGCGGACGATGCCGCTGCCATCGCGGGCGAAGATCGAGGCGATCTTGGTCTCCTGAAGGAAGTCGCGGACTTCGACGACGGCGCGGCTGCCCCACTCCTTCGGGATGAGGCGGCTGTAGTCGGGGAAGGTGCCCTGGATGAGCTGCGCGACGAGCTCGATGTCCTTGAGGCGGAACATGACCTGCGTCTTGTTCGCGTTGAAGGTCATCGCGACCGGGTCTTCCTGATCCTGGAGCAGGCGGTTCAGTTCGGACAGCGCCTTGGCGGGCACGATCACTTCCTGCTTCTCGGCGGCCTTCTTCTTGAGCTTGAGCGTACGCACGGCGAGGCGGAAGCCGTCGGCGGCGGCGAGCGTCAGGACGTCGCCTTCAACGACGAGGTCGACGCCGGTGAGGACGGGGCGCGAGTCATCGGTGGCGGCGGAGAACACGACTTGCGTGATCGCCTCGCGCAGGATCTTGGCATCGAGTTCGTATGTGTCGCCTTCGACGGCGGGGATGGGTGGGAAGTCGTCCGCGTCCATGCCGCCAATCGTCGCCTCGTTGCGTGCGCAGACCAGCTTAAGTTGCTTCGAGCGCGGGCTGAGGGTGAGGTCGATCTTCTCCTGCGGGAGGGAGTTCACGAAGTCGGCGATGAGGCGGGCGGGCACGGTGATCGCGCCTTCGTCCTCGATCTGGCCGCCGATCCAGCAGCTCAGGGCGATGTCGAGGTTGGTGGCGGCCAGCTTGATGCGGCCGTGCTCGGTCGCGATGAGGACGTTTGATGTGATGGGGAGTGTGCTGCGGAGGGCGACGGCGCGGCCGACGATGCCGAGGCCGCGGGCGAGATTCTCCTGTAGACACGTAACCTTCATTGCGTTCACCTGTGTAACCATTTGCCGGAAGTATAGGGAGGAGTGAAAGAAGCGACAATAGATCAACGCGCTTGATCATTTCTTGGCATTATGATCAGCGCTTGTCAGCTTGTCAGCGCGTCAGCCACTCAGTGGCCGATGCCGATGTACGTCAGCCCGTGTGATGTGACCGCACTCGGGTCGAGGGCAGCACGCGTGTCCAGCACAGCGCGGAGGCCCGCGAAGGTACCGAAGTCCAAGGTCGCGTACTCAGTGTGCCAGGCTTGGACGACGAGGGCGTCGCAGGCGACGGGCCAGGATGGTGGTGGCTCGAGGCCGATGACGCGCACTTCTTCGTCCGGGAACAGTGGGTCGTGGATGTACACGGTTGCGCCGCTGGCCTGGAGTGCGGCCGCGAGCGGGAACGCGCTTGAGTGGCGGGGCTCCTTTACGCCGGCGCGGTAGGCGAGGCCGAGGATGACGACGGTTGTGCCGGCGAGCGAGCCTAACGCTGCGGCGAGGCGATCGACCGCGTACGCGGCCATGTTGTCGTTGATCTGCCTTGCGGTCGTGATGAGCGTGGTGTCGAGCACGAGATCGTCCGGCATCTGCGGGTTGGCGATGAAGTACGGGTATACGGGGATGCAGTGGCCGCCGACGCCGGGCCCCGGTGCGTGGACGTGCGAGTAGGGTTGCGTGTTGGCGGCGGCGATCGCGCCGAGTGTGTCGATGCCGAGCGCGTCACCAATGCGGGCGAACTCGTTCGCGAGGGCGATGTTTACGTCGCGGTAGGTCGTCTCGGCCAGCTTGCTGAACTCAGCGGTCTCAGCGTCGCGCACGGGGAGGATCTCAGCGTCGAGCATGACGGCGTAGAAGTCGCAGGCGGCCGTCGTGCTCGCGTCGTCGATGCCGCCGACGATCTTTGGGTACGTCGCGAGGTCGCGCAGGACGGCGCCGGACGACACACGCTCTGGCGAGAAGGCGAGCGTGAAGTCGGCGGCCGGCGCCATGCCGGTAGCGGCCGCGATGCGTGCGCCGACGCGGTTTCGGGTTGTGCCTACAGGGACGGTGGTCTCGACGATGACGAGCGCACCGCGCTTGATGTGTGGCGCGAGCGCGTCGACGGCGGCGTCGAGCACGGAGAAGTCGGGCTTGTGGGCGTCGTCGATATCGACCGGGACGATGAAGACGATGACCTCGGCATCACGCGATGCGTCGGCTGCGTTGGTTGTTGCGCGCAGGGCTCCGCTCGCGACGAGACCCGGCAGTAGGTCGTCGATGCCGGCTTCGCCGATGAGCGGATTGCGGGTGGCGTTGATGTCCGCGCAGCGTTCCTCGCTGATGTCGTAGCCGATGACGCGCGCGCCTTTCGAGGCGATCTGGACGGCGAGGGGGATGCCGATCTTTCCCATACCGGCGATACAGACTTTGCGCGATGGTGTCACGCCGACACCTCGACCGGGGCGCCGCGCGCAGCTGAGGCGATGAGGGCTTCGGCGGCGCGCATGGCGGCGAGGCCGTCCTCGGCCGTGACAGCGACGGGCGCTTCGCCGCGAACGCTGGCGACGAAGGCTTCGAGTTCCGAGCGGAGTGGCTCGCGCTTTTCCACGGGGATGGCGTGACGCGGGCCTTCGGTCACGCCCTTCTCGTGGCGGGATGCCCATGCGGGATCGTCGGTCGGCAAGGCCGCGGGGGCTGCTCCGTTCTCGAAGAAGGTGAGTTCCCGCGCGAGGTAGTCTACGACGAACATGCCGCGTTCGCCCAGAACCGAGAGTTCACGGATCTTGGTCGGTGTCAGCCAGTTCACGTCGAGCACACCGACGACGCCATTCTCGAATCGCAGGACGCCCGACAGCATGTCCTCATGCTCGGTGGCGATCCGCTGTTCCGTCTCCGCCTGCACGCGGGCGATCTCACTGCCGAGGAGGAAGCGCATGACGTCGATGTCGTGCGGCGCGAGATCTAGGACGACGCCGACATCGCGTACGCGCTGCGGGAAGGGGCCGACGCGCCGCGCGTGCACCTGGTACACGCGGCCGAGTTCGCCCGCGTCGAGGCGACGCTTGAGTTCGATAACGGCGGGATTGAAGCGCTCGATATGGCCGACGGTCAGTGTGACGCCCGCAGCCGTCGCCAGATCGCGCAGGCGTTCGCCTTCAGCGATCGTAGCGGCGAGGGGCTTCTCGACAAGCACGGGGATGCCGCGCTCGATGCAAGCAGCGGCGACTTCGAAGTGCGCCAGCGTCGGCACGCAGACGCTGACGGCGTCCGGGCGCGCCTCATCGAGCATCGCCTCATACGCGTCGAATCGAGGCGCGCTGGCCGCACGCGAGGCGTCGGGATCAGCGCCGGCGGCGAGTTCCACGCCCGGCATTTCGCCGTAGATGCGGGCGTGGTTCGCGCCCATGGCGCCGAGTCCGATGACGGCGACTCGCAGCGGTTGGGTCATGGGCCAAGTCTAACGCGCCCGATCAGCGGGCTATCTCGCGGACGGCTGCCGCGATCGACTCGATGTCTTGGTCGCTCAGGCCGGGGTGCACGGGGAGCGACAGCACTTCGTCGCTGAGCCGCTGGGCGACGGGCAGTTCGGCGCCACCGAGGCCGAGGCGCTGGTAGAGGGGCTGTTTGTGGATGGGGGTGGGGTAGAAGACGGCGGACTCAATGCCCTTCTCGCGCAGGCCGGCTTGCATCGCGCCGCGGGCTTCGCGGCCGGCGGTTACGCGAATGGTGTACTGGTGCCAGACGTGGTGGCGGCCATCGAGATCCGTTGGCGTGGCGATGCCTCCGACATTGCGGAGGAGGTCGTTCAGGCGGGCGGCGTTGGCGCGGCGGCGTTCGTTCTGGGCGTCGAGCTTGCGAAGTTGTACGGAGCCGAGGGCGGCGGCGGGCTCGGTCATGCGGTAGTTCCAGCCGAGCTCTTCGGTGACGTAGCGTGTGCGTTCGCCCTGCGATCGTAGGGTGCGGGCGCGTTCGGCGATCGCGTCGTCGTTCGTTGTGAGCATGCCGCCCTCGCCGGTCGTGAGGTTCTTGGTGGCGTAGAAGCTGAAGCATCCGGCGCCGATCGAACCGGCGTTGCGTCCGTTCAACGTCGAGCCGACGGCCTGCGCCGCGTCCTCGATCAGGGCGATGCCGTTGCGCTCGCACGTCGCACTTAGGGCGTCGGTGTCACACATCTGGCCGTAGAGGTGGACGCCGATGACGGCGCGCGTTCGCGGTGTGATTGCTGCGGCGATGGCGTCGGTGTCGATGTTGAAGTCATGCTCGCGGACATCGACGAACACGAGGCGTGCGCCGGCCTGGAGGGCGCAGTTTGCTGTCGCGGCGAAGGAGAATGCTGGCACGATGACTTCGTCGTCGGGCGAACCACCGCGTGACATCGAGCCGATGCCGTGCGCGAGAAGCGCGACGTGGAGGGCGGCGGTGCCGCTGTTCACGGCGACTGCGTGTTTCACGCCGACGTATGCGGCGAACTCTGCCTCGAACGCGGCGACGCGTGGGCCCTGGGCAAGCTGGCCTGATGAAAGCGCCAACGCGACGGCGCGGAGTTCGTCTTCTTCGATCAGCGGGTGGGCGAGTTTGATGCGGCGGACGGATGCAACGGCATCGATCGGCCAGATGATCTTCTCTGGACCGCCGCCGATCACTATGCGTTCGCTGAATGGCAAGTCTCCGTCGAGCGGGACTTCAATTGAAGACCCGTCTGTGAGTTCGAGTTTCAGCGCCTTTGTTTCATCGAGTGTCGCGAAGGCCACGGTCTTATCGATCAGACTCCACAGGGCTTCGTGCGAGCCAAGTTCAGGAAACCTGTGTGGCACGCCTCCAACCGTAACGATCGGACCGTCGAGACAATCGATCCAATAGTCACTGAGACCGATTCGCACGTGGTCTCGCACGAACCAAATCTGGTCGATTTCGAGAGACTGCAAGAGCGTAAGGTCGTCGTCCGCACTCATGCGTTCAAGTGTATCGGCGAGATTGATCACGCGAGTCGCTCAGAACGAGTCTCCGCGCTGGAAGTAAAGCAGGACGCCACCGAGAGTCGTCCCTTGCGAACCTACGTAGTTGACCGGGAGGGTCGATGTGAGCTGCCAATTGTCCTTGCCCATCGCGCTTAGCGTCTCTTCCTGCGCACTGAGAAACGTGTCCCAGTCCTTGCCGTTCGGCTGGTTACCGCCGCGCGCGACCCACTTCACCTGATACTCAATTGCCATCGGTTACATCCTTGGTCGAAGTGCGGCCGTTCTGGCTACTCGTGCATGGCGGCGGCGTCGAAGGTGCGGCCGCAGGCGTCGCAGTGGTAGTCGCCGGGGTTCTCCATGCGGAGGGGCTTGCCGCAGGTGCAGGCGAAGCCGGCGAGCCGCGCGGGGTTGCCCTTCACGATGGCGTGCGAAGGCACGTCGGCGGTGACGACGGCGCCCGCCGCGACGAGCGCCCACGAGCCGATCGTGACACCGGGCAGCACGACGGCTCCGGCGCCGACTGATGCGCCCTGCCCGACGTGTGTGGGTTCGGCGGTCCAGTCGTCCTCGGACTTCAGCGAGCCGTCGGGATTGATCGCGCGCGGGAAGGTGTCGTTGGCGAAGACGGCGTGGGGGCCGACGAAGACGCCGTCCTCCAGCGTGACGCCGTGGAATACGGAGGCGCGGTTCTGGATCTTGCAGCGGTCGCCGATGACGACGTCCTTATCGACGTAGACGCCCTTGCCGAGCACGCACTCGCGGCCGACGCGCGCGCCCTCGCGGACCTGGGCGTGGTGCCAGACGAAGGTGCCTTCGCCGATGCTGGCGCCGTCGTCGACTTCGGCTGTCTCGTGGATACGTGCTGCTGTCGTCGTCATACGCTTCTGGTTTCCGTCCCCCGCTATCGCGTCAATCGCGGGCTAAAAGCCCGCGCTCTGTGATCGTGTGAGCAGCCCACAGTTTCCGCTTTTCCGGCGGTGAATACCAGTGACATGGGAGACGGGCGATGCGGGTGTGTAATTGACGCTCGCCGGTTCGCTAGGTGCGTTCCAGGATCGCGACCATCTTCTCGGCGGCGTGGCCGTCGCCGAATACGGCGGGTGGGTCGCCTGTTAGCGGCGTGCGGCGGGCGGCGGCTAGGATGCGGTCGCAGTCGGCGCCGGCGAGGACGTTCCAGCCGCCTTCGAGCGTCTCGACCCACTCAGTCTCGTCGCGCATGGTCACGCACGGCACGCCGAGGAGGTACGCCTCCTTCTGCACGCCGCCGCTGTCGGTCAGGACCATGCGGGCGTTCTTCTGCAGTTGCAGCATGTCGAGATAGCCGACGGGGTCGATGATGCGGACGGGCGGGTCGACCTCGATGTCAGTGCCCATGAGGGCGGCCTTTGTGCGCGGATGCAGCGGCACGATGACCGTCTCCTTGAGCAACGCCAGCGCGTCGAAGATCTCGGCCAGCTTGGCGACGTCGTCGGTGTTCGCAGCGCGATGGATTGTCGCAAGCGAGTACGTGCCGGGGCGGAGCGCGAGCGTATCGAGCACGCGGGATCGCTGCTGCGCGATGGTCGCATTCTGGAGGAGGGCGTCGTACATGATGTCGCCGGTTAGGTAGGAAGCTGGTCGTTGGTCCTTGGTCGTTGGGGACAATGCGGCTCCTCCACTCGCGACTGGTACGCCTTCGAGGCGGAGGTTTTCTACGGCATTGGCCGTCGGGGCGAAGAGCCAGGTCGAGAGACGGTCGGCGACGATGCGGTTGATCTCTTCCGGCATGTCGCGAACAAAGCTGCGCAGGCCGGCCTCGACGTGGGCGATCGGTATGCCAAGCTTTGCGGCGGCGAGAGCGCCGGCGAGCGTGCTGTTCGTGTCGCCGAAGATGACGACGGCGTCCGGTGTCTCGCGGCGCATGACGTCTTCGACGCGCTCGAGGATCTGGCCCGTCTGGCGGCCGTGCGACCCGGACCCGACGCCGAGGTGGTATTCGGGCCGCGGCAGCGAGAGTTCGTCGAAGAAGACGTCGGAGAGCTGCGGGTCGTAGTGCTGGCCGGTGTGGACGAGGACTTCTGTGTGGCGTGCGCGCACGGCTCGCGAGAAAGGCCCCGCCTTGATGAACTGCGGCCGCGCGCCGACGATGGTGAGAATCTTCATCGCAGATAGCGTATGGCGATGGCGACCATTCGCGCCATCGCTGGCGTAGCCGCTTGACTCATGTCAACCGGAATCACGTTCACGCTGCGCAGGAGCACCGCAAGTGTGGCCGATGACGGGCGGTCAAGCTGTTACCCTTAATGCGCATGTATTTCACCCGCTTTGGCTATCTCGTCATCTTCTCGATCATCGCCGTTGCCGTCGCGGCGGTGCTGTTCATCGTCTGGCCATCTTCGGACGACGACAACGGCGCCAACGTCGATGCTGGCGAGACGGCCATCGCCGCGACGAGCACCCCGGATGTGGCTGCGAGCCCGACGCCGCTGCCGACGCTGCCGTTCGAGCAGGTCGTCAATTTTGCCAACGCGGGAGCCGTCGTCGATATCACAGTGACGGGCGGGGCGATTCTCGTGAACCTGCGGCCCGACTTCGATGTCAGTGGGCTCAACACGACATCGCATACGTTCACGACGACACTGCCACCGGGCGCGAATAGCGTCGAGGAAGCGCTGGCGGACTTCGGTCTTGAGGCCAACACGCCGGCGGGCGTCGCCGTCATCAGGCAATGAACGGCAACGAAGATTTCCTGCCGTACAACCTCCCCGACATCTCCGATGCCGAGATCGACGCCGTCGTGGAGACGTTGCGTTCCGGGTGGCTCGCGCCTGGCCCGCGCGTGAAGGCGTTCGAGGAGGACTTCGCGTCGTTCGCCGGAACGAAGCACGCGATCGCGCTGGACTCGGCAACGGCGGGCATGCACCTGGCGCTGCTGGCGATGGGTATCGGGCCGGGCGATGAGGTGATCACGACGCCGACCACGTTCTGCGCGAGCGTCAACGTGATCATCCACGCAGGCGCGACGCCTGTGTTGGCCGACGTGCGGCTCGACGACTACTGCCTCGATCCGGAGGCGGTCCAGCGCGCGATCACGCCGCGCACGAAGGCCATCCTGCCTGTGCATCACGGCGGTTCGGCGGCGCGGATGGGCGAGGTGCAGGCGATCGCGAAGCAACACGATCTGCGCATCGTCGAGGACGCAGCACACGGGATGGGGACGTACATCGATGGCAAGCACATTGGTGGGTTTGGCGACGCGACAGTGTTCAGCTTCTACCCGACGAAGAACGTGACGTCGGCGCGTGGCGGCATGCTGACGACGGACGACGGCGAGCTTGCTGCGAGAGCTCGCTTGCTCGGGCTGCACGGGATGAGCAACGACGCCTGGGACAGGTATACGGAGCGCGGCTCGTGGGCGTACCAGGTGCTGGCGGCGGGATACAACTACACGATGACGGACCTCCAAGCGGCGCTGGGGCACGCGCAGTTCCGGCGGCTCGATGACTTCCAGCGACGGCGAGGAGAGATCGCCGCGGAGTTCAATCGCAGGTTCGCGGCGCTTCCGGAGCTGGTGCTGCCGATCGAGCGCAAGGGGAGCACGCACGCGTGGCACCTTTATGTCGTGCGGTTGCGGCCCGACGCCCTTACAATTGGTCGTGACGAGTTCATCGTCCAGATGAAAGAACGCGGTATCGGCACGTCCGTCCACTTCATTCCCATTCACCACCACCCGTACTATCGCGAGACGTACGGCTGGGCGCCGGGCGACTTTCCGGCGGCGGATGAGGCATTCGAGACGATGGTGTCGCTGCCGCTCTACACCCGTATGACGGACGTCGCTGTCGAACGCGTGGCCAGCGCCGTCGAGGACATCATTCGAGGCAACCGGATCTGAAACGCATGCTGACACGCGCCCGAGACGTGCTCATTGCCATCCCCGGCCTGGTGGCGTTCGTCATCACGTACCCGCTGTTCGCGCTGGCGATCAAGGTCGACTCGCGGGGGCCGGTGATCTACACGCAGACGCGGGTGGGGCTGCGCGGAAAACGCTTCACGATGTACAAGTACCGGTCGATGTCGCATGAGGGGCACGCGAAATACGAGACGCCGAAGCTTGAGCCCATTCACTTCAAGACGTTTGTCTTCACGACGCCGACATCGCGACTGACGCGCGTCGGGAAGTTCCTGCGCTCGTCGAGCCTGGACGAGCTGCCAAACCTCTGGAACGTGCTCAAGGGCGACATGTCGCTGGTTGGCCCGCGGCCGGAGATCCCGGAGCTTGTTGAGCAGTACCCGGATGAATATCACCGCCGGCACGACGTGAAGCCCGGGATAACGGGGCTGGCGCAGATCAACGGTCGTGCCGACCTCACGTACGACGACACGATGCGGTACGACATCGAGTACGTGAACGCGCACTCGTTCGTCGGTGACCTGAAGATCCTGTGGCGGACGGTGACGGTTGTGCTTTCCCGGCAAGGCGCTCGTTAAGCAAGCGGCGCTACGGCAGCGGGACGCCGTTGTAGAGCAAATCTGGATCGCCCACGAAGACGTCTGTGTAGATGTTGGCTAGTGCGACGATCGGACGGTCTGATTCCAGGATCGCCGTGCCAGCGAAGCCGTTGGGCAAGAACGCCTCGTTGAACTGGAAGACGGTCGCTTCGCGGAAGACCTGCATGCAGTAGCGAGCCTCGCCGTTCGGAAGATCCAGCCCTTTGTAGATGATGCATACGTTTGCCGACCCGCCATCGGCCACGAGCACACGGAACCATGAGTCCCAGCCGCGCAAATTGCCGACGGGGCCATAGCTCTTGTTCAGCACTGGCAGCAGGACGCGTCGCGCGCCGTCTTCGGGGCGGAAGCCGCGGTAGTTCGTGGCGATGTCGGCGTAGGCGGTGCCGCGGTTGACGATCACGCCGAGCGGCTGATTCGACGTGATCTTCGCCGTGCCGACCCAGTTGCTCGGTAGTCGATCGCCGGCCGCGAGGCAGTTCGCGAAGTCATCGCGATCCTGGAAGCAGAGGCGTGCACCGCGCACGGTGAACGTGTTTTGCTTGGCAACGAAGACGCCGCCATTCCCGAGATCGAAGCCCTCAAAACGGACCGTGACCTGGGCGGGCTTCGAGGGGTCCTTGTTCTCGATCTGGAAGCGCGTGCTGAAGCCGTTGAACGCGCCGACCTGGCGATCGACGAGGGGGAGCAGGATCGTCGTCGACATCTCGTCCTCGTCAATGGCGCGGTATGAGGTGAAAGGGTTGTAGATGGTGTTGTAGTTGTCCGCGGCCGCGGTAAGGATCTGTTGGTTCGCCTCGACGCCTTGCGCGTTTTTGTGCGTTTCGATGCGGACGCTTCCCGTGAAGGGCGCGCGCACGCCGAAGGTGTCGGGGTCGCGGAACATCGTGCCCTTCGGCTGGATGGGGCGACCGCCTTCGGGGCAACCCTGCTGGCGCTGGCCGCTGGTGCCGGGCTTGTACGGATCCCAGTGCACTTCACCGTCTGTGTAGTTGCTGAGGTACGTGAGGGTGACGCAAGCGGTCGTGTCGCTCATGTTCTGTACGGCGAAGCGACCATTGGCGTCGCCCTGGCCGCCGTCGCGGTTGGCGATGAGCGGCAGGTACATGCGGTTCGAGCCTGCGAGCGTCGTGGTTGTGTTGCCGTCGATCATGAAGAAGCCGTTGCGGCGGATGTCCTTCGCGTAAAGCGCGACGACCGGCTGGTCGCTCTCGATCACGGCCGAGCCCTGGAAGCCGACGGGCAGGGCCGGGTTGTTCTGCGTAAAGAACGTCCAACCCTGGCCGGGGCCAAGGGCGGGACACGCGGCGGACGGGCAGCTGTCCTGCGCGAGCAGCGCGCCACCGTCGTGGTAGTAGGAGACGATGACGTTGGCGTTCGCGCCGCCGATGTTCTGGACGCGCACCCAGGAGTTCTCTTGGCCGAAGCGATAGGCGGTGACGTTGGCGGCGGTGACGTTGTCAGTGTTGTTGTTGAGCAGCAGGCCGTGCGACGTGAGCGCCGTCATCACGGTTAGCGATGCGAGCGCGGCGGGCAGGCGCAGCCAGCGCGCGGCGCGTTGCGCGAACGACGAGACGTGCCTAAGTTGAATTGGATTACGCCGCATTCCCGGATCCTTCCGCCCCCACCGCCAGCCGCAAGTCTAACAAACGGCGTTTTGCGCGAGTCAATCGGGAGAGTGGAGGATGGACTATGCAGGCAGCCGGGAACGTTCAGCGCCCACGCAGCTGGTCCACACAACGGCGAGCACGCGCGGGCTGAAAGCCCGCGCTCCGTCAGCCCTGACTCTTCACCGTGCGCCAAGCGGCTTCTGTCACGGCGTCCAGCGGCTGGGACGCGTCGATGACGGCCCACGCCGCCGCGCCGTCTCTCGCGATTTCGAGGAAGCCTGCGCGGACGCGGTTGTGGAAGTCGAGGGTTTCGTTGTCGAAGTGGTTCGCTGCGCCCGCCCCGGAGCGACGTTGCAGGCCGATTTCGACCGGCACATCGAGCAGGAGGGTGAGGTCCGGAGTGAGGCCGCCGGTGGCGATCGCGTTCGCTTGCTCGACGAGGTCGCGGCCGAGGTTGCGGCCGTAGCCCTGGTAGGCGGTCGATGACGCGGCGAAGCGGTCGCAGACGACGGTGACGCTGGTTTCGAGTGCGGGACGGATGACTGTAGCGACGAGATGCGCGCGCGCCGCTTCGAACAGCAGCAGTTCGCTGAGGGGATCGCCGACGCTGCGCTGGGCGAGGACGAGATCGCGGATGCGCTCGCCGAGTTCGGTGCCGCCTGGCTCGCGTGTGGCCACAACGTTGCGTCCGTCTGCGCGGAGGCGTTCGACGAGCGCGGCCTGGACGGCGGACTTCCCGGCGCCGTCGCCGCCTTCGAGGACGATGAAGCGTCCGCCCGTTGTCGTGTCGTTCATGTGCGCACTGTCGCGAGCCGACCGGCGGCTGTCAATCCGCCGGTGTTCGGGCTAGCGCTCTATTGGACGGTGACCGAGGCGGCCACGCACGGGATCGGCACTTCGGTGCCACCACCCTCGGGATCGTCCGCACATCGCGCAATCTGGTTGAACTGACCGTCCGTGATTGCGAGTGCGTTCAGCGTGAGCGGCGAGCTACCGGACGCGACGATGCGGAACTCCACCGTGGCCATCACAATGGTGCCGCCGCCGCCGGAGCCGACGATGAAGCACGACAGCAGCGCGCTACCCGTCGCGGGGTTTCCGTCGCCGTTGATCCCGCCCTCGTCGTCGACATCGCCCTCCGGTGCGGGAAGGCATGTCCAGCCGCCGCCGAGCGCTTCGTTGTTGAAGTTCGGGTTGCGGTCGGTGCTGGAGCCGCCTGTGTAGGACGGCGCGACGACCTTCGTCTTGTCGTAGTCGAGGTTGAAGTTGAAAGCGGCGATACCGCTTGATGGGAGATTCGCGCCGACGATGGCGACCTGGATCACGTCGCCGACGTTGACGTTGCGCGTGGACTGGATGCCGGCCGTGGTCGCGTCCATGTCGACGATGACTTGCATGCCGGCCTGGGGCGGGTTCGGCGGGGCGATCTCGTCGTCGTCGATGCTGGCGCCGGGTGGCGGCGT
>JAKFYB010000018.1 GCA_021731085.1 Dehalococcoidia bacterium
CTCCCCACGTTTGCTTCCTGACTTCGGAGCATCACGCTCCATCAGAAGGCATCTCGCCGCGGCTCTCGCGGCCGGATTAGTACGTGGAGAAACAGATCATGGCATCCGTGTCATCTGCAAAACGCCAGACGAAAACCGCTCAGGTCAAAGCGGCAAGGCGCCGCAAGTCCATCATCAAGTTCGCCGCACTCGGGGCGATTGCCCTCGCCGTCGTTGGAGGAGTCATAGCGCTCCAGGCCATCAGTTCCGGTAGCAGCGACATTCCCGCACGCGTCGCGACAGGCGAAGGGCGTGTGCTCGGCGATCCCAACGCGCCCGTCACCGTCATCGAATACGCCGACTTCCAGTGTCCCGTCTGCAAGCGCGCAGAGTCCGACATCGTCTCGCGCATCGAACGCGAATACGTCGAGCAGAGGCTGGTGAAGATTGAGTTCCGCATGTTCCCATTCCTCGGACAGGAGTCCTGGGACGCCGCGCAGGCCGCCGAGGCTGCCCGCGAACAGGGCAAGTTCTGGGAGTACCACGACGCGCTGTTTAACGCCCAGGGTAGTGAGAACAGCGGCGCCTTCTCATACGACAACCTCGTCCAGATCGCGGGCGACGTCGGGCTCGACGTCGCCGCCTTCGAGGAGACGCTAACGAGCAACAAGTATCTCGATCCGGTTGGCGACGAAGCGGACGCGGCGAGAGAGGCCGGTGTCGCGTCCACGCCGACATTCTTCATCGGCGAGACAGAAATCGTCGGCGCCCAGGACTACGCCGACTTCCAGACGGCCATTGAGCACGAACTGTCTCGCATCGGCGCGGAAGGAGCGATGCAATGACTGCAGTTGTCAGCGCGCTTCGTGACGTAGGTGTATCTGTGCGAGACAGCCACCCAGCCAGCGCCCACTTGCTGTATTCGTTGGCCCTTGCGCTTGCTGCCCTGGGTGTCGGTGTTGCGACATATCTCACAGTCGTCCACTACGCTCATCAGCCCATCGCCTGTAACGGCATCGGCGACTGTGAGTACGTCAACAGCAGCGAATACGCGAAAGTCGCTGGTGTTCCGGTCGCACTCATGGGTGTCGTCTCCTACGCGGCGCTGGCCGCGCTCATCGCCACCGCATGGCTACGCGACAGCGTTACGATGCTCATCGTCGCCTGGATGCTGGCGCTCGCGTCGTTCGCCTTCTCGATGTACCTCACCTGGATAGAGCTTGAGGTGCTCGAAGCCATTTGCATCTACTGTGTCGTGTCTGCGATCACGATGACTGCGCTATTCGCGACGCTCACCGCGATCGCCTGGACGAAGCGCGATCAACTGTTGGAGTGATGATGTCCCCGGGCGGGCGGTCAACGCGGACCGCCCGCTCGTCGAATTCGCACCCGCATGGTTACTTGCGCCGTCTTCGTGCGAGTAGCACCACCAGGGTCGTCGCGCCTGCGAGTGCGATGAGTAGCGGCACATGACCGAGGCTTTGCTGCGTGGCACGATCATCGTCCAACTCTGGGTCGCGTGGCGGCGGTGCGGGCGATGCCGTCGCCCCAACGGCCGCTGCCGTGTCCTCCCAGGCGCGCACGGCCCATGGCGATGGCGCCGGTATCCCATTGCGTTCGACGACCGAGGCCGCGGTGCTGGTGGATTGGATGGCGTCCGCAACCGGCCGGACGCGGGTTTCGGAAATCGAGTCGCGCGTGGAATCCTCGGCGGCCGGTGGCGCTTCAAGCACGGTGTCCGTCCCAGAAGCAGCCACGGGTCGCGCGACTGACAGCGCCCGGTTGCAGGCCTGCCGGTTCGTGTGACTGCCGTCGCACAGTGCGTCGTGGATCTCCGCCATTCCACCAGTGTAACCACCGCGACGGCACCATCTGGCACTACCGCCAACGCTGACGGCCGCTACGATCAGCACTATGAAATACGACCTCATCGTGATCGGAGCGGGTGCCGCCGGAGCGACCCTCGCCGCGCGCGCATCAGAAGACCCGCGCTGCAACGTCCTGCTGCTCGAAGCGGGACCCTACTACCCCACAACAGCCGACATGCCCAAGGATCTGACAAACGGCAACAACAACTCGTACACGGCCCACGACTGGCGCTTCCGCGCCGAGGCCAACGCCGCAGGCCGGCTCACCAACTTCCCCCGCGGTCGAGTCGTTGGCGGCTCGTCAGCCGTCAACACGGCGATCGCCCTCCGCGGCGTGCCAGAGGACTACGACGACTGGGCCGCGCTCGGGAACAGCGACTGGTCGTGGGAGAAGGTGCTCCCGTACTTCCGAAAGCTGGAGAACGACCTCGACTTCGACGACGACTTTCACGGCCGCAGCGGCCCCATCCCCATCCGGCGCTACCGCGAGGACGAACTCACGCCCGTCCAGTCCGCCTTCATGCTGGCGATGCGGGCTGCGGGTTATCAGGAGACACGCGACAACAACGACCCCGACTCGACCGGGCTCGCCCCGCATCCAATGAACAAGCAGGGCCGAACACGCATGTCAGTCGCCATCTGCTATCTCGAACCGGCTCGCCACCGCCTTAACCTCACCATCCGTGGCGACTGCCTTACGCATCGCATCGTCACCGACGGCGCGAGCGCTATCGGCGTTGAAGTTGAATCAGGTGGCGTCTTGCATGTTGTCGAAGCAGACCGGATCGTCGTGTCTGCCGGCGCGATCATGACGCCGCCAATCCTCATGCGTTCGGGCATCGGCCCCGCTGCTCACCTGCGCGAGCACAACATCGAAGTCGTGCGCGATTTACCTGGCGTCGGCGCCAACCTCGACGATCATCCGATGGTCGGCATGGTCTGGCTCGCAAAGGAAAACGTCATCGATCTCGATGCGCCGCTCGTACAGGTCACGTATCGCTACACGTCATCTCTCAACGAAGAGCGCAACGACATGCAGCTCATGCCGGTGTCAGGCATCCCCGGCCCCGACGGCCGCGCGATCTTCTCGATCGGAAGCGTCGTCGAACGTCAGAAGTCGCGTGGCCGGGTGACACTCACCTCCGCCGACCCAAGCGCGGCGCCGCGCATCGAGAACAACTTCTGCGAACATCCCGACGACGTGCGCCGGCTCGTCGAGGGCGCGCGCACGGCCCTCGAAGTCGGCCAGCGACCGGAGTTCGACCACGTTCGCGATCGCCGTCTCGCACCCAGCGACGCGACGGTAGGCGACGAGGATCAGCTCGTCTCCTGGGTGAAGCACGTCGCCGCCAGTGGCTTCCACCCATCCTGTACGGCGAAGATGGCGCCCGAATCGGATCCGATGGGCGTCGTCGACCAGCGCCTGCGCGTTCGTGGCTACGACAACCTCTACGTCGCCGACGCCTCCATCATGCCAAGCTGCCCGCGCGCCAACATCCACCTGACCAGCATCATGATCGGCGAACGCGCCGCCGACTTCCTCAAGGACGGCGTGTGGTAGCAGTCAAGGTCGTCATTCCGCCCAGACCGTCATTCCGCCGTGACTGTCATTCCGAGCGAAGCGAGGAATCTACGCCGGGCGCGACCAACCAAGCATGCGAAAGCGCGAAGAGTTCCTCGTAGTCCCTTCCTCAATCCCGCCCTTCGTGGCCCTTCGTGGATCAGGAAATCTGCTAAAATCACACCACCAGCGGGCAAAGTGCCCGCTTTCTTGATTGCTAAGACATGACAACAACCACATCGCAACTGTTTCGTGCCTCGATCGCTGACGCGAAGGCGATCCACGATCTCGTGAACACCTTCGCGCGCAAGGGCGAGATGCTCCCACGCACGATGGCCGAGGTCTACGAGAACCTCCGCGACTTCTACGTCGTCCGCGACGAAACGAACGAGACCGTGGCGTGCGGTGGGCTCCACATCCTCTGGGAGGATCTCGCCGAGATCAAGTCGCTCGCCGTGCGCGAAGATATGCAGGGGCAGGGACTCGGCCAGCGCATCGTCGACGCCTGCCTTGATGAAGCGCGGTCGATCGGCCTCACGACGGCCTTCGCGCTCACTTACCGACCGGGGTTCTTCGAGAAGCTCGGGTTCGCACAGGCCGACGTGATGACGCTGCCGCGCAAGGTCTGGGGCGAGTGCTACCGCTGCCCGAAATTCCCCGGCTGCAACGAAATAGCCATGGTCCGCGCGCTCTAGGCGCGACTGTCACCAGTAACCTGTCCCCCTAAGGCGCGTAGGCGTAACCTACATCCCGTGAACATCCCCGAAGTTACCAGCACCGAACGCGCCTTCGAAGGCAAGACGATCGCCGTCCGCGTGGATGCGCTCCGCGAACCAGATGGTCGTACGTACACCCGCGAGATCGTTGAGTACGGCACAGCTGTCGTCCTCGTGCCCGTCGCCGACGACGGCCGCCTGCTGATGGTGCGCCAGTACCGCCACGCGACCGGCAAGTGGCTCCTCGAACTACCTGCTGGTGGTGTGGATGACCGCGACACCTCGCCGGAAGAAGCCGCCCAGCGCGAACTTCGGGAGGAGACCGGCCATCGCGGCACGCTCGCGCGCATCGGCGGCATGTTCCTTGCGCCGGGCTACTCTGAGGAATACCAGCACATCTACACCGCGACCGATCTGGCGGAAGATGCGCTCGAGGCGGACGAAGACGAAAATCTCGTTCTCGAACGCGTCACCCTCGATGACGCGCTTCGCTTCGTGGACGAAGGCGTCATCTGCGACGCGAAGAGCATCGCCGCTCTTTTGATGCACCTCCGCCACACGGACCGCTGCTGATGTGGGACGTCGATCGTCTGCTCCGCCGCGTGGCGCCCGTCACGATGCTCGTCGCCGCGCTCTCGCTCGTCGCGTGCGGCGTTCGCTACTCCGACCCGGAACCCGGCACCGAGTTCTACGAGAGCATCGATATCACAGGTGACATGACGGCCGACGAGACACTCACGGTTACGATCGGCATCACGCAGACCAACTCCGTCGAGGTCGAGTCCGTCTGCGAACTCCGTCAGAACAAGAAGACCCTGTTCGAAATCGGCCGCGACCTGGTCCCCGCCCTCCCCGAAGGCAATCCGAGCGCGACACCGGTGGTGAGCACGTTGACACACGGCTTCTCAGTTGATGAAGCAGGCACGTTCGTCGTCGAATGTCTCACGCCAAAGGACGAAGACAACTTCATCGCCAAGGAAATCACGATTTCATAGGTCCGAGACGCGGAGCGCGGGCTGAAAGCCCGCGCGTTTCTGGATGTAACGACGTACGCCGTGGAGCCGAGCTACTCCGAACGCCAGTTAAGCCGTCGCCCAACGCGCGAGAAAAAGTCCCCGCTAGGCCCCAGTCTCAAGAACCGCGCAGTGTGCTCGCTAGTCCGCACTCGCACGATGTCACCGCCCATGAGTTCCGACTCACCCTGACCGTCGATCGATGCGAGCGCCTTCTGCCCGCGCGCGATCTCGACTTCCGCCACACTGCCCACCGGCAGTACGACGCTATTCGCCGGCGCCAGGTGCGGCGCAACCGGCGTCATCAGCAGTTCCTTCGACTCGGGGTGCATGATCGGTCCGCCGACGCTCAGCGAATACGCCGTGCTTCCCGTAGCCGTCGCAATGATCACGCCGTCCGCGCGATACGAACCGACAAGCGTCCCGTTCGTCCGCACCGAGAACTGCACCGTCCGGCCGATCGACGCCCGCCCGACCACAACGTCGTTCAACGCGTCGTGTGTTCCGTCGATATGTGCACCATCTCGCAGCATCTGCGTCTGCATCATCGCCCGCGTCTCGATTCGTCCTTCACCGCTGACGACGCCATCAAGGCGCTCGAATAGCTCGGGCGGCGTCACTTCGGTCAGGAAGCCCAGACGCCCCAGGTTCACGCCCAGGAGCGTCACCGGATGCGGAATCACCGCGCGCGCCGCACGCAGTACCGTCCCGTCGCCACCGCAGCAGATGATGAGTTCCGTGCCGGGCACATGCTCTGCCCGCGCTTCGTCGTCCCACGCCGAAGCCATCCAGACATCTACGACTGACGACGCGAGCGTCGCCCGCACCTGTTCTGCAACGCTGCGCGCCGCCTCGGACTTCGGGTGGTACGTGACGCCGATCTTCTCCATGCGCGAACGATAGCACTTGGCGCAGAGGGCACGCGACATGCTCTGTCGTGTCGTCAACGTACAATCCCAGCATGGACTCACTTCCCCTTCACCCATGGGATCTGTCTGCTTCCGAAGCGATCGCCCTGCAGCAGGAACTCGCGGCGCTCGTCCTGCCCGTGGGTTCACCATCCGATGAAGAAGTGGCGCTCATTGCTGGCGCCGATGTCGCGTTCGACAAGCCGAACGGGCGCGGTGTCGGCGCCGTCGTCGTGCTGCGCTACCCATCGCTCGAGATCGCCGAGCAGGTGACGGTCGAGATGCCCGTGACGTTTCCCTATGTCCCCGGCCTCCTCTCGTTCCGTGAGACGCCGGTGCTGCTCGCCGCGTTCGAGCAACTCCTGTCCGTGCCCGATCTTCTCATGGTCGACGGCCACGGCTACGCGCATCCGCGACGCTTCGGTTTCGCCTGCCACCTCGGCGTCCTTCTCGACATCCCGACGATCGGTGTGGCAAAGTCGCGCCTCATTGGCGAGCAGGGCACCGTCGCCGGCGAGAAGGGTTCGCGCGCCGACCTCACGCATGACGGCGAGGTCATAGGATCCATGCTCCGCACGCGGCAGGGCGTGCGTTCGGTGTACGTTTCCGTCGGTCACAAAATCGGGCTCGACGCCGCCGAGCGCTGGGTGCTCGCCTGCACGAACGGCTACCGCGTGCCCGAACCCGCTCGCCTTGCCGACCGCCTCGCCGGCCAGGCGAAGCGCCGTATGCTGGAGGCGACGTTGCCGATCGTCATTGAGCAGCGAGCCGGTGAGGAGGACCGCTGGGAGTGGAAGTCAGACACGGATACGGTCGAGTTCCAACACAAGCTCGAACCGATGCCGACGCACTACGGCTGTTCGGTTGACATCATCAACCCCGCCGATGGCGAACTACTCGACGTCATGCTCCTCGACCCGCACCCGTACGACCGCGGCCAGCGCACCACCGTCCGCGTCATCGACATCCTCCGCCGCTCCGACGGCGACGACAAACTCCTCGCCCTTCCCATCGACCGACCATGGCCGCCGGAATCCACCATCCAGCAAGCGCGCGATGAGATCTGGTCCTGGTACACCCGCCACAACAAGCCCATCACCAACTGGGGCGGCGAAGAAGACGCCATCGCGGCGATCAGTACATGCCGCGCGGCGGCGAGTAGTCTGTAGCGTGTCCCTTAACGACCCGACCTCAAACCGCCCACCCGGCCGCGAGCGCCTGAGCCCCAGCGGCCGCCGCGCCTACGCAGTCTCGACGCTCGTGCCATTCATCGAGCGTGCAAGCGTCTTCAGCGGCTGGACCTTCGACGACCTCAACGTCGTCGACATCGAACCGCCGCCGCCGTGGGACTACGCCGCCATCGCCCGCGAGTACGCTGCGAAAGCCGAGCGCATCATCGACCTGGGTACCGGTGGCGGCGAGATCTTCAGCCGCATCATCGGCGAAACACCGTCGTTCAAGCTCCCCTCTCCCGTTCTGGGAGAGGGGTTGGGGGTGGGGGTTCCCCATGTGCCGCCGTCGTCCGTGCTGGAACAGGGTTCGCGAACACGCCTCATCGCCAGCGAAGGGTGGCACGTAAACGCCCCCATCGCCCACCGCCGCCTAGGCCCACTCGACGTCGCCGTGGTCAACGCCAGCAGCGAGCGCACGCCCTGGCGCGACGCATCTTTCGACCTCATCCTCAGCCGCCATGAAGCGATCGTCCCGTCCGAGGTCGTCCGCATCCTCCGTCCGGGCGGCGTCTTTCTCACGCAGCAGGTCGCGAAGGAGGAGTGGCAGGAGCTGGCAGCCTTCTTCCCGGAACGCACCACCTTCCCCGACCACTTCACCGACTACCGCCGCGACTTCGAGGCCGCCGGCCTCACGGTGGAAACACAGCATCACGCGTGGGCGTCCGCCTACGCCACGATCGGCGAGGTCGCCTTCATGCTGCTGGTATCTCCGTGGGAGGTGCCCGGTTTCGACCCCATCCGTGACATCGATCGTCTCCTCGCCCTCGAAGCCGCTCACGGCGGAGAGCAGGGCATCGTGATGACGCAGGCGCGCTATCTGATGGTCGCGACGAAGTCGTAGCTTTCCCGACTACCGTGTTACCCTGTATCCAACCTCGCACGAAAGGACGACGCCCACATGCACGAGCTCCGCGACCGCCTCACGGCCTTCCGCGATCGCATCGCCGCTGTGATGGCGCGTCTTTGACATCCCCTCACTCGAAGCCGAAGCTGTAGCCCTCGAAGCACAATCCGCGGAGCCTGACTTCTGGAACGACCAGCAGTCCGCGCAGGACGCCATGCGCCGCCTCGCGTCCGTGCGCGCCCGCGTCCAGACCTGGCGCACCCTCGAGACCCGCGTCCGCGACGCCCTCGACCTTGTCGACCTCGCCGAAGCGGAGAGCGACGAAGCCACAGCCGCTGACATCCAGCGCGAGATCGACGAGATGGAGCAGCAGCTCGATGACCTCGACTTCGAGATGACGCTCTCAGGCCCATACGACAGCCGCAACGCCATCATCGCCATCCACGCCGGCGCGGGCGGCACCGAGTCGCAGGACTGGGCAGAGATGCTCCTGCGCATGTTCCTCCGCTGGGCGGAAAAGCGCGGCTTCCCCACGGAAGTCGTCGACCTCATGCCAGGCGAGGAAGCCGGCATCAAGTCCGCCACGGTCGAAGTTACAGGCGAGCACGCGTATGGCTACCTCAAGTCCGAGCGCGGTGTGCATCGCCTCGTTCGCCTCTCGCCCTTCGACAGCGAGAACCGGCGCCACACGTCGTTCGCGCTCGTCGAGGTGCTGCCCGAAGCAGGTGACGCCGCCGAAGTGAAGATCGCCCCCGACGACATCCGCGTCGATGTCTTTCGCGCTGGCGGCCACGGTGGCCAGAACGTACAGAAGAACTCGACCGCCATCCGCATCACGCACATCCCCAGCGGCATCGTCGTCACCTGCCAGAACGAGCGCTCGCAGCACCGCAACCGCGAGTCGGCGATGCGCGTGCTCGAAGCGCGCCTCATCGCGATCGAACTCCAGCGTCACGCCGAGGAGCAGGCGAAGCTCAAAGGCGAGCACGTGAGCGCCGGCTGGTCGAACCAGATTCGCAGCTACGTGCTCCACCCCTACAAGATGGTGAAGGATCACCGCACCGATGAAGAGACCAGCGATGCCCAGTCCGTACTCGACGGCAATCTCGATCCCTTCATCAAGGCGTATCTAAAGAGTACGGTCGGCGCTGGATAGCATGCGATGGCGCTACGCGACCGCCGATGATGTAGGGGCGGACCTATGTGTCCGCCCGTTGTGAGGACAATCTCCGTGATCAAACGCCATTGGCCCATGGTAGCCCTCGCGTCGCTTGTCGTCGCGCTCACACTGTTCGCCTTTGCCCCGCCAGCATCCGCCCAGGACGCAATCGCCGTCACATCCGAAAACGCGATGAATGAGTTCCCAACCGGCGTCACGTTCGACGTCGAATTCCAATCGCCGTCGCCCCTGAAGGAAGCGCGCCTGCGCTACGAGCTCGCACCGGACGGCACCGGCGCATCAGCCGTGGCGGACTGCAACGGGACGACCACGATCACGTGCTCGCACACGCTCGTCAGCGGCGCCGGCATCTACGTCATTCCCGGTGCGAACATCACCTGGCACTGGGATATCGAAGACGAAGCCGGCAACAGCATCTCCACGGCCGAAAAGCTCTACGTCCACGAAGACACGCGCTTCACGTTTGAGACGCTCACCCGCGACAACGTCACGCTGTACTACTACAGCGGCTCACAGGCGCAGGCAGAAGCCGTCCTCACGGCCGCTAGCGAAACGATGACGACGCTCGGCGCGCTTCTACGGACGGACGTACCGTTCCCTGTGAAGGTCTACCTCTACGAAACGGCACAGGAGATGCAGCCCGCCATCGCGCCCGGTGGGACCGGCCGCGGCGTCACCATCCTCGGCGAGGTCGTCTACTCCGACACGGCGATGGTCTCAGCGGACGTCTCGACACTAGACATCACCCGCCACGAGATCGCGCACATCGTCACGCGCGAGGCAACAGAGGGCCCCTTCGGTATCCCGGACTGGATGAACGAGGGCATCAGCGTCTTCTCGCAGGAGAGCGGGCTATCTGGCCACGATTCTGCTCTCGAAGCCGCGATTGACAGCGACAACGTCCTCACGATGCCCGAGCTGAACTCGTCGGCAGCGGGCGGCACCGGCGGCACCGTCGGCCTCTACTACGGACAAGCGGGCTCCATCGTCACCTATCTCGTCGAGACGTACGGAGACGAGAAGTTCGCCGACCTCATCCTCACCTTCAAGGAAGGCTCGACGAACGACAACGCCTTCGAGACCGTCTACGGCTTCGATCAGCTCGGCCTCGAGAACGAGTGGCGTGCCAGCGTCGGCCTCGAGCCGCGCACCGCATCCGTCACGGCCACTCCTCGCGCAACGGAGGAAGCCCGTGCGCCCATCACACCAACCAACAACGATGACGGCGACAACTCGTCTTCATCCGACTCGAGCGACGACGGCATGCCCGTCGTCACGATGGCCATCATCATCGCGCTGGCCGCACTTGCTCTGGCAGCGCTCATCGCACTTGCGACGATCGTCATGCGGCGCAGCGGCTAGACGTCGGCGACAAAGCACCCGGCAGTCTTCTCGACGCGAAACACACCTTCGACGGCGATGACATCGTCGATTAGGTCACGCATCTTCTCAAGCAACGGCGGCCGATGACTGCCATCGGCTGGCAATGGATCCACATAATCCACGAGAAACGAAGCATAGAAACGCAGCGCGGAGTCCGCGTCGGGAAAGATAATCGCGTCCTCGCGCACTCGAACGCTCGCGGTCGGGAAGACTTCTCGAACGAGCGGCAGATGGTCGAAGGTAAAGCGGTGGACACTGCTATCGAGCTGTGGCGTTAAACCCACAAGCACACACGCCTGCGCGTGCACGTCGTGAAGTCTCTGCATATTGTCCGATGCATTCGTCGCCAGCACGACGAGGCCGCCAGGTTGCAGGACGCGCCGCATCTCGCGCAGCGCCGCTGACTGATCATGGACGTGGTACAGCATGTGGTTCGCCATGACGCGATCGAAGCTCGCATCCCGGAGCGGGAGACATTCGGCGCTGGCGCGAGCAGCCAGTGTGGTCCAATTACCTTCGCGTGCACGTTCCAGCGCATCGCGAAGCATCGCCGGAAACAGGTCCAATGCAACTACGCTGGCGCCGCGAGCCGCCGCCGCGGCGTGATACACCCCAGGGCCGCAGCCAATATCGAGCAACCTTCGGCCACGCTCCGGGCGCACGATGTCCATCACCCACTCGACGAGTGACCCCGAAGCCTCGCTGTAAAGACGATGCGTCTCAACGCGGACAAGAAACTTTTCTGAGTCGGAGTACTGATACCGTACGTAGTCAGCGCTGTCGAAATCTGTCACCGGTCCGTGCGACCCGCGCCCGATCCGCCCGATGGCCCACGTCCAAGGTCAAGCGGCGTCGACCCGAACAGGGCCGGCCTGTAGTCGTAGAGGCCTGCCGTACTGCGCCCCGCGTCCAGCGTGTGGAACATGCTGTATCCCTGGCTACGGAACTCTTCGAACGCATCCCACTCCAGCAGCCACACGTAGGTCACGTCGCGATCCAGGTCGGTCGCCTTGCCCTTGTCGCTGAGCTGGCTGATCGAACTGCGGTCGACCTCAAGGATGCCGATCTCGAGGTCGTCTCGGTGGCGTACTGCGAACTGTGGATAGATGAAGCCGAGGCTCACCACACTCCGGTTCGGAATCTCCTGTGCCCACAGGTCCGCGACGAAGTCCCGCTGCAGCTCCTGCGTCTCCTGATTCGACAGGATGAGACCCTCGCCGATCGTCGCGTTCGTGAACGTCTCCATCGTGATCTCGTCGCCCGGCGACGTTAGATCAACGAATCCGGCGAGAATCACGATGGCGACGGCTCCGGTCAGCACCCATCGCTGAAAGTACTTCGCCATCACGAAGAAGCCGAAGGGGTACACGGGCAGCAGGTACGCTGCCTCATGCGGCAGGCGCAGGAACGCGAACACACCTATCGCGATCGCGAGAATCCACACCGTCACATTCTTGTCGCGCATGAAGTCGGACGGCAGCTTTACGAGCTTTGGCAACGAGACGATGATCCCGAGCACGACAGCCATCGAACCAAACAGGCCGAGCGTATCCTTCCCCAGCAGGCGTAGCACATTGAGGTAGCCCACCTCGGAGTCGTAGAAGTTCAGAAAGTAGAACCCGTACTTCCAGGCGATCGGCGTGTACGCCACCACCGGCACGAATACCGCCCACGTCACGAAGTCGCGTATCTCGTCGCGGCGGTCATCACGGTACAGAAACACGACGAACGGAATCATCATCGCCAGCGCAGGTAGCCGACACCCCGCCGCCAGTCCGAGAAAGAGCCCCGCCCAGCCCGTGTCCTCCCTCAACAGGAAGTAGTACGCGCCCAGCACGAACGACAGCGACCACATGTAATCCATCGTCGTCATGCTGTTTATCCAGAGCAGCGGCGTGAACGCGTATGCGATCACGACGACGGCCTTGTTCGGCAACTCCAGCCGCGCCGCGATCTTCGCGAAGAACCAAAGCCCCGCCAGCGAGATCAGCACCGTCAGTGAATTAGTCGCGATCCACCCGCCTTTGATGACCAATGCCGAGCCCAGTTCGTGAATCGGATACCCGGGGAGCCGCGATGGATAGAACTCCTGATGATCCCACAGCCAGTATCCCGTGAGTGCGACGCGCCACGCGTCCGGGTCTGTCCCGTAGCCAATCGTCAGAAACGGAGCGCGGCTCGCGATGTACACGATGGCAAGCGCCACAAAGACGATCGGCTGTGTAAAGTCGAAATTCAGGGCGCGCACGACACCGCTCTCCCGATCTGTTGTCACGGTTGCCGTTGTTGGCGGAACGGCGGCGATCGTCATGGAGCCGGCGCCTCATCGCGTAGCTTCTGCCACACGGAGAACACGCGCTGGCACGCCGTGAACAGCGATAGCGTGGCAAGAATCCACAATGCGCCGAGCACGAGGTCATCGTGCACAATCGGCGCCAGAATAAGCGCGCCCGCGAGCAGGATCACGCGTTCTGCGCGTGTGAACAGTCCCTCGCGCAACTCAAGACCGATGCCCTCTGCCCGCGCTCGCACATAACTCACCATGATCGAGCCAACCATCGCCGCGTAGCACAACGCGATCTCCATCGTGTGGTCACCGACCTGTGTGAAATGAAACAGCAGTCCGGCAAGCACCGCCGCCTCGGACAGCCGGTCCAGTACGGAGTCAAACACCGCACCGAACTTCGTAACCGTCCCCGTCTTGCGTGCGAGCGCCCCATCAAGCAAATCCAGCGCGCTGAAGAACAGCATCACGCTCCCGGCGGCGATGAACATGCCGCCAGCCGCCAGCGCCGCTGCCGCCACGTTCCCGGCGAAACCGAACACGGAGATCATGTTCGGCGTCACGCCCAGCTTCGCCAGCGGCCCGACGATCGGATCCGTGAAGCGCGTCGAGACTTTGTGAGGGACGATGGAGAACGAAGGCAACGGCACTCCTGGATTCGTGAGCATCCGCACGTACGGGCGTTCCAAACCTACCCGCGACCGATCCCCCAATCAAGCAAGCGCCATCCGGTGACGGAGCGCGGGCTTTCAGCCCGCGTTGGGAAGTAGAGCGTGCGCTTGATGAGCAACTATGCCACACGATCTCGAACGGCGCGTCACTCGATTCGAGAATTGAATGAGCAAATTGGGTTCTTGATTCTAGGCTCTGGATTCTGCTTACGAGTACCGCTCCTCCGTCCACGGGTCGCCGTGGATGTGGTAGCCGTACATCTCCCAGAAGCCGGGCTTTTCGTCCGGCATGAAGACCATGCCCCGAACCCACTTCGGACTCTTCCAGAAGTACAGCTTCGGCACGACAAGCCGCAACGGCCATCCATGTTGTTTCTCAAGCGGCTCGTGATTGTGAGAGTGCGCGAAGATCACGTCGTCGTCGACCAGTTCCGCAAGCGGCACGTTCGTCGTGTAGCCGCCATAGCTGTGCAGCATCACGTGCTTGGCTTCCGCCTTCACACCGACGTGCGACATCAGATCGCGGATGTGCACGCCCGTCCAGTCGTTGTCGAACTTGCTCCAGTGCGTCACGCAGTGAATGTCCGAACGCAGCGTCGTCTGCGGCAGCGCTATGAACTCGTCCCATGTGAAGTGCACCTCTTCGTCGACCAACCCGACGATCGAGAACTTCCACGTCGCAAGGTCGATATCGGGAATGCCGCCGTAGTGCAGAACCGGCCAGCCGTCGGTGAGCTTCTGCCCCGGCGGGAGCCGATCACCGTGTTCGAGCCGATCCTTCTTCGCGCGCGTGTTGAAGATGTCGAGTGCCATCACGAGTCCTTGCTGTTGTCATCGCCCGTTCAGGACAGTGTCTGTGACGACTCGTCCGTTACACGCCACGCGGCAACCCGCTCTATCGCGCTTCGACGCAGATCAGGACAGCTTTCTTCTGCAACTCAACATCCTCAGTCGGGCACTGCTGCTCATCAGGGATGCTGTCCTCAAGCGACGAATAGAACTTCGCTGTCGATCCGTCAGATGAGTACCAGTACCCGTTCTTCACAGGGTCGCCCAGCGGATCGAGTGGCAGTGGTGTCAAGAAGTCCTTGTACGCGCAGCCGATGTCGAGATCAACGTAGTTGCACAGTGTCTGCACCTTCCCTTCGGTGCTCGCATAGTCGCCATTCTCGGCCTTGTACTCTTCTGCCGCGCCCAGCAAGGCCAGCAGGTCCAACCGTCGCTTTGCGTCGCGCTCCGCCGGATCGCCCGGCGCAGAAGGTGCCACAGAGCCTGTAACCGTCGTTGGCCGTGGCCGCACGGTCGGCGCGCCACCGAACGGAGTTGCCGTTGGCGCCAGATATGGATACTTCTCGGCCTTCGCTTCGCCCAGATACTCGTCGTTCTTGGCCGCCCCGCCTTCCGTCAAGTCAAGCAACAGCAGGGCCAGCAGCCCCACGGCGACCACCAAGAGCGGCACGATAACAGCCCAGTTCAGCTTGCTTTGCACACTTCCTCCGCAGCCTGTCAATCGCAGGCACTATATCAATCACAACGAACGGAACCGGCCGTCGGTTTCATGCAGCCGCTTGTGCCACGCCAGCAACGTCCTCGATTGTGCGTCCTGGGTAGACGCAGTGCTCGGATTTCGCCCCATGCGAGTATGATTTCTGTAGCGAACGCCTCTCCGGCATAGCGCTCGCTCGGACAGGGCACATCCAGGAATTGAACCTCTCAGCCTACTTCCCGCGCATCATCAAGGAGTGGCAACAAGACACTCCGGATAAGAACGTGCGTGTCATCGAAGGCTCGCTCGTCTTCATGGACATCTCCGGCTTCACCGCAATGTCAGAACGCCTCGCGCGCAAAGGCAAGATTGGTGCCGAAGAGGTCACCGAAGTTCTGGACTCCAGCTTCACCTCGCTCCTTGAGGCCGCCTACGCAGAAGGTGGCTACCTGCTCAAGTTTGGCGGCGACGCCATGCTCTTGCTTTTCGCCGGCGACCGCCACCCCGCACGTGCTTGTCGCGCAGCCGCCCTGATGCGCGCGAGGCTGCGAAAGGGCGGCGCGTTCAACACGTCCGCTGGCAATGTGCGCCTGCGCATGTCCGTCGGCGTACACAGTGGCGATGTGCATATGTTCCTCGTCGGCGAGTCCCATCGTGAACTCATCGTCACCGGGCCTGCCGTGACACGCGTCGTCGAGATGGAAGCGGCAGCCACCGCCGGGCAGATTCGCATCAGCGACAGTACGGCCGCCGGCCTGCCGAAATCCTGCGTCAGGGAGCTACATGATGGCGCTGGCCTCCTGACGAAGGCGCCATCTGCCTCCAGCGCGGACGAAGTCACCGCTCCACCATTGGAAGTCATGCCCGACGCGGGCAACTTTGTGCCGGTGTCCATCCGCGACCATCTCCAGGGAGGCGTCAATCCCGAGAGCGAGCACCGTCACGCTGTCGTCTGCTTCATCCACTATGAGGGCATCGATGCTCTCATGGCGTTATCCGGCCTGGAAGCAGTCGAAGACGCGCTGAGCCGGCTTGTGACGGCCGTGCAGGCCGCCGCCGCCGAGTTCGGCCTCTGCTTTCTAGCGACAGACATCGATCGCGACGGCGGCAAGATTATTGTTACGGCTGGCGTTCCGCGTGCAACGGGCAGTGACGAAGAAGGCATGCTGCGCGCTGTTGCGCAGATCCTCGCAGCAGACCAGCCGCTCCACCTTCGCATCGGGATCAACGCTGGACCGATCTTCGCTGGAGATGTTGGCCCCGACTACCGGCGAACATACACGGTCATGGGCGACGCGGTGAACCTTGCTGCACGCCTCATGGCGAAAGCGGAGCCGGGTCAGGCCTTAACCGTCGCCGGCGTGATGGACAGGTCTCGCACCACATTCGCTGCTCAAGCGCTCGAACCCTTCACCGTCAAGGGCAAGGCAAAGCCAGTGACCGCATTCGCTGTTGGTGAACCGCGGGGCTTGCGAACATCCTCCGACGTGCGCCTCCCCCTTGTGGGGCGCGAATCGGAAATGCAGCTCCTCCTCGCCGCATTGCAAGCCGCCAGCAAGGGCAGTCGCGGCATCATCGAGATCGCGGGCGACGCAGGCATCGGCAAGTCACGCCTCATCGACGAATTGAAAACGAACGCATCGCCCGTCATCTGCATCGAGACTTCCTGCGAGCCGTACGAGTCGTCCACGGCCTACTTCCCCATGCGACGCCTGATTCATACCATCCTTGGCGTGGCTTCCGGCGCCGATGCGGCGGCCGTGGCTGAACGTCTGACAACGTGGGTCGCCGACAATGCACCAGACCTTAGCGAGTGGCTTCCTCTGCTCGCGGTGCCACTCGACGTCAATGTGTCTCCATCGCCATCCGTCGACCGTCTTGCCCCTCGTTTCCGCAGGGCCCAACTGCACCGGGTATTTGGCGACTTCCTCACCCGTGCTGCTTCTTCACCGACGATGTTCGTGTTTGAGGACACACAATGGATGGACGACGCCACGCGCGATCTACTCGCCGATGTGGTCGCAACCTCCGCCGAACTACCATGGCTGTTCCTCGCAACGCGGCGTACCGAAACCCCGCCCGTATTCGCGGGGTTCGAAGATGTGTCGGTCGCGATTGCACTCGAGCCACTGTCCCAGGAAGCGTCCGAGGAGTTGGCGATAGCAGCCCTCGGAGATCACGCGATGGCGCGACACACGATGTCCGTGTTGACCGATCGCGCTGGTGGAAATCCATTCTTTTTGACCGAGATGGCCGTCGCGATGGCATCGCAGAGAGAAGGCGATGCCCTCCCTGAAAGTGTGGAGGCGCTGCTCGCAGCACAGGTTGATCGCTTGACCGGCGTCGAGCGCCGCGTCCTGCGCTATGCATCCGTCGTCGGCCCAACGTTCAACACCCGCCTGCTCGAGGAGAGTCTCGGCGAAATGCTGGAGGGCTCAGCCGAAGAGGCCTGCCGCGGACTCTCCGAGTTCCTCATCCCGATGGGTACAGACGCATATCGTTTTCGCCACACCCTGGTGAGGGAAACTGCATACAGCGGCCTCCCTTTTCGCCTACGCCAACAACTCCATGAGCGACTGGCGCTGAGCATAGAACAACGTCACCGACGACGTGTTGAGGCACGGGCGGAGCTTCTTTCGCTGCACTTTCACAACGCGCGCAGATACGACAAGTCGTTGCACTACTCCCGTATCGCCGGCGATCGCTCCAAGTCCAAATCAGCAAACGTCGAAGCCGCCGCCTTCTACAAGCGTGCACTGGAAGCATCGAGCCGCGTCCCGGACGTCTCTGCTGATGACCAAGCCGTGCTCTATGACTCGTTAGGCGACGTGTGCGAGCTCTCCGCCATGTACGAGGACGCCTCGCGTGCCTTTGCGCAGGCTCGCCGACATCAACACGGCCTGGCCGAACGATGCCGCCTTCTCCGGAAGGAGGGAGTCGTTCGCGAGCGCCTTGGTCAGTATGGGCACGCCCTTCGCTGGTATAGCCGCGGGTTGCGCTACGAAGATGCGGCTGACCCGCATGACATCAACCAGCTCCAGCTTGCGTATGCGGGCGTGAGGTTCCGCCAGGGCAAGTACGCCGAATGCGCCCGCTGGTGCCGTGAAGTTGTCCCCAAGGCACAAGCCGCTGGCGACCGCAAAAGCCTCGCTCACGCGTACTACCTGTTGGATCACGCCTACACCATGTTGGGCAGCAGCCAGGCTGGCGAGTATCGTACCCTCGCGCTTCCGATCTACGAAGAGTTGGGCGATCTCATCGGGCAGGCGAACGTCCTCAATAACCTTGGCGTATCAGCGACAATTGATGGTGATTGGGACGAAGCACTCACGTTGTTCGAGCGAAGCCGGCTCGCTCGCGAACGCGTGGGTGATATCGTCGGCGCTGCAACGGCCACCAACAACATCGGTGAAGTCTATCTCGACCGCGGCCAGATCGACGAAGCAGAGGTCCTCTTTCGTGGAGCCCTGCGAACATGGCGTGGTGCGAATTACGCCGTTGGCATTGCCGTCGCGACTAGTGCCCTCGGCCTCGCAGCGACGCGTGCCGGACGCTTCAGCGAAGCGCGGACGCTCCTCGAATCCGCCCTTGAAGACTTTCGCAAAATACACGCCGAAAGTTTTGTGTTCGAGACGCAGGGCCGTCTCGCGGAGCTGTTGCTCGCGGCTGACGAGCTAGCTCTCGCAAGTGAACTCATCGAGGCAACGCTCGCCAACAGCCAGGCCAACGACATGGGCGCGCTGACTGTTGCTCTCAATCGGCTACGCGGGCTGGCGCTGGCCAAGTCACACAGGTTGGATGAGGCCAGGGACGCCGTCGAGGAGAGCATTCGCCTGGCCCGCTCAATTTCCGCGAACTACGAACTCGCACTGTCCTTGCATGTGCTATCCGACGTCCAGTCGATGCTAGGCGAGGCGGAGGGCGGGAACCTCGACGAGAGCAACGCGATCCTGCGTGGCCTGGGCGTGGATACGGCAGCGCTGCCCTACGGCCTGTCGTAAGGCAGCGCTGTCATCGCAAGTCGTGGACTACATAGCTCCGCGCATCGCGAGAGTATTGTTCGTCGCCGTGGACGCCGCTCTGCTACGAACACTGCCTCCCTGGGGTCATCAGACGGGCCACCGGTCCCTGGTCGCCTGCATTGAGTAAACCATCCTTGTTGACGTCCAGGTTTGGATGGTACGGAACGAATTGCACCACGCCGCCCGCCAGCATCCCCATGTCGGCAACGTTCACGACGCGATCCTGGTTGAACGATGCAGCCTCGCAGATGTCGATTGCACCGCCTGAGCTTCGGTCTCCATCGCTATCAACAGACGTCGGACTCGTGTTATAGAAGCAGATTTCGACCGCGTCACTCAGTCCATCACCGTCGCTGTCGCCAAGGCTGCCGCACGCCGTAACCGCGGGATGGCTCTCCGCGCTCGCGGGATCCGTGCCCAGCGTGCACTCGATGCCGTCGCGGTAGCGGTCGCCGTCGCTATCGAACGCAAGCGGGTTGGTCGATCCGCTCGCTGACGTGCATGGCAGGAGGCCGTTCTCGACGGTGTCGTTCAGCCCGTCATTGTCATCGTCTGGGTCGCATATATCGCCCTGCGTGTCGGAGTTTGCCCGCGTTCCGTCATGCGTGTTCGGGTAGGAAGGCGCGTTGCTGATGAAGTTGCGATCGCTGTTCGTCTGATCCGGATTCCCGACGAAGCTGCAGTTGTCGCCGCTGTCCGAGATACCGTCGCAGTCGATGTCGTCACCCGCACACGGCACCGCAACGGTGTAGTTCACCGTAGTAACGCCCGCGTTGCCGGCCACATCGACCGAGTTCACCGTGAACGTGTGCGGCCCGACCGTCGACGTATCGATGTTCGTTCCGTTAGGCACAGGCCCGTTGCACTGCGCCGCCCCGGAGCCGGCATCCAGGCAAATGTAGGCCGCGGCCACGGGTTGGCCTTGCGTATACGTCGTCCCTTCGGTCGGAGCCGTGAAGAGCGCCGTCGGTCCGACGCTATCGAGCGGCACGATGGCGCCGCCCGTGGAGCCATCCGACGCCTCCGCAGTGATGATGTGGATA
Organism: Dehalococcoidia bacterium; assembly: GCA_021731085.1. Classification (GTDB taxonomy): domain Bacteria; phylum Chloroflexota; class Dehalococcoidia; order DSTF01; family JACRBR01; genus JACRBR01. The sequence continues at coordinate 20,191 of JAKFYB010000018.1, forward strand.
CCGGTCCCCGTCACGGCGAATGGTCCCGAATACACCTGTGCAGGCCCACCGTCGACCTTGAAGGTCACCTGCGTGTCCGGTGGGCCTTCAACTGTAATCGCAGCCTCCAGATACCACCCTGAGCCGCCCGCTGTGCCGTCCACCGTCACCGCGACGCCGGATTGTACGGGCGCGGCGATTGTTTGGTGAAACTCACCCTTGTTTGTGCTCAGCGCGACGTTCCCGCTCGAGTCGAGCGCGTACAGCGTGTATTGCACCGCGCCAACGACCGCCGCCGCACCTGTCCAGCGCTGGCTGCCAGGATCGAGCACAAGGTCCAACGTGTGCCAATTCCCGTTTTGCTCCGTCTTGTAGAGCACCAATACACGCCTGACATTGTCGGGCAAGTCATCCTCGACCGACGCCGCAAACGTGACCACGCCGCCCACAGTCGCCGCGTGCGTCTCGAGAATCGTCGGTGACGTCACATCCGCGCTGTTTGAATACGGGATGAAGGCCGAGATGTTCGTATATAGACGCTCCGTCCCGACGCCGAGAGGCAGATTCGGGTCCGGAATGAACTGCGCCGGCATGAACATCGCACGTTGAGTCACGCCACTGGCGTCGTTCACGCTCGTAATGGCGTGAATAGATGCCGGGAACGTGCCGGACGAAGGCTGCTCGGGCGAACCGGAATCGCTGTCCGGCTTGCTGAAGACAGCATCGAACGGCGACTCGTCCGCAGACTCCAGCCCCATCAGTACGATGCCGCGCGCGGTCTCACCGTTCGGGCCCTGCGGCAACGCAACACCCGTTATCGGCTGAATCGGCCTCCCCGACGTGGACTGTGATTGGCCGTTGATCGTGTAGTACGCACCATCGGCCCCTGAGTCGACAAGCTCGAACTCCGGCTCCAGATCCAACCGGACACCCTCGAATCCGCCGATCGGTTCGACCACGAACGGCGGCGTGTCCGCCAGATCCGCCAGCGTAATTGATGGCCCCGCCGCTTCAGGCAGCCGGTACATCGGGAGGCCATAGAACGTTGCCTGCGCGATGACCTTCTCGTCGTACGTCTGCACGTGCACGAGGTTGCCCACGTACCTGCGCTTGGCAGTCGCCATCGCTTCCCCGAGCGTCATGTTGCCGGAGAAGTTCTGCGCGAACAGCGACATGAGCTGTTCGGAGTACGCGACGGCCTCCGTGTCTCCATATCCATACCCGGTGTTCGCGACGTATACGGCCGCACCCTGGTTCGCGAATGCCGCGGGCCAGTCAAGCAGCCGCTCCGCCTGATCGCCCGTCGGCGATGGCACGAGCACATCCGGCACATTCAGACCGGAGTGACAGCCCATCGAGAAGATGATGCTGCCCGGAAGAATCGCCGGTGTGTTGGTCGCCCGTGCGACATTCGCCGTTGTGAATAGATCTGTTTCATCGCCTGTTGTATTGCCTGCTCCCGGCAACAGCCGGTAGTGGTCGAAGTGTGCGTTGATCGCCGCGATGTCCGGCGGTGGCAGCTTGAGGTTGAACGCTGCCGCAAGGTCGCCGCTGGTCCAGGCATCGTTGATGAGACGCGCCGAGCTCAGCGCTCCGACCACCGCATCAACAGCCGTCGCGACATCGTTCGCCCCATCGGTCAAGAAGTCGTAGCCCGTCGTCAACCCGGTCGTCGGGTCAAGCTCGCCCTCGAACTGAATGAACTGGTCGACCTGCGCCTTGATTTGCGCCGGATCCTCAACAAGACGCCCCAGCGCCACTTCTGGCACGAAGATCTGCCGATTGAGTACTGAGATTGGGTGGAACGCGCCGTACGGGTTGTCCGACAGCACGTTCGACGTCACGAAGGTTCCGACGAGACTGTTGCTGCCAGCGATGTTGAGCACATCCTGGGTGTAGTCGCTCTCGTTGGAGATGCGCGTCACATCCGGCACGCGTGCGAACGGGATCGCATCGTCCGCCCCCACGATGACAATGTTCTGCAGATCCGGCAGAGAACCACGATAGCCATCGACAACGGCATTGATCGCCGCTACAACGCCATTCGCCGCCTCCGGATCGCATGGGTTCGCGTCCCACGTCGCGTATTCGGCCGAGACCGCACTTGCGCCATCGACCGCGAGAACAGCGCCGTTCACACCGAGGTCCGACCGCCCTGCAAGCGTCGTCAGCGACGCCATCACGTCGGCCGCAGCAGCCGCGCCGTACATGTCGCCGAGTCGCTTCTGATTGACGATGAACAGTGTGTTGACCGTCGTCGGCAGCGAGGCCGGGAGTGAACCTGTGGCCCCCTGTCCAGCGAAGGCGAAGCTGCGCTGCGGGCAGGCTGGAACGGGCGGTGGCGGCGAAACCTTGACGCGAAGGGTGTAGGGCTTGTCGCTTGCCGCTCCGTTGTACCCCGCAACCTCAAGCGCGTACGAGCCGCCGCCATCAAGCGACAGCGCTGCAACGGATTCGTTGGACGTTCCGCGCTGGTCCGAAAGGTCACCGAGCGGAAGCGGCGCGAGATCGATGTCTTGCAGCGTCACAGGTGGAGAGTCGTTCGACAGGATGTCCGGCCGCGCGTCTTGCAGCGGGATGCTGCTCAACTTGGTGTCGCTGGGCGGACGCAGCTCCGCGACGTTCGGAAGGAAGATGGCCAGGTCGTTGTCCTGCGCCAAGTGACTCAAGTACACCGACACGCGCGACCCAGGAGCCACCGCCGCAAGCCGGAAGAAGTCACGGTCTGTCGCGCTGCTGATGTGGGACAGGTACAAGACGTCCGGGTCAGCGAAGGGTGCCGTAGCCGGATCACCGTTAGGCTCAAAATTCTCCGTGACATTTGTCGGCGCTTGGTTCGTTGCGCTCAGTCCGGCGAATCCGCCAGCGCTGAGGCTCAGAGACGCGGTTCGAATCCCCAACTCGACGCCAGGCCGAACCACGAACACGAGCGTCACCTGGTCACCTGTGTTGAAGCCTGGCAACTGCCACTGCGCATCGCGACCATTAATCGCCGGATCCGCAGTCGGCGTGTCGGTCGTAGTTGCACCGTTCACGACGACCAATCGAGAGCTCCCCGCCTGATAGTGGAAGCCTGGAGGCAAGGTAACCAGCAGCGAGGACGGCACGCTGCCACCAAGATTGTCGAACGTCGCGCTGTAGGTGAGCACGTTGGTCGACGGAACATCGCTCGATGTGAGCGCATCCAGCGGCACGTCCTCCCACGGATAGTCAGAGCGAATCAGAATCGCGAGGAGAAGGTCGCCGAACGTCAGCTCATCGAGGTTTACCGTCGCGCCGTTCGCCACGTTCACCAGGATGTCTTCCCCGTAGAAGAACGCGAGGAAGTACTCCACGACCGACTGCGGCACGCCCAGCGCGGTCAGCACATCCTGCACCGACCCGTCACCATACGAACCCAACATGCCCAGTGTCGCCTCAGGGCGAATCGCGTTCGCGACTGCCGCATCTCCCAGCGTCGCCGTCACCGAATTGCAGTCAACAAGGGCGCAGTCGACCACCTCATCTCGCTCGCTCACAGGAATCGAGCTCAACTTGATCGGATTCAAGAACGATGAACTCACACCAATACTGCTCAGCTTGATCGACGACAGCTTCGTCCCACTGATCGCGATGGAATCGAGCGCAATCGAACTCAGCTTGATGGCCGAAAGGTCGATGCTACTGAGCTTGATCGAACTGAGCTTCAGTGTCCCGATCGGACTCGAAGCCACATCACTACCGGCTCCCGCAAACGCTGCGACTGTTTCGGCGAGCGTACTCTCCTCACCGATCCCCAGCGCCACGCAGTCGAAGCCTTCGGCAGCGAAATAGGCGCACCACGACGGTTGGCCATCTGGAAGCTCGATCGAACTGAGCTTCACCGACGACAGGCTGCCCTCGGTCAGGGTTGAAACCGGGATCGAACTCAGCTTGATCGAACTGAGTTTGAGGTCCTGAACCGGAATGGAACTGAGCTTGAGGCCCGCGATTCCCGCCTCGACGAGATCGATACTGCTCAGCTTGATGCTGCTGAGCTTGATCGAGCTGAGCTTCACGCCCTTCACATTCAGTTCGAGCAGTGTCGCCGTCCCGATCGTGCTCCGCGTGTAGCCCACAGCGGCACAACTCGAACCCGCGTCCTCCAACACTTCACACCAGTCGTTCGCCGGTGCGGGCGGCGCGATCGAACTGAGCTTGGTCGGGCCGAGCGTTACGGCGGCCAGGCTCAACGAATTGAGCGCCGTCTCGCTGAGATCAACATCTGAAAGCGTCAGGGCTGTCGGTGAATTCGGATCCAGCGCGGCTGGCGGCGGATTCAGATCAAGCACGTCGATAAACGTGACTTCCTGCAACGGCACGCCTTGCAACGTCGTGCCAGCGAGCACAGCCTCCCATCCACCCTCTCGCGTGATCGGAATGGACGAGAGCTTGATGCTGCTGAGCTGAATTGACGAGAGCTTGATGCTGCTGAGCTTGATCGAGGACAGCTTGATGTTACTGAGCAGAATCGAACTCAGCTTGATCGAGCTGAGCTTCGATGCGCTTGGACTGTTGCCCTCCGACAACGCCGCCAATGGCACATCAGCAAGCGGCAATGCCGCGATACCCGCGGGCACCTCCGACTTGTCCACCGTCAGGCTCAGTCCCGCGAACGACGGCAGCGCAGTTGCCGTCGGCGTAGGTGTCGAGCTCGGAGTCGCCGTTGATGTCGATGTGGCAGTTGCCGTGGGCGTCGGTGTGCTCGTCCGCGTAGCGGTAGCCGTAGCCGTGGGAGTTGGCGTGCGCGAGGGTGTTCGCGTAGGCGTGCTAGTCGCACAGCCGGTTGCCGCCGCAGGCTGCGGGATCGGACTCTGCGAGAACGAAGGCAAGTATCGTCGGTACGCAGGGTCAGTGCTTGGCTGGAAGTTTGACCCGCTCGAATAGAGCTTGATACTTCCGGTAGGCGTGATCGGGCTCGTCACGCCTGAGAGCGCGAACAGCTGCAACGTGACCGCCGTCGGATGGTCGATCACCGTGAATCCCGCTGGCGGGGCCGGATGTGTCGTCAACGTGTCGAAGTAGTGGTACTCCTTGATGACTGTGCCGCCGACATTCACATCAACGACGACGAGCCGGTTGTCGCCGGAATCGCCACCCCCACCATTCTGATAGCTAGCGGTGTAGGTCCACCCTCCAGCGCAGTTGTACGAGCCTGCCGCCGCAATGTCATGCGCTAGGGCGTCTCCGCGCGTCACGACAATGGCGAGGATGCTCGCTACGGCAGCTACCGCGACTGAGCACGCCAACCCCTTAACCCAATTGCGAGCGCTGCGATTGCCGAAATTACTCATGTCTGCCCCCAGTAGCTACCCATCGCCAACGCACGGCACAACAGCACCATCCAGCGACAGCCCAACATAAGGACGGTTGTCGAGGACTCGCTGTTCGTGCCCTGGGCTGGCGGGAAACGTCCCTCGCATCATGCACAATGCAGATGCATGCAGCAATCGTCCAGGAGCCGGAATTGACTCCCGAAATGTTAATTTCAGCGAACGAAAGTTGCCGTTGGAGTGCGCGCTGCCCGGTCCGCCCCTTGGTCAGCCCGGCTGGACGGTCGTCGAAGCGAACGTCGGCGCCTCCGCAGAGTGCATTGAGGCAGGCTCTCGATCCTCCAGATGCCCGTCCTCAAGCCACACAACACGGTCCGAGTAGGGCAGCACACGATGGTCATGGCTGACCATCACGACGGCTGAGCCCATGTCGTGGGCCACCTTCTGAAGCATGCCCATCACCTCGCCGCCACGTACGGCGTCAAGGCTCGCCGTAGGCTCGTCTGCCAGAATCACCACCGGGTTGTTGACGAGCGCGCGCGCAATCGCCACCCGCTGGCGCTCGCCCCCGCTCAAAATGTTCACGCGAGCGTCGCGGCGATGGTCGACGCCGAGAATACGCAACAGCTCTTGTGCGCGCTCTGTCGCTCGCTTGCCCCGCGTGCCCGCCTTCGCCAGCACCAGCTCCAGGTTCTGGATCACTGACAGCGACTCAAGCAGGTTGAACTCCTGGAACACGAAGCCGATCTTCTGCAGCCGCACTTCCGCAAGCGCGTGATCCTTGAGAGACGATAGTGGCGTTTCATCAACGATCACCTCACCCGACGTGGGTCGTCGCAGCGCGCCTGCGATCGCGAGCAGCGTCGACTTGCCCGCGCCGGACGGGCCCATGATGATCACGACTTCTCGTTCTGGCACCTGCAGTGAAACCGACCGCAACGCATGCGTCGGATTCACTTTGTCGCCAAACGTCTGGCTTACGCCCACGAGCTCGAGAACAATGCGCCTGTCCATCATCAACCTTTGAATGCAATAGCCGGATCGACGCCACCGACGCGACGGGCCGGGATGATCGCGGCAGCAGCAGCCATCAAGATCGTCGCGAGCAGCACGAACAACACATCAATCGGACGTATGAGGATGACGAATGCCGGCATCGCCGCGTCGATGAACAAACTCAACAAGATGGTAAGCAGTACGCCAAACACGAAGCCGATCGCGCCTGTGATGACGCTCTGCATCACCACCAGCGAGTACAGGTCGCGGTTGTTGAAGCCGATCGCCTTCATGATGCCGAACTCTCGCGCACGCTCGATCGTCGCTGTGTAGATCGTCAGGCTCGTGATCGCGATACCCACGATGAATGCCAGTCCGACAATGAGAAACAGAATCGGAAGCACGTTATCCAGGATTCGGTGCCGCGTCGCCGAAGCAAACTCCCCGGACGTGAATACCTCAACGCCATCGGTCGTGCTTGCAATATCAGCGGCAGTCGCGCTCACGTCGGCGCCCTCCTCCAGCGTAACCAGCCAGAATGTCACCAGATCGCCCATCCCAAGAAGTTCCGCCGCCGTCTCCTCCGAAACGAAACCCGCCTGCGTAAACGCAAAGTTTCCACCAGAGGCGATGCCTGTGATTGTCAGCGTCATGCCGCTGCTCTCAAGCTCATCGCCGATCCCTACGCCGCTAATCTTCGAGAGCACGTCGTCGATCACGATCTCGTTCCCGGACGGATCGCCTTCGCCCTTGATGATCTTCGCCGGTCCACCGACACCCGACTCCACGTCGTATCCGATCAGGTGGACCTCAACCTTGCTTCCGTCATGCTCGAACGCCATCGGCCGTACGATTAGCGGGTATACCGCGGCGACGTCATCACGGGCGAGCATCTCTTCGCCCATCGCGCCGGGAAGAATCGACGCAGCGTTAATGAAGTCCGTCGTCCCATCACGCGCGATCCAGATGTCGGTGTCGACCTCGCTCACGAAGCCGCCGACCTTGTTGTTCCAGCCCTGGAAGATCCCCAACAAGACGGTGATGAGAAATACGGCGAGACCGATGCCGGCCGCCGAGAACGCAAAGCGCATCTTCTCGGCCATCAAGTTCCGAGCGGCGAGTAGTGTCATGTTGCGTGAGCCTTCAAGTACGGTAGGCGCGCTTGCAAGTCGCGCGACGCCCCCATCGTAGCCGCGTAACCCTGTTCAGAGATCTCCGAAACGCGTTGAAAGTCCCGGATGCCGCCTGTTCCTTCGATGCAAACCTCCACGTTGACGTCTGCGGGCTCTCGGCTCATCTCGGAAATGCGATTCAACATGATGTCAAAGCTGCGAATGAATGACTCCACTGCGTACGGCTTCTTCGGCCGGAAGTCCAGCTCGTCCCGCGGCGACGTCTCTGTCGCAGTCAGCCGAATCCCGACGACGATGCCTGCTCCCAGTTCGCGACACTGCCGCACGGGCACCGGGCTGAGGACGCCGCCATCAACCAGATAGCTGCCCATACCCGCCGATGCCGGATACACGCCCGGTATCGCCATGCTCGCCGCGATGCGCGGCCACAACAATCCCGACGTGAACGAAATCGCTGCCCGACGATAGATGTCGACTGCCACGATAGATAGTGGCAGTTCGAGATCCTCGATGCGCTGCTCGCCGACCACGTGACGCAGTTCGTCTTTGATCGCAGCGTTGCTGAGGAATGAATGAATCGGGAGCGTCGGCCGAATCGCTCGCTTCGCCACCCGCGTCACGATCTCACCAAACGTGTCCACTGGCATGTGCGAGGCCACGCAGGCAGCCACGGCCGACCCAATGCTGCAGCCGCTCACCATATCGATCGGCGTACCCAGATCTTCCAGCGCTCGCAGCACGCCGAGGTGGCCAAGACCCTTCGCCGCCCCTGCGCCAAACGCCACGCCGACTGTGCGATCCGTGATCACCCGCGCAAGCTTGTCGATAGGACGCCTCGGTGCGCCATCTCGTCCCGAAGTGCGCGGAATGATTGCAGCAACTGGTCGGCCGTAGCTCTCGGACAGGCGACGCATCGTCGGCACCGTCCAAGGAGCATCGCCCACGACGACGAGTGCGCCTTCCGCGTCGTGCACCACACCTGCGGTCGGCGAACTCGCGTCGACGACATGGAATCGCCGCGCCTCCACGCCCTCAGCCGCGCGAAAGCCAGCCTCATCGCACAAAAGCAGTATTTCCCGCGCATCTGACGAAACGGCTTCAGCTATGTGCGCGGCATCATCAGCCAGAATGCGGACATCAGCGCCGCGCGCGCTGAGGTCAGCCGCTGCCGACGCCCACTCCTGTCCGATCAAAACGACAGCAGTGCGCCCCGTGGTGGTTCCGGCGATCGCAGTTGGAAGCTCCTGGAGCGCACCGATCAAGCTCGGCGGACAGCACACAATACGCACGATGGCAGTGTCGTGGGCCACCAGCCGCTCATTCGCGAGCTTCAGCCGCGTCGCCAGAATCGCCGACAACGCTTCGAACAACTCAGACCGTATGCTCCCGAGGCGGCTCAACTCCTCTTGGGATATAGAAAGCACGCGCACGCTCGTGACAGCCGACACTTCGGCTGATGCTGGCTCTCCGGTCAGCAGTGACATCTCTCCGACGCACTCGCCCGCCAGAATCTTGCCCAGCTCCCGTCTGTCCCCGCGCGAAGTCGCCGCAGTGACGGACGTGACGCCCTCCACGATCAGGAAGAAGTCGGGGCGAAGCTCCCCCTGGACGACAAGCCGCTCGCCGACGGCGTACGTCCGTTCGTGCATGCGCTCGCGAAGGTTCGCCCAGGCCGACGCGCCAAGCACGCGGTTCAACGGCCCCTGGACAAGGGCGACGGAATTGGTCGGAATGGTCACGGATGCCCCGGCGGCGCGGCGGTTCTCGGCCGCGCCCACGCCATCATCTTGCAAGCTCGTCCTCGCGTCAAGACAGGACGAAGCTCGCCGTCCATCGTCAGATTTGTGCCGGAGCGTGGAAGCGTCGTTCAGGCCAACGACTGAACCGATTAGCTTGTCACGAAGCCAACGAAGCTATCTCGCGGTCCGCACGCCGCAATCGCGCTGCGAGCTGACGCGCGAGCCAGCCCAGTAGTGCGGTCTGAGCGCCGTCATCTAGCTCAGCGACACGCACTTCGTAGCAGACGACGTCCGTCTCAGCGTCGATGTCCGCCGTGCGCGGTTCGGCGTCCATTAGCGCCATCTCACCGAACACTGCCCCGGGCCCCATCGTTGCGATGCGATAGCGCTCACCATGTTCGACCGTCAGGTTCACGCTTACGCTTCCGGCCATCAAGAGAAACGCCGTTTCAGCGGGGTCGCCTTGCGTGAGGATGCGATCACCACCGGCGAAGGAAACACGCGACGACGCGCGATGGACCCCTTCTCTATCCTTGTCTGACAGCCCGGCAAGAAGGGGATGTTCATGCAGAGGCATTTCGTCCGTGTGATCGGCGCGCCAACTGTCTCCTGCGAGAAGCTGATCTTCGCACCACTCAAGCGCAAGATCGATGCTTGAAATACATCTGCTAGCAGAACCGTTCGCGGCCGCCGACCACAAGAGCATTCCGCCGGACTCATTCTCACGCAGTCCGGCGAACACCACTTGCACGGCACGATCCGCTGCCAGCGTCACGAAGCGTTCAAACAGCCGGGCTGACCCAAGGTCGCACGTCTGCACGCGATGACAATCAAACACGACGAACTGAGCTTCAGTGCTCATCGCGAACGCTGTCCGCAGAACAGCTTCTGTATTGCTCATCGCGAGTGGCCCTTGCAGACGTAGCACAGCGACCGAACCGCCCTTTGCGACGAGTTGCCGCATCTCGTTCTCACTCCGTCGCCGTTTCGAGCTGACGTCCGCAAGCGTGTACGTGTTCATCACGGCCGACGTCATGCTGACCGGAGGCTTCAGGAGGTGCAGGCCGAACTCCTGTGATAACGCCTCACACACCGCTACTCCACGCACGGAGTTGCCGACTGCGTCGAGTCGCGGACTATACACACCTACTCCGAGTTGCCCTGGCAGCACAGCGATGACGCCACCAGAAACGCCGCTCTTAGCTGGCATCCCCACTTTATATAGCCACGAGCCCGCGTAGTCGTACATGCCGCACGTGGCCATCACGCTGAGTACCTGTGCGACGTCGTTCTCCTCCATGACCCGCTCGCCCGTGCGCGGATTCTCTCCACCCTTCGCCAGTGTTGCAGCCATCATCGCCAAGTCGCGGACGTTCACTAGCACGGAGCACTGGCGGAAGTATCTGTTCAGCACATCTTCGACATCATCTCCGAGGATCTCCGCGTTTCGCAGCATGTACGCGATCGATCGGTTCCGGTGTCCAGTCGCTTTTTCCGATTGATAAACCCCGGCGTCGAACCCCAGCCCATTGCCGGCAAAGCGTGACAGAAAATCCATCACGCGGGCATCCTTCACAGCGGACCCGGCTCCATCGATGAGACCCGCCGTAGCGATCGCGCCGGCGTTGATCATCGGATTGCGCGGCCTCCCGGTATCGAGTTCCAGGCTGATCGCGTTGAACGCGTCGCCGCTAGGCTCGACGCTTACATATTCCATAACGCGGTCAATGCCCTGATCGGAAAGAGCGAGGCCATAGACGAACGGCTTTGAGATGGACTGAATCGTGAACGAGACACTGGCGTCGCCAACCGCATACGTGTGGCCATCCACAGTCGCGATACACAGGCCAAAGTGCTCGGGTACAGCCCGCTGGAGTTCCGGAATATAGTCCGCAACATTCCCGTCCGACAACGAAGAAAAGCGCTGATGCAAGTCCGTCAGCGCATGAAGGAGCGGTGATATCGCGTAGTCGTCAGTGGACACGACGGAATCCTAAGGAGTCCATGTTACGGGCCCGAGTCCGTGATGTTTCGCGCGTGTTACCGACACCCCACATCGACATTCGACGACGGTTCCCAGCGACGGTCAAGATGATGACCGACTGACCGTCCTCGCGTTAAGAGAGCTTCGCCGGCCCGGATGTCCGCCGGGCACTCTGTATCATCCTTGCATGTCATTCGCGATGCCCATGATTGAACCGTTCCGCGTCCCACCCGGCGCGCATGTCCGTCTGTCCGAATGGGACACTAGGCTGCAAAGCACCGAAACGGATCCCATCCCCGATTCCGAGGTACTCAAGCAAACGGCGGAAGACTTCGTGACAAACCGCGCGAAGGAGATCGCCTCCTATCAGGACGTGCTTTGGGCGGATGGCCGCCGCGCTTTGCTACTCGTGTTTCAGGGCATGGACACCTCTGGAAAAGACGGCACGATAAAGCACGTCATGTCGCGCATCAATCCCGCCGGTGTGAGCGTAACGAGCTTCAAGGCGCCCAGCGAAGAGGAACTCCGCCACAACTACCTCTGGCGGTACCTCCGCGTCCTTCCCGAACAGGGCACCATCGGCATCTTCAACCGCTCGCACTACGAGGAGGTGGCCGTCGTCCGCGTGTTTCCGGATTTCCTCAAGAAGAGCGCGGGGCCGGACGAGCGCGTCGATGATGCGTTCTGGGCCGGACGCTTCGAGGACATCAACCAGGTGGAGCGCATCGTCAGCCGCAGCGGAACGGCGATCATCAAGTTCTTCCTCCACCTCTCGAAGGACGAACAACGAAAGCGCCTGCTCGCACGCCTCGATGATCCCGAGAAGCAATGGAAGTTCAACCCCAACGATCTCGTTACGCGCGATCGCTGGGATGACTTCCAGCGCGCCTACGAGGACGCCATCACAAACACGAGCACCGACGCCGCGCCGTGGTGGATCGTGCCCGCCGACGACAAGTGGACGATGCGCGCCATCGTCGGCGAAGCGGTGTGCGACGTCCTGCGCCGTCTCGACCTCGCGTACCCACCCGTCGATGACGCTAAGCGCGAAGCGATGCGCATTGCCGTCGAGAAGCTGAACGACAGTTAACGCTTTGCCTTCTGCGCCTTGGACTTTTTCGTCTTCGACTTCTTGAACTTCGATTGTGCCGCTGGCTTCTCGTCACGGGGCTTCTGTCCTCGACGATCCGACGACGCCGGGCGCGCGCTCTTCTGGCGTGCCAGCGTGAGGTGCCCTTCGCCGCCGCGGAGCGAGACAATCGCCGCGCGCTCGAGGATCTTGCTCGCAACCGTGCTCCGGACCTCAACGAAGGTCGCGTCGTCCTGCACGTCGATGTTGCCGAAGTCCGACCCCGGTATGCCCGCGTCCTTTGCGACGCTCTTGATGATGTCGCCCGGCCGCACGCCCCGCCGCCGTCCCGCATCGAGCACGAGGCGGGTCATCTCGGCCTGATTCATGCGGCCGCTTTCAGCGGCAGGGGGTGCTGCTCCGAGCGCAGGCCGCCCCGTGGCCTCATATGCAAGCTGGATCGCGCCCGCGGCAATCTGCAACGGGCTGAACTCCTGGGCCAACTCGGCCGCGACAAGCCCATACGGCTCGCCGGTGCCACTGCGAAGGGTCTTCCGCAGCTCTTCCATGAAGCTCGTCGTGCGGCGCGCGGCGACGTCTTCGTACGTCGGTAGCTGCAGCGGCTTGAGTTTCTTGTGGATGTCCTTCTCGATGACCCGCAGCAGGCGCAGCTCACGCGGCGTGACGAGCGTGATCGCCTCGCCCTTGCGACCCATCCTGCCCGTGCGACCGATGCGGTGCACGTAGGCGTCGGCGTCGTCTGGAATGTCGAAGTTGATGACGTGTGACACGTCGGGGATGTCGAGCCCGCGCGCCGCCACATCAGTGGCGACGAGCAGCGTGATCTTGTTCGTACGGAACTTCGCCAGCACGCGCTCACGCAGAGCCTGGCTCATGTCGCCGTGAATGGCGTCAGCGCCGTATCCCCGCGCTTGCAGCATCGATGCTAGATCCGCGGCTTCGCTGCGCGTGCGACAGAAAATGATCGCGGAGTGTGGCTCCTGCATGTCGAGGATGTTCGTCAGTGCGTCGCGCTTTCCACGCTGCTGCGTCTCGTAGTACACCTGATGCGTCAGCGGCACATCCTGTGCCTCATGCGCTACGGCGATCGTCTGCGGGCTCTTCATATAGCGTCGCGCGAGAGCCTGGATGCGCGGCGGCATCGTCGCGGAAAAAAGCGCCATCTGCCGTCCGGGCGGAGTCTGGTCGAGAATGAGTTGGATGTCGTCGATGAAGCCCATATCGAGCATCTCATCGGCTTCGTCCAGCACGACGAACCTGACTGTGTCGAGTTGCAGCGTGCCCCGCCGGATGTGATCCATCACGCGCCCCGGCGTACCAACGACGAGATGCGCTCCGGCGCGCAAACCGCGCAGCTGATGTTCGTACGCCTGTCCGCCGTACACGGGCAGCACGTTCACGCGGCAGTGCCGCCCGATTGAGTGCGACGCCTCGGCGACCTGCACGGCCAACTCACGCGTCGGGGCGAGCACCAGCGCCTGGACGGTGCGCTTCGTCGGGTCGATCAGCTCCATGATTGGGATCGCGAACGCTGCCGTCTTGCCCGTGCCCGTCGGCGCCTGAGCGACGATGTCGAAGCCGTTCATCAGCGCCGGTATCGCCTGCTTCTGGATGGGCGATGGCTCCTCGAACCCGAGCGCGTCGATCGCCTTCGTGATCTCAGGCTTCAGGCCAAGTTCGTGGAATGGCGTCTTCAAGTTCGGCTCCCTGAGCCCCGCGGCCCACGCTCGTTCGATGACTTCCGCTGAGCCTCACCATAGCCCATCCCGACATTAGGGCTGCGCCGTACGTGGATCCCCGCGGCCCCGCTGTCTCCCGAGCGTCGATACTTCTCGAAGGAGCCGCCGTGGATCTGCTGTCCCATCGAATTGCGTCCGCCATCTTCCTGCTCTGGGGAGCGGTGGCCGTCGTCGCCGTCATCGCGACGTTCACGTTGGTCGCGCGCCGCGACATCCTCGACGAGCCGGAATCCCGCGCGCCGACCGTCGTCGCGACTCAAACCGCCGAACCATCCCGCCCGACCGGCGTACCCGACGACGCAAGCCTGATCACCGAAGACACGGTGATCGGCTCTACTTCGCCTGGCACGGCATCTGAGCCAGCCCACATCTTCTACTGGCTCACCTGCGACGACCAACTGCTCACCATCTCGACGACCCAAGAGACGGTCTACGCCGAGGTGGACTGTGTGCAGTACTGGCTAGTCCACGAGGTCATCCGCCCCTACCAGGGCCAACCCGTAAAGATCGAAATCACCACCGGCCCGCAGGGAACGCTCGAGCTCGACGCGACGAACGCCGGCCCAGCTCGATTTGATGTTGACGCCGTCTGGGTTCGGCCTCAGTAACTTCCGGGGGCTCTTGATGGGTTCGTTAGAAGTCCGCTTAGATTTCTCCGCCCGAGCGGAAGCGGTACCTCCATGCACCTGGAACCGCGGCGACGTGCGTCAGAAGATGTGCATGATGAGGAAGACGAAGAATAGTACTAAGAGCACGGTAAAGGCGACGCCTATGATCCTGCGGGCAACGACCGTGATTCCGATGATTCCGAGAAACCCCAGCAATCCAATGGCGCCTGCCGCAAGCGCGAGCAAGCCGAAGATAATTGCCAGAATAAGCAACATGCTAAACCCCTCCTCACTGAACAATGGAGCACTCTAGCGCATTCCCGCGGAGAAGGTCGGCGGATCTCAGCCGCCCGCCGACCCGTGAGAACGGGCTCCGCGGTCATGCTTAGGGGCGGACCGCGGGCCGGATCGGGATCGTACAGTAGCGTCACATCGCTAGGACACGTCAAGGGCGAGACGCGCAAAGGGCGCCCATGCGGCTGAGTGCAATGGGCCGCCCTGTGCGGTTGGATTCGTTGGCTGGCGTTCCTGCGCTTCCACGACGATGCACGATTGTCCGGGAAACTGGCGCAGTCCAGCAACGGCTGAAGGGCTACATTTTGTAGCCTTTGCCTCAATCAAGTCCTGCTGTGACGCGCCTGCCCTAAAGTCGAAGGCAGCAAGATGCTAACCAGAGACGCAGGACAGCACAGCGAGTGGTGCCGGGAGGCTAGCTTGCGGCCGAGTGCGAGGCTTCTTCCTTCGCCTTCCGTTTCTTCATCGCCGTAACTGCAAGGAGCGAAGCCCCAGCGAGAAACACAACCAGCAAAACGGTCAACAGCATGATCGCTGCGAATGTCATGCGAACACCTCCCAGGCAATAAAGTGCGGCCTACCCCGTGTTAGCTTCGGATGAGAGGCGCGATCCTGAAGGCATCTCCGCGAACGAAGGAGACCACGTCTTGCTTGAGGGCGTTCGGGCGGCGAAACTTCTCTCCTTGGTTGGCAAGACGTTTTGGAGATCTCTCGTGAGGCGACCCGGGAGCAGCTAAAAGGAGGAAATTCGATGGCGAGCTCTCACGATCCCGAACAGCAACGAATCGCGAACATGCGAAGACGCGTTGCGATGCTTGAGCGACATGCTCGCGCTACGGATCCGGCCACGGGCAAGTTGCGACTCGCTGTGGAGGCGGGCAGGAAGGGTGGCGTGGTTACTGCCCACAAGTCGGCATCACCCTCAGCTTGGGGACTGCGAATGGCGCTGAAGCGGTGGCATGGGATCCCTTGAAGGGCGAGGTTCTGCAAAGGCCGCGCCAGCTTTAACGCGATGGGTAGGGAGCAACACTAAGGAGCGGGCTACACATCCGCTGGTCGCACGCCCTGGCGGTCTGAATCACCGCCAATTCGGTTATTGCGGAAGCATCTGCTTCCCAACACTCCCGCGCTGTGCGCTGTGCGATTTCCGTTGTTCGTAGCTTCCAGACCCGAGTGGTGATCGCAAAGTTATCGACTGTGCGATCTTGCTTGAACTGCTCTCACTATTTGGGCCATTCTCCCTCGTGGGGGAGCATTGGTGCTCACGTTCGGTATCCGCTGGCAGCGAGTTCAGTTGTGGATATGGGCATGTTGGCCTCCGCCATAGCGAACGTAACTCTTCGTGTGGTCAGCATGGATATCAACAAGGACGGCGTCTGGAACCCTGCCGACCAGGGACTTGTAGCGTCGTTCATCTCGCCGTCGGGGCAATGCCCTGGCTAGCACACGATGTGAGAATGGCGTCGCCTGTCGTTTCGCGGCGGTCATTTCGAGGTTCTCAACATGAACCATGGAGTGAGCCAAAACTGCGGCGGGATCAGCCAGCTAAGGTGCGTTTTTCTAGGAAGCTGTAGCTGCGGCTGACCGATATGGCCCCCATACGCTGCGCTGGCGATCGTGCGGCTCGCTGACCTGGCTGGCGATGTCCGTTCCGGCGGCCACGTCTGGCATGGGGACACGCGATATCATGTGCTACACGCCTCACGCCGGAGTACAAACAACCCACGATGACCCCAGTCCACCGGTCGAATATCCCCGCGGCACGCACAACACTAATCGGCCGGGAGGACGACCTTGCGCGCCTCATCGCGACCGTTCGCGACGGATCGTGCAGGCTCATCACGCTGATTGGCGCAGGCGGATCAGGCAAAACGGCCATAGCCCTCGAGGCGGCGCGCTCGCAACAGCGTGAGTTGGTTGACGGCGCTTGGTTCGTCGATCTCTCCTCACTGACGCAGACCGATGATGTCGCCGAGGCGTGTTGCGCTGCGCTCGGGCTGACAGACCCGGCCAGGCCGCCGCTCGCGCGCCTCGTCGATGCGCTTGCCGGCAGTGATGCGCTGATCGTGCTCGACAACTGCGAGCATCTCCAATCCAGCGCTGCAGCGGTCGCTAACGCCCTTCTCGACGGCTGCCCGGAAGTGCGCCTGCTCACCACCAGCCGCGAAGTCCTGGGCGTCAAAGGGGAGCAGGTCATCCGCGTCATGCCGCTCGCCCTCCCGCAGCCGGGCGGGCGACTCGAGGATGCTGCTAGCACGCAGCTCTTTCTTGCGCGGGCGCGCGCACTTCGTCCCGAACTGGTGCTCGAAGGCAACGAAGCTGCGATCGCTGACATCTGCGTGCGGGTCGATGGCCTGCCGCTGGCCATCGAATTGGCCGCCGCGAATATCACGGTGATGTCGCCCGCCCAGATTGCCCGCCGCCTTTCCCTCGCTCATGAATTGCTCCCATCGCGCGATCTCACCAGGCCGGACAGGCACCGGACGATGGAAGCGGCGATAGCGTGGGGCCACGCACTGCTCGACGAGTCGGACACGAAGGTCTTTCGCCGGTTGTCCGTCTTCGCCAATGGCTGGACACTTGCTGCGGCGGAACGCACCTGCGCCTTCACCGAAGAGGAAGCGCCGAATGTCGCTGGCAGCATGCAGCGTCTCGTCGAGCGGTCCATGATCGTCCGCGACGAGAGCGAACCGCCTCGCTTTCGCTGGCTTCAGCTTCTGCGCGAATTCGCCTCGCGCAAACTGGACGAGGCGGTTGAACGTGAAGCAACGGAACAGGCCCACGTTGCCTTCTACTTGGCGCTGGCGGAGGCAACATACGGCCGGCCCGGTCACGCGCCTGCATCCGCCTTCCGTGTACTCGTCGAGGAGTACCCGAATCTGCACAAGGCAGCCGAGGTTGCGACAACGCGGGGTGATTTCATCTCTGCCCTCCGGTGCCACAACGGACTTGTCCCGTACTATCGTCTGCGCGATCTCCGGTCGGGCATCACGGCCATGCAGTCGCTGCTCAAGCTTGCCCTGCCCACGCGCGCAAGGTTCCCGTTACTCATTGTGCTCGCGGACTTCACGACACTCGCCGGTGACTTCGCGCTGGCCGAACAGGCCGCGGACGAAGCAGCAGAGATCGCGGCCGAGCGCGCAGATGCGGACTGGCAGTTCTACGCAGCGGGCGTTCGCGGCATTCTTGCCGGTGCCCAGGGGCGCTTCGATGAAGCTCGCCTGCAGTTCGAGGTCGCTCGCAAATTTGCTGAAGACGATGAGACCATGGCCTGGTGGCACGCGAACCGCGGGCTAATGGAATATGAAGCAGGCGCCTTCGAAAATGCGCGCGAACACCTCGAGGAAGCAGACCGACTGTGGTCCGACGACGACCCGTCGTGGTTCCGCGGCCAGATCACTTCGCGACGTGGGTCGCTATCTGTCCTGAACGCGGATAGCGAGACCGGCCGCGACTTGTTGCTTCGTGCGATTTCGTGGCTCGGCTCATACGGTGCGGCAGTCGAGTTGGCAGATGCACTTATCGAACTTGCGGCGGTGGACGCAACGGAAGCAAGACCATTTTTCGCCGCCCGGATTCTCGGGGCTGCGGACGCTCTCGCAAACGCCACAGGCGCGCAGCTGTCGGCCGTCACGCGTCAGCACATGGAAGCGGCCACGTCGCGCACGCGCGAATCGCTGGGAGAGACTGCCTTCGCGCGGGAGTGGGCCCACGGTCGCGCGATGACGCTCGATGAGGCGGTCAGCGCAGTACTGTCAGGCGAGAAGGGCCAGGCGCCGGTGTCCTCGGTCCTCGATGTTCTCACGGCCCGAGAGCGAGAGGTCGCGAAGCTCGTCGCGGAAGGTCTTACGAATCCGAAGATCGCCGAGCGGCTCGAGATATCTCCTGGCACGACGCGCATCCACGTCGAGCGCATCCTCCGCAAACTCGGCCTTGCGTCCCGCGTGCAGGTCGCCACCGCCGTCAAGTCCGAAACTGCGAGCTAGACCGTCCTCTATCTGCATATGTCGATCGACAGACGCGGAGGCGGCGCCTCGGTTGCTAGCGTGCCCGCGTGCGGGCCGGCGCTTTCGTCCGAACGAACCGCGACAGCATTAGCGAGGTGGCCCGTGACGCGACGATGGATGGTAGCGACGTTTGCCGTGGCTGTGTTGCTGGTCTTGACCGTGACAAACCGACGGGACACCGCAGCGGCTCCCGACGATCCTCCACCCCTCGCTGCTGCTACATCTCCGCTTGCTGCGGGTGAACTTCACACATGCGCGCTGCGACCCAACGGGACAATTGGCTGTTGGGGCTCCGGTTTCGTCGGCCAACTCGGCGATGGCACGACGGTTCAGTACAGCAATGATCCAGTGACGGTCTCTGGAATTACGAATGCGGTTGCCGTCGCCGGCGGCCAGTACCACAACTGCGCAGTACTGGCTGACGGAACGGCTCGCTGCTGGGGCGCGAATGTCTATGGCGTGCTTGGCGATGGCACACAGATCGACCGGATCACTCCTGTGCCAGTCTCCGGGCTGACGGCCGTGAAAGCGATTGCAACGAGTGGCACGCACAGCTGCGCGTTGCTCGCCTCGGGCACGGTGCGATGCTGGGGCTGGAACTTCTACGGCCAGCTCGGGAACGGGACAGTCGCGACCAGCTTCACGCCGGTGGCCGTGACGGGCGTTACGAACGCCGTCGCCGTGACGGTCGGCGGAGGTCACAGCTGCGCCGTTCTCGCGGACGGCACTGCACGGTGCTGGGGTTACAACGGATATGGCCAGCTCGGCGACAGTTCATTCTTCAATAGCGTTACTCCCGTTGCGGTATTGACTGTCACTAACGCCGTGGCAATCGACGCCGGGTTGGACCACACGTGTGCCGTGCTGGAGGACGGTGTGGGTCGCTGCTGGGGCAATAACAACTTCGGACAGCTCGGCAACGGCGCGACCACGGATAGCACGGTGCCCGTCACGGTATCCGGCGTATCAACCGCCGTATCCATCGTCGGTGGGGCTGAACATAGCTGCGCGATGCTAAGCGACGGTGGCGCGCGCTGTTGGGGCAACAACTTCTATGGCTCACTCGGAAATCCCGCTGCGTCCACGCAGAGTTCAGTGCCGGTAGAAGTGTTTCGTCTCGCGGGCGGCATCTCCCTCGATGCTGGCGGCGACCACACGTGCGTCCTCATAGTGGACGGCGGCGTGCGCTGCTGGGGAGCCGGCGCCTCCGGTAGGCTCGGGAACGGCATCCATGCTGACAGCCCCGTGCCCGTCACAGTACGCTCGCTGGCTGCCGGTTCGAGAGGACCGGTCGTAGCAGGTGGATCGCACAGTTGCCTGGTCTTCGCCGACGGCGTCGTTCGCTGTTGGGGCCTGAATACGGGCGGCCAACTTGGCAACGGGACGGTCACCACCAGCCCAGTGCCAGTCACAGTGTCCGGGATCACGAGCGCGACGACGGTGGTCTCCGGGGCCGACCACACGTGCGCGCTTCTCGTCGGAGGCACGGTTCGCTGCTGGGGTCGCAATCCGTATGGACAGCTGGGAGATGGCACGACCACGGACAGGACGACGCCGGTCGAAGTTGCCGGGCTCCCGAATGTCCTGGGCCTTGCGGCGGGCGGTGACGTGACGTGCGCGTTGTTGGCTGATGGCGGCGCACGCTGCTGGGGACGAAACAACTTCGGACAACTTGGGAATGGCGCGCTGACGAATAGCGCTGTTCCCGTCACGGTGTCCGGCATCGCAAACGCGTCGATGATCGATGCAGGCGCACAGCACGTCTGCGCGGTCTTGATTGATGGAACAGGCCGTTGCTGGGGATACAACGGCGCCGCCCAGCTCGGGAATGGCACTGTGACGAGCAGCTCAACACCGGTCACCGTGTCGGGCCTAACGAATGCAATCATAATCAGCGGCGGCGATCTCCACACATGCGCTGTCCTCGCGGACGGTGGTGGCCGCTGTTGGGGAGCAAATAGTTTTGGCCAACTTGGAAACAACAGCGCTTTCCCGGCCCTTACACCCGTCGTAGTTATCGGACTGTCTAATGCAGTTGCTGTGAGCGCAGGAAGCGGCCCATCAAGTTGCGCGCTCGTTGCGGATGGAACCGCAAGGTGCTGGGGCGCGAACGGTTCCGGGCAGCTTGGAAATGGTTCGACGACGACCAGCTTTCTTCCGGTGACGGTAACTGGTCTCGCGAATGCCGTGGACGTTGCCGCCGGCACATCCCACGCCTGCGCGCTGTTGGCCGATGGCACGACGCGTTGCTGGGGTGCGAACTCCACCGGGCAGCTCGGCAATGGTGGATTCACGAACAGTTCGACGTCGGTGGCTGTCACCAGTCTATGCACCGATCTCGATGGCGATGCTGTCTGCGACGACCTCGACACCGACGCGGACGGTGACACCTTCCAAAACGGCCTGGACAACTGCCCGCGTTCGTCTAACAGCGGTCAGGAGAACAACGACCGCAACTTCATCGACCACAGCCCGCCGTATAACGCCAGCGTGGACGACAAGACGCTGCCAAACTCCGACGTTCCTGGCGATGCGTGCGATCTCGATGACGACAACGACGGCATTTCCGATGTGGACGAGGCGTCAGGAGCTGCATGTAGTGGCGCAACAAGCAGCCCACTGTTGCGGGACACCGATGCAGATCGCTTTATCGATGGCGCCGAATGTGCGCTTGGCACGAATCCGGCGTCGAATGCCAGCAAGCCTCTCGTTACGGCATGCGGACCGGCTGGTGATGCCGACGGCGACAAGCTCACCGACCGCATCGAGTTCTGCTTCTACGGTACGGACGCCGACAATGTCGATACCGACTTCGACCGGTACTACGACGGCGCGAAGGACGGCTGCGAGGCGGCGTCGTTCAACGGCGACCGCATCGTGAACGTCGCCGACATGGGCATGCTGGCGACGGCGATCTCGAACTCCGCGTTTCGCGTCGTGAGCGTGGACGTGAACAAGGACGGTGCGTGGAACCCCGCCGACCAGGGACTTGTGGCGAGCTTCATTTCGCCTTCGGGACAGTGCCCGGGATAGAAAACTAGGGCCCGATCGCCGGGAGGAGGAGCAGCATCATTCCGTCGTCGTCAGAAGGCCGCTGCCGGCGGGGCATAGGCGTCAATCTCCATCTCTATGTCTCGAAGGCGTCGCCCTCGTTCGGAACACTGTAGTACCGTCAAGGATCGGCGTCCATGGGCGGCATGTTTGTTGCTTGCCGTGCACACCGTCCATGCCTGTGTTACTCTCGCCCTCAACTGTCCGGCCCTCGCGTTGGGGTCCGATGGCGCGCGTACGAATATGCAAGTCCGCCGCCACCTGAAGAAGTGAGGGCCACTCCAAATGCTGCTGAAAAAGAGCACCATCATTCCGTTTGTCGTCGTCACCGTGGCGGGGCTCACCGATTAGGCGACATCGTGGGTTGTTGCATTGCTGTCCAAACACTAATCCAGGCAGCGGATGTCTACGGCGTCTCCGCAGTTCGCGGATCCTCCGCTGCAGCGGTCTTGTGGAGTTTCGCGCCGAAAAGACCGTTGCACCCGAGCAGCCACGCCCGGATCATTGACAACTCCCCAATTTCCTGAATCGCCTTCCGTCATGCGGACGAGACCGGCATTTACGGCTGCTTCTGGCCGTACATAAACAAGCCGGCGCCGTACGGGTACTCGTTCGGCGGGCGTGAGCGGATAACGTCCTCGTTCGGCTCCGTACCCCACCCTGGCCGGTCAGGGATGAGGAGGTACCCGTCCTCGATCACCGGTTCGTGCGAGAAGATCTGACCATCAGCCGCGATCCGGTCGACGTCAGTCTCGAAGATTCGCAGATTAGGAACCGCCGCCGCGAAGTGCGCGTTCATCATCGTCGCGAGATGACCGTAGAAGTTGTGGGGCGCCACGTTGAGTTCGTGTGCCTCCGCCGCCGCGGCGATCTTCATTGACTGCCAGGCACCGTTCCAGACCAGGTCGACGATCGCCACATCCAACGCCTGCTGTTCAAAAAATGGCAGGAACTGCTGCAACCCCCAGAGTGTCTCGCCCGAGGCGATGGGATGAGGACTCGCGCGGCGGACGTCAGCAAGCGCGGGCGCGTGGAAGGTGTCCATCTCCAGCCAGAGCAGGTGTAGACCTTCCAGCTCGCGTGCGACGCGAATGTATCCCTCGGTGCGCGCATTGAAGTTTAGGTCGAGCAGCACTTCGACGTCCGGCCCCGCTGCTTCCTGCATCATCTCGATGTGCTCGCGGAGGCCACGCGCGATGACGGGCGTGACGTTAAGCTCCGGCCGGAACGGGAGGCCGAAGCCAGGCGCCCAGCCTCGCGGCACATCGTTCTCGTCGTACGTGTAGATGTTCGTTTTCAGTGCCTTGAAGCCGCGGTCGCGCACCTCGCGGCCCAGGGCGCGCACGCCTTCGATGTCTCTCACAGGCGGTTCGTAGTACGGCTGCCTGTTGATGCGCCACGTCGCGCAGTGCGACCAGTACACCTGTACGCGGTCGCGCAGCTTGCCACCGAGCAATTCGTAGCAGGGCACATCTAGTGTCTTTGCCTTCGCGTCGATAAGGGCATTTTCGATCGCACCTAACGCCTGACCGATGACGCCGCCCGTGCCGGGCCGGAGCGAATAGAAGAGCTCCCAGTGCAGCTTCTCGTGCGCGCCGAGCGCACGCCCCACAATGCGCGAGCGAAGCTGGTTGATGATGGAAGTGATCCCCGGGTTGCCGAAGCTCTCGTCGTACTCGCTCCAGCCGGTGACGCCGTCGCTCGTCGTTATCTTGACGAAGTAGTAGTTCCGCCAGCCAGCGTCGCAGGCCAAGGTCTCGATAGACGCTATGGTCGTGGAGATGGTCACGTTGGCATGCTGCGGCCGTTGCGATCCTGCGCCGCCCTTTCTGTGCCGATGGTAGACGAGGCGACGTACTCCTGCCAGATCGATTCGTCAGCGGGAGTCGTTCGTCCACGCGAGAAGCTGCTTTGCAGGAAGACTCGACGCAGACCAAACAGGATCGAACGCGGCCCCGATTCGTTGGAGCATTTGCTTGGGAGGAAGAGGATCACACACCTTCAGGGCCGCGCACGCGCCGTTAACTCACCGACGCCCTAACGGATGAGGCTGGATCGCGCGAAAGTATTTGCGCAGAGTTCGCCGGCTTTTTCCAAACTCTCTCCTGCAGCTTTCCCACACCGTCGCGGAGAGTCAGTGCTTGGACTGCCCGCTGAGCAGTTGCGCTGCCAGGAATTCGCGGCCAGCATCGGCAGCTTCCTGGGGGAACGCGCCGTGCTTGCCGGGGTGTGCGTGCATGCGTTTGTCAGTCGCGCCGATCGTGTCGAACAGGTCCAGGGCCCCGCTTCGATCAAAGATCTCGTCGTCCCACTGGACCATGAACAGCACTGGACACGTCACGTTTGGCGCATCGGCACGGTGGCGCGCCGCGAACGCTCCGCGAAGCGCACCAGGACCGCTGAACCCGCAAGCGCCGAGCACGGCCGCGCTGATGCGGGTTTCGGATGCGACGAACGGCAGGCCAAGGATCGTACCCATCGACAATCCCCAGTAACCGATAGCTTTGGAATCGAAGACGCCCGACGCCATCAACACGTCGAGCGTCGCCGACCAGTCCGCATTCATGCGATCGAACGTGTCTGGATGCTTCCACAGAGCCATGAACTCCGGCTGTGGCGGCCCGTCACCCGTGTCAACGATCGGACCGCGTTCCCCATGGTCGATCGCGTCGATGGCGCAGACTGCGACGCCATGCCGGCGTGCAAACCGGCGCGCCAGGGCAAGGCTCGCCATGTTGCGCTTCTCGCTCTTTCCGCCATGACCTAAGAGCACGAGCGGCAGGCGACCGCCGTGGACCTCGGGCGCCCACAGGATCCCTGGGATGTTCTCCCCAGCGCGCGTCACGTAGAAAGCTCGCTCAGAGACACCCATGGAAATCACCGGTTCCGCGCGCCAGTTCATCGTCGCCTCGTGTTGAGCTCGTCTTCGAAGAAGATCATCGCCGATAGACTCGGCCCTAACAAGGCGAAGCTGACTGAGCTATTCGGAGATGGCCTCCGCGCCCGACGGATCGTCGTCGGGCGCTACTGCTCAAGGAATAGCTGGCGGCGCGCAGGCGATCGCTGCAACCGCTGGTCGATTCGCGCGATTGTTGTAAAGCGTTGGTAACCCGAACTGCTGGCCTACATGTTTCTCGATGCCTTCGCCAGCCGTAGCATGTCCTGGTCAGACACGAAGTCGAAGGACTTCGCGAACGTGCTGCGCGCGAATGTGACGCCGTCAGTGGCACGTGCGTACTACGATGCCTCGCGCGACATGTGTTCGCTGCTACCGGCGAGTTAAGAGACTCTCTAGTCTGGTGGCACCCCCGGCAGGATTCGAACCTGCGACGGCCGGATTAGGAGTCTCAGCATTGTTCTTCGCTGTCCGATGGTCAACCTGAATCGGCGTGAGGTCGGAAAACGCGCGCTCCCCATGGATCCAAGTGTCATGCCCGACGGGCTACTGATCACCAGATTGGATCACGCCTGTTGGGCGAGTGCAAGCCCGCAGAAACGTCCGGTCGAGAGTGCACGACGGCTTGCGACGATTGGGATCGGATCGATGCTCCATAGGCAATCAAGCGCTACTATCTGGTCAAGTCATCCGATTCTTCTGAGCGGAGTGAAAGTGATAGAGACACTTACTCTCGAACCCGTCGAAAACCTGAGCATCACGATCCGATCTCGAAATCATCGCGGTTCTGTACCTGGCAGCAATCGCCACGTTCCGGGTTGCCTTTGCAGCAGTGACGACCGATCCGCGGTGGTCCCATGTCAGAACACTGTGCCTATGGCGACGAGAGCCGTATCATCGCGTCGCAACCAGCACGACGTTCAAGGAGACAGCGTGTTCCTCCGCCTCGAACTCTTTGTCGACGACATCGCGCGGAGTATCGCGTTCTACATAAGCGTGCTCGGGTTCGAGATCGAACGCGAGGAGCCAGGGTACGCCTCGATCCGAAACGGCGATGCGATCTTCGGCATCGGCCTCGCGGCGCATCTGCCGCCGGGCCATCACTTTAGCCCCGAGATACGAACGGCCCGCCGAGGCATCGGTACCGAGATTGTGCTAGAGGTCGACGATTTGGAGGCATCCTTCGACCAGGCGCAGCGCCGTGGAGCCACGATCCTGACCCAGCTAGGAACACGCTCGTGGGGCGCAACCGACTACCGCCTCGCCGACCCCGATGGGTACTACCTGCGTATCACGTCACGAGCCGTTACGCCCTGATCCCTACGCCGCCCGAAGGCGATCTCGATCGCGACCCCTGTTTCACGCTCAGGCCCTTGGCATGCGGTAAGCGCGAGTCGTACTCGATCTCTACCCGTGCCGACTTCATGATTGGTGCGATGCGAGTTGGTGCGCCGTCCCCCTCCACCGAGTGACGACCGGTACCGTCCGGCCTACGATCCAGCCGGCTCTGAAATCGAGTGCGCTCGGGTCAACCGAGCGATCCTTCGATCATCCGGTCGTACGCGAGTCCCCAAGGTGGGCGCAGGAAACCGAGCGCGCGCACGTCTTCGTACCAGTTGCCTAGTGGTGAGCGCCGGTGGAACGTCCCGCCCCCGCTGATCCGGCAGACCCGCGCCATCGCAGTCTCCGCCAGTTCCGCGATCGCGGTCTTGCCCTGCACGACACCGAGTGGCGTGCTTCCCTCCGGCGCTGACTCAACGCTGCGGAGCATCCCTTCAAACGCCTGCTGGATTAGCCAGTGTTCCATCTCGGCGCGCGCCCACTCGACGCGCTCATACGGGCGCATGGATGCCTCTTTTCCTCGCAGCTGCTCGCGCGCCGTCTCGAAGGCCACGTCGCAGATGCCCACAATCACGGCGGCGAAGGCGCAACCGACGAACCCGAAGGAAGCCGCCAGGAGCGCCGGCAGACCGCCACTCCACGCCGATCGCGCGACGGGCATGTCTTCGAACGCAAAGGCGTGGCTCTGCGTCGCCGTCATGCCGTGGCCGTCCCACTCGGCGATGAGCTTCATGCCGTCCGAGCCGTCCCACGCGTGGCCGCCTGTTCTAAGGTAGAAGAGTTCGGGGCTGCTCTCGCCCTCCGGCACCGCCGTTGTGATCATGTACGTCGACATGCCGGAGCCACTTCCGAAGTGCTTCTGACCCGAGAGTAGGTAGCCACGCGCGCCATCACGCCTCGCGATCGTCTTCGTTCGGGTGATGTCGCCGCCGCTGCCCGGCTCCGACGTGATCGTGCCCCACCAGTGTCCGGCGAGCGCTGTGCCGAATACTTCGGAACGCTGCGCGTCCCACGCCAGCTGGTCGCCTCCCACGGCCTTCGGCGACGCGAGCCAGAACACGAGGACGGACGGATGCATCGACGAGACTAGCGCCACGGATGAGTCACCCCGCGCGAGCGTACGCAGAAGTTCGCAGATCCCGCGCGTCGAGCTCGCTGGGTCCTGCCAGAGACCGCCTTGCGATGCAGGCACACCGGTAAGCAGGAAGCCCGCGTCCCGGAGCCAGGCGAAGTCGCCGAGGTCGAGACTGCGTCGCTGCTGGCGCTCAGCACGCTGCGCGGCGAAGTCGTTCGCGATCTCTTGCACGTTCTCGAGCACGGCCTGTAGATCCATCTTGCTCCTCAACCGACACGTGCTCCTACGCTTGTAAGTTCGATGCCGTCGACATTCGACGGCGAAGCAAGCATAAGTACAGAACGTCTCAGGCTGGACGCTGCTCGATCGCTCCGTCGTGCCACTCTGGGTCGGCCTCAAGCAGAGCGCGGAACTTCTGGTACTGCGCATTCTGAGCCGGGTCGGCCGCGTTGTCACGGTATGCCTTCTCATCCTCGAAGACAGCGACGCCCCAGACATTGCCAGCGGCGTCTTCGCTTAAGAGATAAGCCGTGATCATGCCTTTGGGCCGACGTGGTTCGCCAATCATGACCTGGCGGAGTTCCTCCGCCTTGCCCGGCTTCGGTTGCATCTTGAACACACTTCCGAACATGGTCCACCTCCTCATAGAGAGACTTTCAGTGATGGGACGAGAATAACAGGAAGGTATCCCACCCCGCACACGTTCGGGAACGGCGAGACGCTCACGCGCTTCGGCCAAGCAGGAGGTCGGCAATCTCTTGTCCGTAGGCTCCTCCATCGCGAGCCCTCGGCCATTCGCCGGTACCGGACCGCCCCGAACGCTCTTTTGCTTTTCCTGATGGAATCAGGCGATCTCAAACGACCGCGCACACACCGACTCACTATGCATCACGGCTCCTGGGGCAAAAGGCGGCCACCGCTTTCGCTGGTCAGATCCCGGCGATCGCCGCACCGCTGATCTTGCACTGGCTGGCTGGGTAACCGCTGGTACCGCGGCGGCGGTGATCACAACCGCTGGTTGTCGCACTGGCGGTGCACTCGACCGCTAGTCGCGCAATTGGACGGTAACAAGACTCCGCGACCTATCGACCAGCACTGGTCTCCTCGATAACGACTCTCGGCCGAGACTGTCGATCCTCCTCAGTCGCTCGTTGTATGCTCCTTGCGGTCGTGCCGTACGACAGGCGAGACGAGTTCTCCGCCCTTTTTCACCGCGCAATATTGCGAGCCGAAGAAGTGCCCTCCCCACAGTGGCGCCACCGGACAGAGGTTGAACGTACCCGCCGCGAGCGGCACCAGTCCCAACGCGGCCACCACCAGGCCGGCCGGACGCGGCACCAGCGCAATTCCGCTCGCAATGAGCATCACGCCTAGCCCGAGACGGGCCAACCGCCCGTAACCCGACGCCATGAAGCGCGTGAATGCATTTCCAGTTTCCGTTGTTATCTCAGTTGTCATTTCCTTCTCCAGTCCTAGAGTCAATCCCAGTCTCAATTTCAATGCGCGAAGCGGATGTCCGGCAGCACGCGATCGATGAACTTCGGCAACCACCATGCCTTGGAGCCAACCACGTACAGTACTGCGGGAACGAGGATGAGGCGGACGAGGAAGGCGTCCAGCAGCACGGCTGTGCCGAGGATCAACCCCATCTCCTTCATTGGCAGCGTCCCGGCGATCGCGAAGGTGAAGAACACCGCGATCATCACCCCTGCTGCCGCTACGATCGGCCGCCCCGTGTGCGCCAGCGCGCCCTCAGCCGCCTCGTTGGGGTCGTTCGACAACTCGAAGTGCTCACGAGCTGATGCCAGGAGAAACACCGTGTAGTCCATCGATATCGCGAACACCAGTGCAAAGAAGAACAACGGCGCCCAGGACGTCAGGTAGCCCTGGCTCTCGAAGCCCATCGGTCCAGCCGCCCACCCATGCTGGAACGCCAGTGCCCCGACACCGAATGCGGCGCCAACTGACAGAAGGTTGAACAGGACCCCTGCTGCTGCGATGAACACAGCCTGCAGCGCGAACAGGAGCAGCACGAATCCAAGCGCCAACACGACGCCGATGACGATGGGCGCTCGCGCCCGAAGCATCTGGTCGAGGTCGTGGTTCTCGGCTACCGGACCGCCTACCAGGACCCCCGCAGGAAGTTCGTCGCGAAGCGTGCTGACAAGAGCGCTCGACTCTTTACTCGACGGGTCCGTTGTGGCGATCGCCGTGACGAGCGCTGATCCATTGGCCGACGTTTGGGCGGGAAACACGGCTGCGATACCCGGAGTAGCTGCCACAACCTGTGATACCTCTTCCGCGCTGATGCTCGGAGGGATCACGATCTGGAGCGGTCCGGGCCCTCCCGGTCCGAACGAGGACGCGAGGAGGTCGTAGCCGACGCGCGCCTGTCGGTCCTCGGGGAGGACGCTGATACTCGGCATACCCGTCTTCAGGTTGAGCAATGGCGATGCAAGTAGCAGGAGGAGCGCCGTCGTGCCGATCGCATAGATGGCCGCGTGCTTCTGAATCCGCTGTGCGAACCGCCCCCAAAACGGACTCCGGTGCTCACCAACCGAGTGCCACGGCAGTGCGAAACGGTTGATACCCGGCCCCAGGAGCGCCGGCAGCAGCGTCAACGCCGCGGCCAAAACGAAGCCCACGGACAGCATCATCCCCGCCGCCATCGACCGGAACGCCGGGATCGGCACGAGCAGGATGGCTGACAGGCTGATCAGCACGGTGAGCCCACTGAAGAGCACGGCTTTGCCCGCCGTGTCCATCGTCACACCGACAGCTGTGTCGACATCATCCGGCGTTGTATGCAACGCGCCGCGAAAGCGGCTCACGATGAACAGGGCGTAGTCGATGCCCAGCGCGAGCGCGAACATCATGGCGAAGTTCAGAGTCCAGATCGAAAGGTCGGTGTAGCGCGTGATGAGGTAGAGGATGCCCATTGAGCTGACAAGGCCCGCTGCCGTCAAGAGCAGTGGCAGCCCTGCCGCGGCCAGGGTGCCGAAGGCCAGCACAAGGATGATGGCAGTGACCGGCCAGGTCAGGAGCTCGGCCTTCATCATGCCTTCCTTGTTGACGGCGTTGAAGTCCGCCCAGAAAGCAGGCGAACCAGTAAGCGCGACGGTGACCTGGTCGTCGCTGAGTTCGCCGATCGAGTCAGACACGCGCTCCGCGGCGCGCACCGATTCCGTCGGGTTGACGAGCGACCCGGCCTGCAACATCACCGTGTGTCCGTCCTGGCTCACCTGCGCGGGCGCCATTGGTGTCAGCGCGGATTCGGTCTCGAAGACCGCGGCGGCCGCATCCATCTTTGACTGGAACAAGGGGTCATCTGCTGTCAGGTCCTCGCTATGCACGACGACAACCGCCGACTGCGACGAGAAGCCACCGAACTCCTGCTCGATTGTTTGCCGCGCGGCGAGCGAATCGCTGCCGTTGACTTCCCACATCGCGCCTGAGAGCGCTCCCTCGAGCCGCGGTGCCAGGAATCCCAGCCCAACGGCGAGGATGACCCAGCTCATGATCACGGCAAGCCTGTGGCTGCGAGCAGCACGGCCGAAATTGCCGAGGAAACCGAAGGTCTGCATATCTATAACTCCTTGCTTATCTAGCGATGAATATGCCGCGGAAATATATGGGAGATGTCTCCCGGGTCTTCTCTCACGCCACGGCGAACGCCCGGGCTTCTTCTTTTGCCTGGATCACCAAGCGGTTGCAGACGACATCGCATAGCTTCGTGATACTGGGGTCGATGATCCGGTAGTACGCCGCTGTACCCTCACGCCGCTTGCCGACGATGCCCGCATCCGACAGCGTGCGAAGATGCTTGCTCACGTTCGCTTGGCTGGCGTCGAGGGCCTCGCAGATCTCGCCCACGTTCAACTCGCCCCGCTCCCGCAGGACGCTCAGGATCGAAAGACGCGTAGCGTCGCCAAGGACGCGGAACCGCTCAGCCACATGTTCGATGAGCCCGGGAGGTAGTAGGGTTGTCATGCCGTAACTCTATAACTATAGGACGATGGAGTCAAGGAGGATTGGGCGCACGGTAGGTGAGAATGAATACCAACACGGAAGGGTACGCTTCAGCCGCATGGTGACCGCGAGTAGCATTCCAGCCGGGAGGGATGATGAGCGAAAACGAAATTGATGCGACCGCGCTGGCGGCGAAGCAAGCGCTGATCGCCGGGTACGGCATCGGGGCGCATGTTGCCGGGATGATTCATCTCGGCCTCGAGCTCGGATTGTATGGGGCTCTCCGCGAATCGGGTCCAGCAACGAGCGAGGAACTGGCGGTGGGCATCGGGCTCCACGAGCGTTGGCTGCGAGAGTGGCTGTATCAGCAAGCAACGGCTCGCGTCCTGGACTACGATACGGTAACCAAGCGATTTTCGATTTCACCTGAGGTGTGGGTGCTCTTGGGCGATCCGGATGAGTTGCGAACGCAGCGCGCAAATTTTGCCGGCCTGACGTACCGCTTTGCGATGCTGGACCGGGTGCCGGAATCGTTTCGGACCGGAATTGGAATACCCTGGGATGATCGTGGGCCGCGCGCTGCGGAAATGACCGAGTTGCTGTTCCGCAACTGGTATCGGCACGTATTGGTGCCCGTAGCACTCCCGATGCTTGACGGTGTTGTGGCCGCCCTCAGGGTCGGCGCCCGTGTCGCAGACGTAGGGTGCGGCGCGGGACTCGCGATGATCGAGATGGCGAAAGCGTTCCCGTCTTCGCGCTTTGACGGCTACGACTCGTCGTTGCAAGCGATCGAGAGGGGACGGGCGCATGTGCGCGAAGCCGGTGTGTCAAACGTCACGTTTCACGACGCGAACCGCGACTTGTTGCCGGACGGTCCAAGCTTCGACCTCGTGACAACGTTTGACTGTCTTCACGACATGACGCATCCGCACGAGGCAGCTGCAGCGATCCGCAGGGCGATCAAGCCGGAGGGGACGTGGTTCATCGCCGACATCAATGGCGGCGCAGACTTCGAAGAGAACCTTGGTAAACGCCCGCTGTCAGCCTTGTTCTATGCAATCTCAGTCATGTCCTGCATGTCATCGGCTCTGTCGGAGGAGGGCGGAGCTGGATACGGGACACTGGGCCTACCGGAGCCGGAGATGCGGAAGCTCGCCCAGAGCGCCGGATTTTCCCGGTTCCGTAGGGTCGACCTTACGCACCCTGTCAACGCATTCTACGAAGCGCGGACCTGACGGAACCGCTGCTCTGGCTGACCACCGCAGCAGAGCAAGCACGGTTGACGCGCGTGCGCCGCGGTCTAGCAGCGGCGTTCCCGTGATTCAGGTCCGAAATCTAGCCTTTCGTCGAGTGCTTCGAGATTCGTAACCGTTACGGCACTTGTCCGCAACGACGTGCGAGCAGAGCCAGCCCAAGATGCGGATACGGTTCTGTTAATGCTCGCGACGACGGCCTCGCCAAGCCAGCTGGGCGATGAGAAAGAGTGCGGCGAACACGCCCACGAAGAACAACAGTGGCGCAATGTATTTCCATGCTGGTGGCTCCCAAACTGATGCAAGAAGCGGTAGCCCAACGATCAATGCTGCGGCGACGATTGCCATCGCCAATCGGGTGACCATCGCGCTGAGACGGTTAAGCGTTTCGTCCAGATCCCGGTAGCGCAGTGCGACCTCGAATTCACCGCGATCGATGCGGGACGCTATGCGCCTGATCTGGCCGGGCAGGTAAGCGCCAAGATCCACTGTGTCGCCTGCAGCAGTAAGCATGCGCTTGCCCCAGCGCTGCGGCGTGTACGCTTGCGCGGCGGCCGCGCGAACGAACGGTTCAGCGACTTTGGCCGCATTGAACGAAGGGTCGAGTTGGCGCCAAAGACCTTCGCTCATGCCTACAGTCTTGAGCAGGAGGGCAAGGTCGGCCGGGAGTTGAAGACCGTGGCGCTGCACAACCTTGAACACGTCGTTGATGTAGTCGCTGAGGACGAACTCGTTGGTTGCGAGGCCGTAATACCGTTCCAATACGTGATGCACATCGCGCCGGCCTCGATGAGATTGACGAAGGTGACATAGAAATTTCACCGAAGTCGAGGGCAATGAGTAACGAGAGCTGCGTGGCGAGATGCTTGCGAAGGGGCAGTCCATAAGCTCGTTTGACAAAGGAGTTGCTCGTTATAAATGCAAGCTGTCCACCTTCGCGCAACACCTGAAGCGCTCGGCCATAGAAGTACACAAGTAGATCGGCGCGGGGCGCCGCTACCTCCCGGAATGCGACGCTGTAGGCTTTTTCGTCCGCGTTGGCAATCCCCTCCATGCGCACATACGGTGGATTCGCCACCACAATGTCAAACCCACCGTTCTTCTCGAACACATCGAGAAAGTTCAGTGGCCACAAGAACGGCTTCTGTACGCCCGTGCGGAACTGCTTGTGCCGCAGCAGGCTCTCCTTCATGTCCACGAACGCCGCTAGCTGCGCTTCCTGGGCAGCGACGGCTGCCTTCGCCGGTTTTTTCTTCAAGAGGTGAGGATTTCGCATATCCTCCACGACGCTGGCGCGCTCCGCCCGCATGTGGTCGAGCTGCGCCACCATGATGTCGATCTGTAGGTCTGCAATGCGAGTACGCAGCTTCGCTTTGGCGGAAGGCGCGCCCTCGCCGCCGCGGTATTGGGCGATTAGGCCGTTCAGCTGCTCGTGCGCGGTCGCGTTGGCCTTCTTACTCTTCTTCGCCGACCCGTCGTCCGTCACGTACTGCGGCATCAGCGTCATCTGCTGATTCGTCGGCTGCGGGAGCGATTCGATGAATCGATCCTCTCCCGCCCGGTCGATGAGGCTGTCGCCACAGACGATCTTCAGTTCAAGATCGGGAAGCGGCTCAATCTGGCTGAACGCGGTGACGTCGAGATCAACCACGACGGAAAGCCACAGCCGCAAGCGGCAGATCTCGACCGCCATCGGATTGATGTCCACGCCGTACAGATTGTTCTCGGCGACCTGACGCTTCCAGAACGACACCTTGGGCGAGGTCGCGGGCACATCCTGTTCGGTCACGCATTGCTCGATGCCGCGTCTCAGCGTGACGATCTCGTGCATCATCATCAGCGGAAACGCGCCAGATCCAACCGCAGGGTCAACGATACGAACATTGTTCAACGCTTCCGTCAGCGCGCTCTCCTGCATGCCACTCAGCTCGACCGTCGCCACCGCCCAGTCCACGGCCTCCTCACGCAACCCGTCGATCACGTCCTGGCTGACCTCGGCGGTGTCGCGGAGATACGCGTCTAGTGTCTGCCGGCACATGTACTGCACGATCTCGCGCGGTGTGTAGTACGCTCCCGTGTCTTTGCGATCCTTCGCCTGGTAGAGGTTCTCGAATACCTTCCCCAGCAACTCCGGATCTGGGTCGAGGCTCTGGTCGTCCGGCGTGGACTCCTGCGTCGTAAAGCGATAGCTGTCGAGCAAGCCCAGGACCGTGCGCTCGCGGTTCTTCCCGCCCTCGCGGTCGTCCTTCAGCGGATCGAACAAGTCATCCGGCAGGCTGACGCGAGTCGTGACTTCACGGCTGTCACTGTCCACGCCAAACAGCAGTTCTTCGAACGCATCGGCGCCCGGCGTGAAGAGCCCGCCGCCGAGGAACGGCAGTTCGATCAGCCTCGCTTGCAGCCGTTCATGCTTCGTCTCGTCGAGCTTGGTCGGCGCGAGTTCGAGCCACTTCTTACGCTCATTGGGCTTTCGACCAAGACCGACGAAACAGATGGGCAGGAGGGCATCCGCAAAGAAAGAATCCCCGCCCTTGAACTCCCTGAACACGCGAAGGAGGAAATCGGTCTCACCGTTCTTCGGAGATCCGCCGAGCCAACGCTTCTGTTGGATGAACCAGAGAAATAGCACCCTGCAAAGTTGGCGCGTCGCGAACGCATTCAGGTCGGCCGCGAACTCCTTGTCCTTCGTGCGATCTTTCTGCTTGCCCTTGCTGTCGGTCAGCGCTGGGTTCTTCGGATTGTGTTCGAGTAGCGCGACGATGAGCCGTTCTCGGAGGGACTGGAATTCTTCGTAGAAGCGTTTAGTGACGGACTCCACCGCGAGCGCTTTGCTCCATTCACGCGATACATCAGCGAGTGTCCATCCCGGCTGGATCCTGAGTTCCTTCAGCGTGTCGACGTGATGTCTTGAGGGATCTCTTATGCGGATGGCCGCGCGGATCGTTCCGAACCCGGAGCCTTCGCGCACGCGGGGTACCACGATCTCGGCATCTTCGGCCTTTCCCTGTCCGTCCACCATCAGGATCAGTTGACGGCGATCCTTCTGGAAGCGCTCTGTCGTCGAGCGAGCCACGCGACGGCGCAGCCGTTCGCGTTCAGCCGAACGCAGCGGCCATTCACGAACGACGGCAATGAACATCGCAACATTGACGCCGCTGCCGAGGGAAGCCTCGCCGGTCCGGTAGACCCCGTCAAAATACGAATCAAGATCTTTGTTCACGTAGTTGGTCAGCGCGGGCTGCCAGACCATGCCGAGTTCCTCGACAAGGGCCCGACTGTTCTCGGGATCCGCTCCAAGCAACTTCACGGCCGTGCGCATCGCGTCTTCGGGTGGCCGCGCCTCGTACTTCTTCGCTGGCGGCTTCCACCAGCTCATGAGCAGCGAATGCTGCTCGCGGAAGAGATCAATGATCTCTTGCTGCTCTACCGGAGAAAGGCGGTGAAAACGAGTGTGCTGGACATTGTTGCGATTGCGAGCGAGTCCGCGCTGGTTGTGTTGCTCGAGCAGAGCCTTCCACGTCGGAGCAGGTTGACCGAGTTTCTCTAGACGGTCTGAGTATCGGGCAGCGAGGTGTGAGTAGTCGCCAAGGTCAACGAACTGCAGGAGCGCCCAGTAGTCGGGCGGCCGCTTCGCGGATTTCGTTTCCTGTGCTCGCCGGGCCGTTGCGGTGGTCAGCTTTTCGGCGTTCCAGTCGCCGACAAGCTGCTCCTGCGTGATTTGTTCTGAGTCAGCTAGCCACGAAAGCAAGGCCAGCCAAAAGGCTTCGAGCTTCTCAAGCGCGCTTGTCGCTTCTTCACGCTTCGTCACAAGCTGGCTCCCCACTAGCGACAGCCGATATTGAGCGACCACCGATATTGAGGCGGATTATACCGCCGCATCCTCGTTCACGATGAATTTCTGGGGAACGCGGCCACCATAGCCCCGGAGGCCAATCAATGACCTCAGTGGGACGGAACATCCACGCCGGCACCTCGAAGGGAATCAAGACCGGCGGCAAAGCGAATCTGCTTCTCCTTCAAGGCGAGGCGATCACCCTGCTTGGCCAACTGCTCGAGTTCCGCAGTGTCCAAGCGGGCGACTTCACTGTAGAACCACCGAAGGCCATTGGAGACCCCCGTCAGCGAGCGCTCGGCCTTGCGAAACTCGGTGACGTACGCACGAAGATCGGCCATCCGCCACGCCTTTCGCCTGCGTTGCTTGCCATTCCATGCAGCGAATCGCTGGCTCCAGGTCATGGAAAGGTCCGTCTCAAGGCAAACGTGCCTGACGAGTGCAATCTTCATATCGCTCAGGGGTCGTGTCTGGCGAATCATCTTTCTCTGGCGCAAGATTGGCCAGAATCGATCGAGTTGACGCTTGAACTCGCTCAGGCTCATGCGGTTATCGATTTCTATTCGGACTACCAGCCACGCTGGTGCCACCACAGCAGCGCACAGGCAGGCGCAGCCCGACCGACAAACGCCAAACGACCGCCGCCTTCCTCGAGCGATGGCTCGCGACCCGCCGGACCCAGCTCCGCCATTCGACCTGGCGGTCCTACGCGATGAACGTGCACGCTCACATCGTGCCCGCCCTGGGCGCTATTCCTCTGCAGAAACTCGCCGCCGAGGACCTGAACACCATGTACGCCGCGTTGCTCGAGGGTGGCCGGCGCGACGGCAAAGGCGGCCTCCACCCGCGGACCGTTGCGTACATCCACATGATCCTGAAGCATGCACTGAGCGACGCCGTGAAGTGGGGTGCGGCTAACCGCAATCCCGCCGACGCGGCGGAGCCGCCCCGGGTCCGCGCACGGCACCAGCTCAAGGTCTGGAACGCCGACGAACTGCGGCGCTTTCTCCGCCACGTCGAGAAGGACCGCCTCTACGCGGCTTGGCTTCTCTCAGCGACGACCGGCGCCCGTCGCGGCGAGCTTTTGGGCCTGCGCTGGCAAGACGTCGACCTCGACGCAGCGACCGCGGCCATCAGCCAGACGCTCCTCTCTGTGGGGTTCAAGGTGTCGGTCGGCCAGCCGAAGACGGGCCGCGGCTGCCGGCAGGTCGCGCTCTTCGACGCCGCGGTGCAGGCGCTCAGGCACCATCGAACTCGGATGGAAGCAGAGTGTGCGATCCGAGGCGTCTCCCTGAACAACGACGCATTCATCTTCACGAAGGAGGATGGCGCGCCGGTCCACCCGGACCGCTTCAGCGAACTGTTTGACCTGCACCTCAAGGCCGCCGGGCTGCCGCGCATCCGGCTCCATGACCTGCGGCACACGCACGCGACGCTGGGCCTCGCCGCCGGCATCCATCCCAAGATCATGTCGGAACGGCTGGGCCATTCGTCGATATCCATCACCCTGGACACCTACTCGCACGCCATCCCGGGCATGCAGAAAGAGGCCGCCGAGCGCATGTCGGCGCTGCTCTTCGAGAAACCGCTGGTCCCTGCAGAAACACCGCTGGTCGCCGCGAAATGAGGAGAACCGGCTCGTAGAGGAGCCGGTTCAGATTCAGAAATAGTGGCACGGGTGGAGGGACTCGAACCCCCGACAAGCGGTTTTGGAGACCGCTGCTCTACCAACTGAGCTACACCCGTCCGCAACCTGATTCTACAGAATCGGCGATTCGGGCGGTATTGGCGGAATGGATGATTCAGCGCTTGCGCGCCGCGTGCGCCCGTTGCCGCACAACACCCGCGACGAGATCCGGAAAGTCGCTGCAGATGCTGTCAACGCCGGCGTCGCACATCTCCTGCATATCCTTCTCGTCATCGACCGTCCACGTCATGAACGTCAGCGCGCGCCTCTGCCCCATCTCGACGATCTCCGGCTTGGCGTACGCGTAGTACACGCTCACGCTCTGCGCGTTGATCGAGAGCGCGAACCCGAAGAAGTCGTGCCAGTCCACGATCCGCCGTCCGTCCGTGAGCAATGCCGCCGCCATCCGCGGCTCGACCTCACGCATCGCCTTCACGACCTGCGGCCAGAACGAATGCGACTCGCAGTCCGCGATCGCGTCTGCCGCGCGCACGACGTCGGTCACCTGCTTCTCGATACCGTTCTGCTTGATCTCGATCTGCAGCAGCGCCTTGCCCTTCGTCAGGTCGATGACTTCCGCCAGCGTCGGAATCCGCGCGCCCTCGAACTTCGGAGAAAACTGCCGCGCGCCCGCGTCGAGCATTCGCGCCACATCGAACGTCATGTCGTGGATATTGCCCGTGCCGTCCGTCGTCCGGTCCACCGTCTCGTCGTGGATCAGGACAGGCACACCGTCCGACGTGCAGTGCACATCGATCTCGATCGCGTCAGCCCCAAGCCGCAGCGCAGCCTCGATCCCGGCGAGCGTGTTCTCCGGTGCGTGTCCCTTGCATGCTGCGTGTGACGTGACGAGCGGTAGTCGCATGTCAGTATTGTGCCGCATCCATCGCCGGTAGCGCATTCGCGCCGAATCCGACGCTGATGGATGTAGCGCGGGCCTTCAGCCCGCGCGGGTTCCGGTGCGCCGGCGCTGGATGCGCCGCTGTATTGCGCCTACGCTGATGCGCCTACGCTGGATTGCGCCTACGCTGGATGCGCCTAGTCCATCAGCGACACGAGC
Source organism: Dehalococcoidia bacterium (assembly GCA_021731085.1). Classification (GTDB taxonomy): domain Bacteria; phylum Chloroflexota; class Dehalococcoidia; order DSTF01; family JACRBR01; genus JACRBR01. Next base: position 59,215 of record JAKFYB010000018.1, read on the forward strand.
TTCTCGCTCAGCAACGCGCCGGCCGGGAACCCCATGCTGACCGACTCCTCGTAGTTGTTGTTCCGTCCCGTCATGTACTCGTCCTGCGGGATGAAGTACCCCAGCGAATCGTGCGTCAGCCCGAGGATCATCCGGTGCGGCGCCTTCAACGATGCACGCAGCGGCAATGCAAGCCGCGTCATCATCTCTCCCGGCGCAGAAATGATCTCGACGTCCCCGACGCGTGCGTAGCTGCACATCGTCTCAAGGAACGTCTTCTCGCCGCGTGCCACCAGCGTCCGCTCGCGCATCCCGCGCACGGCCGCGTGCATCTGCGCCAGATCCGCTCGCCCACCCGTGTGCAGCGCCTCACCGACGTCGGCCCCGTCCGCAATCGCGATCGCCGATTCCGAGATCGCATACGCAACCCCGGACTCCATCCGCTCGATCGCCAGCGGCAGCTCGAGCGTCGCGGTTCGAACCTCAATGCCGCCACCCACTGGCTTGGCCGCAGGCAGCGCCTCAAGCACCCACGCGGCCAGGCTCTGCCCCAGCGTCTTGGCGTGATTCACGCCGCCCGAAAACAGCGGGTTCACGTCGCCGATCGCCCCGTTCACGAAGACCGCGATCCCGCCCGCTGCTTGTTCGATGATGTCGACCGCGAACCCACACCAGTCGCGCGAGATCTCGGCGCTCTCGCTCCCAATCGCCGTCGGGTGGCAGGCATAGTTCGCGAGCGTCGCGATCAGCGCGCCATCCGGCGTCAGCAGCCGAAGCACGCTCAGCGTCGTATCCGTAATCGGCCAGTCGCGCCGATTCCGCACCAGCCCATCGAACACCACCGACGCGGCGCGTAGCTCCGCCTCACGCATCGAAGCCCACGCCTCCGCGATCGCACCCACAGCTTCACCCACAACATGGCGCTCATACCCCGCCGGCACCCCACCCCAGAGCCCCTGCGTGTCCGGGCTCGCGTGGCTGTGCGTGCAGGTAACGAAGATGTGCTCCGGCGCCAGCCCCGTCGCCGCCGCAGCTCCATCCCGAATGGACGCCAGCAGCGGCCCCCGCGCGCCGATTAGGTCCAGCGCCGCGATCACCAGCCCCGACCCGCCGTCGGCCAGCGCGAGCACCCGGCACTCCGGCGCGTCCAGCACGCCCGTTGCTCGCCGCTGCCTATACGACCCAAACCCACCCAGCCACACGCCCTCCGCGAGGTGCTCGGCGGTCGGCGCAATCGAGCGCTTCGCGGCGCCCGCTCGAAGATCTGTCATCGCCGTCCAAATCCTGCCGCTGCGGATACGAAAAGGGCCCGGAAATTCGCCCGGACCGCCCAACAGTTCGCTAAGACCGGGCCGATTGTTTTTGTAGCGGCGGACCGTCGTGCAGGGACGGTCATCCGGCTACCTCCTTCCTCTGCCTGTGTGGCGTCGGCCTCGCACATGTGCGGGGCCTTCGTCCGTTCATGCAAAGTCACAACCCGAGCTGCTTCCGGAACGTCAGCGTGTCGTAGTACGCCGTCTCCCGCTTGATGCGTCCGGTCTCCGCATCGAACTCAAAGTGCGCGATGATCGGCAGTTCGAGCTTCTTGCCGGTCGCCGCTATCCCGCGATACGAGCCATCGTGCGTGCCCGTGAGAGTCAGCTCGATCACACACGCATCATCACCGAACGTCCAGCGATCGACCCGCCGCACCAGCCCCGGAAACCCATCCCAGAGATTGCGATAGTTCTCGATGATCCCATCGTCACCCGTGTACGTGCGCCCCGATGGCACATCGACGAACTCGGCGCCGTCAGCAACATACGTCGCCAACACCCGCTCGCGGTCGTGCGCGTTCTCCGCATCGACATGCTCCTGCAGCACGCGCCTCATCGTCTCTCGGTCTGCCATCGGGGAAGTGTAGGCCCAGAACCGCCTTCGCGCGAAGGTCGGATGGGATCACACAGCCGTCACGCAGTAGGCGCCGAGAAGCGGTGGAACGAGGGGAATGCTCTATGCGATTCCCCCGTTCCCGTTCCGGTCACAGTTCCGACCGCAAGTACCGCGCCCACAATCCCCGCGAGATACGCCACGCATCGCCGCGCACCCCGAACCGCTCGAAGTGCCTGCAGATGTTCTCCACGTCGCGATCCAGCAGGTTCAGCGCATTCGGATTGAACCGCGCGTCAACGGCCTGCGGGACGTCGATTATCCGCGTCCGTCCTTCGTGGTACAGCACGTTGTAGGGCGAAAGGTCCCCATGGATCCGGTCGCACGCCAACATCTGCTCGATGCTCGCGATGATCTCGCCAAACGCCTTCGCTGCCTCGTCGTGCGATAGATGTACGTTGGTGAGTGGTGGCGCCGGGTCTTCTTCCTCCCCGATGTACTCCATCAGGATGATCCGCTCCGCCATCTGAAGCGGCCGCGGCACCGAAATGCCGGCGTTGTACAGCAGATTCAGCGTTTCGTACTCGTCCGCCACCCACTTCCCGAACGACAGCTCCCGCCCGATCCGGGATCGATTCTCCATCGCCCGGATTTCCCGGTTGCGAATGCCGCCCCTCCCGCGCAAGCGTCCCGCGTTGTATACGGACGCGTTCGCGAACTGGCGCACCTTCATCGAGCGATACACCTTCGCCGCGATGAGCTTGTTTCCCAGGCGCTCGCCGCCGCGCACGCAATAGACGGTCGCTTCCTTGCCGCTCTTCACCACACCGAGGATGTCCTCGATGTACGCCGACGCGACGAACGCGTCGAGTTCCGATAGATCTTCGTTTACACGATTCAGTCCCACGTATGTCTCCGGGTTATGCGGACATCGTCGACGGTCCGCTCCTGCCGTTGGAAGTCGGGTCGAAAGCCTTGAAGGCCGTGTAGTTGGACATTGAGACACCTCTTTCGATTGAGCTGCCTCCGATGCAGGAGGACGGGCGCCCCCGCCCGTCGCGCTTGACGCAGCAGTTTTACGATGACTGGAGTCTGTGTTGATGACCGCGCGCAGGCACAAACAAAACGACCGCCCGTAGGCGGCCTGCACGCGATGTCCGAGGACAGCGGTCTTAGGCGGTTGCCTTCCGGGAGCGCGACGGTGCCAGGGCATTGACATTGACGGTCATCGTGACACCTCCTCCCGTTTCGTGGCCGCGAGCGCGACCTGTTGCCAAGAGACTACGACCCGCCACCGAAGATGTCAACTCCTCATACCCCTATATCTGCGTCCAGCCTCTCCAGAAGCATCTGTTCGTGCCGCACGCGTTCGGTACGATGGCCCCGCGCAGGGCAGGACATCTGCTAGCCCAACGGAACCCAAGAAAGGCGATCCACTCACGCATGCGTTTGAAGCGGATCATCCTCCTCGGCACGACGTCGTTTGCGGCCTACTCAAGGGACAACGGCGCCCAGATGGCCGCCGCCATCGCGTACCACATCCTCTTCGCCATCGTGCCGCTCGTCATGTTCTTCATGTCGGCGCTCGGCCTCATTGTCGGCACGGATACCGTGCAGCAACGCGTCAGTGACTACATCAGCGAAAATTTCGATCTCTCGACTGCGAATATCACAATCGAACTGACGGACGCCGGCGTTGAGCGCCTCGAAGCTGAGCACGGAGCCGACGCTGTCGCGGAAGTCGAGGCGGAACTCATCGCCATGAACGGCGACACGGAGCGCGAGGCGGAACGCAGCGCTCTTGCGGAGGATCTCCTCGACGACGAGCCGGTCGAGGTGGCCGGCTATGAACTGGTTGCAGACGACGTCGATCTCCATTTCGACAACATCGTCTTGGACACGATCCGGGGCGTTGTAGATGCGAGCAGTACGCTCAGCATCATCAGTCTGCTGTTTCTCGGATTCGCCGCGTCTGGTCTCTTCGGTCAGATTCGACGGTCACTCGACTATGTCTGGGGACAGCCGCGGCGTCCACCGATGCTGCAGGGCAAGTTGCGAAACATTGCTCTCCTCCTCATGCTGCTCCTCCTCCTCGTACTAACGCTTGTGCTGCTGTTCGCCCTCTCGGTCGCGGCGAGCATCCTGCTGCGCATCGTCAGCGAAGTGCGCACGGATCCGATTTGGCTGGAGGGCGGGCTCTGGCCCGCCACGACGTTCCTCGTGCCGCTCGCATTTTCCTTTGTAATGTTTGCCCTCCTTTACCGGCTAGGTCCGCGCGCCAACGTAAAGGTCGGCGACGTCTGGCTTGGCGCGCTACTCGCCGCCATCGCCTTCGAGATCTTCAAGTTCGGCTTTGGTGTCTACATCGCAAACTTCTCGGCGTTCGATGTCGTGTATGGCGCACTCGGTGGTGTCCTGCTGTTCCTGATGTTCGTCTTCTTCAGCGCCCAGGTGTTCCTATTCGGCGCCGAGATCAGCGCCTACTACCCGCGCGTGCGCAGAGGCGAGTTCGATGAGCCGGATAAAGGCCCGTCGCCGCCAATGAATCTGCGCCAGATGGTGATATCGGGGATTAAAGGGCTGTTTGTGTCCCAGCCGCCGCCCTGATGTTGACTACGCGCCGCATCGCCTATCATTCGCGCAACCACGCGGCCGCTGGCCAACCGGCCAGGCGAAAGGAAGTGACACCGTGTTTCTACAAATCGTTGCTATTCTCTGCGTCGGCGTCTGGATTGCCACCTGGGTCGGCGCGATCTGGGACATGAACCGCCGCGCCGACATGTCCGGGATGCAGATGGTGATCTGGATCGCCGTGATCGTCATCTTCCCGTTGGTAGGCCTCCTTGCCTACATGATCTTCCGCCCCTCGCCCGACAAGATTCGATACAAGGGCGAAAACATCGAGTAGGTTCAGTCGTGCGCCGGCTTACTCGGACGCCTCGCGCTCTGTATCCCCTCGCGGGTGCAGCGCGAACCAGAAGATGACGCCGATCAGTACCGTTGTGATGACTCCCGAAGCCAGAACAGACATAAGCGGGTAGTCGTCGAGTGCCGTTCCCACCGTGTACGCCAATACGCTCGTGTAGGTTGCCCACGTGGCACCACCAATCACTGACCACAGCAGGAATTTGCGATAGGGCATCCTTTGGATGCCCATCGTCGCGTTCACGAAGAAACGCACTCCGGGCACGTACCGCCCCAGCACAATGAATAACGGTGCACGGTCGCCCAGGATCTGGATAACCGTCATCACCCGTTTGTCCGATTCAAGACGGGCGACTTGTGGTGCGAACCGCTCTGAGTTGATGCGCGCGATCCAGTACAGCCCACTGTCTCCCGCGATAGCGCCAATAGCTCCGGCCAGAATCACCGCAGGCAGCCACAGCTCACCATTCGCAGCCTGTACCGAGGCGGCGTTCAGCACCGTCTCCCCCGGCAGAATTGGAATGATCGCATCACCGAAGATGAGAAGCGCAGTGATCAAATACGCCGTAGCCGGCTCGACGCCGTCCTCCAGCAACCCAAGCGCATCATCCGTCAGCGCGACGACAATCACGCCGAGAATGACACAGATCACGGCGAGTCCCGCCAAACGCACGGCCCAGTGCTTCATGTGAATCCTGACCTAAACGAAATCCCCGCCGCGGAAGTGCCGCGGCGGGGATACTGAGGTCACAAGCGCTCGGACGGCCTACAGAAGAGCCCGTCGCTTCAATTCGTCGAACTCCGCCTGATTGATTGCCCCAGAAGAGAGCAACTGCTGCGCCTTCGCGATCTCATCAGCGGATGTCACGCCGGACACGCTTCGCTGCGCCTGCTGCATCTGCCGTACTTCAGACTCCGTCGGCGGTCCGCGGAAGATCATGTACAACAGGATGCCCAACAGCGGCAGCAGGAATATCAGCAAGATCCACATCGCCTTCGCAAATCCACTGATGTCGCGGCGGAAGATGTCGGCGAAGACGGCGATGAACATCCAGATGAACATCGTGGCGAAAAACACCATGATCATCCAGGCGACTACGTCCCAGAAACTTGTGTCGTCGAGTAACAACGGCTGCATTGATCTCCTCCTCTAGCTCACGTTATGACGCCGGAAGGATATACCGTCTCGCAGCCGGCTGCTATACGTCTTGGTAAGGACCATCCATCGCGTCGTCATGCCGCATTTTGTTAGTCAGCGCGTGCGACGAGCCAGTCGAGCACGGCCAGCCATACGAGTGTGAGCGCCACGACCCCAACCAGCGCTCCGAAATCGAAGCCCGGAAGTATTGCCAGAACGACGACCCCAATGCCGATGCCCACCAGGCGAAGCCACATAACGTTGCGCCCCATCCAGGAGTTCGCGTCCGGCGACCCCGCCGCGGGCTTCCATGCATCGGCGAGCTGGGCACGACGCTTCGTCGCCCACCCGGAATTGCTTGTCGCGAACCATAGGGCGACGAAATACACCGCCAACAAGCCCAGCACAGTCATGTACACCCGATCCGTCGGCTCCGGCCAAACGACCAGCAGCAGTGCTCCGATGACCAGACCGCTGACTCGCAGTGTCGTCGCGTTTGCCTGCAGCTCCTTGCCCAACTCCGGCACAGGTTCGCCCTTTGGATTGCGGACGCGCAGCCGCACCGCGCGCGCCAATCCCGACTGCCCCGCGAGCGACGCGCCGACCACGACCAATAGGCCCAGAACAACAAGGAAGAAAGATTGCAGCCGGAACCGATCGACGAGCGCATCGAAGACTACTTTGCCCACCGCATCGTCCTGAGCAAAGCTGGCGACGATTGGACGAATCGGCATGAGCAGCAAGGCCGCGACCAAACCACAGAAGAGGATCACGACTCCCACGTTGCGCACCGCGCTCCGTCGATCCTTCGCAAACAGCACGGCCATACCGAAGCAAAGCAGCGCCGCCGCAACCACCGCCAACGTGATCTGGTTGTGCAGGCTCAGCAGATCCTGGAGCGCATCTGCCTTCGGCGCGTCGTCGATGAGCACGATTTGGCCCGCATCCTCCGGTATGTCGACGTTCGCCAGCAAACCATCAGGATCGTCGATGCCAAGCTGCTCGGCCACGCGCAGCAGGATAGGTCTCAGGTCGAGGATGATCTTGTCGTCCTCGAACGCAATCGTGCCTTCACCTTCGATGATATACACGAGTTGCCGGTGGACGAGCGTCAGGGCTGTCTCGAACACATCGGCAATTTGATCGGATTGGAGAATGCGTAATGCCGTCCTCTCGATGAGGTCCTGCGCGCTGATCGCCAGGATAGGCGCGAGGAACTTCATTCCATCGGGAAGGCTCTCCTGGATGCGGGTCTCAAGATCTCCTTGTTCAACCAGCCTTACCGAAAGCCGCGCCGCGAGATCCTCCTGGACGGCCTCATCGTCCAGGACTTCTGTCACGGTGCCAACGAACTCGTCCGTGTCGAACACGGTGCGGTTCACCCATAACGTCGCATTCGCACTGAGCGTCAGCAACGCACCGAGTACGAGGAAGACAATGACGAGGATCGATCGCATCGGGGTCTCCAGTTCGAGCCGTCTCCGCTGCCACTGCAGGAGTCCGCTTCGGCACTACGGTACATCGCCGGAGCACATGCTGACAGGGAATTGACATATTAGGCCTGCACGGCACCTCTGCGCGTGGCTGGTAGGATTCGTCCGAGGGAGTAACGCACCACATATGACACGAACCTGCCTCCGGTCTCTCTGTCTCGGGCTTGTCCTGGGCGCATCATTCATGCTGTTTCCAGCGCCCCAACATGCCGCTGCGAACGACCATCCGGCGTCAGAAATCTGCCTGATGGATTCGCTTTGCGGGTCGGCGGCGCTGCAACAAGCTTCTGCCGATCAGGAGCTCGCGGACAAGTACGCGCCGATAGTGATGCTCAAAGCCCAGAAGGAGCCCTGTGACAGCACAGGGGAGGCCTACGCACCCGTCTCCGTCGACATCGTGCTAAGCAATCCTGCGGTCCTGCTGCGGAACATCGACTCCACGGAAACCGTGACTGCCCCCGACGCCCCCGACCTGTTCGGCCTTGGTGAAGGCAACTATCTCGACCTTCCCAACGATCCGCGAAAACCCGGCTGCCTCTACGAAGAGGATTTCGACGCGCTCGAGCCTGCGATAACTCCGATCGCCTACGCCCACATTGCCCGGCAGGACGGCGCCTCGGGCTTCGCGCTCCAGTACTGGCTCTACTACTACTTCAACGACTGGAACAACAATCACGAGAGCGACTTCGAGATGATCCAGCTCATCTTCGAAGCGGACTCCGTCGAAGAAGCCCTCGCACAGACACCAACCCGCGTCGGCTACTCGCAGCACGGCGGCGGTGAGTACGCGGATTGGGACAGTGACAAGCTACTCCGCGATGGCAACCACCCGATCGTCTACGTCGCCTCAGGCTCCCACTCGAACCAGTTCGCCAATGAGAACTACATCGGCCGGGCCGAGGAAGACGGTGTCGGATTCGGATGCGATGACGCCAGCGGCACCAGCGTCCGCATGCAAACCGCAGCCATCGTCGTCCCGACCAGCGTGGACAGCGCCGACGATGAGTTCGCGTGGATCAACTTCGAAGGCCGTTGGGGCGAGCAACTCTCAGGCGAGTTCAACGGCCCAACCGGGCCCAACACCAAGCGCGCCTGGACCCAGCCGTTCGCCTGGCAAGAAGACCTCCGCAGTTCCAATGTCGAAGTCCCAACCGGCAAGACGGCGGGACCCAGTCCGGTGAACGCGTTCTGCGGGATCGTCGCGTTCGTCTCGAACAACATCCTGCCGTTCGTCACCGAACGCCCCTGGCTCACCCTCATGGGCGCTGTCGCCGTCGTCGGCGGCCTCGCGACGACGGCAGCCCGCACGAACTACGACCTCGTACCCGTCCCATTGCGGCGGAAGCGGCGCTTCGGACAGATCCTCCGCGCCGCAGTCTTTACCGTCCGCAAGCGTTTCGCGTTGTTCGTCGGGATTTCGATCGCCTTTATCCCGGCCGGGATCTTGGCCTCATCTCTCCAGGCGTTCTTGGCCAACAACCCTCCGCTTGGGGCGCTGCTTGATCTGTCCGACCCGCCGATGGGCATTGCCATCGTCATTGGCGCAACCATCGGCGTCGCCGTCTTCAGCATCGCCTACCTCGTGACTATCATCGGAATTACGGCCGCCCTTGCCGAACTTGAGGATGGAAACGACATCTCCATCCTCGGCGCCTACAAGGCCGTATGGGTTCGAATCTCCGATCTTGTTCGAGCGAGGCTACGCGCCTTCTTCATCCTCCTACTTCTGACGATCAGCGTCGTCGGCATCCCTTGGGCGATTCGACGGGGCGTCCTGTGGATCTTCCTCGAGCAGGCCATCCTGTTCGACGACGCTGACAAGGGCACGGCGCGTGAACTGAGTGAAAGGGCGGTCGATGGTCATTGGTGGCGTGCCGCAGCGCTTTCGGCAGCGTTTACATTCGGCGGCCTGAGCCTCGGACCGATCATCACAGCACCGTTGCTGCTCTTCACCTCGACGCCGCTGGAACTGCTGAATGCGATGAGCTCGCTGATTTACATGATCGTTGTGCCCGTCATCGCCGTCGCCCTCGCCCTTCTTTACTTCGATCTCAAGGCGAGCGACGAACCTGATTCGAACTAGACCAGCTCGATGTCCCGCGCCCTGTGGGCGCGCCTACTCGTAATCCAGGACGTACGCGGTGAGTGCCTCTGGCAGTGCGTCACGAGCGATCCGGATGTCCGTCGAGCCGACGCGCTCAACCGTCTTACCTTCGAGGAACTGATCCACCGGCTGGCTGAGGGACGGCATGTTCGCTGTTTGATAGTGCATGGGGAACACCATCTTCGGCGCGACCTGCGTCGTCACTTCCGTCGCCTCCGTCGGCCCGACGCTGAAGCCCCCACCCGTCGGCACCATCAGCACGTCGACAGCCCCAAGGGCGGCAAGTTGCGTGTCATCCAACACATGCCCCAGATCGCCCGCGTGCGCGATCGTCAGGCCTCCCGTCTCGAACACAAAGAGCGCGTTCCTCCCGAACATTGAACCCTGAGCGTTGTCATGGAAGGTCTGCACCGTCCGGATGCGCACATCTTCGACCGTCTCGTCGATCTCGGCCCATCCATCAGCAGTCAGGCCGCGCAGCACCGTTGCCGTCGCGCCGCCGAGCGCGTCATTATTGTGGTCCGGGTGCTCATGTGTGATCGTCGCCACATCTGCGTTGAGCGGCGCCGGCACCATGTAACCGATGTCGTTGAACGGGTCGAGGAGGACCGTCGTGCCGCCAGGGCTCGTCAGCAGGAACATCGACTGCCCGAACCAGCGGAGGCCAACCGCCCCGTTGTCGGTGCCCGCATCCACCGTGGCAGTCGATGCCGTAGTCGCCTGTCCCGTCGTGTCAGGTGTAATCGCCGCATCCGAATCATCGTCGCCTCCGCAGGCGACACTCACATATGCTGCCGCACCGCCGAGCGCGGTGAGTGCGATGAATTTTCGACGTGTAACCAAGCTCATGGCCGTATCCCTCCGGTCGTACTGGTAAGAGAGTTCGCATAGTGTACGCAGCTAACGCCGCACCGGGCGGCACACGCTGGTACAAATATGGATCTGATACGTCATTCGGCTGGAGTTGATGCCAACGACACGCCTGCTATCGCAAGATGCGGCGGTAGATTCTGGGTCGACCCCGCCGGACTCCTGCTTCGACCAGTGAGCTGGTCAGGAGTGCAGCGTTCGACCAGAGTCTGCATAACCCCGCAGGACGGCCTGGTGCCCTCAAGGTCGCCGACCAACCCCGAGCAACGGCCCGGGCCGCAAGGTCCGGGTCGTCGCGTATCCACCGCAGTCCACAGAATGGCTCTATTCTGGCGCAGGCGTCGGCGTCGCATACAATTGCGCGATTGCCTCAGGCAACCGCATGTACGTCTCGATCGCCCAGCCGCTGAATCCTTCGCCGGCCACCTGGAACCACGTGTAGCCGTCAGCGTCGATGGGGCCTTCGAGGATGATCGCCGTATTCCCATCGCCCATGCAGATCGTCGCCGCCGCCGCGACCGCAGGCTGCTCTCGAATATTCAGGCAGTCTGTCTCGCCCAGCCCAACGAAGACGACGCCATCTCCCGGCTCCAGCGGCCAGTCGATGCCCGGAATGGCCTGGTTCGGGTCACGGTTCATGACCGTGAGAATCGTCCATCCGGCTTCCGCGGACTCCTCCATCAGCAGCTCGGTCGTGTACTCGGAGAACGTCGGACCCAGGTGGTACGCGCGATTCCGCCCGCGCTGGCCGACCAGCGTCGAGCACAGCTTCCCGACATCGACCCCAGCCTGCGACTCGCCGCAGTCGCCGATGTAGTCGACATTCCGGTTCTCGCGCACCCAGTCGCCGATCACGATCTCGGCTGTCGGCAAGGGTGGCGTAGCCGTGGGATCCGGCGTCTTGTCGCCGTCATCGCCGCCGCCGATCACGCCGCATCCCGCTGCAACCAGCGCGATCGTGCCCAGTAGTGCCAGGCGCAGTGTGTGCATCACGTTCAGCGCTCCTTGCGTCCCCGCCAGGCTTAGGCCCTTGCTGTCCCCCGCCTAAGCCCAGTCGTCACCAGCATATCGGTCCATGAAGTCCGCATGCACATCACGCCCGCCGGCAACGAACTTCTTGCTGGATATACGCATCGGCGCGCCGGAGCGTTCTGTCGCCACACCGCCGGCCTCGCGCACAAGCAGAATGCCTGGTGCGATGTCCCACGGCGAGATGTTGAGGTGCACATACAGGTCCAGCCGCCCGCATGCTGCGTACGCTAGCCCGAGCGCCGCGCTCCCCGTGATCCTGAACCCCTGCGTCTGCGGGAAGATCCGCGTCAGCAGCGCGAGCTGCTTCGCCCCCAACCCATCGTCGTAGCCAAGGTCTAGGCTCAATACTGACGAGAACACGTTCGGCTTCGACGACGCCCGAATCGGCGACTCGCCTAGAAAAGCACCCTGCCCCGCGATCGCCCAAAACCCTTCGTCGTGCACAGGGTCATACGTAAGTCCCACCACGGGCTCGCCGTCGCGGCACAAAGCAATGTTCACGCACCAGAACGGCATCCCGATCGCGTAGTTCTTCGTCCCGTCGATCGGGTCGATCACCCATGTCCACCCTGAAGATGCATCAGTGTCCGACGCCGTCTCCTCCGAGAGAATCTTGTGGTCCGGATACTCCTCCGCCAGGATCGCCTTCACGCGCAGCTCGCACTCGACATCCGTCTCCGTGACGATGTTCCGGTGCCCCTTGACATCGATGACATGCCCGCCACGAAACCGCGACAGCGCATGCGCCCCCGCTTCCCTTGCACACCGCCAAGCAACATCAATCGCCGTGGCGCCAGAAGCCGAAACAGGAATATCACTCATCCAATGAGCCTGAGCCAAGACTCTTCAGCCTGGTAGATCCGAAGGGTGTCGAGTACCACGCTACCCCCTGCCGTTTGCGGCCTTGGCCTTTGCATCTGCAATCTGTCGCAACAAACGCATACGCTTTTTCGAAATCTTACCGTTGGTAGCCGAGGTTAGACGTTTGACCACGACGGGGCCGTTCTCGCCGGGAGCAGATGTTCTCATATTCAACCAGCGCCTCTTGACGCCCCGGACTCGTATCAAGCCGGGGTTGCCATTCGGGCTCGTCTTGGAACGGCGGCTCTTGACTGCTGTCTTTCGCTTGCCTGCTTTCTTGCCAGTTGTGATAGCGCCTCCTCCGAGCGAGTCAGTGTGTACCCGCGCAAGTCGGAAACTAAATCACGCAGCCGGCAGCCGCGAGATCCGGCCGCAGCGCGCTGAAAATAGGAAACCTCAAGTGCGCGTCCGGCGACCATTCGCTGTACCGCACGTGGCACACCATGTCCGGCCGCGTCCAGTACATCAAGCGCGCCAGCGGCGGCGGATCGAAGAACGGCGACTCGCTCGCGTGCAGCGGCTCCAACAGCTCGACGAGTTCGCGCGCCTCCTTATCTGACATCCCGCCCGATACCGCGCCAACATACTCAAACCGTCCCTGCGTGTACGCTCCCAAAAGCAGCTGTGAGAATGGTTCCCCGCGCCGATGCGATCCCCCGATCGCATATCCGCCGATCACGAAGTCACCGCTCTGCTGCGCGCGAACCTCGAGCCACTCGCGCGACGTCCGCCCGCGCGTGTACGTGCTCTGCTTGTGCTTCGCGACCACGCCCTCCAGCCGTCGGTCGATCACTGCTGCGTAAAACGCGATGCCTTCGTGGTCGACAAAGTCGACCGGCGCGAACTCCGCGCCTGCCATCAGGTGATCGTGCAGTCGATTCTTGCGCTGCCACAACGGCCGATCTTCGAGCGAGCGTCCATCCAGCCACAATAGGTCGAACGCCTGGAACGACAGCGAGCCCGTCACTTTCTTCAGCCGAAACTGCACGGGCAATTGCGGCACCTGCTCACGGTCCGGCCCGACTGCCGTCGCCATCATGTGCAGCCGCGCCCGCAGCAGGTCGAAGTCCGGATGCCCCTCGCCGTTCGTCGCCACGATCTCTCCATCGAGGATCGCCTCGCGTGCGTTCAGCCGGTCGGGGATACAAAGCAGTTCCGGGAAGTACGGAGTGAGATCGCGTCCGTTGCCAGCCCGCAGTCGCACAACGCCGTCGCTCACGTACGCCATCGCCCGCACGCCGCCCCACATCAACTCGAAAATGTGATCTGGTGAGTCGAACGGGTCAGGTGTGCCAGCGGCCATCATCGGCGAAATCGACGACGGCATGCGCCCGAGCATCGACGGCGTCGCGCTCGCGGCATGCGTCGCGATGGCGTGGCCTGTGTCGTCGATCGACGAGCGCGTCATCCTGCGCGCCTGCGCCTCGCTGGCTTCTCCGCGACCTCACTGTCGGAAGCATCGGCCTCGTCCGAGGCTTTTCCCCCGCTCGTCTTGTCCTTCTTCGCCGCCTCGACGCTCGCCCGCAACGCCTCCATCAGGTCGGTGATCTTGCTCGCGACCTTCGCCGGCCGCTTGATCTCCTGGCCCTCCGACTTCGCCTCGATCAGCTCCAACAGAGCCTCGCGGTAGTTGTCGTGGTACTTCTCCGGCTCGAAGTCGCCCTCCAGCATCTTCACCAGCGAGTGCGCCATCTCCAGCTCTTTCTCGCTCAGTTTCGCGTCTGGTGCCTCAAGCTCCTCCGTCGAGCGGATCTCGTCCGCGTAGAACATCGTCTCCAGCGCGATGATGTCGTTGTACACACGCAGCGTGCACAATTGCTCCTTCTGCCGTAGCGTCACCTTCGCCAGCGCCACCAGCTTCGAGTCCTTGAGCACTTCTCGCAGCAACGCGAACGGCTTCCCGCCGACCTTGTCCGGCTCCAGGTAGTACGTCTTCTGATAGTAGATGGGGTCGATCTGCTCGTCCGGCACAAAGTCCGTGATCTCGATCGTCCGGGTCGTGTCCACCGGCACCTTGTCGAAGTCTTCCGGCTCCATGACGACGTACTGGTCTGGCCCGATCTCGTACCCACGCACGACGTCGTTCCACTCGACGACCACATCCTCGTCCGGACAGTAGCGCTGCGTCTTGATGCGCACCTGATCCGGTTTGTGCAGCAGGTTGAACGAGACGTCTTTCTCCTCCGTCGCGCTGTACAGCTTGATCGGAATGGAAACCATCCCGAAGCTCACAGCCCCCTTCCAAATCGATCGTGGCATGGCACATCTCCTGGCGCCGACGAGCAATCGCGCACTACTCGCTTCCGGAGCGCGGGCTGTCAGCCCGCGTCGCGTAGCGAGACCTTCGATGGCGTCGTGCTCCCAAGAGTTTACCGAACCACAAGCACCCGCCGCAGATCGCAATTCCCACGCCAGCCATGTCAATCGCGTATCGGACGTCGCTCGACGGAATCTTGACCGTGGATTCGCATCCCGTGCCTGCGCGATCCACAATGCGCACGCATGACTGACAATCGCAGCCACTCCCTGCATGGCGCCACGCTCGATCTCGCCGGCCTCTTGCCAGCCGGCACGATGGGCATCGACGCCGGAATGACGATGACCAAGATCGCGCGAGCCGCGCCAAAAGGCGTAGAAGTCTCGGCTCGAGAGACGGCATCCCTCGGTGACATCTCCTGGCCTGCACTTCGTGCCGATGCAGAGTCCGTAGGCATCACCGGCGCCCGCGTCGCGCTCCTCGCCGCAAACGGCGGCTCCGTCTCTGTCCCCGAGATCGACGCCGCCGCACGCGGCTGCATCGCGCTCCTCAGCGCAGACGATGGCCTTGGCGACGGAGAGTTCGTCATGGCACTGCTCGGCACGGGCACCGCATTCGCTGCTGTCAGCAACGGCAAGGTGTCACATCTTGGCGGGACGGCGCTAGGCGGCGGTTCATTCGCCGGCATCGCTCACCGCGTCGCACCGGAGCTGTCCTACGACGCAGCGATTGCCGCCGCCGTCAGCGGCGACCGCACCACCGTCGATGTGATGATCTCCGACGTCTACCCGGAAGGCCTCGGACGCATCGGCCCCGACCTCACAGCCGCACACCTCGCACGCAAAGGACGCGGCTCGACCGCCGACTTCCTCGCCGGCCTCCTCAACCTCCACGCCGAAAGCATCGCGATGATCGCCGCCGGCCGCGCGCGCATGGCCAGCGCGAACCGCATCGTCCTCTGCGGCGGCTTCATCCACAACAACGACCGCCTCGTCGAGGGCATCACGAGCATGGCCACCCGCTTCGGCAACGCCGTCGAGACCGTCCCCGCCCCCGGCTACGCAGGCGCAATCGGCGCCGCCCTCATCGCAGCCGATGTTCAGCAATAGGGCGAGTCGCCGACTCGCCCTATTGCATCCAGGCATGTTGGCTAGACCGCGCCAGTCGCTCGGCGTGTGGCCAACAAATCGTAGCGCGGGCTTTTCAGCCCGCGCGGTCGTTCAACAGCGTGCACATCGCGTCTCGCGAGCGTCGCCCGCCCTCAAGCCCTTCTGTGCACTCTGTGTCCTCTGTGGATAAGTGAACAGCTAGACCTTGTACACCTCAACCCGGCTCTCAGCGTCATCATCCGCAACAAACGCCATGAACAGATCCGGATACACCATCTTGTGTGTGAAAGCGTTGTGACACAGCAGCCGCCCCGTATGCGTCTTCGTCGTCACCATGATCCGGTGAAACGGCAGCCAGGTCGATGCATCGATTAAGTCGATTCCGCCGACCTCGACCACGTCCCCACCAAGCTCGAACTTCGAGAAGCCGCTGCACGCCAGCACATTGCCGCCGATAAAGTCGATGTCCTGATAGTCCACGTTTTGGACCGGATTGAGGTTCATATACAGAAGTTCCCAGTCGAAGTTCCACACGTATATCTTCCGCGCCGCCCACGACATCCCGAAGATCCGCTTCCGGACAACATCAATCGACAGCGCCCCGATGTGGTCCGGAAACTGCACCGGTTCGCCGACGACCGCGAACGCCTCCGCATCGACCTTGTAGATGTGGCACTGGCTATCCGCACGGTACTCGCTCACCGGAACGTAGATGTGCGCACCATCGGTCGCCAGCCCGCCCGGGTGGTACACCAGTCCCGACCCCAACTGCAGCCGTCGTTTCTCGTCCACGCGCGATCCATCACGCGCGAGTTCGACCAGAAATCCCTGGCCTTCGGTCGAGAGGTCCGGACTACCAGTCTCCGCCTTCGTGAACTTCACCGACGACAGAAAAAAGCGATCCGCCCCGATGCGCAGCAGCCCCTGCGGATGGTCCGTCTCAAGATGCAGGTCGAGACTGTCGACGTAGGTCCATTCGCTCGAGTCCGTCGTGCTCATTAGCTTCGCGACAACCGGATCAGCATCCATCGTGAAGTGTCCTTTCCCGCTTCGACAGGCAGCGCCGCGATCACGATCCCGGACACTGCCCCGAAGGCGAAATGAAGCTCGCCAGCAATCCCTGATCCGCCGGATTCCAGGCGCCGTCCTTGTTCACATCCACGCTCACGACTCGGAACGCGACGTTGCCGATCGCCGTAGCAAGCATGCCCATGTCCGCCACGTTGACGATGCGATCTCCATTGAGCGACATCGCTTCACACCCGTCGCGACCCCCGTCCACCGTTCGATCGCTATCCGTGTCGGTGCTCAGAACGTTAGTCCCGTAGAAACAGAACTCGATCCGGTTCGACAGTTTGTCGCCATCCGCGTCTGCCGTCGATCCGCACGCCGTCACAAGTGGCTTGCTCGCGGCGCTGGCCGGATTGGTCCCGAGCGCGCACTCCGCCCCATCAAGGAAGCGGTCGGCGTCCGTGTCTCTCAGTTGCGAGTTCGTCGGTCCGGTCGCCGAGGTACACGGCGCGCCCGCTGTCTCAGTCAAATCCGCGACGCCGTCGTTATCGTCGTCTGGATCGCACGCGTCGCCCGAACCATCGGAGTTCGCAAGCGTCTTGTCGTCAACCGTCGCCATGTACGGCGGCGAGTGGTCAATGAAGTTGCGATCGGCGTTCACCTGTGCAGCGTTGGCGCCCATCGGACAGTTGTCGCTCGTCGTCAGCACCCCGTCGCAGTCGCTGTCCGAAGCACACCCCACCCCGATCTGCACAACCTGCTGGAACGTCGGGCGGTTGATCCAGTGGAACGCCGGTATCGTCGCGATCCCGAGCGCCTGCGACCGCACGTCATCACTCGCGATCGTCCGTTTCCAGTTCGCCACACTCGGCGACCCGAATTCCACTTGCAGAAGCGGCGCAGCCTGTCCCAGAGACGCCCAAAGCGCATCAGCACACGCCGCGAGGCTCCCGCCGCCACAGTACGTCTGCGAAAACGGATCCGTAACGCTCAGGCCCAGCACCTGCCGGAGATCCTTCTGTACGTGGCTGTATGTCCCGCTACCGAACGCCGACCCATTGTGTCCTTGCGGTGCGTCATGGATCCCGACACCCAGATGTGAAATCGCGTGCCCCGATTCCGTGTCGAACATAGCGCTCGTCAACAACGGCCACCATCGATCCATGATCGCCGGCGCCTGCGGGTCGTCGTACTCGCCGCTCCGGTCGAAGTCACGCCGGTGCGCTGAAGTAGCAACCCACGCCGCCAGCCGATCCCGCATGTCCTGCGCGCGAGAATCAACCGTGCCAGGTGCCGTCGTGCCCATGACTTGCAGCAGCAGTGGCAGCACCTCCTGCCCGCGCAGGTCGACGGTTCCCGCATCCGCCATCGCGTTCACGAGATCCGCGCGGTCGATCGGCCCACCCGCGATCGCTGCCTCGATCCTCGCGTTCAGCATCTGGACGCGTTGCACAGGCCCTTCCGAGTAGGACCGGTCATTCGCCATGAACTCCGGCGCCTGCTTGTTGTTCCACGACGACAGATACCCCTGAGCCGGGTTCAGCGCCGCCGGCTGTGACGCGACAGGAATGTAGCTCTGCCAGTCCCACGAGCCATTGCCCCACACGGGAAGATACGGATCGACGCCCGTCGCGCGCTGCGGGCACTTGCACGAGTGTTGGTACCCAATATCCGCGTCGTCGACATAGAACCAGTTGAAGCTGTAGTCGATCCCGCCGCCCATGTTCGCCTGAAAGTCCGCGAAGCCGTTCGCCATCATCGCCGGGTTGTTCACGCGATAGAACCCGTGTGCCGAACCCAGCTCATTGCCGTACGTTGAACGCTGCGTCGCGATCGCGATCGGCGTGCCGTCTTCCAGCGTCCCGCGTTCTCGAATCGGCCCGTAGTCTTCCGTGCGCTCGACCCGCCATGAGATGGCCGGTGTCGTGGACATCTCGTGCTGGTACGTCTCGATCTCCTTGCACGTGCTGTCGTGCAGGTACCCCATCGAGTCGACGGTCGCCGTCCCACCGAGTGGTTCGCACAGTTCGAGCACCCACTGATCGACGTTGTCCGCGCCCGAAGAGGTCGCCGACCACGCATAGTTCGTCCCGCGCCCCAGCTGCACGTACGTGTCCACCCCCGCGAACGCCGCACCACGAGCGTCGATCCCGGGCCCGTGTACGTCCTTCTCGACCAACAACTGCGGGACGAAGTACCCCGTTTGTGGCCCAAACACCGCGATCGGATTGCCCGTGACGGTGTTTTCGCCCGACACCAGCAGCGCGTTGCTCATGTCTCGCGGTGCAAACGCCGTCGTCAGATCCGCAAAGACGAACCCAGGCGGATCATCGATGATCGCGTCGAGGCTGTCGCAATCGACGTCAGGGTGCGCCGCCGGGTTCACAGGCCCAAGATTCGTCATGTACGGCGCAGCCGTCGCCGACGTCGTGACCGCCTCATCGTCGTTGGCGAGATGAAAGTCGTCGAAAACGAGCCGCGCCGCGGGCATGCTCCCCAGTTCCGCAGCGAGATCCTTCAAACCGCAGTGGTTCCGAACCTCCCCGCCGCCGCCCTTCCCGAAAATCGCGCCAACCTTCGATGCTGTCGCGATGATGTCCTCAGGCACCCACGGATCAAGTGAAACGCCAAGCGCTGTGTATTCCGCCGGCAACTTCGTGGAGTCAACGAGCGCTTCGCTGATGTATTGGTTCACGCCGTCGGTGTACGCCTGACCGTCATTGACGATCGCCTGTCCCTCAGCGCCCGACGCCGCCATCGCCGCGATCTGCGCTGTCAGGTCCGCTTCTGTGTACGGCGCATCCGCAAGCTGCTCTCGGTCCAGACTCTGATTCGCAGCCGAAGCCCCCAGGAACTCCGACAGTCGCGCACGACCCAGCCGCCGCAGCACATCCATCGCAAACAGGCGATCCTCCGCGGCCGTATACCCCTGCGCGAACATCGTCGCGTACCGCGTCTCACCGTAGACATGCGCTACGCCGAAGCTCCGGTCGCGCACAACCGTCACTCCTGCCGTGGGCGAATACACCCGCGCGATGTCATGCTCTGGCACCCCGAACGATGCATCTTTGTAGAAGCTCGACAGTTCGTCGTCGGTCAGCCCGGGCGCGTTGTAGACGAGTTCCGTGTACATCGCGAGTTGGTCGCGCATGTGCGGCTGATACGCGAACGCACCCAGCAGTAGGTCATCCCCGTTCTGCACGCCGTCCTGCCCCGGCGGCAGGATGTTCATGAACCCCGCCGCGTCGCCGAACTCCTGATACCGCCCCGTTCCCGGTGGAAATGCCGACGTTGAAGTAAGAGGCGCGCTGATCCACAAACACAGTCCGATCGCCGCCAGGACCAGCAAGCGTTTCATCGTCACATCCTCGTGCCTAGAGCGGGGTTGGTTCCGGCGAGTATACACCCGCGCCGTCGTCAATCCCGCTCCCGATACACTGCTGAGAATGTCTCCTCACAGAGTTCCATCGATGCGCTCGCGTGCGGCTATCGCAATACTCGCGCGCATCGCCTTCGTGGCCGCCTCCTACGTGGCCGCCGCCTGCTCAGGTTCGGGTTCGTCAAGTTCCACACCAACGCCCGAACCAACGCCAACACCCGCATTCAACGCCGACTGGGCCACCCCGATAACCCTGCCGGTCACGCCGGTTGCCGTCTCCGAACACACGATCGCCGATCCCGCATTCGACCCGTTGCCCGGCGCCCGTGCACTCTTCGGTATCGACGACACTGCTCCTGGAAACTCGCACTCCTACCAGATCGAAATCCCCGAGATCTGGAACGGCGACGTCGTATACTTCGCTCACGGCTTCCGCGGTAACACGACCGAACTGACCGTCGGCCCGCCGCCCATCCGCGAGCACCTCATCGACAACGGCTACGCCTGGGCTGCCTCCAGCTACTCTCAGAACGGCTACCGTCCCGGCATCGGCGCGCAGGACACGGCCCGCCTCATCCCGATCTTCGAGCGACTCGTCGCGGCCCCGGAGCGCAGCTACATCTACGGCCAGTCGATGGGTGGCAACGTCGTCACCGTCTCCCTCGAATCGCCAGATACGCGCACAGCGTACGACGGCGCCCTCACAGAGTGCGGCGCCATGACGGGAACGGGCATCGTCGACTACTTCCTCAGTTGGGGCGCCATCGCTGGCTACCTTTCCGACACTAACCTCACGGCCTCCGCGACCGACGCCGGCGAGTTCGTCCTCACCCTGCGCGACAAAGTTAACCCGACCCTCGGATCTCCCGCCGATCCCACGCCGAAGGGCGTCGCGTTTGCAAGCGCGATCGAAAACCTCACGGGTGGCCCGCGTCCACTCTTCGATGAAGGCTTCGCCGCCAACTACGAGAGCAACTTTATCGTCCTCTTCGGCGCCATCGTCGCACCGGCACCGTCCAACGCCGTCGCCCAGAATGCCGACACCGAGTACGAGGTCGACGAGGGGCTCGCCGTCACGTCCACCGACCTCAACGAGAACATTACGCGCGTGCAACCGAACGCCGACTTCCAGGATCGCGAACTCTATCCCGAGTTCGCACCTTCGACCGGCGACATCGCCGTACCTCTACTCACCATCCATAACACCGGCGATCTCTTCGTCCCCATACACCTCGAGCAGAAATACCGGCGCCTCGTCGATGACGCCGGCGCATCGGATCTCCTCACCCAGCGCGCCATCCAGCGCCCCGGCCACTGCAACTTCACAGCCACGGAGCGCATCGCCGCCTTCACCGACCTCGTCGCGTGGGTAGAAGGCGACATCAAGCCCGCCGGCGAAGACCTCCTCGGCGACCTAACCACCGCCGGCGCCACCTTCACGCTCGAATAGACCGGCCTCGTACATTCCTGGCGCATGTCATTCCGAGCGAAGCGAAAAATCTACGCCGAACACGACGTGCGTTCTAGACATGGCGCAATCGCCGCCCAGGCGCGTGATAGATGCTCCACAGACCAGTCGGAACGAAACGCGCACGACAACTCGCCCCTACCGCAGCAGCACTCTATGGTGGATGGACGACAACACCTATCGCCCAAACAAGGAGCACGTTGCGATGACAAAGATGCGTTTCGGCATGCAAACCAGCCTCAACGGCGTCTCGTGGAACGAACTCGAAGACATGTGGAAGTTCCTCGACCGCCAGACCAGCATGTACAGCGCCTGGACCTTCGACCACTTCGTCCCACCCGGCGTGGGCCAGGACCCAAACGAGAGTTGCTTCGAAGGCTGGGCCGCGCTCGCCGCCGTCGCCGCAGTCACCGAACGCATCCGCCTCGGTTGCCTCGTCACCGGCGTCACGTATCGCGAACCGGCCGTCCTCGCCAAGATGGCGGCAACCATCGACCACATCAGCGATGGACGCCTCGAATTCGGCATCGGCGCAGCCTGGCACGAAGCCGAGCACCGCATGTACGGCATCCCGTTTCCATCCGTGAAGGAGCGCCAGGATCGCCTCGAAGAAGCGGTGCAGGCCATCCGCATGCTCTTCGACGCCGACACGCCGCTCGATTTCTCCGGCAAGTACTACAACCTCAAAGGCGCGTCCTTCGCGCCACGCGGAGTGCAGCGCCCGCATCCCCCCATCATGATCGGCGGCGGGGGCGAGAAGCGGACGCTACGTACGCTCGCGCGCCACGGCGACGTGATGAACGTGTCCGGTGATCCAGCAGCTGTGAAAGCAAAGATCGAGGTCCTCGAACGTCACTGCGCCGACGTCGGTCGCGACCCGTCTGAAATCGACAAGACCGTCTTCACCGCCGTCATCGTCAGCGACAACGAGAAGCTCATCGACCGCGTCGCGGCCATGATGGCCATGGGAACCTCCATGTCGCCTGAAGACGCGAAGCGCGTCATGCCCATCGGCTCGGCCGAGCATGTCCTCGAAGTCGTCGACCGCTACGCCGCAATCGGTGTCACGCAGATCATCATGATGGGACAGGCGCCTTGGAAGCGCGAAATCTACGCCCGCCTTAACGAGCAAGTCATCGCCCCGCTGGCTTAAAGCAGGGAGACACAGAGCTTGTTGTAGGGGCGCTGCTTGCCGCGCCCAGCTCCGTTCGTCGGCTAGGTGCCTGGCGAAAATCAGCGGCCATGAAGAACGGAGCGCGGGCTTTCAGCCTGCGCGTTCTCGTCGACGAGCGTCAAAGTCATCAACGAAGGTCATCGAAGTTCACTGTTGGCCGCGCCGCCGGCTCTTCTCCGAACCCAGGCTCAGGGGCCGCCGTCGGCACGCTCGTCGGCGCTACCATCACTGTCGGCGCTCCGACTGGATCGCCCGGTGTCGGCGCCGCTCCTGGCGCCGGAACCAACGCCGTTGCCTGTGGTCGCGGAGCTCCACCGCCTCCCCCGCCATAGACCCGCAGATACTCCTTCGCCAGGTACGACCGCCATTCAAGCAGTTCACCCGGCACGCTCGACAAATCCCGTGTCGTTCGCTCCCGCCCCAACAGTTCGCCGCCCCACCAATCCGCCGTCTGCTGTGCCAGCGCGGTCAGCGCGAAAGCCCCTTTGACGGATCGGCAGCGGGTGTCCTTCTGGACAATGATCCCGCTCGGCACACACACCGTGGCCTCAACGATGCCCGCCGGCTTCACCCAGTCTCGGGCGGCTCGCCCCTCCAGCGCCTTCGCCATGACGTTGTGCCATGTCAAACCCGCGATCGTCGTGCTGAAGATATTTACCATCGGCGTGTTATCGCTGTTACCGACCCATACGCCAACTGCGAGGTCAGGCGTATAGCCAATCGTCCATGTGTCGCCGATGAGCTTCTTCTTCGTCGGATCTTCCTGGTCGTACGGTTCGCTTGTCCCCGTCTTCACCGCGACACGATGTCCCGCTATGTTCAGGTTGCTCCCGCGACCGTACGTAATCTGGCGGTTCTCATCCTTCGAGAGGATGTCCGTTATCATATAGGCGTACTCAGGTTCGATCGCCGGCTCGAACTCTGGCGTCATGTTGTCCATCAACACATCGCCCTTCCGGTTCTTCACGAGCAACACTGACGTCGGTTCGAGGCGCCGGTTGCCTTCCGGCAACGACTGCGTCGATGGCACACCGGCCATCACACCATTGTTCGCGAACGTCGAGTACGCATACGTCATGTCGAGCAGCTTCACGTCCACTCCGCCCAATGTCATCGCTGGACCTAGTCCCTCGCGATCGAGCGTAGTGATGCCCATTGCCTTAGCCGTCGCCCGCACATTGTCGACTCCAACCCAGAGGATCGTCTTGAACGCCGGGATGTTGAACGAGTTCCCCAGCGCCTGCTTCACCGTCATCGTGCCCCTGTTGCGCCCGTCCGGATTGCGCGGCTGGAATTCCTTGCCGTCTTCTTCCTTGTACGTGATCGTCGAGTCAATGATTGGCCACTCCGGTCCCCAACCTTGCTTGAACGCGGTCGCATATGTGAATGGCTTGAGGGTCGACCCCGGCGAGTTGAGCGCTACGGCGTTGTTGACCTCGCCGTTGACGTCCTGCCGGAAGTAGTCGCGGCTCCCAACCATCGCCAGAATCTGTCCTGTCTCTGGCTGGATGACCACGACGGATCCGTTGTGTCCGTTAGATGAAGCCTCATGCTGAAGGAGGCTCTCTTCCAGATAGGCATTCGCCATGTCATTGAGCGGCAAATCGAGTGTGGTCAACACTTCTAGGCCACCGTGATACAACGCTTCCTCGCCGAGCGTGGCCTTCAGGTAGTCGGCGACGTACAGGACGAAGTGCGGCGCGAGAAACGGTCGCGGCTGCGGTTTCAGCGTAATCCTCTCGAGCTGCGCCCACGCGCGGGTCTCACTGTCGATCGCGCCATGCCGCTCCATCAGGGCGAGCACTTCGCCCTGCCTGCGCTTCGCCGCGTCATAGTCCGAAAATGGATCCCATCGCGTCGGGGACTGCGGTAGTCCAGCAAGGAACGCCGCCTGCGCCAGCGATAGATCCTTCGTGTGGATGCCGAAGTACGTCAGCGATGCCGACTCGATCCCGGTCGCGAGGTTCCCGTATGGGATCTCGTTCAAGTACCACTCGAGAATCTGCTCCTTTTCGTACTCCTGCGTCATGCGGATCGCGAACACAACTTCCTTCGCCTTGCGTTCGAGCGACCGTTGTTCGCGCTCCTCAGGCGTGAAATAGATCTGCTTTACCAGTTGCTGCGTGATGGAACTCCCGCCGCTCCCTTCGAAGAAGCCGTCTCCAGGTTGCACGTTCTCGCGCACGGCCCGCGCCAAGCCCTGCACGCTGATGCCGGGGTTCGAATAAAAGCTTTCGTCCTCAGTCGCGATCGACGCCGCCTGGATCCAGAACCCCATCTCGTTTAGCGGAATGCGCTCTTGTTGGCCATATCCTTCGTCGAGGAACTGAAAAAGCAACGTCCCGTGCCGGTCATGGATGCGCGCTCCCCCTCCTCTGGCGGCAATTGCTTGCTCGGCCGAGACATAGTCTGTCGAAACACGGTCCACGTATTGAAGCCCGGCAAGCGCGGAGCACCCGATGATGCTTAAAGTGACTGCAAGCGGGACGAACAGAAGCAGCAGACCAGCAGGAGGCCCTCCGCGCTCCTGGCGCCGCCTTCGCCGTAACCGCCGCCTGAGAATGTAGTCCTGGGTCATTGCCGGTCCGATCCTGCTCTGGGGGGCTGGCTATCGTTCCGGCGCGTGACCGTTGTGGTTGCTGCTCTGCATAATCGTCGCGAACACCGGAACCGCTTGAGTCGCCACCTTGCCTGCACCACTACCGGTGATCGAAGCGGCCGCCCTTCCTGCACGCTCTTCGAGTCCGCAATACGGACACACGACCCACGCCGATTCAGTCAAGCGCTCGCAGCCGGGGCACGCAGCACCAACGTACGAAGCGCAATATGGGCACCGCACAAAGTCTGCCCGCAATGTGCGGTAGCAGTCCCTGCAACTCGGAGATTCCGCTGCATGTGCTGCGAGCGCCTGCATCTCCATGCGTCGTTCCGCGCGCTCCTCGATGGTCTCGCTTGGACGGAGGGCTACGTACAGGACCAACCCGGGGAGAAAAAACACGGCCGTGAACGCGATTGCAGCGAATTGCACCGCCGTGGAGTTCGTCCGCCGCTGGATGTCACCAGCGACCCAGACGACGGACGCTAGCCACAATATCACCGCATATGCCACCACGACGAGCACTGATGTCCACAATCCAGTCGACCAAATTCCAGCATCGTCGAGCATGACGGATCTCCTTAGCGCCTGTGGGGGATTGATGACTTAGTTTGCGGTTTCTGCATTGCATCAGCATTGCAAGCATCAGGCCGATGTTTAGGTCACGTTGCGAGCAACCGATCAGCCAAACACGAGTTCGCCGCGCGCAGCAACACGAGGACACAGCGATCAGGTCGCATATGATGTATGTTTCACGTGAAACATCACCACTTGCCTGCGACGCGGCGAGAGCCGAATGGTTAGATCCGGCTCTCGCCCACATAGACCTGCAACGGAGGCCTCAGGCCGATCGCTTGATCTCCCCACGCCAGCCGCCTGTCTCGCGGCCACGCTCCTCGATGAACGTCTTGAACCGGTCGAGGTCACCTTCGACCCGCCGCCCAACGAACCCCATCATGTCTCCCGCCTTCTCGACGAAGCCATCCGGGTCGTAATCCATCTGCAGCATCACGCGCGTCTTCGTGTCGTCAATGTGGTGGAACGTCACGACTCCGCCGTTCTCGGCGCCGTCCTCTGCGCACCACGCGATGCGCTGATCCGGTGTCTGCTCGGTAATCTTGGCGTCCCACTCCTTAACTTGGCCGCCGATCTCCGCCTTCCAGTGCACGCGGTCGTCGCCCATCTGCTTGACCGCCTCAACCCCTTCCATGAACTGCGGAAACTCTTCAAATTGCGTCCACTGGTTGTAGACGGCCCGCACGGGCGCCTCCACATCTATGCTCTTCTCGATTCGGGCCATGTCCGTTTGCTCCTTCTAAGAGAGTATTGCTTCGTCGCAACGCCACTCTATGCCCCTCGCCGCAACCTTTCCGCGAACGCCGCGCAACCGCCCGTTGCAGTGGCATTGCATCGGCCCAGTACAATGCTCTTACACGGTTATAGGAGTTCACCATGGCCTACTTCCTCGCCAAAACCGAACCCACCACCTACTCCATCGACGACCTCAAGCGCGACAAGAAGACCGAATGGGACGGCGTCCGAAACCCCGCCGCTGTCAACGCGATCAAGGGCATGAAGCCGGGCGACACCGTCATCATCTACCACTCCGGCAAGGACAAGGCGATCGTCGGCCTCGCCCAGGTCGCCTCCGCCCCACGCCCAGACCCAAACGATGACCGCAGCTGGGTCGCAGACTTCAAGTACCTGAAGCACGCGAAGAACCCCGTCACGCTCAAGCAAGTGAAGGAATCCCACAGGTTCGACGACTTCGCCCTCGTCCGCATGGGCCGCCTCAGCACAATGTCCGCCCCAGACGCCTTCTACAAATGGCTCGAATCCGAAGGCGCATTCTAGGCTTAGAGAGGGATCATAGCCGCCCCCGGGCTGTGCGCGCG
The DNA here is from genome assembly GCA_021731085.1 of Dehalococcoidia bacterium. Lineage (GTDB taxonomy): Bacteria > Chloroflexota > Dehalococcoidia > DSTF01 > JACRBR01 > JACRBR01. The sequence goes on from JAKFYB010000018.1 coordinate 86,375, forward strand.
CATGCGCCAATGGTGATGTTTCACGTGAAACATCACCACCTGGCGGTGTAGGGGCCGACCTATGTGTCGGCCCGCTGCGGCCACCGAATGTGTGGATCCCGCGATACGAGCAGACGGAGCCGCTGCCGACGAGTAGCTTGTCAGGTGACATTCCGTCGTGCCAACGCGCCGGGACGTGAAACGACCTCGTGTCTCCACGAGGTCGTTTGCTCCCCCACGTATGCTCGGCGGCTCAGCAGCGTCGGCCGCGACCCTGAAAGCAGCGCGCCACAAGCTCAACCGTTCACGCACAGTATCGACACCAGCGGTGCACAACTGTTGCTTGGGCTCCTAGCCAATGCTCCAGCGCAACTCCGTCCGCGCGACCATCGCGCCGCCCGGCTCCACAACCGACATTCCGGTATCCGCCACGCCACGCGCAGCCATGTTGAACGCGTCCGGCGCGCATGTCTGTGGCTCGACACAGAACCCGCGATCTGACTGCGTGTACACGACCGCATGTCGACAATTCTCACTCGACGTCATCGTCAGCAGAATATCGCCCCACCGAATCTCCATCGGTTGTCGAACGCCCACGTAGAAGTCGTCCAGCTGCCGCCCCTCGATCCCCGGACACTCCCCAAGATCAGCATCGCCGGAAGGCGCGTTGACTGCGCCTGTCGGAATGAGGTCTGCTTTCGAGTCGTAGTGCCCTGCAGCCGCGACGCGCACACGGGGAACGGTGCCGGCTCGTACATCGCGCCGAAACCAGGGGTGCCATCCCACACCGGCGGGGATTGATTCCGTGCCCTCGTTCTGCACAGTCAGCGCCAATTGCGCGCCGTTTTCTAGAACCCGGATTTCGTGCGACAACCGCGAGGGAAACGGCCACTCCACGCTCGACGTAAGTGTTACCTCCAACCGGCACGAAACCTCGCCGACATACACGGCCTTCCAAGGCACATAGACGCCCCGCCCATGAATCGAGTGTACGCCGTCATTCGACGGCAGCTCATAAAACGTACCCTGCCACTCGAACCGCGCGCCATCGATGCGCCCTGGCCACGGCGTCATCGGGTAGCAGCCCCACAGCAGGGGTTCGTCGAGGAGCGTCTGCAAGTCGTCGGGTGCCACGAGTAGCGGCAACCAGGCATCACCATCGAGGATCTCGATCTGTACGATGCGGCCGCCCGCTTCCGGCGCGATGAGCACCCGCGTTCGACCGGCCGTCAGTGAAATCGTGTCCATTCGTGGCTCAGTGGAGAAGTGGTTGGCGGACTAGGATTCGAACCTAGATTCACGGCTTCAAAGGCCGCTGTCCTACCATTGAACGATCCGCCAGCAGCACCCAATGGTAGCGCAGCCGTAGCGCCAGCCGGAGCGCAGCCGGAGCGCAGCCGGAGCGCAACCGATTGCCCGAAGGCACGGCTCGATCAATAGTGTTCCGGCGTGCGCGGTGGCGCGCGCACGACATAGGGGAGTTCTGGAGGGATTATGCCATCATTCGCGCTCACCGTTGAGACCGTATTCGGCGACGGCTGCATCGCCGAGCTAGGTCAGCGGGCCAAGGCCAAGGGCTACAAGCATGCGCTCATCGTCACGGACCCCGGCATCAAGGCCGCCGGCATCCTTGACTCGATCATGGCGTCGCTGGACGAACAGGGCGTCGCCCACAGCGTCTACGACAATGTCACGCCGAACCCGACAGTTGCCGAGGTAGACGGCGGCGCAAAGGCGATGAATGACGGCGACGCGGACTTCGTTATCGGAGTAGGCGGTGGTAGCGCCATCGACGCCGCAAAGGGCATCGCTGTGTTCAGCGCAATGGGCGGCGAGTCATCTAAGACCTACCTGTTCGGCGCCGGCACGGTCCCATTCCCGAACCAGATGAAGCCGCTGTTCGCCGTCCCGACGACATGCGGTACTGGCAGCGAGATCTCGCCCGCCGCCGTCATCACCGACCCGGACACGCACTACAAGCACCTGATGCTCAACTGTACGCCGCACATTGCCTTCCTGGACCCCAACCTCGTAGCCAAGATGCCGCCACCGATCACCGCCGCCACCGGCATGGACGCGCTCACCCACGCCATCGAGGCGTACGTGAACCCCGGCAATACGCCCTTCACGCGCATGTTCGCGACGCGCGCCATCCAACAGATCAGCTCGAACCTGCGCCAGGCAGTGAACGGCCCCGACCGGCCCTCCGCCCTCCGCAACATGCTCTACGCCGCTGACATCGCTGGCCAGTCGATGTCGCAGGGCCTCGGCCAGGTGCACGGCCTCTCGCACGTCGTCAGTGGTCGTCTAGGCACGCCGCATGGCGTGGCGAACGCCATCCTTCTGTCACAGGTGATGGAGTTCCACAACGACTTCCTGTCGCCGCAGCTCTCCGAGATCGCGCCGCTCATGGGCATCAACGCACACGGTATGGACGCGAAGAAGGCCGCAAAGGAAGTCGTCACCCAGATCCGCGCCCTGCGAGACGAGATCAAGATCCCGTCGAAGCTCAGCGACCCAAGCGTCGGCATGTCGGAGTCCGACGTCGCGCAGTTCGTCGAGGACGCCCAGAAGTCGCAGGGCGTGTTCATCGCCGCTCCGCGCGCGGCATCGGCCGAAGACCTCGCGGCTATCTACAAGAGCGCACTGTAGGACACTACCGTTAACGAGCGTGAAGGCGCGGCGTGATGGCCGCGCCTTCACGCTGTCTCGCGCAGTCGCTATCATCAGTTCAAACCCACCACGCATGGAGGCACACGTTGGCGCGCAAATTGTTTGAAGTCCGCGATTCTCCGATCCACGGTAAGGGAGTCTTCGCCATCCGCCCCATCCCCCGCGGCACGACGATCGTCGAGTACACCGGCGAGCGCATCTCCTGGGACGAAGCAGACCGACGCGAAGAAGAGAAGGACGACGGCGATACCCACACGATGCTCTTCACCGTGAGCAAAAAGGTCGTCATCGACGCGACCCGGCGCGGCAGCGACGCGCGCTATGTGAACCACTCGTGCTGGGGTAATTGCCGCACCTTCATCGATAAAGATCGCGTGTACATCGAGTCGCGCCGGAACATCCAGCCGGAAGAGGAACTCTTCTACGACTACAAACTCTCGATGGACGGCGCGAAGATCACGAAGAAACTAAGGAAGGCGTACGCCTGCCGCTGCGGCTCGTCCAAGTGCCGCGGCACGCTCTTGTTCGAACCCAAGCAACGCGCGAAGAAGCCAACGGCCAGCGCTGTGGCTGAACGGCCGAAGGCAGCAAGGGCGGCGAAGAAATAACTGTGTCGACGTGAGGACGCTTGCGCCGGTCACGCTTGTTCGCCCTCCAATTCGAATCTACACTGACACCGTGAACGTGGATTATGGCATCGACCTGGACGAAGTCCGGCGCGTCATCGATGGCGCTGAGGTGCTCGTCATCCGATTCTCCGTCACTGACCGCCGCCTCCTGATCGACTCACGCTCGAATGAACACGCAGGCCCAATGATCCGCGTCGTGCCGCCCGCACAGTCCGCCGAGGAACGCTTCCGCGCGATCAAGGTGCTACGCCCGCGCTTCCGCGTCCCACAGCGCGTCGTCACGTTCCACTGGCCGCGCCACGCCCGCGCGATGTCCGAGGCCGGCGTTTGGGATCACCTCGTCCGCCGCCTCGTCGCCTGCGGCATCGAGAACACCGGTGAGTGCGACGACGCCTATGCCGAACTGCTCCGCGAAGAACACGCAGTCGAGGCGCGCGCCATCGTCGGCGGCGAGGGATTTCAGACGGTCTGGCCGGCAGGAGTTGCCGCCGATGAGTGACCGCATACTCGACTTGCGCAGCGACACCGTCACCGTGCCGTCCGCCGAAATGCGCCGCGCGATGTACGAGGCGGAGGTCGGCGACGACGTCTTCGGCGAAGATCCAACCGTGCGCCGTCTCGAGGAGATGGCTGCTGAGGTCACCGGCAAAGAAGCAGCGTTGTTCGTGTCGAGTGGGTCGATGGGCAACCTCATCGCATTGCTCTCCCACTGCCAGCGCGCCGACGAGGCGATCTGTGGCAGCGAGGCCCACGTCCTGCACTACGAGGTCGGCGGCGCAGGCGGCGTCGCCTCCGTCACACTGCGCGCGGCCCGAAATGACGCACGCGGCCGCCTGGATCCCGCCGAGGTGGAGTCCCTAATCCGCGGCGAGAACGTGCACACGCCACGCACGTCACTCCTCATGCTCGAAAACACGCACAACCGCTGCTCCGGCGCGGTCATCTCGGTCGAGGACACGCAGCAGCTGTGCGACCTCGCCCATCAGCACGGCGTGGCCGTACACATCGACGGCGCCCGCATCTTCAATGCGGCGCTCGCGCTAGGCGTACCTCTAGCCGACGTCGCGGGGACTGCGGATTCGGTGGGCTTTTGCCTCTCGAAAGGGCTCGGTGCACCCGTCGGCTCGCTCGTCTGCGGCGACGGTGCCTTCATCTCCAGCGCCCGAAAGAATCGCAAGATGCTGGGCGGTGGAATGCGGCAAGCAGGCATCATCGCCGCAGCCGGTGTCTGGGCCCTCCAGAACATGGTCGAGCGCATGGCGGAGGATCACGCGAACGCAAAAGTTCTTGCCTACGGTCTCGCCGAGATTCCCACGATCGACCTCCAACCCGACACGATCGAGACGAACATCGTCATCTTCCGCACCAGCGATGCCGTCGGCTACGCGCGAGCGCTGAAGGCCAGCGGCGTCCTCTGTACGATGCCCGGTCCCGACCGCCTCCGCATGGTTACCCACTACGGGATCGAACGGGCGGACATCGACACGGTGCTCGTACGCGCCCGCGGTGCCGCGTTGGCCGCCGTATGACGAGCCAGGGCAAAGGACAAACAGCAAAGGGCAGAGGGATTCGGGCTACAGCTTTGCTCTTTGGCCTTGGCTCTCTGCTATTCTTCGCCGCATGCTCTCAGCTCGAAGAGCCCGACACACGCGACATCGTCGAGAACATCCCCTTCGCCGCCGGCGACGAACTAACGTACACGCTGAAGGACGGCGACGAGGTCATCGGTACGACGATACTCTCCGTTGAAGACGGCGTCGACGGCGCCTTGGTGCTCACGCAGCGATCATCCGACGACGAAGGCAACGTCGACGAGGCGTCTGTCGAAGTGGAAGCGGACACGCTGAAGCCCATTCGCGGCACCCGCAGCATCCTCGACGACGTGCAGCGCAACGTCGGCGAGTCCTGCTACCAGATCGAGGGCGAGAATCGCTGCGACGATGAAGATCTCGACCCGAGCGAGTGCGACGCCGGCATCGTCGTCCGCATCGAGGAACAGGTGTTCGAGCCACCGGACGAAGAAGAGCCGAGCATCCCGCGCCGCGCGCCACTCTGTGTGCCCGAACACGCGTACGACAACGACACATCGCTCTTCATCTGGCGCACGATCGCCTTTGAGGAGGATTATCTCGCCAATTACAAGACGGTGCTAACGGGCACCCGCCGCATCCAGACCGTCCGCATCGAAGTCGTCGGACGCACGACCGAGACGCCCATCGGCGAGCGCGACGCCTGGATCGTCGTCATCGCCGCCGACGGTAAACAGCAGCGCGCCTGGTTCAGCACAGACGACGATCACGTCATGCTCGCCTACCAGAATGAAGGCTTCACCTTCGAACTACAGGACTGATGGAGACAACCCTAGCGCGGGCCTTCAGCCCGCGTGTGTTACTCGCGACCAATCACCAATCTCGAATCACCACAACCTAGCCAAGCTTTATCGCCAGGCACGTCGTCGTCCGCTGCACCCCGTCCGCCTGCTGCAGCCCCTCCGTGATCGCGTTGCCCAGCTTGTCGAGGTCATCCGCCTCCAGCTGCACGATGACATCGAACGGCCCCGTCACCGTATCGACCGCCGTCACCCGCGCGTCCCCATGCGAAAGCTTCTTGATCGCATCACAAACCGCCCGCGCCTTGCCGACCTCCGCCTCGATAAGCACATATCCTCGCACGGCCATAGCATGCCTCCTCGGTTTCTAATGTAATTGGTCATCAGAGTAACGCCGAAGTCCTTGGCTGAGTAGGAAAACGAAAAGGCCCTCGATTGATCGAGGGCCTCTTGTATCAAGGTCGGCCATTGGTGGCTACGTAAGCGCGGGCTCTTCCGCCGGTTCCGGCGTGCGCTTGTCCATGACGATGTCCTCGCCCTGGATGTCGATCAGCACCGTATCGCCCGGCGCAAACCGCTCCTGTAGAAGCGCCTCCGACAGCCGGTCCTCAAGCTCGTTCTGGATCACGCGGCGCAGCGGCCGCGCGCCGAACACCATGTCGTAACCCTTCTCGCCGAGCCAGTCCTTCGCCGCGTCCGTCATCTCCATCGACAGGCCCTTGAGAAGCAACTGCTTGTCCAGCTCTCGGAGCTGCAGGTCGACGATCTTGCGGATGTCCGGCTTCGTCAGCGCGTGGAACACCACCTGGCTGTCGATGCGGTTCAGGAATTCCGGCCGGAAGACGCGCTTCAGCTCTTCCTCGACCTTGCCCTTCATCTTCGTGTACTGGTCGTCGGCCGTCTTCGCCTCGTCCTTCTTCACCGCGAAGCCCAGACCGGAGTCCTTGCGGATCAGGTCCGAACCGACGTTGCTCGTCATGATGATGATCGTGTTCCGGAAGTCCACCTTGCGGCCCTTCGCGTCGGTCAGGTGGCCGTCGTCGAAGATCTGCAGCAGCATGTTGAACACGTCCGGGTGCGCTTTCTCGATCTCGTCGAGCAGAATCAGGCAGTACGACTTGCGCCGCACCATGTCCGTGAGTTGACCACCGTCGTCGTAGCCGATGTATCCCGGAGGCGCCCCGACCAGCCGCGAAAGGTTGTGCTTCTCCATGAACTCGCTCATATCGATGCGGATCATGTTGTCTTCGCTGCCGAACATGAACTCCGAGAGCACGCGCGGAAGGTACGTCTTGCCGACGCCGGTTGGCCCGAGGAACATGAAGACGCCGATTGGGCGCTTCGGGTCCTTCAAGCCGGCACGGCTCCGGCGAACGGACTTCGCGATCGCCGTGACAGCGTCGTCCTGGCCGATCACCTTGCCGTGCAGGGCCTCCTCCATCTGGAGCAGCCGCTGCGACTCTTCGGTGTTGATACGCGCGACGGGGATGCCCGTCCACATGCTCACGACATCAGCGATATCGTCCTCGGTCACCGTCGGCTTGTCGGTGTCGCGCTCGACCTCGATGCCCTGTTCCAGCGACTCGATCTTCTCCTGCAGTTTCACCTCGCGGTCGCGAAGCTCGGCGGCGTACTCGTACTGCTGCGACGAGATCGCCGCATCCTTCTCGCGGCGCAGCGACTCGAGGCCCTTGGCCGCTTCCTTGAGGGAGGGCGGTGTGGCCGAGCGCCGGATGCGCACGCGGCTCGAAGCCTCATCGATGAGGTCGATCGCCTTGTCTGGCAAGAAGCGGTCGGAGACGTAGCGCGATGCAAGCTCCGCGGACGCGACGAGCGCTTCCTCGCTGATGATCAGCTTGTGGTGCTCCTCGTACTTCTCCTTGATGCCCTTGAGTATCTCGATCGTCTCTTCGACGCTCGGCTCCTCGACCATCACCGGCTGGAAGCGGCGCTCAAGCGCGGCATCGCGCTCGATGTGCTTGCGGAACTCATCGAGCGTCGTCGCGCCGATGCACTGCAGTTCGCCCCGCGCGAGGGATGGTTTGAGGATGTTCGCCGCATCGACAGCGCCTTCGGCCGCACCTGCACCGACGAGCATGTGCAGCTCATCGACGAAGAGCACGCAGTTGCCGCTGCTCTTGATCTCTTCGATGACCTTCTTGAGGCGCTCCTCGAACTCACCACGGTACTTCGTCCCCGCGACGAGCGAGCCGATGTCCAGCGTAAGCAAGCGCTTGCCCTGCAGTGTCTCCGGCACGTCGCCGCTGATGATGCGGTGCGCCAGCCCCTCGGCGATGGCCGTCTTGCCAACGCCTGGCTCACCAATAAGGACGGGGTTGTTCTTGGTTCGCCGGGACAGAATCTGCACGACGCGTTCGATCTCTTTCGAGCGGCCGATGACGGGGTCGAGCTTGCCGGCCCGCGCGGCCTGCGTGAGGTCCATGCCGAGTTGGTCGACGGTTGGTGTTCGTGTCGATGACCGCGCGCCCGCGCCGGCCGCCTGCCCCTGTGGCATGCTCTGGCTCAGAATCCGCGTCGTCTCTGCCCGAACGCGCTCGAGGTTCACGCCAAGGCTCTCGAGGACGCCGGCAGCAATGCCCTCACCCTCGCGGACGAGGCCGAGGAGCAGGTGTTCGGTGCCAATGTAGTGGTGGTTCAGCCGGCGCGCCTCGTCGACCGCCAGCTCGATGACCTTCTTGGCGCGCGGCGTCAGGCCGATCTCGCCGAGCACGGCGCGGTCGCCGCGGCCGATGATGAACTCTACGGCCGAGCGAACCTTGTTGAGCTCGACGCCCAGGTTCGCCAGCACCTTGGCGGCCACGCCGTCGCCCTCGCGGACGAGGCCGAGCAGCAAGTGCTCCGTGCCGATGTAATTGTGGTTGAAGCGCTGGGCTTCTTCCTGAGCCAGTGTCAGGACACGGCGCGCTCTTTCTGTGAATTTGTCGAACCTGTCAGCCATCCCGCGCTCCGTTCCAAGAATTGATAACGTTGTATAACCAATCTAGCATAAACGCTTCTGCGGAGTCCAGTAGGGCCCCCGCGTATAAACGCCAGGGGCCCGTTAATTTCTGTCGTCGGGTGCGCGTCGGTGCGACTCGAGCGGCGTTCCCCCTGATTTCCTACGCGGACGATCCTACGTCCGGACTACTTGCAGTGTCGCAACAACGGCAGCGCGTTGTCTAACTCTTGTCTTCCTCGTCGTCGGCGGGAGCCGCTTGCTCTTCCGTCGAACCCTCACTGCCTTCGCTTGCAGCTTCGGCTGGTTCGTTGGTCGATGAATCGGCGACGGTGGCCGCAGCGGGTTCCTCGGCGGGAGACTCCGCTGTGTCAGAGGGAGAGACGTCCGCGCTAGCAGCTTCTACGGCCGCTTCCTTCGTTGCCTCGATTTCCGATGACGACCCAAGGCCCGCGGCAGCGAATGCCTGTGCCATCGCCGACGGCGGCTCTGGCTCCTGCACGCGCGGTGCGGGTGGGGGAGTCGGCGTCGATGCTGCTGCGGTCGCGCTTGGCGCCGTTGCCGGTGCGTCTTCGGTTTCTGGCGCCGCGGCCGATGCTGGCGCTTCCGGTGGCGTTTCCTTCGTGTTGACAGTCAGGCCCTCGCGCTCCTCGAATTCCTTCGAAAGGTCCTCCGGGACAGCGACGATCTCACCCTGATCGTTGAACATGAAGCCGAGCTTCGTGCCTTCATCGCGAGCTTCCCGGAGGCTCAGGCCCAGGCGGTGACGGTCGCGCTCGATGCGCACGATCTTCAGCGGCAAGAGGTCGCCTTCACGGACGACTTCCTTCGGGTGGGCGATCCGGCGGTCGACGAGTTCCGATACGTGGATGAGGCCCTCGACCGGGCCCTCGATCCGCGCAAAGGCGCCGAATGTCACGAGCTTCGTGACCATGCCGGGCACAACGCGCCCGACCTGGTACTTGTCGACGATGAGATCCCACTCCTCGGGCTGCGCGCGTCGCAGCGAGAGTGCAATCTTCTTCGTCTCGGGATCGACCTTCATGACGTACACGTCGACCTCGTCGCCGATTTTGTACATCTCTTCCGGCGACTTGTTGCGGTCCCACGAAACTTCGCTGAGGTGCGCGAGGCCATCGGCGCCGCCGAGGTCGATGAACACACCGAAACTTCGCACGCTCGAGACGCGACCCTTCCGGATCTCGCCTTCCTTGAGTTCTTCGAGCAGCCGGTCCTTCTGTTGCGATCGCCATTCTTGCAGCGCCGCGCGCTCGGAAAGAATCACACGGTTGCGGCGGCGGTTGATCTCGATGACTTTGAGCCGGAGTTGCTTGCCGACCGCCGAAGCAAGTCCGCCATCGCCTTCCGTCTCTGGACGGACGCCGACGACCTGTGACAACGGGACGAACGCGCTGACGCCCTCAACGTTCACCAGCAGGCCGCCCTTGTTGTAGCCGGTGACCTCTGCGTCGAACGCCTCCGCTTCTTCGAAGCGCGTCTGCAGCACACGCCAACCACGCTCGCCGCGGGCGCGATCGACGGACAGAAACACCTGCCCGTCATCTGTCTCGGGCTGCATCACATAGACGAGGATCTTGTCGTCAACAGCGATCTTGCTCGTCGGGTCGGCGCCCATCGAGTGCATCTCATTCAGCGGAATGATGCCCTCGGACTTGGAGCCAACATCGACGATGACGCCATCGCGCTGGATGCCCATAATGGTGCCTTCGATCACTTCGCCACGTCGCAGCGACTTGATCCCAGCCCCATCAGAGTCCAGCCAACTCTGCATGCTGAAGGCGTCGTCGTCCTTCACTTCGGTTTCGACTTCGCCACTACTTACTTCCATCAACGCGGTGCGGCCTCCTGTAAAAAATAAGCCGTCTCGATCTCGGACGTCAGACTTGCGGTCTGTTGCCCTGACCGGTCCGGCTTCAAGTCCGAGTCTAACACAGGTTTGACGATGCAAGGAAGGAATTTCCTTGCAAGTTCGTCTGTTGGCGAGACGTGCGCTATACTCTCCCGCCGCGACCATCGAGTGGACGCCGCACCAGACAACAGTTCGATTGTTCGCGCAGGCTCGTTCTCGCCGGCGCAGATGCTGACGAGAGGAGGGTCGCGTATGAGCTCCGTGGTGAAGAAGCGCAAGAAGAAGATGCGCAAGCACAAGCATCGCAAAATGCTGAAGAAGACGCGCTGGCAACGAAAGCACAAGTAGTCGTCGCTTCTGGATTGCATTCATACAGAGACCCTCGCAGATCTTGCGAGGGTCTCTCGTGTTTGCACAGGATGCGGCTGTTGGCTCGTAGCGCGGGCCTACAGCCCGCGTTCCCCCGCATACGGGGGTTACACTTTTCGCAATGACAATAGCGCTGAAGCTAACGCACGACGAGCCGCGGCTGGTGTATCTGGCACTCGTGTATCATCTGGGCCGCCCGGGTTCGGAACTGAACGCCGAGACGATGCTGCCGCTGGAACACGGTCTGCGGGAGGTGAAGGTCGCCCTCGGCCGCGACATCCAGTCACCAGAAGCGACCATCGAACTTGATGATTGGCAGTTCCAACGTCTGGCCTCCGCAATCAAGGGCAGCGTGAACGAGTTTCGCGTCTACCACATGAGGGAGGGTGCAGTCAGTGGCGTAGCGCGGTGGACCGAGACTGCCGAGACGCTGTTTCCGGATATCAAGCTGGATCACGAAGCCGCGCTGGATCTCGCCGAAGCAATGATGATGCTGCAGCGTAGAATCGATAGGGCGGTCGCAAAGGCGATCAAAGCTGATTCTGCGTCCGATTCCTCATCGTCCGACTCCGACCCGCTTCAGCCGCAAGCCGATGTTCCTGCGCCGAAGTCAGGCAGATGGCCGTTCGGCAAGCGCTCGACATAAACCACTACCGCCGCCGGGTGCTGACTGCTACAATCACTCATCTGATATAGCGTCTTAGTATCGGCAGCCGAATGGTAACCAGCCCCTTCGAGAACTACCTGGACCTTGTGGAGGCCGCACGCCTTCTCAATATCCACCCCCAGTCGCTTCGACGCCTCATCAAGCAGAAGAAGGTGCCGGCCGTCTTGTTCGCAGGTAAGTACCTGATAGAGCGGGACAAGCTCGAAATGTTCAAGAGCAACTACGACCCGCGCCCCGGCCGCAAGCCAATTCGGCGCCTCCTCTAGGGCGAGGAGCGTCGCTGCGTGTTAAACGAAAGGGCAGGCCCAACGGGCCTGCCCTTCTTTGTCGTTTCTGCGACGCCGGTTTTCATCCGCCAGCGATTGCTGGCAGTAGATAGACCTCGGCATCGACGGGCACGGCCTGGTCCAGCGACATAACTTGCTCGTTGTTGATAGCGAATCCGATCTCCGGCCGCATCCCTTCCGCGTCCACAAGCCGATCGCGGAACCCCGGAAACTTCCCCTCCAGTGCGTCGATCACCTCCGCGAGCGTCGCGCCGACGACCTCGACCTTGTCCGCACCACCAGCGAGTGGCCGGAACATCGCCGGGATCCAGACCATCGCCATCGACTACGCGATCCCGCGCGTTGTCTCGAGAATCCTCCGCGGCGACATCGGCAGCTGCGTCTGTCGGACGCCCGTCGCGCGCGCCACAGCATTCGCAATCGCCGCCAGCGGCGGCACAATCCCCGGCTCGCCAACGCCACGCACCCCGAATGGGTGCAGCGGGTTCGGCACCTCGACGATAATTGTCTCGATCATCGGCACGTCGAGCGATGTTGGAATCCGGTAGTCGAGGAAGCTGGAGTTCGCCATGCGACCGGTGTCGTCGTAATAGTACTCCTCGTTCAGCGCCCAGCCGATGCCCTGGACGGCGCCGCCCTGCATCTGGCCCTCGACGTAAGCTGGGTGCACGGCCGTACCCGCGTCTTGGATCGCCGTGTACCGAAGAATCGTCGTCTTCCCCGTGTCCGGATCCACCTCCACATCAACGATGTGGTGCGCGAATCCGCCACCCGCCAGGAAGCCCGCATTCACGGAGCCGCTGACCGTGAGTCCGACGCCGCGCCCGACGGTTGCAACCGCCGCTTCCTTAAACGTCATCGTCTTGCTTCCGTCCGCGTTCTTGAATACGCCGGCCTCAAACTGCACCTCATCAGGCGTCGTCTGCCATGTCGGAGCGAGGCGCTCCTTGAGAGCCGCGATAAGATTCTTTCCGGCCTCGTGCACCGCCATGCCTGACGCGAACGTTACGCGGCTGCCCGCCGTCACGTCGTTCACGCCGACCGAGTCCGTGTCGACGACCGTCGCCTTCACGTCCTCGAACGTGATGCCCAGCGTCTCAGCGAGCTGCATCGCCAGCGACGCGCGCGTGCCGCCGATGTCCGTATTGCCTTCGTTGAGGTTCACAGTGCCGTCCGGTTGCACGCTCACGTTCACGCTAGACCGAAGCCCCACGTTGAACCAGAACCCCGACGCCACGCCGCGACCACGGTTCGGCCCTTCGAGCGGCGTGTTGTAGTGCGGTGAGTTCAGCGCCGCCTCGACGCACTCTTCATGCCCGATGCGCTTGAACGGCATCCCCATCGGCCCGCGCGAGCCCTCCGCGGCTGAGTTCATGAGCCGGAACTTCAGCGGGTCGATTTTGAGTTGATCCGCGATCTCGTCGATGAGCTGCTCCATCGCGAACGCGGCTGCGGGCGCGCTCGGTGCGCGATAGTCCTGCGTGCGTGGCTTGTTCACAACCACATCGAACCCATCAAACTTCACGTGCTCGATCTGGTACGCCGCCGTCACGACCATCGTCGCGTACATCGCCGCGGAACCCGGATAGGCGCCGTTCTCGTACGCCATGTCGCCGTACGCAGCGCGAAGCTTGCCGTCCTTCGTCGCGCCCAGCTTGATCCGGATATTCGTGCCAGGCGTCGGCCCCGTGCCTTCGAACACGTCCGTGCGGTCCATCCGCATCGATACGGGCTTGCCCGTCGCACGTGAGAGCAGCGCCGCGACCGGCTCGAGGTATACGGAGATCTTGCCGCCGAACCCGCCGCCGATCTCGGTCGGGATCACCTTGATCTTGGAGATCGGGTGGCCAAGGATCTGCGAGACCGACTCGCGCGCCGGGAACGATCCCTGTGTGCATGTCCAGATGGTCAGTTGGTCGTCGCTGTTCCAGTGCGCCGTCGCGGCCTGGGGCTCAATGTACCCCTGGTGCACCATCTTCGTCGAGAACTCGCGCTCGACGATCACATCGCACTCAGCAAATCCGGCCTCGATGTCGCCGAACGCCGAGACGGTCTGGGCGACGACATTGCTCGGGCCTTCACTCGGGCCGGTGGGTGCGCGTGTGCGAAGCGCCTCGTGCAGGATCGGCGCGTCGGGGCGCATGGCCTCGCGCACGTCGAGCACCGCCGGCAGCACCTCGTACTCGACCTCGATCAGCTTCAGCGCTTCCTGCGCGACGTGGTCGTTGATCGCCGCAACAGCGGCAACCGCGTGTCCGCGATAGAGCACCTTCGTCCCCGCGAGAATGTTCGCGGCAGGGTCAGGCAGCTTCGAAAGATCGCCGTCAGGGCCGACGATGTCCCGCGCCGTTACGACCGCCTTCACGCCATCAAGCGCGAGCGCCTTCGATGCGTCGATCTTTTTGAGATTCGCGTGCGCGTGCGGGCTGCGCAGTACGCGTCCCGCCAGCGCGCCTTGCTGTTTGATGTCCGCGCCGTACTGTGCGCGGCCCGTCACCTTATCGACGCCATCCGGCCGCACCGGGCGCGTGCCGATGACTTTGTATTCGGGCTTGCTCGTCGTCACCATCGCAATGCTCCTGTCCCTATCGTCAGCCCTATGGGCCTCAGCCCTACGGGCCCTTAGGCCTTTGCCGGCGCGCGCCGCATGTCATCAGCAGCGTCGAGCACCGCCCGCACAATCTTGTCGTAGCCCGTGCAGCGGCAGAGGTTGCCCGCCAGCCAGTGGCGAATGCGCGCTTCGTCCGCATCCGGCTCCTTGTCGAGCAGCGCCTTCGCCGCCACGATGAAGCCCGGTGTGCAGATGCCGCACTGCAGCGCCGCGTTCTCGAGGAAGCTCGTCTGCAGCGGGTGGAGTGTCTCGCCGTCGGCCACGCCTTCGATCGTCACGATCTCCGCGCCGTTGCACTCAACGCCGAGCACGCAGCAGGCGTTTACCAGCGACCCGTTGACAATGACGTTGCAGGCCCCGCAGTTGCCGTTGTTGCAGCCTTCCTTAGCGCCTGTCATGCCGAGTTCATCGCGCAGCGTCTCAAGTAGGCTCTGTCGCGGTTCCACGAGGAAGTCGCGCTGTTCGCCGTTGATGCGCGCGCTTACATATGTACGTCCCGTCACGCTCAGGCTCCCTTCGCTCGTGCGATTGCTGTGTTGATGACGTGCTTTGTGAGCACGCCCGCGAGATGCTTGCGTTGCGCAGCAGACCCGCGCATGTCCGTGATCGGCTTCGCGGCGTCAGATGCGGCAGCGGCGGCTGCGTCGATCGTCGCCTCAGAAACCGGCTTTCCCGCCAACGCGTCGCCCGCCGCCTTCACGTAGAGCGGAGTCGGCGCCACAGCGCCGACAGCAATGCGCGCCGACTCGAACTTCGAGCCGTCGGCGGAAAGTGCGACGCTGGCGGCTGCATTCACCACGGCGATGTCCATCTCGTTGCGCGGGATGAAGCGCTCGAACGCCGCGCCGCTGTTCGCCGCAGGAGCGGGGAACGTGATCGAGACGAGCAGTTCGCCCGCTTGCAACACGTTTTGCCCCGGCGCGGTGCAGAAGTCCTCGACCGGCACGTCGCGCTTTCCGCTGGGGCCGATGATGTTGCAGACGCCGCCTAGCGCGATCAGCGTCGGAATGGAGTCCGCCGCCGGCGAACTGTTGCAAAGATTCCCGCCCAGGCTCGCCCGCGATTGGATCTGGATGCCGCCGATCAGCGACGCCGAGTCGACCAGCGCAGGGAAGCGCTTCTGTACTTCCGCGTCACCGTAGAGTCGTGCACACGGTGCCGCCGCTCCGACGGTCAGCGACCCGTCGGATCCGAAGGAGAAGCTCGTCGCCTCCTTGATGCCTTTGATGTCAACCATGACGCCGACCTGGCGCCGTCCTTCGCGTGCCTGGATGATCACGTCGGTGCCACCGGCGAGGACGCGGGCCGTGGCCCCGTGCTTCGCCAGCGCAGCAACGGCCTCATCGAGGGACGCGGGCGCTACATATTCGAGTGCCTGCATCGTGTGCCTTTCCAGCCGGCATTCCGGCCCACAGAATCGTTATGCTGGCTACGGCATATCGGAGCCATGCCTTAGACTCAAGCATAGATCGCTTCAGACTCGCAGGGACACCACATGCAGCTCGAAGTCACACGCGAAATGGTCCGACTCCTCGAAGTAGGCGAGCGCTTCGTGCTCGCGTCGCTCGTCGATGCGCACGGCTCTACGCCGCAGAAGGTTGGCGCCCGCCTCCTCGTCCGCACTGACGGCTCGACCATCGGGACGCTCGGCGGAGGCTGCATAGAAGCGGAGGTCTGGGAGAAGGCCAAAGAAGCATTCGGCGATGGCCGGCCGCTCGCCCTGGACTTCACCCTGAACGAAGACATCGCTGTGGACTACGGCCTCGCTTGTGGCGGCACCGAACAGATTCTGGTCGACCCCACCTACACGGCCGAAGACCTCCCGCTCGTGCGCGACATGCTCACCGGTGCAGAGGGTGCGCGCCGCGGGGTCGTCGTCTCCGTCGTCGAGGGCGAGTCACCCGCAAGTAAGCTCGCTGTTTGGGAGGATGGCGCAACAACGGGCGATCTCGCTGCGGATCAGGAAGCGGCGCTAGAACTGGCGCGCCGTCTGGTCGAAGCGCCGCGCCCGAAGCCGACGCTCGTGAAGCTCGCCAGTGGCACGACCGTCTTCGCCGATGTCTTCGCCGAACCACCAGAGATCGTCATCATCGGCGGCGGCCACGTCGGGCGTTCGCTCGCAACGGTCGCGCACTTCGTCGGCTACAAGATCGCCGTTATCGACGATCGCACCGACTTCGCGAACAGCGAGCGCTTTCCGGAGGCAGCCGCTGTCATCGCGGGCGACATCGAAGAAGCGATAGAGGGCTACCCGACGACGCGCAACAGCTCGATCGTCATCGTCACGCGCGGCCACAAGTACGACTACCAGGCTCTCGCCGCCGCAGCTCGCTCCAACGCCGGGTACATCGGACTCATGGGCAGCCGCCGCAAGGTCGCCCTCATCTACCGTCAACTTATGGAAGACGGTGTGCCCGAAGAGCGCCTGCGCGACATCCACGCGCCGATCGGCCTCGACATCGGCGCTATCTCGCCGGAGGAGATCGCCGTTAGCATCGTCGCCGAGATCACGATGGATCGTCTCGGCGGACACGGTGGCCCGATGCGTGCCAGCGACGCGCTCATCACCAAAGCGCGCCCGCGTACGGTCGCCTGACGTGCCGGCCGCCTCGTCGCGCATCGCTGTCACCGTCTCCGCCATCCTCCTCGCCGCGGGCGAATCAACGCGCATGGGCCAACAGAAAGCCCTGCTCCCGTGGCAAGGGACGACGCTCCTTGAATACCAGCTCGCCCAACTCGCCGACGTCGAGGAAATTAACGAGATCGTCGTAGTTACTGGGCACGAACCCGAGGCCATCGCGCGCATCGTCGAACGCGCCCCGCGAGCGCGCGTCGCGCACAACGCGAACTATAAGTCCGGCAAAGTCAGCTCCATCCAGGCGGGCCTGCGCGCGATCGCAACCGACACGGAAGCGGTTCTTCTTCTAAACGTGGACCAGCCGCGTTCGTCGGCCATACACGGCGCAGTGATCGCGAGTCACGTCGCGAAGCGAGTGCCGATCACCGTACCGGCACACGACGGTCATCGCGGTCACCCTGTTCTTGTCGCGCGATTGCTGTTCGACGAACTGCTCGCGATCAGCGAAGAGACGCAAGGCATCCGAGCCGTCATGCGCCGCCACGAATCCGAGATCAACGTCGTCGAGATCGATGACGCATCCGTGACACTAGACCTCAACACACCAGATGACGTCCAAGCCGCGCAATAACAGCAGCTTGCGGATGCGATAGCGCCGACAGAACCTCACACACCCAGGGAGATCTCTGTGCCTCTGTGTTTTCGTCGAGCAGATCGAAGCAGGTCAGCCCGCGTCGAGATGACGCGTCTCTTCGAAGAACGACATGCTCTTGCGGTACCAGTCCGCGCTAATCTTGCCTGTCGAATGCAGGTACGTCAGCAGCACTTCGAACGTCAGCACCGACACCAGGCGTATGCCGTCCTTCTCGAGGATTTGTCGCCCGCCCGACTGCCGGTCGAACAGCACGACGGCATCGCGCACGAACAAACCTTCGTCACGCAAGCGAATCGCCGTCGTCGCGATGCTTCCGCCGCCGGTGATGAGATCGTCCATGATGATCGCCGTCTGGCTTGGGTGGTAGATCCCTTCAACGTCCGTATCGAGATCGTCCTTGCGCGGATGCACGTAGACCAGCGGCACCTTCGCCGTCAGCGAGAACGCCTCTGCGACCAGGAGGCCGCCGAACGGTACGCCGCAGACGAGGTCGAACGGGTCGATTTGTGGGTTGCGCATCGACTGCAGCGCCGCGATCTCCTGGTGCAGAATCTGCGCCGACTTGGCGAGCGCCGTCGGGTGGGCGATGAGGAGACGCAGGTTGACGTAGATAGGGGAGTTGACCGTGGTGCGGCCGAGGGTGAAGTCACCAAACTGCACCGCGCCGAGGCGCCACAGCGTGTCCGCTAACCACAGGTTCGACTGGCCGCTTGGCGGGGAATCGCTCATGAGCTCCAACAAACCAAAAGGCTCTCCTACATAGGAAAGCCTTTATCGTCGCGTCTTATATATCCGCATTTCGGCAGACACCGCAACGGGTAACCCCCGAAACGGCCTGGGTGCGCGCCCGACCAATGGTCGGCTTCGGCCCCTTGGACAGCTCATTGTGTCGGTGTCGTGCCTTGTCGGCCTGCCCTGCCACCGGGTCTACTTTGCAGCAGGGCTACTCAGTCAACTTGCCAGACACCCCAGCGGATGCGGTTGTTCATGAAGACACCTCCTTGCTGAACTCGGAGTGCTTACATGGCCCCTCCCGAGCTCACTCGGGATTGGATCTACGATATGACGGATCGGAGAAGGCTGTCAATACCCCAAATGGCCCGCTCTGCGTGTTTGTCACCTTCGTTCACGTGATTGTGATGTGAGCGGACTCGCCGGGCGGGCGTATGATTGATGCGGAGGCGTCGAATGGCTGTCCTCGAAGCGCCCGTACACGACCCGCCTACGCAAGTGCCGCACGCCATCGAGCGTTGGGTGCGGATCGCGCGCATCGTGCATCCCTTCCCGACGCTGCTGAACGTGGCCGCGACCGCCGGCCTCGCCTTCGTCGCTGCGGATGGCGCGCCTGATGGAGCGACGATCGCACGGATGCTGATCGCGATGCTCTTCGCGCAGTGCGCGATCGGCGCAACCAACGACATCTTCGACAGGGAACTCGATGCTGCCACGAAGCCGTGGAAGCCGGTGGCGTCCGGTCTCGTGTCTATGCGGGTGGCTGCGGGGCTCGCTGTGGCCTTTGCGGCTTCGGCGCTGAGCGTAGTGATGTCGTTAGGAGCGGCGAGTGTCGCTTTGTTCGTGCTTGGTACTGCGTGCGGGCTGGCGTATGACATGCGGCTCAAGCGCACGCTGTTCAGCGCTGTGCCTTTCATGATCGCGATTCCGGTGTTGCCGATCTGGGCGTATGAGACGCTCGGGGAGTGGGATGACGTGCTGTGGTGGCTGCTGCCGCTGGGTGGGCTGATCGGGTTGGCCATGCACCTGGCGAACACGCTGCCGGATATCGAGGCGGATGCTGCACAGGGGGTGCGGGGCCTGACGCATCGGTTGGGTGTGTACGGGTCGCTTGTCCTTTGTTGGGTGGCGTTCGGGACGGCGCTGGGGCTGGCCGTTGTTATCGCGCCGGCTGTGGTCGAGAACGGGCGGTGGTTTGCGGTGGCGGTCGGGACCGGTGTTGTGAGCCTCGTGGTGGCGGTTGGCGCCTGGGTGGCCGTGCGGGAGCGGGCCTTGCAGTTCAACTTTGGGGCGATCAGCATCGGGGCGGCGGTTACGGCTGCGGGGTGGTTGGCTGCGGTCACTTGAGGGGCCTCGCTTTGGCTCTCGCCGGAAAAAAGTGGTGTGAAAAAAAGTTTCCGAATAATAAGTCGTAAAGTGATCAATTAGCGGTGTTTCGCAGGTGGCGGGCTGCTGGTTGTCTACGACGTGACGGGCGAGGGCGCCCGTCCTCCTGGCCGGTCGGCCGCGATGCCGAGGCTGAGGCTGTTCGTCATGGGGCGAGCATGGCCTTTGTTGGGGATTAGCTCCAAGCGTCGGATGGCACTTTTCGAGATTGCCCTTGATATGGCCAGTGTCCCGTGGTAACTTGGTACCAAGATAGGAGGTTGAGATGGGTGCCCAAGAGCCGCTGGGGGCAATCGCGCAGTCCGTCGACCCGAAGCAGGTGGTCGAGCGGGTGCAGTTGGGGGTGCGGATGGAGAAGAAGATGGTGAAGGTGCTGAAGGGGCTCGCGGAGTTCGAGGGCGTGACGCTGGGGCAGATGCTTGAGAAGATCGTGCTGCACTCGTTCGAGCCGGTGCCGGGGGATGAGGGCGAGAGTTGCGCCAGTCCGCACGGGAAGAAGGCGCTGGCGGCGATCGCGGACCTCAAGCGGGTGTATGGCATGGAGTACGACTCGCACTCTGCGCGCGGGTTTTCGGAGGACGAGCCAGGTGCCTAAGCGGACGAGAAACACAGAGGCACGGAGACACAGAGGATCGGGTGGGATCGTCGTGAGGTCTCGGATGCGCTGTCGCATGTTGTGTTCGTGCTCGACGAGGGCGCGGCAGAGCAGCGCCCCTACGCGACCGGTGGTTGCGCTTTCGCATGATGGTGGTTGACGCGTGACGGGCGGGTGACGGGCGGGGGCGCCCGTCCTTCTGTCATTCGCTGATACTCTTAGGTGTGCCGAGCAAACCTCACGCTGCAGTTTCTGTCGAGCCTATTGGGCTGTATTTGCACATTCCGTTTTGTACGGCGAAGTGTGGGTATTGCGACTTCAACTCGTACGTGGGGCACGACCACACGATCCCGTCGTACACGAAGTCGTTGCTGACTGACGCTTCGCTGTGGCGGGCGGCTGTTGGTGGGCGGGCGGTGGAGACGGTGTTTTTTGGTGGAGGGACGCCGAGCCTGACGCCGCTGCCGGAGATGCAGTTCTTGATGGCGGGGCTGCGGGACGCGTTCGACATTCTGCCGGACGCGGAGGTCTCGCTGGAGTCGAACCCGGGGTCGTTGACGACGGAGTACTTGCGCGGGCTGCGCGACATCGGCTTCAACCGGCTGTCGATCGGCGTGCAGTCGTTCGACGACGAGGAACTGGTGTCGCTCGACCGCACCCACTCGGCCGACGAAGCGCGGCAGGCGTACGCGTCGGCGCGCGATGCGGGGTTCGACAACGTGAATCTCGATCTTATCTACGGATTGCCGGAACAGCCGCTGTCGAAGTGGCAGTCGAACCTTGAGGCGGCGCTCGATCTCGCGCCGGAGCATCTGTCGCTGTACGCGCTCACCGTCGAAGAAGGGACGCCGCTGGCCCGCGACGTCGCGCGCGGTCGGACGCCGGCGCCGGACCCCGACGAGCAGGCGACGCACTACGAGTACACGCAGGAGCGGCTGGCGCGCGCGGGCTACGAGCACTACGAGATCTCGAACTGGGCGCGGCCGGGGCGCCGCTGCCGGCACAACCTGATCTACTGGACGCATCGCGAGTACCTGGGGATGGGCGCGGGCGCGCACAGCTACCTGAACGGCGCGCGCTTCGGGATGGTGCTGCTGCCGAACCGCTACGGCGAGCTGGTCGATGAGTCGGCGGCCGCGCAGGACGGCGTGATGCGGCACATCGCGAGCGCGGAGACGCCGCCGCCGGAGCTGGTGATGGCCGATGCGCTGATCCTTGGGCTGCGGCTGCTTGATGGCGTGGACGTGCGCGAGTTCGCTCGCCGCTACGGCGCGTCACCGGACGACGTGTACGGCGACATCCTGCGCGAGTTCGAGGGCTACGGCATCCTCGAACGCACGCCGACGCACCTGCGGCTGTCGAAGCGGGGGTTGTTGCTCAGCAATGAGCTGTTCCTGCGCCTACTGCCGGAGGCAGTGGAGGTGTGAGAAAGAACCTGTTTGTGCGCCAGCCGTTCCAACGAAATGCGGTACGCGGAGCGTACCGCAGGCGCCGAAAACCAGTCAACTTTGGCTCGCAAAAGACCGTTACTTGACACACCCCGCACCCCGCACCTGTCGGTATCGTCGCGGCGACGCCTTGCGTCGCCCCGATTATCGCGACGATACCGACAGGTGCGGGGTGCGACAGTGCGCGAAGTGTGCCCGAATTCTGCGCAAATCTCGCTTCTTGACGTATTTAGTTAGTCGTAGGGCTGTCACAGCCCCATTCAGGGGTTGACGAAGTAGAAGCGTACTCCGATAATCCAAGTGATTCCATCTCCACGGGGACTTCTCGCTCGGTGGAATCTAGGACGTCCAGGACGGGGCGGATCATTTGTCAGGCTTGCCCGGGCAAATCGTGGGGTCCCAGCGAAGTCCTCAGCGTCCCATGGGCAAGCAGTAGCTACGTGCGAATGAAGAGACACAATTCTTTGTGTCTCTTCTGTTATTCTCCGTTCCATGCAAGATCAGGTTGTCGATTGGTCATCGAAGGTCGTTGAATGCCTCGATAAACTTGGGGGCCGGGATTCGTTTATCCCAGCCGCCAAGCTTCGCGCGGCCGTCGCGCGGCCCGGCTCCGCCGAGAGTACCCAGTTTACGAACTGGCTAAAGGCCTCCGGCAAGACGTTCACCAAACTCCTACATGATACGGGTCTCGCGGTACATCCGCAGGCGGGCTCGGATTCGTTGGTGGGGTTCAAGGGAGCGGCTCTTCCCCAGCCCGAACAGTCTTTCACCTTACGCAGCGACGTGTTTTCCGCGTTTACGCACGCGAGCCCGCAACCCTACAGCTACATCCCAAGTCTGGATATTTTCACGTCCGATGCCGGTAATGAAAGTGATCGCGTCGACATACCACGAATTACCAGAGATGATCTCTTTGCCCAGAGGCGGGCGTTCGTGGCGTCCCTAACTGATGAGGAACATGCGAAGCGCCTCTCTGATGTTCTCGACTACTCACCGAGGGCACTCGCCGATTTCAGTCAGGCACTTGCTGAGTTGGGCTTGAAATCGCGCTGGCATGCTTTTCGCTCAGAAGATATTCGAGCTGCCGTCGAGAGGTGGGCTCAGTCATCGGACACACCTGTATCGCCTTCTTGGTTTGAGAGAAGAAGCGGTAAAGGTGAGACGGCTCAAGAAGTGTTAAGCCACGTTGCACACCACATGACTGAAGATGAAATACGGTCGCTGACTATTCCCTTCAGGGCAGTTGAAGCAATGTACCGATCTCTGTCGCGAAGAAGACCCCAGGAGTGAACACTTGCAGCCGCGGCTAATCATTGCTGGGGTGCCCATTGGAGTTCTGAACAGACACAAGGGCTACAGGCCGGATGTACCAGGATGGGACACCTCGATTGTGCCGTCTCGTCGGGGAGCCGACCTCGGCACTTGTTGGCCGGACGTCATCAAGGTCGCCGATCAGTGCGATCACGATGGCGCGCATATCCTGGCTTTTCATAATCCTGAAGAGGAGAGAAAAGAGTTTGAGGCCCGAGTCTATTCGAGGCACCGACTCATCTGGTTTGACCGAGATGACGCAAAGTTCTACGGATTGGCCGCCTTCGACGAGAAAGTAAGAGAAATCGTGGAATTTGAGCAGCAGTGGCGGGGCGCTATACGGCCGGGTGAAGCGTCGGCTGCGCTAGTCCTTCCGGAATCTGTTTTTGTTTCACGCAGTACAGTCGAGGCGCTTTGGAAGAGGGCAGCGAAACTTCGCATTGGCAAGGATGAGATCGCCAAGGTCACGCAATTGCGAGACTCGTTTCGCAGTGAGCATTGGAAGGAAGGCAACTGGAGAGACTGCAAGGAACGGATATTCGACCATCGCGGCGCTAGACATGGATCGACGCCCGAGGCTAAGCGCTGGAAGTTCACTTTGGCACTTCCAGATGGGTTCCACTTCGACGTCAAAACCGCACGTGGCGGGCCGTTCCTGCTCACGGACTGCCTCGGAGAAGCCAAGGAATTTTCTCGGTACGCCAACGTCGACTGTCATGGGTTCGTCCGTTGAGGACGTCTACGTCATTAGCGCGCCCTTACGCTGCGACGGGCGTCAGCCATGATTCGATCCGCGCCCGCAACCCCGCCGCATCGAGACCGTGCGCACGGTCGTGGTGCTCGATCGAGCCGTACTGGCGGAACTCGATGTTTGGGACGCCGATGGCGAGCAGGCGGTGGGTGCGGTCGGCGAGCGCGGCTGAGATGACGCCGGCGGATGTGCCTTCGAGGTATGGCTCGATGATGGCCACCGAGTCGTCGGTCATGTGCTTGCGGAGACCTGCGGCGTCGAAGGGGCGAACGGTGGCGGTGTAGAGCACGGTCGCGTCCATCCCCTCAGCTGCTTCGAGCACCCGGTCGAGCATCGGGCCGACCGCGATGATCGTCGGAGTGCCATCCGCGCCTTGGCGAACGACCTTCAGCCTGCCATCCTCGGCCGCATGAGGCGCAGAGTTCGTGGTCGCGTCGAGCCGGATGTAAACAATGTCAGTCGACGCAACAGCATTTCGCAACAAACGATCAACCTCATCCGGATGGCCGGGGACTTGGATGCGGACGCCGGGGAGGGTTGCCATCAGCGCCACGTCGCCGGTGGACTGGTGGGTTCGACCGTACGCTGGAGTGTCGTACGAGCCACCGATGCTGACGAGCACGCCGCCGACGCCCTGGTGCGCGAAGCCGAGCTTCACCTGCTCGAACGCTCGCTCGACGAGAAACGGCGCGAAGGTGTGGACGATGGGGCGCATGTCGGCGAGCGCCATGCCCGCGCCGACGTTGATGAGCAACTGCTCGCGGATGCCGACGTTGATGCGCCGGAAGGGGTGCTTCTGCTGCGCCTCCTTGAACTTGTCGCCGCTGATGTCGGCGAGCACGATGGCGACGCGCTCGTTCGTATCGAGCAGTTCGTTCGTGACGCTGGCGAACCGGTTGCGCATTTCCTCACTCATGACTTCTTCTCCACTACTGCAACGACTGCTCGCGGGCGTCCGCGGTGTGGCTCCGTCAGCGCTGATTCGATTGAGGCGTGGTCGCGGCCGTCGATGGTTGCCGTGGACCAGCCTTCGACTTCGAATCGCTTCGCGATGCCGCCAGGCCAGGTCAGTGACGACGACTGGTTGTCGATGACGATGACGGTCAGCGCATCGAGGCCGCGGACGAGGCGCGGCGCGACGGCGATCGCCTCGTGGTTGCTGCCCTCGTCGAGCTCGGCATCACCGACGAGGCAGAAGATGCGCGCCGGATTGGCGCGCGCCCTCAAGCCCGCGGCCATCCCAACGGCGAGCGGCAGCCCGTGGCCGAGCGAGCCGGACGAGATCTCGACGCCGGGGATCAGGTTGCGGTCGGGATGCAAGCCGAGCGGCGAGTCGGGTCGGCACCAACGGCGGAGTAGTTTGGGGTCGAAAAAGCCCTTGGCCGCGAGGATGGCGTAGTAGGCCATCGGCCCGTGTCCCTTCGATAGCAGGAAGCGGTCGCGGGCATCATCGTCGAGATGCGCGGGGTCGATGCGGAGGATGCGGTCGTACAGGACCCAAAGCACGTCGAGCGTGGAGGTGGCGCTGGCGGAGTGCTTCTCGTCGCCTGTCATGTAGCTCATGAGGCGGCTGAGGTCCGCGTACGTGTAGGCCTGGGGCGGGGGTCGATCGAGAGTGGCGGCGTGTGTGTTGTCGTTCATGGCGCCCAGCGTAGAACTTCAAGTAGACTTGAAGTCAAGGGCTGGAGACGACAATTTTTTGGCAGTTCTTTCCGACCACATCACGATCACCGAACTGAGCGCGCGCAGTGGCGTGGCGGCCTCCGCACTGCGCTACTACGAAGACCTGGGCTTGATCGCGGCGGAACGGACGAGCGGGAACCAGCGCCGGTACCGGCGCAGTGTCCTGCGGCGGGTGGCGGTGATACGCGCCGCTCGCACGATGGGGGTGCCGCTGTCCGCGATCGCGTCAGCGCTAAGGACGCTGCCTGGGAGCCGAGATCCGACTCCGGCCGACTGGGAGCGCCTGTCGCAGCGGTGGCATCGCGAGCTGGACGCGCGCATCGCCGTGCTCGAGAAGCTGCGCGATCAGCTCTCGTCGTGTATCGGCTGCGGCTGCCTGTCGCTCGAACGCTGCAAGATCTTCAATCCGGACGACAAGGTTTCGGTCGAGGGGGATGGGCCGCGGCTGCTGATGCCCGACGAACCTCGGGTCGCTACGAAGCGGGGAAGCCGGGGGAGAGCCTGACGCTTTCGAGCTGCGGGAAGTGATCGCCGTCGTGGATGCGCTGGAAGCATGCCCACTCACGCGCGTTCATCGAGCCGAAGAAGAAGTGCCGGAAGCGTGTATCGCGATCCATGCCGTCGACCTTCTCGATCAGCGCGAGCAGTTCGTCGTGGGCGGACTGCGCTGATTCGCGTGCTTCGGCGATCGTCTCGAACTTCGCGAGCGTCACGCCGTCCTGCGACTCTTCCTTCTCGAGATGCGGGCCGAACCCGGGCGGCATGTTGCCCGCGCCGAGGTGCGCACTGAGGGCGACGGTCACGCGCTTCACGGTGACGATGTGCGCCATCGTCTCGAGGATGGACCACTGGCCGGGCGCGGGCTTCCACGTTGCCTGGGCGTCCGTGACACCGTCGATGTTGCGCAGGACGTGGTCGTGGCCTTCCTGGACCGCGGCTGCGATGCCCGCCGGCGGCTTGGCCGCGGTGTCCTTGATGAACGTGAGGACGTAGTTGAGCGCGTCGTCGGAGAGGCGGGCGTGGCGGACGCCGTCGTCGCCGACCTCGTAGGTGATCATGAGCTGGTCGAACTGTGGCATCAGTGGACCTCCGTTCGCCGTGAGTATCCTAAAGATACTAATCAAGCGCCAGTGCCAATCGCACGAACTAGCGCAGATCCGGCATTTCGCCCTCGATGCGGACGACGAGGGTGTCGTAGTCGCGTAGGACGTCCTCGATGTCCGTACCGTCCGGGAGATTTCGCACGCGGGCGAGCACGGCGGCGTCGATGACGACGGGCCAGCCGGGTGTGTCGCCCGCCACGGGCCGGGACAGCGCTGCGGTCGCCGCGATGTGTTGGAGCAGCACGGCCTTGATCACGTTTGCTTCGCGCGGCTGGTAGAGGCGGAGGATGACGGCGGTCTTAGTGTTGCGCGGCGTCGCCGTTGCGCCGACTCGCAGCGCCGATGCTTCGCCGTCCGGCCAGCGCTCGTTCACGATCGGCTCGACGTCGTTGCCGGAGACAAGCGGGATCAGGCGTTCTGCGTCGCTGCCCAGCACGACTTCAACGACTTCGACTCCGGCTTGCTGGAGTTGCCCGACCTGCCACTCGATGAGCGTCTCGTCGTCGTCGGAGCGCATGAGGGCCAGCGGTTCGCCGTCGTGCGTGAGGTCTGTGTCGGCGAGAAGGATCGCTGTAATCACAGGAAAAGCTCACCGCGAAGGACGGTGACGGCGTTGCCGCCGATGTGGGCGGTGATGTCGCCAGGTATGCCGGTAACACGCGCGTGTACGAGTCCGGGTTGCCCGAGTTCAATCCCTTGTTCGGCTGTGTACGCGATCTCACCGTCGCGGGTGGGCAGAAGTTCGTGCTTCGCGATGAAGGCGGCGGTGCATCCGTTCGCGCTGCCCGTGACAGGGTCTTCGAAGACGCCGGCCTCCGGCGCGAAAGCGCGGACGTGAATCTGTACATTGGGTGTGCTCGCGCCGATGCAGAAGATGGCCATGCCATGGGGCACTTTGAGCAGCGCCATCATGTCGGGTTCGACGCGCAACATCGCTTCGTACGACGAGATCTGCGCGATCTTCCAGTAGATGCCGGTCGAGACTTCCTCGGCTCGTATGACATCACCGGGGTTCAGGCCCAGCCACGCCGCGATGTCGTCGAGCGGCGGGTCGTAGGATCGAAAATCGGGCTTGGCTTGCGTCATCGTATACAGCGGCGGGTCGCCGGAGACGACGACGGGAATTACGCCGGCGCCTGTCTCGAGAAGGAGTGGCTCACCTGTGGCGAGCTTCACTCGCCCTTCGCTGACAAGAATGTGCGAAGCGGCAATCGTGGGATGCCCGGCGAACGGCAGCTCTGTGCCCGGTGTGAATATGCGAATGTGCGCGTGGTTCGCCGGCGACTTCGGTGGGAAGAGGAACACCGTCTCGGAGAGATGTTGGTTTAGCGCGATCCGCTGCATCGTCTCGGTCGAAAGGCCTTCCGCATCGACGACAGCGGCGGGATTGCCCTCAAGGGGCGTCGCCGTGAACGCGTCGACATGACGAATCGCGCGAGAACTCACCCGCGACGCACCGCGCGCACGCCTCGACCGATCACCGTAACGACGAGCGTCCATGCGGCGGCATTGAGGAGGACGTTTACGGGGAACAGCATCCACAGCCGCTCGGCCTTGCCTTCTTCGATGACGTTGCCGGCAGCTTTTCGCGTGACGAGGAACTGAAGCACGACGGTTACGGCGAGCACACGAAGAAATGTCTTCATCTAGAGCACCTTCTTGTAGATCCGCATCCGGGACGTTGGCTTCCACGGTGGAAACACGCTGCGCTCGTGCGTCCAGCCTTCGCGGTCGAAGAGCGCGTGCGCTAGCGAGTTGTTCTCCGCGGTATGTAGCCAGAGCGTCTTCTTGCCGCGCTTGCGGGCTTCATCCTGAGCAGCGGCCATGAGCTGGCGACCGATACCGCCGCTTCGTGCGCGTGCCGTCACTTCGATGTTCTCGGCATACGCATTGTCGCCAGCCTGGAAGTCGCGCGTGTCGTCGTCGACAGGCGGCGTCCAGTCCTGGTCCTCACGGAAGTTCGTGTGGACGGCGACCCAGCCGACGGCCACGCCGTCCTCTTCGGCAACGAAGATGAAGCAATCACCATCTTTGACGGCGTCTTCGCAGTGCTCGAGACGCATCTTGTCGCGCTCGCCCAAAAAGGCCTTAAGCGCAGAGGCATCTCGCGCGTAGTCGATGGGTCGAATGGTGATGTCACTCATGCGGGGTGTGTCCGGCCGGTGTCCTGCGCGTGCCGATGTCCCTGAGTCTATCCGCCTAGCGCTATCCGCGGAAGCGCGTGCCCAACAGGCTAGTCGTCGTCCTCATGTTCTTCCCAGTCGTCGTGGTCGCCTTCGCGGGTTTCATGCTCGCGTTCTTCGTGCTCATCGTCGTCCCTATCGTTGTCGCCTTGGAGGGCCACGCCCATGTCGGGCTGGCTAGCGCTAAGGGCGCGTTGGTCCAGCACCGTGGCGAAGGTAACGGCTAGCGCGTTCTCGTCACTGCCTGAAGAAGGTCTCGCGATTCCGGTGGTGAGGATGAGCAGGACGGCAGCGAAGGAAGCGGCCCCGGCTGCGCCGAAGCGCACGCGACGGGCCTGCGTGGCAACGGGCATGTGGTGCTGAAGGCGGTAGAACGTGAGGGCGAGCACGGTCAAGCCGGCGCCCAGGTAGATGAGGCGCGCCCACGTTGATGACCCATCCGTGCCCGCCGTGACTCCGTGAAGCGTGACGAGTCCGAACAGGGCGAATGTGCTGAAGTGGATCACGTGCCAAACTCGATAGCCGGTGATTCGGCGGACATAGAAGCTCGCAACGATGATTGCCAGCAGGTAGATCCCGAAGACTCCGGCAGCTGTCTGCCACGCGCGATACGGAGATGCAAACGGGACGGCGAGTTGCCATACGCTGAAGTTGAAGAAGCCGTCTCCGAGCAGGACTGCAACGTGGAAGATGCTGAATGCCAGGGCGAGGATCGCGGTGAACTTGTGGATGTCGAACATCGTGTTGCGCGAGAACCGGCCCGTGAACCGCGTGCCGATCATGATCCCGAGCACCGTTGAGAAGAACAGAAGTCCGTAGGCAGTGAACGCGGCGGCGCGTGACAGATACCAGAAGTCGTGACTCATGTCGTGTATTCCTTCCACCTTGTGGTTGTAACCACGTCGCCCGAATTGGAGACAAAGAGTGCCGCAGCGTCGTATCTTCCTACTAGCTCCAGTCCTTCGCGTGGGCCGAGCAAGTAGGCCGCCTTCGCAAGCACATCGGCGTGCGTGGCGTCTCTGGCGACCACGGTCGCGGTTGCCACGTCGCTCTCCGCGCTATGGCCGGTGCGCGTGTCGATTAGATGGTGGTAGCGCGTGTCGCCACGTGTCCATGACCGTCCAGTTGAGCCAGAAGTGGCCACGCCTCGGCCGTAGACGCGAATCGTCGTAATGTCGCGCGAAGCGTCGAAGGGATCTTGTACCCCGACGATCCAGCCTCCACCGCCGGGACCCTTCCCAGATGCGAAGAGGTCCCCAGAAGCGTTGATCATCACGTTCTCGTGGTTCAGTCGTTCGATTGCGCGATCGACCGTGAACCCTTTGCCGATGCCTCCGAGGTCTAGTCTGACCCCGCCGGGAAGCGTGATCGTCCGGCTTCGCCTATCCAGCTTGACATCGCGCCACGAATGAGCGGCCCGTTGGCGCTCCAGTGTTGATGTGCCAACGGTGCCGGCGACTTCTCGAAACGTACGATCGTATCCACAGGCCTCAAGTGCACCGCGAACGGTCGGATCGAACACACCATTAGTTGCCCTCGACCAGTGGAGGCCGGCCGCGACTACTTCGAACAGTGTTGGCGATGCGTTGAACGGGGTGGCGGGCTTAGCGTGCATCCGCTCGAGTTCAGACCACGGGAGGAAGCGACTCAGGCACTGCTCATGCTGCTCGAAGAGTCGCTGGACACAGTCGAGGTCCTCCGGCGCTCCGTCCACGAGCTGAACCTCGACCGTGCCGCCCATCGCCTGAAACTCGCGCGTCTCCATATCAAGACACCCTTGTCCTTGTGTCGGCGCGGGGCTCAGCAACGCCAGGGTTCTTCGACTGAGCAGTTGAGCTGTTCGAAATGCTGGTCGACCCGTTAGCGGAGGCGATGGCGGTTGCGGCCGTGGAAAGCGCCAGTGGTAGAACGTCATCCTCGCCCTGAACCGCGGGTTCGGCGTGTCGGAAGGAGATCCAACCTCCGAATACGGCACCCAAACTGGCCGTGAGGATGACGGTCTTTGCGGCAAGGTTTTTCGTGCGTACCATGTGTCTGTTCCTCCACTTCATGATCGCTCCCGGATTCTCGATTTCTATTGCGAAGTGATGACGCGACATGGGTACGAGGATTGTTTAGCGTGCGGTAACCAGATGTTCATCCGCCCAAGTTAGGAGATAGTTGTTGAGTGCGATTCTTGATCACGCGCGATCGATGATCGCGTACAACCATTGGGCAAACGGTCGTATCCTCACAGCGGCGTCGAAGTTGTCGCCTGATGACTTCGCGAAGATCAGCAAGACGCTCGTCCATACAGTTGGCACGCAGTTGTACTGGCGCGGCAACTGGAGGGGCGAGGAGGTCGGTGAACCGGAGGGAGAATTCTCGATAGGTGACGTCGTCGGCCTGTACGAGAAATCCGACGCCGATCTCGAAGCCTACGTCGCAGGCCTTACTGACGAGGAGTGGGAGCGGACGGAAGCGTGGTGGAAGCGTTGGGGGTACGAGGAGACGGCACCTGTGGGACAGACGCTGTTCCAGGTGATCTACCACGGCATCCAGCACCGCGCCGAAGTCGCCGTCATATTGAGCGACCATGACGCGTCGCCGGGCGAGATGGACTACCTCGTCTATCTGCAGGAATCGGCGGGCGTAGCATGACGTCGCTGCTGCTCAACGATGCCACGTTGCTCGATTGCACCGGCGCCGATCCTCGTCCATACGTCAGTGTGCTCGTCGAAGATGGGCGTGTTTCGCGCATCGGCGACGCGGGATCGATCGCGGCGCCGACCGATGCACAGACCGTGGACTGCGCCGGACGCACGCTGATGCCGGGGTTGACGGATGCACACGTGCATTTCGGCGCGGTCGATACGGGCGCTGCTGAACCAGCCGAGCAGCAAAGCCACGTCAGCTATGTGCTGAATGTCGCCGACAACATCCGCATTGCGCTCGATGAGGGTTTCACGACTGTGCGCGACGCGGGCGGACTGGATCCGGCGTATGCCGTTGCTGTCGCGACGGGCCAGATCGTTGGGCCGCGCATTCTGCCGTCGGGATCGTTCCTGACCATCACTGGTGGGCACGGCGATCATCGCTCGCCGTGGACCGATCAGGCCGAGCACTCGATACCGGGACTCGTCGCGCATTCCGAGATCGTCGATGGCGCCGATGAAGTGCGACGAGCCGCGCGCACCCAGCTACGGCGCGGCGCCACGCAGGTGAAACTCATGGTGTCGGGAGGCGTGATGTCGCCGAATGATCCGCTCGAGAGCATCCAGTTTTCCGTCCCGGAGATTCGCGCCGCTGTCGAAGAAGCGCACGCGTTCGGGAAGTACGTGATGGCTCACGCCCACACGGCTGCGTCGATCCAGAACGGTCTTGAGGCCGGCGTGCGATCGTTCGAGCACGGAAGTATGCTCGACGAGGAGAAGGCAAAGCGCATCGCGCAGCAGGATGCCTTCATGGTGCCGACGACTGTGATCCTTGAACTACTCCTGCGATGGGAGGGTATGCCCGAGTTCAGCCGCCAGAAGGCTGAGTTGGTGCTCGGACAGACAGCTGATTCCGTGAGGATGGCCCGCGCGGCAGGCGCGAAGATCGGCTCAGGCTCCGATCTGCTGGGCCCGCGGCAACGTCGTCGCGGGGCGGAGATCGTCACCAAGGCGAAGCTGCTCGGTGCGATGGACGCCATCCTGAGCGCGACGCATGTGAACGCGGAGCTGTTCCGCATGGAGGATCGCATCGGCACAGTGGAAATCGGGAAAGATGCCGACCTGATCCTCGTCGATGGTCAGCCGCTCGATGACGTCGGCGTGCTGGTCGATGCGCGCAATTTCCCGCTCGTGGTGAGGGGCGGCGTCGTCGTAAAGGACGCGCTGTAAGGGCCTCTAGCGGCCTCGCGGCTACGGCAAACCCGCATCCGCCAACCGCCCGCGCGCAATCTCTTCGTTGATGAACCCGTAGTAGAGCGCTGCTACGTTACCCTCGGCGTCGATGAAGAAGCTGTCAGGTAGGCCCGTGAGACGATACCGGTCGTAGATCGTGCCGGGCCGGTCGATGACGACGGGCATCGCGATATCCAAGCCGGGCAAGAAGCCGAGCGCCTTCTCCTGCGACTCGCGGTAGTTGATGATAAGCACTTCGAGCCCGGCGTCCTTCTTCTCGTCGTACAGCGCCTGGATGTCCGGCAGTTCCCGCCCGCATGGCACGCACCAGGTCGCCCAGAAGTTCAGCCAAACGACCTTGCCCTTCATTCCAGATAGCGTCGTCACGAACTCGCCGCCCTCGTCGCAGAGCGCGAAGTCTGGCGCCGGCTCTCCGATTACGGGCGGGCCTGTAGACGCGAGTTCGACGTCGATGCTGTCGTCGCAGAGCGAATACACCTTTTCGGTGTACGACACCGGCGTCGCGTCGATCGCCGCTTCGTCTGCGTCAGCATCGTCGTCCTTGCGAAGAAATACGACTGCGCCGATCGCGGCGGCGATCACGGCCGCGGCGATGATCCCTCGGACGAGCGGGCGGTTGAGAAGTGATGTGCCGGGGGCTTGCTGCATCTCCTACATAGTACGATCCGGCTTCGTCGCCGGGATGGGTGGTGCTATATTCTGAGCCTTCATGGATGATCGAACGTTGTTCCTGGCCTCAATGGCGCGAGTCGCGGAAGCGATGGATGCGGTGGGCGTGCCGTATGTCGTCACAGGCTCGATGGCGGCCGGCTTCTACGTCATGCCACGGATGTCTGGCGATATCGACTTTCTGATCAACCCGCAGCCGAGCGACAAGCCGTTCGTCGCCAAGATCCTCGCGGAAGATTTCTTTGCCGATCCGGATGTGATCAAGGAGGCGTTCAACGACCGCTCGATGTTCCAGGTCATCGATCCTAACGGGCATGTGAAGAGCGACCTCATCTTTTGGACGCCCAAGTTCAATCCGGAGACGGTGTTTCAGCGCGCGCAGACGATGCGAGTAGAGGGCACCGGTGTGAAGGTGATCGCTCCTGAAGATCTCGTCATTGCGAAGCTGATCTGGGCGAAGGAAAGTAGATCGGAGCTTCAATTCAGGGACGTGCACAGTCTGCTACAGTTCGAGGAAGTTGACAGCGAGTACGTTCGGCGCCAGGCCAAAGTGTATGGCGTCGGCGAACTGCTCGAAGAGGCATCAAGTGAGAGATACGCGACCTGAGGTGTCACTGGCATATCGTCAGCGAATTGCCGCGCTTTCGGGCGAGGACAGGCTCGTCATGGCCGCCGATCTCTATGCGACCGGGCGGACCATGATGCGCGCCGGCATTCTGGCGCGCACGCCGGACGCGAGCGAAGCCGAGGTCCGCAAGCAGATCTTCCTTCGCTTCTACGAACATGACCTGCCACAGTCGCTCATCGACCGAACGCTGCGGGACATCGATGAGCGGTTCGCAGGGCTACCTGCCGTCCCTGCCTAGGGCGCCGCTGGCGCTTGCTTCTTGCCGCAGGCGAACGGCCGTCGCTAGACTGCACTGTCCCCACATAACCGCTCGGAGAACAACGTTGCCTACATACGAATACGCGTGCGAGTCCTGCGGCGCCCGGTACGAGAAGAAGGAAGGGTTCGACGCGAAGGCACGCCAGAAGTGCCAGCAATGCGGCAAGGCGACCGCCCAGCGCGTCCTCTTTGCGCCGCCGATCGTGTTCAAGGGCAGCGGCTTCTACAAGACCGACGCGCGCGGCTCCGATACCAGCGACTCCGCCACGAGCACCACGCCCTCCGTGCCGGATCTGGGTGCTGCCGGCCATGGCCACTCGCACGGGCCGGGCGGCCACACGCATGACGCGCACGCGCCGGCGGCAACCGACGCCAAGCCTGACAAGAAGGCGAAGAAGGACACGACGACCGAGTCCGCAGCGGCGAGCTAGCCGTGCGCGTCGTCTTGCAGCGCGTCTCCGAAGCCTCAGTCTTGGTTGATGGCGAGGTGGTCGGATCGATCGATCGCGGCCTGCTGCTGCTTGTTGGCGTCGCTGAAGGTGATGACGACGCGACGGCGCGTCGCGTGGCTGTGAAGTGCGCCGAGATGCGCATCTTCGCCGACGATGATGGCCGCTTCGACCGGTCGCTGGTCGATGTTGGCGGAGCGGCGCTGGTGGTTTCGCAGTTCACCCTTCTCGCCGATGTGCGTAAGGGCCGGCGGCCGAGCTTCATCGCGGCTGCGCAGCCTGATGTTGCGGCGCCGCTGTGCGACTTGCTCGCCCAGGCACTGCGCGATCTCGGCGTGCGCGTCGAAACGGGGCGGTTTGGTGCGAAGATGGACGTGTCGCTGGTGAACGATGGGCCTGTGACGATCGTTGTGGACTCGGGCGCACTCGATGCGCCGCGCGGCTAGGCGCAATCCGCGATAGCGGTCAGTCCATCATCCAGCACAGCGCTTCGCCCAGCGGTTCGCCGGCGCGAATCCCGCGGATGGACTGCCACGTCGAGAACGCGATGAGCGTCGTCCCGACAACGAGCGCGACCGCCTGAAACCCCGGGCTCCCGACGAACCACAGGACAGACATCCAGAATGCGCCCATGAGGACGGCGTGCGTGCCAATCGCGGCGGCGTAGAG
Source organism: Dehalococcoidia bacterium (assembly GCA_021731085.1). GTDB lineage: Bacteria > Chloroflexota > Dehalococcoidia > DSTF01 > JACRBR01 > JACRBR01. Next base: position 121,730 of record JAKFYB010000018.1, read on the forward strand.
CAAGAACTGCATAGCGCTAGTGTGCCGCCTTCGCGCCCTTGCCCGCCAGCTCCGGCCTGCCCGACCATGTCCAGGCCCAGTTCGTGCGACTGACGCCCATGAGCACGCCGTGCAGTGCCGTCGGGTGGATGAACATGTTGGTCTCGCCGCCGGAGTGCTCGCCGCCGGATGTGTGGCGCAGGCCTTTCGCTTTCATGCGTTCGGCGATGGGTGCGATTGCTTCGACCTCGATGTAGCACATATAGAGCGTCTCGCCGCCGCGGCGCATCATGAAGCGCCCCATCGGCTGCTGAGGGTCTGTGATCTGCGACAGCTCGATGCGGTCGAGTCGATCTGGTGGATTGAACAGCGTGAGCTGGCCCGTGTACCCGTAGTCATGGCTGGTGAGCGGCGAGAAGCGCGACTGGTCGAGCCCGAAGCGGTCGGCGTAGAATTCGGCCGCAGCCTTGTGGTCGTTGATGAGGTTCGTCGCCTCATACAGGTAACGCATGAGGCCGGCCATCGGGCGATTCTGCTCCTGTGAGATCACCATGCGCAGGCCGGGCGTCTGATCAGGAGCGATGAAAAGCTGGCCGCCCTCCTCCGTGAACTGCAAGCCCTTCGACGACAGGCGAGACGCGAGTGCGCTGACGTCCCTCGTCGAGAAGCCGGCTGCGAACAGACCTTCGCCCCAGTTGGCGACGTAGTCCGCGACCGGACCGTCGCCGTTCGGCTCGAGCAGTTCGAATTCTGATGTGCCGGCGTGGACGACGCGGCGTTTTGCGCCGAGCACCTTCACTTCATCGTCGCGTACCGTCTTGGCATCGAAGATGTGCGCGAACGTCGCGGCTGCGGTCTCACGGTCACGAACGGCGATCTGCATACGGTCAACGTGTTCGAGCATGGGACGTCTCCTCTCGGTAGTGGCGTGAGGGTATCGGACGCACGAACCAAGAACCAAGACCCTGTCGTACAATGAAGACACGCCCCCCAAAGGGTCGCCAGCCTGTGAAAGGACTGCACATGGCCTCCGAGATCCCGCCCGATATGCAGCGGCCACAGATTGAGCGCGCCAAGGATGAGGGCGGGCTCGCTGCCTTCGTGCGCATTCTGCTGACCGGCTTCGCTTACCTGCTGATGATCCCGCCGTGGGGCATCATCGTCTGGTTCTTCACCGTGAAGATCGTCGCCGAGTACGAACGTGGCGTGATCTTCAGGCTGGGCCGTCTCGTTGGCGCTCGCGGGCCGGGACTGTTCGTGATCCTGCCCATCATCGACCGCATGGTGGTGATGGATCTTCGCACGGTCACGATGGACGTTCCGAGTCAGGAGTGCATTACGCGCGACAACGTGACGGTCAAGGTGAACGCCGTCATCTACTTCCGCGTCACTGGCCCGGAAGACGCCGTGACCAAGGTCATCGACCACTTCCGCGCGACATCGCAGATCGCCCAAACGACGCTACGCAGCGTTCTCGGGCAGTCGATGCTCGACGACCTGCTGTCTGAGCGCGAGGCGATCAACAACAAGCTGCAGACGATCATCGACGAGCAGACGGAGCCGTGGGGCGTGAAGGTCTCGACTGTCGAGGTGAAGGACGTCGAGTTGCCTCAGGGCATGCAGCGCGCGATGGCCCGCCAGGCGGAGGCAGAGCGCGAACGCCGCGCGAAGGTCATCAACGCCGACGGCGAGTTGCAGGCATCAGAGCGGCTGGCGGAAGCCGGGCGGATCATGTCGGAGACACCGGCGACGTTGCAGCTGCGCTTCCTGCAGACACTGTCCGAGGTCGCGACGGAGAAGAACAGCACGATCGTCTTTCCGGTGCCCATCGACCTGTTGAGTCTGGTCGCCGACACCATGAACCAGAACCTGAACCGCGGCAACGGCGGTGACAACGGCGAAGGCGGTGGCGGCTCGAACTTGGGCCGACGCGTTCGTGTCGGTGCGGCGCCACCGTCGGGTGACATCGCCGACGACCTCACACCGCCGGAGGGGAAACCGCCGTTGGAGCCTGGTTCGCGAGAGGGCGTCGTGAGCTAGTCACGCTCGTGGATGGCACCCATGCTGCGCACGAAGAGCGCGACGGCAACGCCCACCACGACGGCGAGCGCGAGAATCGCCGTAGCGCGCATGCTGTAGGCGAGACCGTCGTCGCTGAGGAACGCGATCGCAAACAAACCGAACGCGAACCGCACGATCGCAAAGATGACGAGCACCTTGAACGCAGCGCGCGCGAATCCGAAGATGCTGTCCCGATAGCGGCTCATCGAGCGAGTATAGCCGTGCGGTGATCCGCGTCATGACCACCGTCGTAATCTCACCGACAGCTGGCCTTCGACAACCGAACGAGGCAACATGGCCCATCTAGAAATCCGCAAGTTCATCCCCGCCTCGTCGGAGGCGGTGTGGTCGGTGCTCGAGGATCTTGAGCATCAGAAGTCGTGGATGGTCGACGTCCGCAAGCTGGATGTGGTGACGGACGCGAAGCGCGGCGAAGGCGTCGTGATGCGCGTGACGAGTGAGCTATTCGGGCAGCCGATCGTGAAGGACGTGATGACGATCACGGGCTGGGAGCCTGGGCGCCGCATGGATGTGAAGCACGACGGCCAGTTTCACGGCACCGGCAGCTTCATCCTCGACCGCGTCCACAACGGCACGATCCTGACGTGGATCGAGGACTTCGATGCTCCGCTCGGACCGCTCGGTGAACTGGGCTTTGGCATTGCCGTCAAGCCGCATCTGCTGCGCGTGTTTGCCCGATCGCTCGAAAACGTGCGACGGCTTGCCGTCGAGCGCGAGCTTACGGGCGCGGTCGCTCAAACAACTCAAGCCTAGGGTTTCTCAACGTCGTAGGCGCGGCCATCGACGAACAGGCGTAGCGGTTCCGCGTTGCCGAAACGATCTAGCCTTACTTCAACAGCGATGCCACTAGCTGCCGCGGTCGGAGGCGATCCTGCGTCATCGCTTGCGACGAAGAGCCATTCGATGTCGTAGCTGATTTCGTAGGTCGCGTAGTCGATGATCTGGACACCCGGGTCGTAATACGGATAACCCACATCGCCTGAGATGAGTACGTTTTTGTCGTCATCGCGATCACGGCGATCATGAATCGCCTCGGCACGCCAGTACCCGTCAGCCGATTCGGTCAGCTCGACATACACGGTGCCGTAAAAGGCTTCGCCATCGCGGTTGCGGCCCAGCGAATCAACGCTTGAGATTTCGTAGCGGGCGGTGACATAGTCGCCGGATTGCACTTCGATCGGAACCAACTGCCCGACGCGCAGGAGCACGGTGTCGCTCGTCCAGACTGTGTATTGCTTGAAGGCGAGAATCGACAGCAGAATCGTGATCTGGATCAATGCGATCGCTGTGAGGCGCGCGGCAGGCTTGTTGAGCACCTTCATGAGAGATGCTCCGCGTCCAGAGGGCCCTGTCGAGGCAGGGCGAGTTGCTCATCGTCCATTCTCGTCACCAGGGTGCGCCGGAATCGCTCGAGTCCGAAAGCGACACCAAGGAGTATGAGTCCGCCGATGATGAAGAAGGCCGACCCCGTGAGGAGAGACCAGAAGACGTCGACGTAGCGGGTGAGGATGCCGACGGCCACCAGCAGCAGCCCAAAGTTAATGTAGCGCTCGTCGCCTCGAAGATAGCCGTGCGTGACGATGCCTGCCGCAGCGGCAAAGAAGATCGCGTTGAAGACGATCGCGTAGCCAGTCCACGCGGGCCACGTTGCGACCATCGCAGCCGTTGCAAGAAGCAGCGCCAGGAAGGACGTTTCCGCAGTCGCCTCCCGTTCGCGAGAGCCTACCAACCACTGGATAGCCACGAGCACGGCGACGACGGCGATGGTTACATACACGAGCGGCGGCGCGGCGTACGATTCGATGCCGTCGTCGATGAGGCTGCGCCACGGTTCGTCAAATGCAAAGACATATACGAGAGTCAGCGTGACTAGTGTGCCGGCGAACACGTAGACCTCTCCAAATTGGGCAAGCGGCTTGCGAACCTCGTGAAGCTTGCCGATCGCGTAGAGAGCTACGCCGAGGACGGCGATCATGATCAGGGTGGCGTCAACCTTCGCCGAGTCCTCATATCGAATGACCAGCCAGAACACGGAACCGATGACGACGTTGACGAGACCGAGCAGCAACACTATTCGCGAGCGAAATGCGTACGCCATTGGCAGCGCTCCGAGCGCGGCGAGGAAGAAGTAGTAGGGCACCGGGAACGAACCGTCCGACGTCGTTAAGGGAATGTCGTAGATGTCCCCGAACAGGAACAGGCCCGCTTCATAGATGAGCACTCCGAGAAGAAGAAGTGCGCCGCCGATACGGTCCAGCTTGTAGCGATAAGTAAGGAGGTAGCCGAGGCCGTAGGCGACGGCCATGCCGAAAACGATCACGAGAGACCGGAACCAGTCGGGCATGTCGTTCCAGTTCGCGGCGAACAGCAGGACGATACCGCCACCGAGCACAAGCGCGCCGATCAGTGACACCGCTGTGATGAGCCATCCGAGCCGGAGCGCGCCCACAAGGCGAGGCTCGCCTGCGCCGATTCGCGCGAGGATCGCCTTCTCCTGTTCGGCCGAGATCATGCCCTCGCGCTGCCAAACAGCAACATCGTGCGCCAGACGTTCGACGTAGTCGCGGTCGTCCATGCTCTTAGTGTGAACGGTGTGTGACGAGCTCGGGGGCCATTTGGCCTGTTTCGGTGTGGGACAGATGTCCTATGTTTGCGCGGCCAACACGTGAAGCGCCTGATCGACCAACTTCCGCCAGCCTTCGCCGACGACCTCGAGGTCGATGCGGATCTGTTCGCGGCCGATGGTGATGGCGTTTGTGCGTTCGAGCTTCGCGCGGTCGGAGGGCTTGAGGCGCGCGCGGAAGTCGCCGCTGCCGCCCGAACGCAGCGCGATCATCGCGCGGCCACCCACGCCGTCCTCGCGCGCGATCGACTGCACGCCGGCGCGCTGGGCGAGCGTCCGCAACCGCACGACGTCGATGAGATTGCGGACTGCCGGCGGCGGCGCGCCAAAGCGATCATTCAGCTCCTGTTCGAGTTCGGCCGCCGGGTCGGCGTCGTCGTCCGACGCCTCGATGTTTGCCATCCGCTGATATTGCGCGAGGCGTACGTTGAGGTCGCCGATGTAGCTCTCGGGGATGAACGCCGTGATCGGCAGATCGATGACGATCGGCGCCTGCAGTTTTGGCGGCGGTGGCGGTTCGCCGCGTGCGAGCGCCTTCAGTCCTTCGACGGCGTCTGCTAGCAGCTTCACGTACAGATCGAAGCCGACGGTGCCGATCTGCCCCGACTGCTCGCCGCCCAGCAGGTTGCCCGCGCCGCGGATCTCGAGGTCGCGCAGTGCGATCTGGAATCCCGCGCCGAGTTCCGTGGCCTCGAAGATCGTCTGCAGGCGCTTCTGCGCGACTTCTGTCAGCGACATGTGCTTCTCGTACAGCAGATATGCGTACGACCGCGCCGCTGCACGGCCGACGCGTCCGCGAAGCTGGTAGAGCTGCGCGAGTCCGAATTTGTCGGCGTGGTTGATGATGATCGTATTCACGTTCGGGATGTCCAGCCCGGACTCGATGATCGTCGTGCAGACGAGGACGTCGGCCTTTACCTCGGTGAAGTCGAGCATGACCTTTTCGAGCTGGTCTTCGTGCATCTGGCCGTGGCCGATGAGGATCGACGCCTCCGGCACGATGTCGCGCAACTTGCGTGCGGTCAGCTCGATGTTGTGCACGCGATTATGCACGAAGTACACCTGCCCGCCGCGCTCCATCTCGCGCACGATGGCCTCGCGCACCAGGTGCTCGTCGAACTCGGTGACGTAGGTCTTGATCGGCAGGCGCTCCTCCGGCGGCGTCTCGATCGTCGACATGTCGCGGATGCCGGTGAGCGCCATGTTTAGCGTACGCGGGATGGGCGTCGCGGTGAGCGTCAGCACGTCGACTTCGGAGCGCATGTGCTTGAGGCGCTCCTTGTGCGCGACGCCAAACCGCTGCTCTTCATCGATCACGATCAGGCCAAGGTTCTTGAAGGCGATGTCCTTCTGCAGCAGACGATGGGTGCCGACGACGACATCGACGTTGCCCGCTACAAGGTCGGTAGCCACCTGCCGCTGTTCCTTGTCGCTGCGAAAGCGCGAAAGCATCTCGACTCGCACGGGAAAGCCCGCGAGCCGCTGCTTGAACGTGTTGTAGTGCTGCTGGGCGAGCACAGTCGTTGGTACGAGCACGGCCACCTGTGTGCCATCGACGACGGCCTTGAACGCCGCCCGCACGGCGACCTCCGTCTTGCCGTAGCCGACGTCGCCGCACACGAGGCGGTCCATCGGGCGCACGGCCTCCATGTCGCGCTTCACGTCGCGGATGGCCGACTGTTGGTCCGCCGTCTCGACGTACGGAAACGAAGCGCCAAGCTCGGTCTCCCAGGCGCCGTCGCTCGGAAATGCGTGTCCCTTCGCGACCTCACGCGTCGCGTACAGCGCGAGAAGTTCCTTCGCGAGTTCCTGCACTGCGCGGCGGACGCGCGCCTTCGCCCGCGGCCACTCCTGCGAGCCGAGGCGCGTAAGCGACGGGCGATGCTCGCTCGGGCCGACGTAGCGTGACACGCGATCGACCTGCTCGACGGGCACGAACAGCCGGTCACCGTCCGCATAGTGCAACTCGAGATACTCGCGCTCGCTGCCGTCGATGCCGCGCCGCACGAGGCCGACGAACTTCGCGATGCCATGCTCGATGTGGACGACGAACTGGCCCGGTTCAAGATCGGCGAGAAACGCCTCGCGCGATGCACCTTTGCGCGGCGGGGCGCGCCGCTGCTTTGTGAAGCCGAACACTTCGGCATCGGTGAGTAGCGTAAGGCCCTTGCCGTCGTCACCAACGGACCAGCCGTGTGGCAGCGAGCCGTGCATGATCGTGAGCGCGCCGTGTCCCAGCTTGATGCCGGTGAGGGAATCCGCGAGCTTCGCGTAAACGTCGTGTTCCTCGAGCAGTTCCGAGAGCCGCCTGTCCTGCGTCGAGACGATGACGACTTGCTGGCCAGAGCGCAGTGTTTGCGCCACTTCCTCGGCCAGCACGCGCAGGCGGCCTCCGTATGCCGTCACCGGACCGAATGCGAGGCGCACAGCCGCGTTAGCGTCCGGCGCATCCTCATCGCCGACAGCCCACCGCGCGAGGTTCAGTGGCTTGTGCGCCGTGATCGCATCGCGGAGCTCGTCCCAGACGACGTGTGGCGACGGCAGGCCGTGCGGCAGTTCGCCGCGATGTTCGAGATCGCGCCGCGCTTCGCCCGCCTGTTCGTCGCGCTCCTTTTGCACGGCCGCGATATCCGCTGGCTCATCGACGATGAGGGTCGCGCTGGTCAGATGGTCGAGCAGCGTTGCTTCGGTGAGAAACGGCACGTAGAAGTCGTCGCCGTCGAAGCGCTCGCCTTCGTGCAGAGCGCGCTGCTCTTCTTCGATCCGCTCGCGCTGTTCACCCTTGAGGTCGTGGAGTTGCAGCATCTCTGACAGCACGCGCGTCCTCGCTCGATCATGCACGACCTCGCGCGCCGGACCGATGTGGAGTTCTTCGCGCCGGGCGGTCGAGCGCTGTGTTGCCGGATCGAACGACCGTATCGACTCGAAGTCGTCGCCGAACAGCTCGATGCGCAGAGGCAGCTCCTCGGAGGGCGGCCAGATGTCGATGATCCCGCCGCGCCGGGATGCCTCGCCCGGCGCCGTCACTTGCGGCTCGATGGTGTAGCCGCCGGCGTCGAACGCTCCAAGCAGCGCTGTCTGATCGATGCGACCACCCTGCTTGATCGTGATGGACGCGCGGCGCAGTTCGTCGGCGGAGATCGTGCGCTGTGCGATCGCCGCCGCGCAGGCGACGATGATCGGACGCGCGCTCTTGTCGTGCAGGCTCAGGAGAACGGCGAGCCGATCGATGATGTCCTCAGTGTCGGGCGAGAGCCGCTCGAAAGGCAACGCGTCTCGCTCTGGGAAGTGCCTGACGCGCTGCGACTCACCGCCGAGCCAGGCCCTCAGTTCGTCCGCGAGTGCCTCTGCGTGTTGGGGCTTCGGCGTGATGATGACGACGGGCGTCTCCGCGTCGCTTGCGAGAGCGGCGATCACGGCGGCCTTTGCGCCGTCGCTGACGCCCAGCGTGAGTGGCGCTTGGCCGGACATGCGGCGGCGGAGCCGGTCGAGCCCAACCGCCTCATCGATCGCGGGCAACAGAGCCGAAAGATCCATTCGCCTCCAGTCGCGCCGATAGCAGAAACAGGGCCTGATCGCGTGATCAGCCCCTTCCACGGGTGTCAGTGTAGCGTGTTGGCGCGGTCTACTCTGCCGTGGTGCTCCCGCCAGTTGCCTCATCGCGGTTGTAGACGTTCATCGCTTCGTCGACGCCCTCGCGCAACGCCGCCTCTACCGCCTCGACGGCGCGATCCACCCCCGCGTCCAGAACAGCTTTCTCCTCCGGCGGCGGATCGCTCAGCACCCACGACGCGACATCGCCGGGCTCCCACGACGGCTCGCCGGCGACTACCGGGCGGCCGATCCCGACGCGAAGGCGCGGAAAGTCTTCGGACTTCAGTACGCGGATGATGTCCGACATGCCCTTCTGTCCGCCGCCGCCGCCTTTGCGACGAATGCGCACCTTCCCGCCGGGAAGATCGAGGTGGTCGCTCACGATCAGGATCTCGCGCGGGTCGTCGAGCTTCAGCGTTTTCACGAGCGCCCACACGGCCTTGCCGCTGTCGTTGTTAAACGTGCGCGTCTTCGCGAGCGCAATCCGCTGGCCGCCAATCTCGCCTTCCGCGAGGGCGTACGTGCCAGTCTTCGCCTTGAAGTCGAGGCGGTGCTTCTTCGCGAGGCGATTCACGACCCAGAATCCGACGTTGCGCCGATTGCCCGCATAGTCCGGCCCGGGGTTACCCAGCGCGAACACGAGACGTATCTGGTACGTGCGCTCAGGCGCGCTTTCGTCACCCTCCTCATCGTCGTGGCGTCCGAATATGCGCTTGATGATGCCCGTCACTTCGTGCGCCCTTTCTCGGAGAACGGCACGATCTTCTCGTCAACGCCGTCCCCAGGTTTCGGCTTGAGCGGCGAGTCCTTGAGCGGTGAGGCGCCCGTGACGTCGTGCAAGAGCTTTTGCATCGCCTCACGCGGCATCGGGTCGTCGTCGGGTGCGAACAGTTGCAGGAACCGAAGATCTGCGGCGAATTCTTCGAGTGGTGAGTCCGGGCAACGTCCTCTATCGAGAGCACGAGCGGCGGCGCGTAGGCGCACGAGCCCGGGCGCGCGAGGAGGAAGCTTCTCATTTGGATCCGAAGGCGCGAGTCTGGTCTTCAGAGCCGCGAGCGCATCCTCACCGACCGCGAGCTTGAGTTCGCGGCGAATCAGTGCGACGTACGCGGGAAGCATGTCCTCGGTCACTGGAGGATGATAGCGCGGGTCACTGCGAGTTACGGCGTCGTGTCCTGCCCCGCGTTGCCACCAAGCCCGGCCATCGCCCCGAAATCTCCGAATCCAGAGAATGGCGAGGCGACTGCGGCGGTGCGCTTGCCTTGCAGGATCGTGCGTATCGTCCGCGGGATTTGCGGCAGCAGTTCGCTCGCCAACAGGCCGCGATCCCCGAGCTCCTCGCTGAGTTCTTCGCCCGCCATCCCGTGCACATACACGCCACAAGCCGCCGCCTCGAACGGCTCCATGCCCTGCGCGAGGAGGCCGGCGATCGTGCCGGCGAGGACGTCGCCGGTACCGGCGACGGCGAGCAACGGGTTCGCGTACGGACTGATTGCGGTGCGCCCGTCTGGTGCGGCAATCACCGTGTGCGCGCCCTTCAGCACGACAATATGCCCCCACATAGCCGCGGCATCCACCGCGATCTTCAAACGATCTGCCTGTACTGCTTCAACCGTCGAGCCGAGAAGCCGCGCCATTTCGCCCGGGTGTGGCGTGAGAACAAGCCGACCCTTCGCCCGCGCGGGCCAATCCGGGAGCGTCGCGAGCGCGTTGAGAGCGTCGGCATCTACCACCGTCGCACGTTTGAGGTCGTGCAAAAGAGCGGACATGACGACGTCTGATGTCGCCCCCGCTTGCCCTAGGCCCGGGCCGATGACGCATGTGGCGTAGTCGCCCATCGAAACGGCAAGCACCTGGACAGCGCCTGCCGCGAGGGTTCCGTCTTCGTCCGGCAATTCGATCCAGGTCGCCTCGGGCAGCGATCCAGCGAGCATTTCTCGTACGTCTTCGATTGTCGCAACGGTCACGAGACCGACGCCGGCGCGATAGCACGCTTCGGCTGTCAGTCGAGGAGCGCCGACAAATCGAAGCGATCCTCCGATCACGAGCACCTTGCCGAACGTGCCCTTGTTCGCGGATGCCGGGCGCTTCGGAAGGCGCTCGCGAATCCATGGAGTCGTCAGCAGCTCGAGCTGCAGCGCATCGAGCCCACTCTTCGGGAGCCCGATGTCGACCACTTCGATGCGCCCCGCGTGCTCCGAGCCGGGAAGCATGTACAACCCGACCTTCGCTGCCCCGAATGTCACGGTCTGATCGGCCATCACCGCGAGGTCGTCGGCGTGCCCGGTGTCGGCATCGACGCCGGTCGGCACATCAACGGCGAACACTTTCGGGGCGCGAGGGCCGTCGGTCGATGCGCGCAGGCGGCGCAAGATCTCGGCGAGCGCTCCGTCGACGGGCCGTGCCATTCCAATGCCAAGCAGCGCATCTACGACGACCTCCGCGCCGTCGAGCGCGTCCTGCAGCCGTTCGAACCCGGGATCGTCGTCCGCGCTGAAGACGGTGATATTTCGGGCCTGCAGCTGCTCGAGGTTCGCGTCCTCGGGTCGAGCTCGAAGCAGGTACACGCACACATCCGCATCGAAGTCAACCAGATGTCGTGCGGCGACAAGCCCGTCGCCGCCGTTGTTGCCCGGCCCGACCAGCACAAGCACTCGACGGCCCGACACAACGCCAAGGCTAAGCCACACTTCCTGCGCTACGGCCAACCCGGCCTGCTCCATGAGGTCATCGAAAGAAGCGCCCGCATCAACGGCCGCCTGCTCGAGTGCGCGCATCTGGTCGGACGTCACGAGCTTCATAGGCGCCCCTGCTCCTTCAGCCACTCGACCAGCCGTGCTCGATGCTCCTCGCGGTCAACGGGGGGCGCATCAACGATGCCGACGACGGCCGCGATCGCGAGATCCCCTTCGTGCGTGAGGCTGATGTCGATGCCCCGCATGCCGATCTTCTCACCGCGTGCCTTCGCGAGGCCATGCAGGTACACCAGCGGCTTTCCGCGCCGGTTCGGTAGCACCTCGATCTCGCGCCACGCCAAACCGCGAGCCCCCGTACCGAGCGCCTTCATGACAGCTTCCTTCGCCGCGAACCGTGCTGCGAGCTCAGGAACCCTGCTCCGGCAAAAGGCGACCTCCTCCGGCGTGAAGACGCGCTTAAGGAAGCGCTCGGGGTGCTTCTGCAGCACCTTCTGCACGCGCGAAATCACGATTACGTCGATGCCAACAGCCATCTCCATGCGTCGATTGTACAGGCGGGAGTCTAAGTCGAAGCGCCGGTAGACTGCGCCCATGACGGCCCAGATCATCGATGGCAAGGTTATCGCCGCCCAGGTTCTCGGCGAGGTGCAAGAGCGTGTGACCTCGCTGCGCGGCCGTGGCATCGAGCCCGGCCTCGTCGTCGTGCTCGTGGGCGAGGATCCCGCGTCCGTCTCCTACGTCCGCGGCAAAATGCGCGACGCCGGCGAAGTCGGCCTGCGATCGGAGACCCTCCGCCTGCCCGCTGAAACGTCGCAAGAAGACCTCCTTAGACTCGTGCACAACCTGAACGAAGACCCTTCCTGGCACGGCGTCCTCGTCCAGTTGCCCCTCCCGCCGCACATCGACGAGCGAGCCATCATCCTCGCACTCAAGCCTGAGAAAGACGTAGACGGACTGCATCCCGTGAACGTCGGGCGCCTGTTTCGCGGCGAACCGGGCTTCGTGTCATGCACGCCCGCCGGCGTCATCCAGATGCTTCTGCGTTCGGGATTCGATCCTGCTGGCAAACACGCCGTAGTCTGTGGCCGGTCGAACCTGGTCGGCAAGCCGCTGGTTGGCCTGTTGATGCAGAAAGCCGTCGGCGGCAACGCCACCGTGACCGTCTGCCATACCGGTACGCCCGACCTCGCAGCCCACACGCGCCAGGCGGACATCCTAATCGCCGTCATGGGCCGCCCCGGAACGATCACCGCCGATATGGTGCGCTACGGCGCAGTCGTCATCGATGTCGGCGTGAACGCGATCCCCGACGCGTCGAAGAAGAGCGGCCAGCGCCTGGTGGGGGATGTCGACTACGCAGCCGTAGCCGAGAAGGCGGCCGCGATCACCCCCGTTCCCGGCGGCGTAGGCCCCATGACGCGCGCGATGCTGATGTGGAATACAGTGATCGCAGCTTCAGGCGGTCCTGACGGCCATATAGCTCCGGCCCATTCCGTCGGCGCAGGCCATTCACGGGGCTGACTGGCCTGTGCTCCAGCGTCAAACTAGGCGAATGGCGGGAGACGACAAAGAAGCCGGACCTCCTGTGTACCGGCTTCTTCATCGTTCTTCCCAAACTCTGACTGACCCTACTGGTGACTCTTCCACCCTTTCGGGTGGTCTGCAGGGAAGGGCGGTCGGCCAAACCGCCCCCGGAGTCTCGTCTTCGCTGCTGGATCCCCCGCCTTGTGCCACCAAAGCATCCAGTTCAGCAACCGATCTGACTCCAACCCGGGACCCTCCTTTTCGGTCCGCCGTCGCTGCTCCCCCGCTCCCCGCGAGTCTCCTGCATCCCTGAGCAGTCCCGGCCTGTGGCGCGAATTTCGAAATTCGCAGCCTTATGTGTGTCTCCTATCTTGCGAACCAGTGAAAACTAATGCATGATGTCTGAGCACTGATTGCCATAACAGGTGTAGCGGTTCGTGAAATGAAGCACATGAACATTGAAGCGTGATTTCAGTACCCTGATTGCATTTCCATGATTGACGTTGCGTGATTACCGTTACTTGACTGTCGATACATGCATTCTACTTCCTGAAATGGCACTGTCAAGTACCTTGGACAAGAATTTCGAGGAAATTTTTCGATGACCACGGTCACCAGCGCGGAAGCTACATCTGAGTCCAGTGAGAGGCAGGACGCCATGAACCGAACCCAGCGGTGGGGCTTCCTCACCAATCACGCGCTCGTACTCATCTACGTGGTGCGCCATCGTGGCGCGACGGTTCGCGAGATATCGACCGGCGTCGGCGTGACAGAGCGCGCGACTCTCGAAATCCTGCGCCAGCTTGGAAACGACCGCATCGTCGACCGCGCGCGAGACGGCCGCCGCAACACCTACGCGGTGAACTTCGAGGAAATGGCTGCCTATAGGCGTGAAGGCACAGTTTCGCTCACACCTCGCGAGTTCGTGGATGGCCTGATTGGCACCCTGCTCGCAATCTCCAACTACCACGCGCCGGAGAATGCCGCGAAGCCGCAGGTCCCCGACTCAGGTTCGCTGGAACCTAAGACGGGCGACTGGGGCTTCTTCACGAACCATGCCCTACTTTTGCTCGCGATCGTTCTCGAGTCCGGGTCCACCGTTCGCGAGATGGCCGTCAGCATGGGCGTAACCGAACGTGCCGTCGTGGCGATCCTGAACCAACTCGAAGAGGAAGGCATCGTTATTCGCGAGCGACAGGGTCGGCGCAACAGCTACACGATCGATTTCGTGGCGCTGCGCTCGTTCCCGCGCTGGTCGCCCGGAGATTGGGAATTGCCGGAGCAGCTTGTCGATGTCGCCGTGGCCGGTCTGATGGCGTTGTCAAAGCGCAACGAGGGCTGACGTACGGCCTTCGAGCGGCTGCGGAGATAAAACAGCGCCTCACCGAGGCGCTGTTGATCTGAGTCACCGTTGCAGAACGGCGGTTAGCCGACGCCGGCCTTTTCTCGCGCTTGCTCCATGTCCTGGACTTCAGTCGGCGTGTCCGTCATCTGGTGGCGTTCGTAGTACAACCGCACCAACGCATCGGCGAGCTTCTTGGAGTCGTGCCGATACCGGTTCTCCACGGCGACAACGTCCGACTTTACGACGCGCGCCCCGTCCAGGTGAATGCGGTCGATCCTCACCGGCTCCGAGTGGAGCTCTTGCGGCAGGCCGCCGTTGTAGTTGCTGTTGGCCAGCACGAAGTCAAACAGGTTGCCCTTCAGGTGCTGTCGCAGCGTCTGGAAGTGGTCGCTCACACTGAACTCGTCCGTCTCACCCTGCTGCGTTGCCACGTTACACACGTATACCTTGAGCGCCGACGACACTTCGATCGCCCGCCGGATGCCGTCGACGAGCAGGTTTGGCATCACGCTTGTCATGAGGCTGCCCGGACCGCAGATGATCATGTCCGCCTGCAAGATCGCCCGAATCGCATCCGGATTGGCCTGTATGGTCGGTGGGTCGAGGTAGATCTCGCGAACGTGTCCATGCTCGGTGATCGCGGACTCGCCGCGAATGATCGTGCCGTCGTCGGTTCGGGCGCACAGAGTCAGCGAATGTAGCGTCGCCGGCAGAATTTGGCCGCGGACGGCGAGGACGCGGCTTGTCTCGCGAACTGCCTCTTCGAAGTTGCCGGCGACGTTCGTCATCGCCGCGATGAACAGGTTGCCGAAGCTGTGGCCCTCGAGACCCTCTCCTTCCGAGAAGCGGTACTCGAACAAGCGTGACATCAGCGGTTCAGCATCGGCGAGCGCCGCGATGTTCTTGCGGATGTCGCCTGGCGGAAGCACGCCGAGCTCGCGCTGAAGGCGGCCAGAGCTGCCACCGTCGTCGGCGATCGAGACGATGGCGGAGATGTTGCCCGTGTATTCCTTGAGTCCTCGCAGTAGCGTCGAGAGGCCGGTGCCGCCGCCAAGTACGACAATCTTCGGGCCGCGCCGCAAGTAGCGGTGGTTGTAGATGATGTCGACGATGCTCTCGTTTCGCTCCGGCTTGATGAAGGCCGACAAGAGTGACTGATTCAGCTTCCACACGCTGAAGCCAATAAGGCCCAGCGCTGCCGTCACGAAGAGAACCCCACGGAGGATGCGCGGGATGAACTGCAACGTCGCGTAGTAGACCCAGTCGGGGAAGGTGTAGCTAACGTAGACCTCGCGCAGGAAGTATCCGAAACCGAGGCCCATGATGGCGACGCCGACAAGCAGGAGCAGAAGCCACCGCTTGATGTGCATGCCGAAGTAGAACCACTTGATGAAGCTGGGGTCTCGAATTAGCTGGCGCATGCTGGCCGCCAGTCTATCACAGTTGACGTTCTATGGTGATCGCCGATGATCAATTCCTGCCTACGCTTCCAGCTTCTGCTTCAAGATTTCGGTGAGGGTGGCCGGATTGGCGCGACCCTTGGTCTCGCGCATCGACATGCCCACCAGGAACTTGACGGCCTCCTGCTTGCCCGCACGGTAGTCCGCGACGGGCTTTGGATTCGCTTCGATCACCTTATCGACTATCTGGCTGATTTCGTCTGAACCGCCGATTTGCTCGAGCCCGAGGTCCTTGACGATGGCGGCTGGATCGCCGCCAGTGCGGAACACTTCCTCGAACACCGACTTCGCTGAAGCGCCGGTGATCGTGCCCTGTTCTATTAGTGAGATCATAGCATAGAGGCGCTTCGGAGTGACCCTCGAGTCGGCAAGCTCTGTCTCGTTTGCGTTAAGGAGCCGTGTAAAGTCGCCAATCATCCAGTTGGCGATCAGCCGCGCGAACCGAAGCCGGCCAGCATCCGTCGGGTCCTCAATCGCCGCAACCGCCTCCTCGAAAAACGCCGCCTTCGCGCGCGTCTCGACGAGCAAATTGGCGTCGTACAGCGAGAGCCCGAACTCGGACTGAAAGCGCGCGCGCTTGGCGTCCGGCAGTTCCGGCAGGGCGGCCCTGATCTTCTCGACATAACTGAGGTCGACCGTCAGCGGTGGCAGGTCCGGCTCGGGGAAGTAGCGATAGTCGTGTGCGCCCTCCTTCGAGCGCTGGCTGACCGTGCTGCCTTTCGCGAAGTCACTGCCGAAGGCTTCGTTCACGTCCTCGACCCAACCGCGCGTCTCCTGCGCAATGACGCGACCGGCGTCAAGTTCTTCCGTCTGGCGCCGAACCTCGTACTGGATCGCGTTGTAGACCGCGCTGAACGAGTTCATGTTCTTGATCTCGACCTTCGCGCCGTATTCGGCCGAGCCGACGGGGCGCAGCGAGATGTTCGCGTCGCAGCGGAAGTTTCCTTCTTCCATGTTGGCGTTACTAACGCCCATGTAACGCAGGATCTGGCGCAGCTTCAGGAGGTACTCGCGCGCTTCCTCAGCCGAACGCATGTCTGGATCTGTGACGACCTCCATGAGAGGCACGCCGGAGCGGTTCATGTCGATCAGCGAGTAGGACTCGCCGTCCGCGCCTTCTTTGTGCGTCAGGCGGGCTGTGTCCTCCTCGAGGTGCGCGCGCGTGATGCCGACGCGGCGCGGCTCTTCGCCTTCCACCTGCACCTCGACCCAGCCGTTCTGGGTGGACGGCATGTCGAACTGTGAGATCTGGTAGCCCTTGAGGAGGTCAGGGTATGGGTAGTTCTTTCGGTCAAACTTCGCGAACGGCGGAATCTCGCAGTTGAGCGCGAGGCCGGTCATGATCGTGAACTCGACGGCTTTGCGGTTCATCACCGGCAGAACCCCGGGAAGTGCCATGCAGACGGGGCAGACGTGCGTGTTCGGCGGCGCATCGGCGTACGCGGCGCTACAGTCGCAGAACATCTTGCGCTCCGTGAGGAGCTGGACGTGCGTCTCCAGGCCGATGACGGTTTCGTAGCGGGTCGCGGGCGTTGTCGTGGTCATATGTGTCCGTGTGCCCTGTCTGAAAACTATATCAGCGCCAGATCGGCGCAACAATCGGCGAACGCGCTGGCGACTTACGCCGCATCGATCGGCCGCTGACCGAGAACCTTCTCAATCAGCGTCGGCAGTTCTTCGACAAGCTGCGAGCGGGCAACCGCCAGATCCGCGCCAGCAGCACGGCCAGCGCGGAGCGTGCCCGGCTCGGTATGCCGTCCGAACGCGATGACCTTGGCGCCCATTGTCTTTGCCCCGCGGATCACCGTCTCGGCATCCAGACCCACGGCGTGCAGGTCGACGATGACCAGCGCTGGTCGGCGCGCCAGTTCGTTTCGCGCCGAAACCGGCGTGTCCGCAATGGATGTTTCGAAACCCAGCGATCGTACAATCGCCTCGATGCGAGGCTGGAACATGAGGTCCGGGACGGCGATGACGGCGAGAACAGGCATCTCTGGGAGCATAGCAGCACGCTGTCAACTTTGGCCTACGGAGGTTGGTGTACGCTGCCATCCAGATGCAGGAATCGCAAGCGAGCGAGGGCTCGCGTACCGTCGCGCTTTGGGCCGTAGCCGTATATCTAGTGGCGTTTATCCCGCGCATTCTGCGTGCGTGGGAGTCGCGCGAGGACGTGCTGCTTCGTTCGACGCCGGACGATGCGTACTACTACTTCGCCATCGCGCGCAACATCGTCGATGGCAACGGCGCCTCGTTCGACGGCGAACACGTCACGAATGGCTTTCACCCACTGTGGCAGGCGCTCATTACTCCGCTCTGGCTGTTCGGTGGTGATACGCCCATCAACCTTGCGCTGTCCTTGGGCGCGATCTTTGGCGGCCTGACGGCGGCCCTCATCTTCCTGTTCCTGCACCGCGCGACGAACAGCCTCCTACCCGCGTTGTTGGGAGCGGCGTTCTTCGCCTTCCACCCGCAGGTTGTCAGCGACAGCGTCAACGGCCTTGAGTCAGCCGTTTCCGTGATGCTGCTCGCCGCTCTCCTTCTCGCGTTGACTCGGCTCGACCTTGGTGATGAGTCGCCTCGCGCTGTGTCGCGTTTCGACATCGGGTTCGGCGTGCTGTGCGGGCTGTTGATGCTCGCACGTACCGACATGGTGTTCGTGGTTGGTGCCACGCTGCTATACGTGCTCGTCTGCATGGGCCGCGATCGGATTTTCCGCCCGCTCGCGATGGGCGCCGTCGCCGCCCTTTGCATGCTGCCCTGGTTCGCCTGGAGCCTGATCGCGACGGGTAGCGTAGTGCAGATCAGTGGGCGCGCAGGCGGCGTCTACTTCCGCGATGCATACATCTCGGAACATGGCGACGCGCTCTCTACAAAGGTCTCTCACGGCATCGAGGTTATCCGCGTCATCTTCACCGAAGAGCTGCCGCATTCGTACTTCGTGCCGGCGACATTTCCCGAATGGGCCGCCATCCTCGCCGCAGCGCTGTGCGCGATCGTGATCGCTGTCGCGGCGTTCCGGATACGCGGTCGCTATGCGGATGCTGCTCTTGCAGTCGCCGTGGTCGGGTGCGGATTCGCGCTCGGGCTCGCGTTCCACGGTGGCGTGCGCTGGTTCACGCGAAGCTGGTACTACACCCCAGCCGCGCTTCTTGGCGCCGCCGCGATCGGCATGACCATCCACGGCGCGCTGCTGCTGTTACGCGAAGCACTCCCACGCATCGCTCCGTCCACGCATGAGCGTCTTCGATGGGTCGCTTACGGCGCGATCGCTGTCATCCTGATCGTCGCGTACGAGCCCCATCACCCGATGAGTTGGACGGGCGAGAATCAGGGCACACTCCTCATGCACGATGCCGGGCGCTGGCT
Organism: Dehalococcoidia bacterium; assembly: GCA_021731085.1. GTDB lineage: Bacteria > Chloroflexota > Dehalococcoidia > DSTF01 > JACRBR01 > JACRBR01. The sequence goes on from JAKFYB010000018.1 coordinate 140,399, forward strand.
CGCGGAGAACACGGCTGAAGATGAGCGCGCCGGATCCTTCAACGGTGGCATCATCGGCTACTACAGCGAACGCACCGTGCTCAACCTTGATGGCGTCGTGAACGAAGGCGCCTACGACGCGCTCGCGGACTGCACGATGACGGAGTACGTGCGCGACGAGCGCATTTCCTACGTCGTGGACTTCACGCAGTCCCTGCTGCTCGCCGGCTGTGGGCCTCCGGTAGTTACCTACGAGCCCGTCGTGACGCTCGACGACCACCCCACTATCTTCGGTGTGATTGATGTGGTGAGAGTCGTGCCCGCCGCGGAGTAGGGTGCGACGGCGCCCTCCGCGGCGCGTGATATAGTCGCCATGTCCGTGCTGCGACGCGGTGCCAGGGCGCGTGCCGGGGTGGCGGAACTGGCATACGCAGCGGACTTAAAATCCGTCGGCCGCAAGGTCTTGTGGGTTCAAATCCCACCCCCGGTACCAACCACAAAGGCGCCATGGGCGAGTTCATCCAGGTACCCAAGAAGTGATATCGCCGTCAGCGTCATCTCCGCGATGGGTGCTCGTGCCCGTCGTGATGTTCCTGCTTCTCGCGGCCGTCTCGATCGCATGGCTCGCCGCCGACGAAGCGCCTCTGATCTTCGATCCGTCCGCCCATCTCTTCTCGTCCATTTTCTTCGACTCCTTCCCTGGCCGATACCTGTCCGAAGAGCGGCAGTTCTATCCGCCCCTCGTGCACGTCTTCTTCGCCACATCCCTACGGTTCACCAACTACAGCATCGACGCTTCGATCGGCGTCGTCGCGCTGTTCTTCGTCGCCGTGCTGCTTGCATCGACATACCTCATCGGCGTCGAACGCTGGTCCCCGCGCGTCGGTGCGTTCGCGACGATACTGCTCGCTCTGTACCCCGCGACGTACATTCACAGCCGCTCGCTCTTGCTTGATCTGCCCTTGATGGCGATGGTGGCCGCGGCGGTCCTTGCATTGCTCCGCGCGCGCGGATTCCAGAACCTCGCCTGGAGCGCCGGCTTCGGCGTGCTGTGCGCCATCGGGTTGCTGACGAAGCAGGCGTTCCTGTTAGCAATCATCGCGCCGCTCGCGTACGAACTCCTGCGAGCGCCTCGACACAAGACCACCGCATTGCACCTCGGTCTCGCGCTATTGCCCGTCATCGTCGTGCTCCTCTGGTGGTACCTGCCGCGGGTCGACTGGTTCTTTGGCGACTACCGCACGGCGCAAGAGGACTACGCTCGCTCTCGCGGCGACCCGGACACCTGGAGTCTGCTCGGCCTTACGTACTACCTGCAAGGCACGTGGTATCAGACGACGCTGCTGTTCGCCGTGCTCTGGCTCGCGATGTTGCCGTTCTTTCTGCGAGCGACCTCGCGCGGGCTGCTCATCTCCTGGTGGGCAGGGGTCGTGCTTTCATCAACATTCCTCGTCCTCAAGGACAGCCGGTTCCTGATGCCCGCTCTACCCGCGATCGCCCTGATGACAGCGATCGGTCTTGACCGCATGCGCAACGGTGTGCTGGTACTCGCCCCTTGCGTTGCCTTTGGCCTGCTGCAGCTCTGGGGCGGCTCGTTCGGCGGATCTTGGTTGCCAGAAGGCGACGTCATCACGAATCGCGTCGAGTCGGGCAAGGACGTCCAGGCGTTCGCCCAACACTGGCGCATGACGGCGGCTGACAGCTCCGTCGCCGACCGAAGTGGATGGGGTGGCGCCGCTGCCGGACTCGCAGCGCTCGAGGGTGAACGCATCGGAATCATCGGCGACCGCATCCTGGTCACCGCAACGCGGAACCCCGATCCGGGCGGCGATGCAGGCCAGCCTGCTGTCGTCGAAGAATTGACCTGCGCCGACCGCGCCCGCTTCGCGCAGTTAGACCTGATCGTCGTCCAGTCCGGCGGGCGGTTCGGCGTGTCGGACGCCGAATTGCCGGCCTGTTCCGCAGGCCTTGTCGAGGATCACCGCATCCCCATTAACGTCCCGAGGCTCCTGCAGGGAGTCGACGAACTCATCGTCTTCCGTCAAGGCCCGTAACGTCCTGCTTCCATCGCGGAGTACCCTTCCTCCCATGACGAAATCCGAGCAACGTACGTCGCCAGTGCTCGCATTTGCCCTCGCGGCGACAATCGCCTGCGTTGCGTTCGCGCTACGCATGTACGGCATTGGTGACAAGAGCATCTGGCTGGACGAAGCGTGGTCGTGGCGCGCCGCCAGCCTCTCGTTTGGCGACATGGTCGATTGGACTGCCGCCGATCGCCACCCTCCCCTGTACTACGCCGTTCTTAGCATGTTCGTCGATGCCTTCGGCGACGCCGAGGCGATGCTACGCCTGCCGTCCGCACTCGCGAGTGCGGCGTCGGTGGGACTTCTATTGTATGTCGGCTGGCGAACGGGCGGTTGGCCATTGGCGGCAGTCGCCGGCGGTCTGTTGGCCGTGCATCCGACGCACATCGAATTCGCGCAGGAAGCCCGCATGTATCCGCTCATGGGACTGCTCGCGCTCGCTTCGACGGTCGCGCTTGCAGCCGTCATCGACCGCCCGGCGATCTGGCGCGCCGCCGCTTACGCCGTCCTCTTGACAGCGATGCTGTACACGCACTACAGCTCCGTGCTGGTGATCGGGGTGCACATCGCGCTGCTGGCCGCGTTCACCGTGTGGAAGTGGCGCGATAACGGCCGTTCAGTCGCGACGTACGGCTTGGGTGCGATCGCTGTCGCCGTCATCGCCTTTGCGCCCTGGTATGGCAACTTCATGGAGAGCGCGCGTGAAGGCGTCGGTCACCTGCCTGAGCCGTCGTGGCGGCTCGCGGACCTCGTCTTTTCATCGCTCCTCGGGCTACAGCGCGCCGACGATCTCTGGCTTGCGATAGCCCTGCCGCTGGTTGCATTCGGTGTGTATGGCGTATCGAAGCGCGTGAAAGATCCGTACGTTGCCTGCGTCGCGGCGATTGCGCTTGTGCCGCTCATGCAGTTCGCCGTCTCGTGGCTGCGTTCGCCTGTGCTCGATGCGCGTCAGGCATCGCCGTACATTGCCGGGTTCGCCTTCGTCGCGGCTGTCGGCCTGGTCGAAGCAGGACAGTACGTTGCCGACCTATTCTCGCGCCGCAGGATCGCGACGCCTGTAGCCGCTGCGGCTGGCGTGTTCGTCGGCGCGCTGATGATCGCCGCGATCGTTGACTGGTACGACGCCGGGCCGCGCGAAGACTGGCGAGGAGCGGCCAGGGTCGTTGATGAGCGCGGCGGCGGCGTCCTCGTCTGGCGCGGCTACATCGACGTGCCGCTGCGTTACTACACGGATGCTCCCGCAACAGCTTCGCCGCCGACACTCCCTCCGGCGAACGCGGCCGACGCGAGCACGCTCATCCTCAGCCACCACACAGACTCGGAGGGCGAAGTCATCCTCCGCGACCTTGCCACTGCCGCAGTCATCGGCGAGCCGATCCTGCTGCAGGGCATCACTGTGTATCCGCTAGCGCAGCGCTAGGTCTCGGCGAAGGGCTATATGATGCGAGCCGCCCAATGCGAGCTAGATCCTGCTGTAGCCACTGCCTTTGAAGTCGACACCGATGCCCACCGCATTTTCGATCCAGCCGAATTCCTTGAGGATCTCCTGGCTGTACGTCACACGCCCGCTGACCTTCTCGAGCGGTTCCGTCGCCAGCAACAACGCCGCCTGCGCCATGACCGATGTTGGTTCACTGTTCGGATCATCCATTCCCCGCACGAGCTTGTGATGCACCGTGCCAGCCGTCGGCACCACCTGTGACGGCGAGAAGCACGTCACCGACACGCCTGCGTCGTACACCTCAGCGGCAAGCCCTTGCGTGAAGCGTTCGAGCGCCGCCTTCTCCGCGCCGTAGCACGTGCCGCCGTAGCCGCGCCGTGTCGCCTCATCGTAAGGCCCGCGCCCCGGACCGATCGCCGCACCCGACGAGATGTTGACGATGCTGCCGCTCCCGCGCGGAACCATGTCGGCCAGCACCTCACGGCTGAGGATGAACGGGGCGTGGAAATTCACCGCCCACGATCGCATCCAGCGCGCCGTCGGGTAATCCTTTATGGGGAAGAAGTAGGTGAGCGCGGCGTTGTTCACCATCACGTCGATCGGGCCATACGTGTCGCGCGCCGTTTGCACCAGCCGTAGGCAGTCTTCCTCGATCGAGAGGTCGACTGCGACCGGCGTAGCCTCGCCACCGGCGTTCTTGATCTCCGCGACCGTGCTCTCCAGGGACCCTTCGTACTGGTGGTCGCCTTCCTTCATCGTCCGGGCGGCGCAGATCACCTTGCCGCCCTCCGCCGCAAACAAGCGCGCAATCTCCGCGCCGATTCCACGGCTCGTTCCCGTGACGATGCACACCTTGCCATCGAGCTTGCCCATGATGTCCTCCTTCTGGCTCTCGGTGCGCCACTATGCCACGCTTCACGCCTAGGTTCGAGTACGGCGCGCGACCGGTGCGCCCTTTCGCGCGCGCTCGCGGGTTCAAAGGGACGACGATGCACGTCGAAGCCATCTACATCGCTCCCGTGAAGTCGCTCCATCTGCAGAGCGTGGAGCGTGCGTCCGTCATCAAGACCGGCCTCGTCGGCGACCGCGAGTTCTTCCTGATCGACGAAAGCAACCGCCTCGTCACGATGCGCGACATCGGCGCGCTGGCGACCGTCCGCGCCGACTACGTCTTCGACCGCGAGTTGCTGCGCTTCGACTTCCCGGACGGTCGCGCGATCGAAGCAAAGCCGCTCGTAGGGGAGCCCGTCGCCGTGCGGTTTTTCGATGTACCCGACTGTCCCGCGTACGAAGTTCCCGGCCCCTGGGACGATGCGCTGACGCTATTCACGGGCACGCGCATGCGCCTCGTGCGTTCGGCCGAAAAGCGCAGTGGCGTCGACGCACTTCCCGTGTCGCTTCTCTCAACCACGTCCATCGATGCCCTACGCGACGGCAGCGGTGTGGCCTTCGAGGAACGCCGCTTCCGTCCAAACATCTACATCGCCGGCGCCGAACGCCCGCACCAGGAGGATGAGTGGCTGGACGCCAGCGTGCGCATCGGCACCGCCGTCATCTGCGTCCGCATGCGCGACAGCCGTTGTGTCATGACGACGCTCAACCCGGACTCCGGCGAACACGACCACGATACGCTGAAGATGATCGCCGCCTACCGCACGGACCAGCCGAAGGAAGTGAACTTCGGCGTGTACGGGACCGTCACACAGCCAGGGGAGATCGCCGTTGGCGACGCGATCGAAGTGCTCCCTACAGAAAACGAATAGAAGGAGACCAAACACTATGGGCGCCGCGACCGAGAAAGTCATCGAGCAGATCATCGAGAACCGCAAGACGTTCGAACAGTTCTGCTACTCGCTCAGCGAAGAGCAACTCAATCGCCCTGCGCCCGAAAGCACGTGGCTCGTGCGGGACTTCGCCGCCCACCTCGCGACGCTCGATCCGATCATGGAGCAGATGTTCACGGCGACGGCGGCCGGCGGCAAGCTACCCGACGAAGCCGATGGCTCACCATTCGACGTCGACAAGTTTAACGACGCGCTGGTCGCCGAGCGGCGCGACTGGCCGCTCTCGCGTGTGTTCGAGGAAGGCGCTGCAAACCGCGCAGCGCTCATCGCGGCTCTGCGCGAGATCACCGACGAGCAAACGCAGTTGATGATGTATTTCGGCGGGGACAGCAAGCGCTTGGGCGGCAATATCCCCTTCGGGATGTTCCTATCCGGCTGGGCCTGGCACGACCCCATTCACGCCTACGACATGCTCCGCGGGCTACCGGAACTGAAGGACGACCCCGCGCTCGTCGCCTGGACGAGCAACGTCTTCGTCAACGGCTATCAGAACGCGATGAACAAACCAGCAGAGTAGGGCGCACCCTTTGCCGAATCCCCTCATGGTGATGTTTCACGTGAAATATTGATCGCATGCGCTCCATCACCCCAGACGCGTCGAGCGACTTGTCATAAGAACGAATCACGATTGGGTTTCGGCTGTTGGGGCGGGTCTAGTGTCCGGCGCGCAGGGACATGGCAGTTTTGAGGGCCAAGCACGCGCTCGCGGCGACGACGAGCAGTCCAACGATCGGCGCGCCCGGTCCCGCGATCCACACTCCGAGCGCCAGGGTGGCTGGACTGAGGAGCATCGCAGCGATGGTAACGAAGAGGATGGCGGCTGCTTTGGCGACGAGGGGCATGCATGCATCATCAGGGCGCAGAGGTGTTCGATCAACGCGGCGCGTCAAGAACTTTGTGTCCGTGTGGGGCTTGAGGCGTCAGGGCGTCAGATGATCGTGAGCGTGCCGGCGAGGAAGACGAACGACGCCACGAAGGGAATGAGGAGGAATCCGATAGCGAGTGTCGCCCACCATGGGAGGTTGAACCGGCGCGCAGCCCAGATCAGCGCACCGATCAGGGCGAAGGCGGCAAGGAGGAGCGCGATGGCGAGAATTGCGCTGAGCACGTTGGCACTCTACGGCGGCCGCGCGGCAGAGGGAAGTCCGGGCGATTGAACAAGCTTGTGTCCGCGAGCGCCTCATTGATGGCCAGGACAGCCCAGAAGGGCTCCTCCTAGAGGAGCCCTTCCGCAATTTGGACTGGTGGAAACGTGGCGCGGTTCGGCGTCAATCCTCGATTGGCGTCTCTGTTGCTTCAGCCGTCGCCTCCAGCGTTGGCGTCGGTGTATCGGTCGGAGTGTCCGTCGGCGTCGGCGTGTCAGTCGGCGTCGGTGTATCCGTTGGCACGTCCGTTGGCGTCGGAGTGTCAGTTGGCGTTGGTGTATCGGTTGGCACGTCCGTGGGCGTTGGCGTCGGTGTATCGGTCGGAGTGTCCGTCGGCGTCGGCGTGTCAGTCGGCGTCGGCGTGTCAGTCGGCGTGGGTGTGTCTGTTGGTGTCGGCGTGTCGGTGGGTGCCGGCGTATCTGTTGGTGTCGGGCTGTTGGTCGGCGTGTCTGGAGGCGCCGGGGTGTTGGTAGGCGTGTTCGTCGGTGCGGATGTCGGCGTTGACGTTGGCGCTGCAGGGCAGGCGCCCTCGCTGTCGTCGCCGATGAAGCCTTCCGCTTTCACGTGATTCTGCAGGTGCTTATCCAAGGCGTTGCGGTTGATGGTGATGGTGTGCGGACCGGCGTTCGGCCCCTGCTGGTTGCGATCGTAGTGACAGATGATGACGAAGTCGTCGTTGCGATGGTCGGCGCTCTTGCCGCTGCCTTGGGCACCATGGGCGACCGTTGCGGCTAATAACGAGATGCCGACTCCGGCCGCTGCGGCGGAGAGGAAGAACCTGTGCACGGATGAAACCTCCACTAGGCGTGGGCGTAACGAAACTGACCCCACTTAGCATCGGCACGGCGCCGGGATTCCGCATCTGGCGCATTCCTCCAACACTCCAGTAGGCGGACTCGATCAGGCGAAGGCGTCAACGAACTCCAGATGGCTCTTGAGCGAAGCATTGCGCGAGCGTAGTCTGGCTTCAATCACCGCCGAGGGGAGCACACCATGAGACGCATAGCTGTACTAGCGACCGCAATGGTCGGGCTGATGATGATCGCGCTCGTGGTGAGCGGGACGGTTTCCGCGCGCGCTTCACGGACGATCGTTCGTTGTGGCGCCGATGATCTGCAGACGGCGATCGACGCGGCGCCCCGCAATGCAACGCTGATTGTGCGAGGTACCTGCGTCGGCAACTTCACAATCGCGCACGACGTCCGGTTGCGTGGATTCGGTCCGGCGACACTTCAGGGCGACGGCGGCACCGTCGTCACGATCGCGGAAGGCGCCGACGTTGTGCTGACCGATCTGATCGTTACCGGTGGGAGTGCGGATGCGCTGGCGCCGGAAAGAACGCGTACAGCTGGCATCTACAACGGTGGTTCGCTCGTGCTTGACGGACGAACGTCGGTGCAGGAGAACTCCAACTATCATTGCGGACCGAACGACTCGCCAGAAGGGCCATGCGCACTTCGGTATCCCGGAATCATTCATCGTACAGGTGGCGTCTTCAATGTTGGCAGCCTACTGCTGACGGATCGCGCCCGGATTGAAAACAACAATGGCCGCGGGGTCTTCAATCTTGGCACCATGACGATGCGACGGTGGGCGTCCATCGCGAACAACAACATGCCCGTCGACGGCGCTGGCGTGCTCAATTATGGAACGGCCACGATGCATGATCGGTCGGCCATCTCCGGCAACCGCGCGATGTCTCGTGCCGGGACTGGTGCAGGCGTTCACAACACCGGCACGTTCACCATGAACGACAGGTCATCAATTCACGACAACGAAGTTCGTCAGAACGGTGGCGGCGTGTACAACCGGGGCACACTCACGCTCAATGATCGGTCGTCCATTCGTAACAACGTTTCTCACTTCACCGGCGGTGGCGTATGGGTTGCCGGAATCACAATCATTCGCGGGCGTGCTGCCATCGCTGAAAACGAAGCAGGTGGAGGCGGTGGAATATTCGTTTGGGATGGGGGCAGAGTGTATGGCTCACTCCGCGGCGTGACCGGCAACACGCCGGACGACTGCTACGGCTGTCCGACGCCCTCCGTCACTCCGACGGCCGTGCCGCGGACATCGACGCGCTTCCCGACGACGCGAACGGTGGCAGCAGCGACACAAACGGCAAGCCCGACTGCCGTGGCCACTCGCGCCGTTACACCGACGGCCGGAGCTGCGGACGCGAGCGCGACGCCGACCACGCCTTCCCCGACGCCCACCCCCGTACGGACGCCCGCATTGTATATATCGGTGCCTCGTTTTGGGCCTCAGACAGTCGGCGAACCCGCGCAGATTATCTGGACCATCGACGTGCCGACCATCGGCCTGCCGAGCGACTTCCCGAAAGCCGTCCCTGACTACACGCTCATGGTCTGGCGCCTGACGTTCGACCGGACCTTCATCGACGTCGTGGCATTTGAATCGCAGAGCATGGACTGCACCTTCGCCTGGCTCGATGCTGCCGAGACGCAACTGGAAGCACGCTGCATTCCGCCAGCTTCGGACTATCTCGGAGATGCGCTTACGATTACGACGGTGTGCCTCAAGCCATACGGGCGCGGCACCGGTTTTGATGCGCCGTGGGGGTTTCCATCCGGTTTCGTCATGGACCGGGGCGTGGAAGTCCATCTCGGATACATCGGCAGCAACTATACGAACGTTATAAATTGCAGTGAGTAAGCGTTGTTTGCCTATGACGCGAAGAGGTCGAGGCCTAGGCTACGGGAGAGGAACTTCGCGGCTAGCTGGCCTTTCACGCTGTTACCCGCGGCATCGAGTCTGGGCGCGAACGTGCCGAGGCCGCCCTTGCCCGGCGATACCGTGACGATGCCGCCGCCGATGCCGCTCTTGCCGGGCAGTCCGATATCCCACAGCCAGTCGCCCGACGTCTCGTAGAGTCCGGCCGTCGCCATCACCGCGAGCGTGTGGCGGCACACATCCGCATCGACCACGCGCTTGCCGGTGAGCGGGTTCAGCCCTCCGTTGGCGAGCGTCGCGCCCATCACGGCGAGATCGTGCGCGCTGACGTTAAGCGAACACTGCTTCGTGTAGAGATCTGTCGCTTCTGCCGGCGGCGCGTAGATGACCCCGCGCTCGTGGAGCAGGCTCGCGAGGTCGCGGTTGCGAAAATTCGTCGCGGACGCCGACGCGTACACGTCCTCGTTGACGGCGAGGACGCGCCCCGCGAACGCTGACAGTCCGTCGTGGATGAACGCCCACTTGTCGGCGAAGGTCGCTCCCGGCGAGAGGCTCGTCGCCGCGATCGCGCCCGGGTTTACGAGCGGATTCGTGCGCCCGTCGGTGCTCCGTTCGACCGCCTCCAGTGAGTTGAAGGGCAGGCCGGTGCCGTTCACGCCGAGCTTGCGCCGCGCCTCCTCGATGCCAATCGCCCCGCAGACAAGCGCGAACACGAACGGCTTCGACACGCTCATGATCGTGAACTCGTGCTGCGCGTCGCCGGCCGCATATTCGCTGCCACTGACGTTGACGACGGCGATGCCAAAGAGATCCGGTGCTACTTGCTCGAGCGCGGGATAGACGGACGAGACAGCGCCGTCCGTGTTGGCGCCGAAGCGCGCGTACGCCTGGTCGATGAGCGATCGCACGAGCTCTTCCCGCGGGAGCGTGCCGGTGGAGACATATGGCTGATTGGTGTCGTCGGCGTTTGTCATAGGTGGTGGTCCTCGGTGTCGTCGGACGTCAGTCGCCCGACATCGTACTGATATTCGCGTCTTGGCCACCGAATCGACATTCGGTGATGGGCCAGGTGGCACTGGTGTCGTTCGCCGTGTCCGGCACACTATCCCCACATCCCGCAACCGGATGAAACGGAGGATCGAATGGCGCTTCCACAAGTCGTCGAACTGAATGTGCAGGTCGAGCCCGATCATAGCTTCGACGTCAGGGCAACGACGATGGATGAGGACGGCCAAACCGTCAGTGGTAGCTGGCCGATCAGATGGGAGGTGGTGACGGGCAGAGCGACCGTCGAACCGATCAACGGCCGCACGGAAGAGGGCCAGGCGATTGCGCGGGTCACCCGCACAGACGCTGCGCCAGTCTTGATTTCGTGCCGCGTCGAACTCGAAGGCGCCGATGACCTGATCGGCGAGATCCAGGTCGGCGGCCCGACCCTCAACGGCTGAATTCCGAGAGGCTCTCCAGCAGGTTCCCTAAGCAAACTAACCCCGCTCACAGCGCGAGTCTTGCATTTGATTGGAGGCGACGACCGGATTCGAACCGGTGATGGGGGTTTTGCAGATCGCTCCAGGTTTGGCGTTGTATGGCGAATAGGGGCGCGTGTCGGTGAATTGAACGAGGGCACTTACTAAGTTGCCCGCCAACGCCGCAACGCTCCATTAAGAGCCTGGCCCTTTGATTGCAGTGGTTGATTGCAAGCAGTAAACTTAGTTCGAACAACCGTTCTTGTAATAGGGGGAGCCCGTGATGGATCTAAAGACTCAGATTTCTTGTCCGGAGTGCAAGCGCAAGATCTCGATCCGCGTCTGAATTGGTACCAGGCAGATCGAGAAAATGCGTCTGTGGCCTCACGATCAAGTTTAGTGGCGATGACGGGCGAAAGGCTCAGAAGGCCTTAGATGACTTGCAAAGAAGCTTGAACAAGACGTTCAAAGTTACGCTTAAGCTCTAATCGAGACGCGCCCCAGATCGGAAAAAGCGCTTCACCGAGCTGAGCAGGTGTGTTAGGGCAGCTAACTAGCGTCCCTCGCGGAGTCCAAGAGCCCATCCATCGACGGACTTCAAGCGCCCGCGCCAAATCGGAAACTTATTGAAAGCATTGCCTGACCAGATCTCAACGTCCTTCAAGTGAACATAGACGGGCTCGAATCGTTCTGACGTTTCCTTTGATCTCTCGGCGCGCCACTCATCCGCACGACTCTTAAACAGATCTCCAATCTGCGCGCCGTCCCCACTATTTCCCAAGCCCTTTGCAAGCGAGCCGCCTAGGGCCTCAAGCCATTGGCCAAGGCTTATGGTCATTCCCGAAACTAGAAGGCCGCCAACAAGCAAAGTTATGCCTATCGAGGCCGTTTCGTTTTCCGCCGACCTGATCCACGTGGTTAGGATCTGATCGCGATCTTCGGTTGAAGCGCCGACACCCTCTGATCCATTCGTTGATTCAGCCATAAGCCCTCCTAGCGGTGGTAATCCTCTTCTATGTCCAAGAACGTGATCACAAACAGATTCGCGCACTCCTCCAGATCGCAGCAATCTAGTGCGTGCATTTCGCGCCAACCTTCGATACGGCGGCACTCTTCGCAAACCTTGAAGATGACTCGAATCGCGCCCTTGACTGTCGCGGCGCGCAATCCGGCAAGGGTGTACTTCAACGGATGCGAACCCGCCGCCGTGTACGGATTCCTTGCTAGCTTCTCGCAGACTTCCTTGATCTTCGCATCGTGCGTTCGGAGCTTCCGAGATGCACGCTTCTTGTCAAAGTCCTCCGAGTAGCGCAGCTCATACGTTGGGCCAGAGCTCGTCATGCCTTCGCGTTCGTCCGTCCCGGACTCCGCTGATTGCATGGGCGAGGCTTTCGCGTCGCTCACGATTCAACTCCACAAGTAACGTATCAATCCATCCTTCCTCGATGGATAGGACTGTGCTTGCCTCTTCGGGTTCAAGTACCAAGGTGAACTGAGTCCCCATCGGCGCGTCATTGATTCGGATGCTTTTACCCGTGACATCCGAGACCGTCATTCGATACACGAGATCCAACAACTCGTCTTGGTCGCTCGCGCCGTGTTTGGTCGCAATGCCGTCGATAACGTCAAAGAAGAGTTTGTTCGACGGATCCTTCAATACATCTTCCTCAAACGCGCGCGCCAACTCTCTGCCGGAATCCGTGACTTGAAACTCTTCGTCCTCCCACAAGTGGCCGCTCTGCTTAAGCTCGTCCCAGGACTCTTCAACTTCTTTTGAGAACGGGCCGCGAGTGTAGCGATAGAAACAGAAATTCAGCCCCTTGGCTCTCTCGGAGAACATCGCTTCTCCCGCGAGAAAAAGGAGTTTCATAACTTTGATTCGATTGCCAATCGCGTCCTGTTCGGACGTGCTCTCCTGAGCCTTCGATAGCAGCACTAGCGAAAGGGCGTCGTCGATGAGTTTTTCTTCGGCTGTCCGTGTCTCTCTCATGATCGGTTCCTACCGGCCAATTAGAACATTTGTGCCGAACCCAAGTCAAGCCCTAGATTCGCCCTAGTCGAATGCCAAATCGGACTCCGACGGAGTATTAGCCAAGTAGGTTTTTCCCGCATCGCACACGGGGAGGCATTGGCACCAATCACAAAGCGGGCCGGTAAGGGCGGGATAGTTCTTGTCGGCGGAAATCCGAGCAACCTGATCGGTCACGCTTTCAATGGCAGCTTCTATTTCTGATTCGCCTACTTCGTACGTGATCCAGCGATCGTTGCCCTCTCGTTCGACATAGAGGTATGACACTCGCAACTCGTCAACGCTCAAATGGTCGGAGCCGAGGATCGAGTAGATTTGCAACTGCATCTGATCCGGCAATTGCTTACCCGTCTTATAGTCAACGATGTGGTGCTTTCCGTCCGGATCTCTGTGTCCTCTATCGAGTTTGCCTGAAACCGTGAAGTCCGGGAGGTTCACAAATAAGATCTCCTCTAAGAAGAGGGCGTCTGCCTCCATGTCTTCATGTTGGACGAAGAGCCGCATGGCCTTCTTGCCGCGATCCCACATTTGCTGCATTTCGTCGCGGTCGATGCCTCGAAACTCACGTAGGAATGATGCCTTGAGCAATTCAAGAAGGCGCTGTTCGGTGCGATCAGGCGGGGATAGCAGGAAGATCTCCTGGAGCGCCTTATGAACGCTCGTTCCAAGCGCAAGCGCCGCTGACGGCGGCTGAACCAAGTCCTTCCGTCCTTGGAGAACCAACAGTTTGAACTTGTACGGACAGCGATCGTACATGCTCAAGTTAGTGAAATTCGCTCGCCAAGGAATCTTCGAAGTTGTCATAGCTGGCAAGCATAGCAGGTAGCCATCAGGCACTTCAACACCCGCTTATCTAGTGGTCGAGGCGGCTGGTCAAGAAACGAGGAAGCACGCCGATGTACGCGATGGTCAAACCGAACGGTGGGACGCAGAGCGCCGCAACCGTCGCGTTATCGATAACGAGTCCGTAGATGAGAACGCCAAGCCCAACCGAGCACCCAACTAGAGCGAAAATGAGGGAGAACCGCGCCCACTCGTCGAGGCGGCGTTTGTCACTATCAGAAATTCGTAGTGACCTTGGTACGTAGATCTCTCTGTTTTCCATTGCCCTTCAAAGCCTCGACGGCGCTAGGGTGCACTTAATAAAGGCGCACGAATAGGCGCTTTTGCGTGGTTCCCCGCCGGGCCCTTCAACAAGTTGGAAGTTGGTAGCGCAACTTTCCTTGCGGCTGCGAGGTTGATTCAAGAGCGATCAACCGGCTACCAACGGTATCGACAAAATGCTACCACGATAATGGCTTGTTAATCTTTGCATCTTGGTTAACGAATTCTTTACGTCTATTGAGGGGGACTCGACATGGAGCATCGGAAAAGCGTAGGTTTTTGCGTTCGTCAGCTACGAGACAGGTCGCACCGCCTCACCCAAATCCGAGCGCTTCAACATGAATCGCTCAAAACTAGCCCCGGACGTTTTGGGGCCCCTCCATAACAATCAGACGCGCGCGGGACTTGACGATTAAACAGGCCCCCCGCCCGCCCAGGCCGAGCCCGGCGCGATCCGCGCCAGTGATCTAGCTCGCACATGAACATCCGCGCGGGCCTTGCTCGGCGTCGGCAGCGCGATCGTGGGTTTGCTAAACCCCTGCGATCGAAGCTAGATCCCCGCACGGGCGGGCGCTGCAATCAGGGTTTGCAATCAGGCGGGCGCGATCGCGGCGCGGGCGTGGAGGGTTCCCGCAGGAATACTATTAGCGCGTACGCGAAGTAGCGAGCGAGCCTGAAGCATACTAGCCGATTTTTCCGATCGCCCGGCGGCAAAGATCATAGCTCGCTTACGAACAGACCATACTTTTCGCACGGATCGCGCCGGGACGCCGAGCGCTACGTAGGCGCGTGAGCGCCGGAGTAGCGCTAACAGCACAATAGCGGGGACATCCTATTGGGCGGTTCAGAAGGGCCCTTTCCGGGCCCTACGGCGACGATCTGGAAGGCCAAGGCGGGATCGCGTCTAACCCTTCGTCTGATTCTTTATTGAAGAGATCTAAGGTTTGGCGTGGGGCGGGCTACCCCCTGCAACGGACGCCCGGTTGTATCCAGGGGGGCGATCCCGGTCATGCCTAGCGCGGATGTTAGGGGCGGGGTTCATTCTCGCAACGTACCGTTTAACGTTATACGGTCATGCTCTCACTCTACTATTAAGACGCGCGTGATCACGCACCCCTGATTTAGCTTCGAAATTGGACCTACCCGGCGCGCGTCACGCACCCCATCACGCACCCTCAACCGGGCTACGAGTGGCGCTTGACTTTCGATCGGCGATCCGCGATCTTAGCCCCCGATGACCAGAGCGCGCCGTAGCGCTCACGGGAGCCGGGTGTAGTCCTAGCCCCGACAATGACGAATAGCCCCCGACGGTTCGAGCCTTTCCCGGCTCGGCGATCCGCGAACATGGACGGACGGGCGTACCTGATCACTCTGATCGGTTACGTCCGTTTTTTGATCCCCGCGCGGATGGGGGCACTAACACACGCTACAGGCGTTAGCGCCCGTGGTTTCGAAGACGCCGCCGATTGGCGAGGTAGCCGGAACAACGCGGGCGGAAGCGCTAGCGAGAGCAGAGGATCGCGCTACGGGAGCGCGCTCCAAGTCGGGCGGACTCCGGGGGCTTCTCTCTATCTTCTCTCCCGGAGATCCGCTCGGCGATACCAGCGATCAGGTTCCCGGCCATGATCGCGAACGATCCCGACTGAACGATTGAACAAGTGAGGTAACAGGATGTCTCGCAGAAGTCCGGAAACGGATACAGAGGAAATGACACGACTGCTTACGCGGTCACGCGCGCTCGGTGCGGAGTTGGACACGATGATGAGCAGGGGCGAGTACAAGGCGATGGGCCCCAAGCTCGACGAACGCGAGCGCGTGCTCGCTCAGGTGGCGACGCTCAAGGGCCATCAAAAGGAGAACGATCACAACGCTTGGAGAAACAAGCTGGCGGGCGGCGCGCCGATCGTGGAATACCAGTCCGCAGAGCGCGGCGCGGACGGGCAGCGGTTCGGAGGTGAAGACGGACGCGCGCTCGATCGCTACTTGCGGACGGGCGAGATCGATCGGGGCGCGCTCACTGTCAACGAGGGCCACGTAGAGATCCCCGAACACATGATCATGCAAGTCGCGCAGGATCCGTACGGCGGCTACGCAGTCCGGCCAACGCTCGCTCAGAAGGCGCTCGTTGACGCCCAGGCGCAAGGCGCGTTGCGCTCAGCGGGCGCGCCGGAGCGGATCTGCGACGGCGATTCGTACGAGGAAGTGATCGTTACCGGCGATACGGCGGAGTGGGCCCCGGAGATCCCCGACGGGACGGAGAACACAAACCCCAGCGTCAAGCTCTGGATGGCTCAGATCCACAAGGTGCGCGATCTCCAATTCATGACGGAGCAGCAGCGCGAGGATCAGCACGTCGATCTAACGGAAGCCGTGATCTTCAACAGCGTTGATCAGGCGCGGCGCATGGAGGATACGGGGCTCGTCAACGGCTCCGGTATCGGCCTTGAGCCGTTGGGCATGTTGAACGCCTCCGATCTCGTCACGCCAATCGACATCGATGGCACCACGGCAAATACCGTGAGCAATACGGCGGCGAACCTCGGCTCCGCGCCGAAGCTCGTCACGCTCATGGGACAGCTTCCGAGCCGCTTCCATGACGGCGCGTGCTGGATGATGGCGGGCGCGACGTTCGCGGCGATCCGGTCGCTTATCGACGCCGAGGGACGCCCGTACTTCCCGGAAACGTTCACGGGCCAGGTACTCGCCGGGCATCCGGTCATTCTCAATGACGCGGTTCCCGTCGGCGGGACGAACGGAAACAAGGTCGTGATTTTCGGTAACTTCGCGCGCGGCTTCCGTATCGTTCGCAAGCCCGCCGGGATCGCGATCAGGATCCTCAATGAGCGATTCAGCGATCGCGACTTGATCGGGATCCGGATGATCTATCGCGTGGGCGGCGGCGCGATCTTGCCGCAAGCCTTCCGCGTCGGCGCTGTGTAAGCGTCGGGCTAATTGTCGATCACGCGGGGCCCGGTTTCCCTTCCGCCGGGCCCCGCCGATCTCCCTTGAAGGAATCAGGCCATGAGCTTTGAACAACTGGAACGCCAGAACGAACGCCAACGCGAGCTAGAGCGCTGGATCGAAGCCGACGGCGACAAGCGCGTAAGGGCTCTTGCGGGCCTACACCCGCCGGGCGACGGCGACGCGGGCCCAGGTGCTCGCGCCGCGCTCCGCGCGTGGAGCGCGCATGAGGCGCTAAAGAGCACGTACGAAGCGCGGGGTATCTCGCCATGAATGAAATGGAGCCGGACGTGCTGACGATCAAAGAAGCGGCGCGCCTGCTCCGCACGGATCGCCACAAGATTTCCAAGCTCATCGCCGAGGGTGTGATCCCGGCGATCTCGCTTGGGCCGAAGATACGGCGGATCCCACGAGCCCTACTAATGAAGCGGCTTGAGGCGATCGCCCTAGCCGGAGAAAAGACGAATGAGCAACAAGCCCCGTAAGGTTCGGATTGAAGGCGAAGACTTCTTGATCGGACGGGTGGAGGACTTACCGCCCAAAGCGCCGCGCAAGGCTCCGGGCGCGCGCATCGTGTACCCGGCGGATCGCGCCTACGCTGACCTAGACGAAGGCGGCGCGCTCTTTATCAAGGCGACGCGCCGAAGCCTTCAAGATGAACAGAGCTGGTGGCAGCGTCGGCTAGACGCAATCGCCCGGAAGACGGGCCTACGCTGCTACTCGCGCCGTGACAACGCGCAGCACGGCGTATGGTTCACGAAGGAACGTCGGAGAGCAAAGGTGTTAGGGATTCTGACTTAAAGCGAAAACGCCCCGCTCGCGTGAGTAGGGCGTTTTCGTTTCAGCCGCCGTAGAGTCTAATCAGCGCGCTTTGTGATGCGCCACAAGCTCCTTAACTTCGTCCGGTTCGATCCCTAGCAGCTTGCCGATCTCGCGAACATGGCGGTTCACGTCGCGCGTTTGCCGGGCGTCAAGCGCCGCGAACGCCTCTTTGAACGGAACCGTAGCAACGAGCGCACGGCTGTAACCGTCCCATACGCCATGTGCGTAGGTGTGAAGACACCCCACGCAGGATCCATGCTGGTGCTTCTGGCTCACGCGGTACCTCCTAGATTCTGATCGAGGGCGGCGATCGCCTGCTCTTCGAGCCCAAGCGACGGGATCAGGTGCGAGTACGTATCGAGCGTAATCGAGATCCGCGAGTGTCCGAGCAGCGAGCTTGCGACCTTCGCCGGGACGCCTTGTCCGAGCAGGAACGTAGCGAATCCGTGGCGGAGATCATGAAAGCGACACTTCACGCCCGCGCCGGTACGAACGCGATCCCACTCGCGACGTAGCGTCGAATCGTCAATCGGCTTACCGATCCTCGTGACGAAGACGTAACCCGTATCGGCCCAGGCCGTCGTGAGGTTGTCGCGCTGCTCGTCCTGCCATGCGCGATACGCGCGGAGCATGGCGACTGTGCCGGGCGTAAGCGGGATCTTGCGGTGTCCGCTCTGCGTCTTGGACTTGCGGATGATCATTGAAGCCGCGTCAAAATCAACGTCCGGCCATTGGAGCGCCAATAGCTCGCCTTGTCGAGCGCCCGTCCAAGCGGCAACGGCTACTAGCTCGGCGATCTGCGTTCCCTTTGCGGCTTCGATTATTCGGCGCGTTTCCTCTGCGGTCGGTGGGTGGGCTTCGTACTGCGGCGCGCCGGGCGCGTCGATTAGATCGGCGGGATTCTCCGAGATAAGGCGTTTGCGGAGAGCGTCGCGGAGCGCGTGCTTTAGCGCCCGATGGACGTTCAGTACGGTTTTCTCTTTGTAGCCCTGATCGCGCATCCGGGCGTACATGCCTTCGATCTGCGGTTCCTTGAGCGCGTCTAGCGGGAGCGTTCCGACTTCGCGCGTAACGTGCTTCATGAGCGACGCATAGCGCCGTATCGTGCTCGCTTGGCGGAGCGCGCCACGCTTACCCTTCGCTTGGCTCACGCCGACGCCTCTTACCCACTCTTCGGCGTACGCGCCCACGGTAAGCACGTTGATCGGCGACGGGCCGACTTCTACGGGCGTGATCGCGGGCGGCTTCATGCCGGGGAAATCGCGATCATCGTCGCGCCGCTTGTCTAGGGCGGTTTGGAGCTTCCGCGCTTCCTTCTGCGTCCGAGCCGACTTCTTGACTTGGTGGCGCTCGCCGCCCGGACAAGTCACGCCCGCGCGGGTCAATTCGTGGGGATGCTCGCAGCGGTAGTTTGTGATCGCCGCCCAAAAGAGCGTCTTACACCCGCAGGATTCGGGCTGGAGCCCGCGCCCACGCGCCGCTTTGCAATCAGGCTTGTGTTGTTGGATCTTCGTCGCCATAGGATCGCCGTTCCTTTCCTTGTTCGGGACGGCTACGCTATGCGAGCCGCGCCCCTGCTTACCCAGGTGTTGCGGAAGGGTTCCGGTTGACGCTCCAACGTCGCCGGAACCCGCTTTTCTGCCCTTCGCCGAGTCTGGATCCGGGCCTAGAAGCATTATCCCTGATTGCAAGGGCGATTGCAACCGGCCCCGGTAAGCACAAAACCGACTCGCTAAGGAGCCGGTTTCGTATCTGAAAGTTGGAGGCGACGACCGGATTCGAACCGGTGATGGGGGTTTTGCAGACCCCTGCCTTACCACTTGGCTACGTCGCCCTGCCAAAACGTCTCGCCGCGGTAGCCCTGGGGCCGATAAGAATCCGCCCTCGCGGGCGGACGCGGCGCTTGCTCACAATGTGGTGCCGAGAAGGAGATTTGAACTCCTACGCCCTTGCGGGCACCGCCCCCTCAAGACGGCGTGTCTGCCTATTCCACCACCTCGGCACAATGACCGCGCGCAGGCGGCAGTAACAGTATAGTCGGCACTTTGGGGGGTGACAAAGACTCGGCTCCATTCGGCATCGGCCCTCCGTTGGACACCGCGCCCGTGCCCGCCGACACTCCTACAATATGGGGCGCTCTTTCACTTGGCTGGTCATCCCGCTCGCCGTGGCGCTGCTCGCCGGAGCCGCGTGTTCGCGCCTGCAGGAGGGCGACGAGACGTTCGCTATACCCGATACATATGTCGCTGCCGACGAGACGTACACGCTGCTCTACAGCACGATCGGCTACGACCTCGGCGGGACGAAGCGCGTGCTCATCCGCCTGAACGACCCGGATGCGCCGCTCTCTGTGGGTCTCGCGTTCCAGTGGCGGCTCGTCGCGGAGGACGGCCGCGTCGTGAAGGTCGGCAACGCCTCGTACGACGGCGACGCCTGGGGCATCCCGATCTGGATCGCCGACTTCTCCGACGTCGATGCGCCCGGCACCTATCGCATGGCGCTCGAAGCGCCGGAAGTGACGCTCGCGACGGACGCGTTTCCCGTCGAGGAATTCTTGCTGTTTCGCCGCACGTTCGTGCCCGTCGCGCTCGACAACGCAGAGGTGCGCGCGGCACCGATCGAGGATGACAACGGCTTCTACGACGACACGAGCATTGAGGGCACCGCCGCCGCGCACGGCGAGTTCCTCATGGGCCTCCTCGCGGTGTACGAAGCGCGCCGCCCGTCGATGACCGACGCCATGCGACAACGCACGCGGGCAGCGATCAGCCGCGCGCTCGACTATCTGCTGCTGCTCAGCGACCCGGCGACGGGCGAGTTCGCACACACCGCGCCGACGCGTCCGTACCAGGGTTTCGATCCGGATGACACGCTCGTCGGCACGCGCGCGCTCGCCCGCTACGCAGCGGAGTTCCAGGGCGAGGATCCGGCGACGGCCGACCGAGCCTATCGCCGCGCGCGTATGGGCGAAGAGTGGATCATCGAGAACGAGGAAGACAGCTACAGCGTGTGGGCGCGAGCGGCGATCGCGTACGACTTCTACCGCTACACATCCGACGAGGATCAGCTCGATCTCGCGGCGGAAAGCGTGCGCGAGATCGCGGAGGAGTACGACCTGCGTACGATGGATCGCAGCAGCTACGACACCAGCGCGCATATCGAAACGATGTTCCGCATGTGGCAGGATCTCCCGTCGCATCCGGATCGCCCGCTGTGGGAAGCGGCAGCGCTAGGCATCGGCGAGCAGTACGCCGAGTTCATGGAGCGCAACCCGTTCGACGTCATCGCGCCCGGTGTCGACGAAGGCGACGATTCACCCGAAGTACAGTGGGACGCGATGGAGAGCGAACCGCCGCCAGGCGATGGTCCGGACGCCGTTGTCGGCAACGAGTGGTTTCTCGCGCGCGTCGCCGACGCTGTGTACCTCGCGCGCATGACGGACGACGACGCGCTCGCAGAAGCCGCTGCTGGCAGCCTGCTCTGGGTCAGCGGCCTGAACACGGGCATCGACGTCGCGCGCGTCGCGGACGATGGCGTTGAGTCGCCCTTCGTTGCGGCGTCCTTCCTCACGGGGCTGGACTCACGCGCCGTGCAGACGCACCCGGACTGGCAGTGGCAGCGCGCGCGCCCGATCGGCACGATCGTTGGTGGCTTCCGGCGCGCATTCGTGTTCGATGACAATGCCGCCGCCAGCGTGCCGTCGATCGTCCGCGATGGGCTTTGGCTGAAGGCCGTCGTGCTGTACGAAGACCTGCTCCACCCTGCCGGCCGCGCGGATCACCCCGTCGAGACAGCGCCTGTCATCGTCGGCGCACAGATGCGCGTCGCGTCCGTGCAGAGCGAAACACTCGAGGATCAGTTGGCGCTCACCGTGGATGTCGTCGGGTCGGACGGTGAACCATTGCGGGGAGCGTTCGTGACCGTCTCGTGGCGTGCTACCGCCGTCGAAGGCGTCCCCGTCGAGGCGACGATCCTCGTCACGACATGCGAGACGCAAGACGACGGCTCGTGCATCGTAAGCATCGCCACCGACGATCTCGACGGCGAGAACCCAATCGCCGCCGTCGTGACCAACCTCGAACACGAAGACTACGCGACGGCTCCGTCTGCCGAGACGTTCGGCGAACAGTGGCTGTTCGACTAACGGCTTGGCCGTAGGGCAGGCTTTTCAGCCCGCGCAGTCGTCGGGGCCCGGGACCGCACGCTAGAACTCGAAGTCCGGGATCGGCGTTGCTGTCGGGAACGCGTCTTCAAACGGGTTATCTGACGTCGGGCGCGCGATGGGACCGTCTTCGTCCTCATCTTCGTCGTCGTCATCAACAGCGGCACCGTTGCGAACCGTCACCGTAATGAACGTCGACAGTTCCCCTCGATCCTTCGTCTCGAGCACGAGGCGAACGGTGTAAGTTCCGGTCGGCAGATCATCCACCTTCCACAGTGCGAGCCCACCACCGGGCTGCGGTGTCTCGGAGCGCATCAGTAGGTTCCACGCAAGTGGCTGCGCGCCTTCGCCCCACTCGACGCGATACGCCAGGAACTGCGCGTCATCAGCACGACCGCTGATCGCGACGTTGCCGCGGACGCGTTCGCCGTTTCGCGGCGATAGGATCGCCACAGGCGCGTTGCCGGTGCTGCGCTCGCTCGGCGTCCCGGAGACCGCGAGGTATCGCTGCCATTCGACGGCCTGTTCCCGCGCGAAGCCCTGCGTCGTTTCCGGGATCTGCAGTCCGAACCGTTCCTGGATGAACTGTGGCGGCGTCAGTTCGGTCGCGAGCAGTCCGTCGCGGATGTCGATCTTCGCGCGGCGCCACCAGTTGTCCTCTTCCTTCGGCGCCGTTGCCTCAGGAAGCATGTTCTTCACTTTTCGCCCGCAAGTCGCATTGGCCTTCAGCCCGGAGGGTGTGCATGTATCCAGGGACACAATGCCGCCCGGTTTCTCGAACTGGCTCGCCGGCGTGTCCGCGAGCGCCGTCGTCATGAAGTCGCGCAATGCGCGATACGAGATGGATGTCGACGTGATGTTGTACATCGGCGAGTTGTCGCTGTTCCCGGCCCAGACGCCGGCGACGAGTTCCGGCGTGTAGCCGTATGTCCAGGTCTCGCCGATCGCCTTCAACTCTTCGAACGGCTCGCTCGTTCCTGTCTTCACGCCCCACGGCCGGCCGATCGTCAGCGTCCCGCATCCGTACGTGATGCAGTGGGCGTTCGGGTCAGAGAGGATGCTCGTGATCATGTAGGAGATCTGCGGCGGCACTACCTGCTCTTCCTTCACCTGCACGCGGTGGTCAGGCGTGTCGGGGTACAGCACCGTGCCGTCCTGTCGCGTGATCTGGAGGATGGACACGGGGTCGAGCTTGCGGTTGCCTTCATCGAGGCTCTTGGATGTCGTCGTACCGCGCATCACGCCGTTGTTCGCGAGCACGGTGTACGCGTACGTCACATCGACCAGGCTCACATCGACGCCGCCGAGCGTCACCGACGGACCGTAGCCCTTGTCGTCGAGGCTCGTCATGCCGAACTTCTTGTAGGTCTCGACGACCTGCGGCACGCCCACGTACAGTGCCGCCTTGAACGCCGGGATATTGAACGAGTTGCCCAGCGCACTCCGCACCGTCACCGGCCCCTGGAAGCCGCCGTTCGGGTTACGCGGCGTGAACGGCTCTCCGTCCGCATCGGGGTACGAGATCGGCGTGTCGAGCATCTCCGTCTCGGGACCCCAGCCCAGTTGTTCAAACGCCGCCGCGAACGTAAACGGCTTAAGCGTCGAGCCGGGCGAGTTCAACGCGCTTGCGTTGTCGTTGCGTCCCGCGAGTACGCAGTCGCAATCCTCGTAGTACGTGTCGGAGAAGTAGTCGCGCGAACCGACGTACACCAGGATCTCCGATGTGCGCGGATCCATCGCGACGATCGCGCCGTTGTGGCCGTACGCCGACGACTCGAACTCCGTCAACCACGTTTCGATCGCCGTCTGCGCCTTCGCCTGCATACTCAGGTCGAGCGTCGTCGTGATGCGAAGGCCGCCGCGGTACAGAGCCTCCGTCCCGTACAGCGCCTCGATTTGCGGCTGCACGTAGTTGAACACCCAGTGCGGCGCCTGTACGGGGAAGCGTTGCGCAACGATTGTCGGCTGCGACAGCGTCGCGATGTAGAACGCGGTGTCGCTGACATCGACCGTCGATCCGCTCTCATCCACCTGGAAGCGATACGCCGGTACGTCTTTACCTTCTTCTTGTACCGTCACGCGGTCACGCGTGCGCATCAGTTGCAGCACGGCGTTGCGCCGTTCGATCGCACGCTCGGGATTGTTGATCGGCTCGTACGCCGATGGATACGCCGGAATGCCCGCGAGCATCGCAGCCTCAGCGAGATTGAGGTCCTTCGCAGACTTCCCGAAGTAGCCCATCGACGCCGCCTCGACGCCGTTGTAGATGCCGCCGTACGAGATCTGGTTCAGGTACCACTCGAGGATCTGATCCTTCGAGTAGTCGCTCGTCAGCTCCAGCGCGAAGATCGTCTCCTTCATCTTCCGTTCGTACGAACGCTGCGATCGCTCCTCCTCCGGAATGTAGATGTTCTTCACGAGCTGCTGCGTGATTGAACTACCACCCGTCGTCGCGCCAGCGTTGGGTTCCCTCAGCCCGAACTGCTCCAGTCCCGCGCGCGCCAGGCCGCGAAGGTTCACGCCCTCGTTCGTCCAGTAGCTGTAGTCCTCGGTCGAGACCGTGGCCGCGATCAGGTACGGCGAAATGTTCTCGAGCTTCACAGGCGAGCGCAGCCCGGACCGGTCGTCGATGTACTCGTACAGCAGCGTGCCGTTGCGGTCATAAATCTGCGCCCCGCCCGATGGTTGGCTCGCGATGACCTCCGCCGGCGACTGAACGTCGTTCGCGTAGTAGCGATAGACGGCGTACGTGCTGCCTGCCCCAACCGCCACTGCGATGATGCCGAGCCCGACTATGCCGATGGCTACCTGCAGGAACCAAGGGATACCGCCTCCCCCGGAGTTGTTCCCGCTTCCGGATCGCCGCCTTCCGCGAAGCATCCTTCTCGTGGCGAAATTCTGTGACAACCTCGTCCTCCTACCCCTCCCCTGCGCCCGGCTTCGCCAAAACGACGAAGTGCGACAGCCCAAACATCTTCAAAGGCGTCTGCTCCGCCCGGTACAGCGTCGACCGGAGCACCCCGCCCAGCCGCTTGCGCCGGGCAATGATGTTGTCGAAGCCGGGGTATACATACGATTCTACGTCAACGCGCACTGGCAGGTTCCGCCACAGCTTCCGAATGCCACCTTTCGTGTACGCCCGCGCGTGGGGCACCAGCCGGTTCCTCAGTGGATCCGGCAGCCAGTTCACGAAGGGAATATTTCCGAAGATGAAGCGGCTCCCGACGTAGATTCCGTGCGTTTCGAATGGATACATCCGGTTCGGTGCATATATGACGATGTGGCCGCCCGGTCGCAGAACACGAAACGCCTCGGCCATCGTCGCCTCGTCGTCCGTGACGTGCTCGATCACCTCGTTCAATACGATCGCATCGAACGTGGCGTCCGGATAGGGCAGATGCTCGCCGACGGCCAGCATCAGGCCGGGCGTCGTCTTCGCGCCTTCACGCAGCCGCTTCGGATCGATGTCGATGCCGCAAACGTCATCGCTGAACTCGCGAAACTTGCGGACATACACGCCCAGCCCGCACCCGATATCGAGGATGCGTGCGCCTTCCAGCGGCACATGGCGGCGGATCAAATCTAAACGGCGGTCCTGTCCGAACCGCCAGACGAAGCTGGGATTGCCGAGCGCAACTTCCGCTCGATCGGGGGCGCTAACCATAGTCCTACCAGTCGGCCACCATCGCCCGCCATGGCGTACGGTCGCGCGAAACCACCCTACCGTTCTGAGGCTATCACACGGCCGCGAAGGGCCGCACGGTTCGAACGTACCATCCGCACACGAAGGCATCGGATTCCACGACGGATCGCGAGCGCGTATCCTGCCCCTATGAAGCTCGAACGAGAAGCTGTCACGCACATCGCGCGCCTCGCCCGCGTCCATCTCACAGATGACGAGATCGACACATATGCAGGCCAGCTCGGCGACATCATTGGGCACTTCGACGTCCTCGATGGTGTCAACACCGACGGCATCGAGCCGACCACCCAGGCGCTGATGCTCCGCAATGTCATGGCCGATGATGTCGCCGGCCCGTCGCTGCCCCGTGACGTCGTACTCGATCTCGCGCCCACCACCGAAGACGGCTATCTCCGCGTGCGCGCGGTGCTGGAGTAGATTCGCCCTTGGACTTGCACTGGCTCTCTATAGATGAGGCGTCGCGCCGGCTCGATGCCCGCGAGATCTCATCGCGCGAACTGACCAAGGCAGTGCTCGACCGCATCGAGGCTGTCGATGGCCGCGTTGGCGCGTATCTGTCGCTGGCCGCGGAGTCCGCGCTCGAATCCGCCGACGCCGCAGATAAACGGCGCAGCGACGGTGAGCGCGGGTCCCTGCTTGGCATCCCCGTTGCGTTAAAAGATGTGTTGTCGAAGCGCGGCCTGCCGACTACATGCGGTTCGCGCATGCTCGAGTCGTATGTCCCGCCGTACGACGCTACCGTTGTCGAGTTGCTCGATCGCGCTGGAGCCGTCGTCCTTGGCAAGACGAACATGGACGAATTCGCGATGGGTTCATCCACCGAGAACTCTGCCTACCATCCCACGCACAATCCATGGGATCTTGAACGCGTTCCCGGCGGTTCGTCGGGCGGTTCCGCCGCTGCTGTTGCCGCGGGCGAGGCGACGTTCGCGCTCGGCTCCGACACGGGCGGCAGCATCCGACAGCCCGCCGCGTTGTGCGGCGTCGTCGGCATGAAGCCGACCTACGGCCGTGTCAGCCGTTTCGGCCTCGTCGCGTTCGCAAGTTCGCTCGACCAGATCGGGCCGTTCACGCGCACCGTTCGCGACACCGCGACCGTTCTCAACGCCATCTGCGGCCACGACAAGCGCGATTCGACCTCGGCCCCCGTCGACGTGCCCGACTTCACTGTTGGCCTCGATCGCGGCGTGCAGGGCCTGCGCATCGGAGTGCCGCGCGAGTACATGCCTTCTTCGCTGGACGCCGGCGTGCGCGCGAAGGTGGAAGCCGCACTCAGCGCCTTCGAGTCACAGGGCGCCATCATCGAGCGTGATGTTCCGCTGCCGAGCACCGAAGCAGCACTCGCCGTGTACTACATCATTGCGCCGAGCGAGGCGTCCGCTAACCTCGCGCGATATGACGGCGTGAAGTACGGGTTCTCGTACACGCAGGGCAAGACGATGTGGGAGAACATGGAGATGACCCGCGGTCAGGGGTTCGGCGCCGAGGTAAAACGCCGCATCATGATCGGCACGTACGCGCTCTCCTCCGGCTACTACGACGCCTACTACCTCAAAGCCCAGAAGGTCCGCACCGTCATCCGCAATGAGTTCGACGCCGCGTTCGAGAAGTACGACGTCCTCGTCTCTCCCGTTACGCCGACACCTGCGTTCAAGATCGGCGAGAAGGCCAACGACCCATACGCCATGTATCTGAACGACGTGTTTACTCTCCCCGTGAACATCGCCGGGTTACCGGGCATCTCCGTTCCTGCAGGGCTCGTGGATGGCCTGCCTGTGGGCCTCCAGGTCATCGGAAAGCCCTTCGATGAAGAAGCCGTTCTGAGAGTGGCCAGCGCCTTCGAAGCCGCGTCGGGCTGGCAGGACCAGCATCCACCGCTGTAACCTCACGAATCCGCCCAGGCTGGCTTCGCGTACCATGCGTGCGCCAGTCGTGCGAAATGTTGGAGGGACATCCGAAATGAGCAAGCCCATACTCCGAGTAATCGCGATCGTCGCATTAGCCGCTGTCGCCGCCGTTGCGGTCGCATGTGGCGGCGATGACGACGCAGACAACCCGACGGCAGTGCCATCCACGCCCTCCGCGACACAAGCCGCGTCAACGGAGCCAGCAGGCGAGACGCCAGCCAGCAATCCAACCGCAGAGGGGACCGCCGCTGGTGAAACCCCCGCCTCGTCCGATACGCCGGCCGCAGGTGGCGCGACTGTCCAGCTAGGCGAGGCCGGACTCGTCGATAGCGCCGGTTTCTCGCTCTACATCTTCGCGAGCGATGTCGCCGACAGCGGACAGAGTGCGTGCGTCGGTGGCTGCGCCAGCGCTTGGCCGCCTCTGGTCGACGAGTCACCCACGGCTGGCCCGGGCGTGACCGGCACGCTCGAGACGATCGCGCGCGCCGATGGATCCGTGCAAGTCACCTACAACGGCAAGCCGCTGTATCGCTGGATCAATGACGAAAATCCGGGCGACACGACGGGTACAGCCATTAACAACTGGTCCCTCGCACAACCGTGATGCACATCCAGACACGTCGCATGGGGATTCGCCTGCGGACGGCGCTGTGTGTAGCCGCTGTGATTGTCGTGATTGCCGTCGCAGCCTGCGGTGGCGGCGACGACGAGCCCGCTGCCAACACTGGGACCCCTGTACCCGTTGAAAGTACGTCGATTCCGCAGATCCTGGCGACACCCGCCCCGCCGGAAGTGCGCGTCGCCGATATCGCAGGCCGGCGCATCCTTACGGACGTAGCAGGGTTCACGCTCTACACCTTCAACGAAGACAACGCCGGCGACGGCACAAGCGCCTGCAACGGAGCGTGTGGTCAGGCATGGCCGCCGTTCGTGATCGCGGGCACTGTCGTCACAGCGCCACCGGACGTGACTGGGCAATTCTCGACCATCGTTCGTATCGACACGTCGACCCAGGTCACGTACAACGGCAAGCCGCTGTATCGCTTTCGTTCCGACGAAGCGCCGGGAGACTTGAAGGGCGACAACTTCGGCGAAGCATGGTTCGCCGCCCAGCCCTGACGATGTCGATCGCACCCGACGAAGAGGCGGGACTCCGCGCCTTCGCAATCCGCGTGGGCGTAGACGAAGCATCTACATCCACCGCGCCGTGTTGGATCGAAGTCCGCGGAACGCGAATCAACATCCATCGCATAGACGCCCGGTGGCGCGAAGAAGAGCGCATGGGGTTCCGCGTCACCCTCGCCGACGACTCCTCCTGGTTGTTGTACTATGTGCCCGAACTCGACCTCTGGTCGGGTATCGCTGATGCGGGCGCTGTTGGAGGCCCCTTGTCAGCACCACGTTGGAGGCAGGGCGGCCCTTCGTAGCTGGAGGGCGGATGATGAGCGACGGCGTAACCCATCGCGGCAACATCTCACAGCACGTACAGTCGATTCCCTCTTCGGGCATCCGGCGCTTCTTCGATCTGCTCGCCAGCATGGAGGGCGTAATCTCGCTCGGCGTCGGCCAACCGGACTTCGTCACCCCAAACCACATTCGCCAGGCGGCGATCAAGAGCATCGAAGACGGCGAGACGTACTACACATCGAACTACGGCCTTGTCGAACTGCGCGCCGCTATCTCTCGTCACATCAACAAGCTCTACGGTGTCCGCTACGACGCCGGCACCGAGATCATCGTTACGGCGGGTGTCAGTGAAGCGCTGCAGATCGCGCTCGAGGCCATCCTCGATCCCGGCGATGAAGTCCTCAGTCCCGATCCAGGCTACGTTGCCTATCTGCCGTGCGTGATGCTCGCGGGCGGCGTTTATCTGCAGGTTCCGACCCGCGCAATCGACGGCTTCCAGCTCCACCCTGAAGAACTCGAGTCGCGCATCACGCCGCGCACGAAGGCGATCCTCTTCGGCTATCCGGCAAACCCCACCGGCGCGGTCATGACGCCGGAGACTGCGAACGCAGTCGCGACCATCGCCGAAAAGCACAACCTCTTCGTCATCTCCGACGAGATCTACGATCGCCTCGTCTTCGGCACGGAGCACATCTGCTTCCCGTCGATCGACAAGATGAAGGAACGGACGATCCTGCTCGGTGGCTTCTCGAAGGCATACGCCATGACGGGCTGGCGGCTCGCGTACACCTGCGCGCGCAGCGAACTCACCGAAGCGATGATGAAGGTCCATCAGTACGTGATGATGTCGGCGCCGACACCGGCGCAGTTTGCCGCGCTTCAGGCGTTGAACGCCGGCGAAGAAGACGTGCGCGGCATGGTCGCCGAGTACGACCGCCGGCGGCAGTTCGTCGTCGGTCGCCTCAACGAGATAGGTCTGCCGTGCCAGGAGCCGAAGGGCGCGTTCTACGCATTTCCACAAATCGGCGGCAGCGGCATGAACGACGAGACCTTCGCAGAGCGCTTGCTCATGGAAGAGCGTGTTGCCGTCATCCCCGGGTCAGCGTTCGGCGAGGCGGGGGCCGGCCACGTACGCATCTGCTACGCGCAGAACTACGATCTGCTCGTCGAGGCAATGGACCGCATGGAGCGCTTCGTCGACCGCAACCGCATCGGATCCGGCAAATAGCGCCCGGCACAGGCGGCTAACGCTCCCTTAGGCGTGTTGATGAATTTGAGAATAAACCAATAAAACACGCCCTAAAACCCCTTCACATTCCCCAGCCTCGAACCTACAATACCGCTGGAGTCGCGTTCAAACCGCCAGTTGAAGGAGATCTGAATGACGTACATCATCACTGAACCCTGCATCGCCACGAAGGATCGGTCCTGTGTGGACGTCTGCCCTGTGGACTGCATCCACGACGACGGCGATGACGACAAGATTCTGTATATCGACCCGGACGAGTGCATCGACTGCGGCGCTTGTGAGCCCGCATGCCCCGTGAACGCGATCTTCGCCGAGGACGACGTGCCGGACAACATGTCCGCTTACACGGAGATCAACGGTCTCTGGTACAAGGACAAGGACGCCGCGCGCGCAAAGGTCGATGCGATCGCGCCAGCGGCTGAGTAAGGCCACCTTCGCTTGACATGATCGGAAGCCCGGACTCGTTCCGGGCTTTCTGCTTGTCATCGCAGGTGGGTGTGAACCTGGACGGTGGTTCTCACCACGGAGTTCGGCGAGAACCTCGTCAGAAAACCGCCTTAGCATTGAATGTGTCGGAGCCTGCGAGAGTCGTGCCCTCGCTGTCGCAGGCTTCTTCGGTGGCGGGACCGCGCGCAGTCACGTTCTACGTGGCTGCGCCTCCCTCTGCCGGATGCTCAACGCGCGCGGCGGCGGCCCCCTGTCGCCGCGCCCGTTGCTGCCAGCTCCAGGAAAACTCCGCGACCAGCACCATCAGCCCCGTCCAGATGACGATATCACCGGGGCTCACCGCCATCCCCCCGCGTCCAGCCTTGATCACGATCTGATCCCCCAGAGCCGTCAGCCGCCCTGTGCCGGGGCCAACGAGCACATCCTTCGATCCCTGGATCCATTCCCCTGTGGCGTATTCCGAGGCTCGCTCGACGCCGATTGCCTCGATCATGGTTGCTCGCGTGATCGGCATCAGGCCGCCGTTCGCGAGAATTGCCGCAAGGTTCGCCGAAACTCCGACAAACACGATCCACACGCCCACGCGATCTCGGTAAGCCCACAACGCCAGCGGTACAGCCGCAATCGTTGCCGGCACGACCACTCTCACGAGGAGTTCAGACGTCGAGAAGCGCAACACGAGGAACTGCACGACGAGCAGCGTTACGGCGAAGCAGGCGCTCATGGTGGCACGGTTCTGCTGCAAGCGACGTTCCTTTCGAGGCAGAGAAGTATCGGCTTCGGGGCTCGCTTTCCTGCGCGTCAGCCTGCGCTCTCAGCACTCGCTGCGGGCACAGCAAAGGGCCACCCCGGCTCATGCTGGGGCGGCCCTACGCATATTTGTCCTGCGGGCCGCCTTAGCGGCCCCAGATCCACGGCGCCACGGCCAGTGCCGTCACGGCGACAAAGTTCAGGGCGACGATGGCTGCGGGAATGTAGCGGGACATGGTTACCTCCAAAAGCTGCTTCCTCTTGTTCTATGTCCAGAATCGGCAGGGTTTGCCCGTACTTGAGGGCTAAAGGACTCGTACGCGAATCTTCTTGGCCAGACGGGCTGCCAGCCTGATTCCGACCCGTAGGACGCCCTACGAAGCTTGAAGCGAGTCTGTTGTTCGGGGTGTAGGGGTGTGTTAGGCTTCGCGCCAGAATTCACAAAGTATTTGGACGCCCATATGGACGCCGGCGGCGGCGCACAGGGAAGCGTCCCGGCACCCTTCCCAGCTTCGAGAGGCGACCGTGATCGACCAATTCGGGCGGGCCGGATTCCTGCTTGTCTTCGCGGTGATCTTCCCGCTGATCCCCATCGTGGCGTCGGTCGCTCTTGGGCTCTTCAAGATTCGCCCAAGCAAGCCGGATCCCATCAAAGACTCGATTTATGAGTGTGGGATGGTGCCAATTGGCGACGCCCAGGTTCGCTACAACGTCCGTTACTACGTTTTCGGCCTGCTCTTCGTCGTCTTCGACGTCGAGGCCGTCTTCCTCTACCCGTGGGCCGTCGCCTACGTAGGCCTCGGTGTGTACGCCTTCTTCGAGGCCCTGATCTTCATGGCCATCCTGTTCATCGGCTACGCGTATGCCTGGCGCAAGGGCGCTATGGAGTGGCTGTGATGCCTCACCCGAAGACGGTCACGCTGTCCGGTGAAGCCGTCGCCGCACGTCTGCGGGCGTCGCAGCCAGAGGCCGTGCGATCCGCGACAGAGCAGTATGTCGTCCTCGAACCCGCGGGCATGTACGAAGCCATGCTCTTCCTCCGTGACGACGCGGAACTCGATGGTAAGTTCCTCATCCAGCTCTGCAGCGTCGACCTGCACACGCGGATGGACATGGTCTATCACTTCGCATCCCTCGCCCAGAACCACATGTTCCAGGTGAAGGTGCCGTGCGATCACGAGAAGCCCGTCGTGCAGTCGATCGCGCCATTGTGGGCCGGTGCATGGCTGCAGGAGCGCGAGGTGTACGACCTCATGGGTGTGATGTTCGAAGGACACCCGAGCCTCACCCGCCTGTTTTTGTGGGACTCGTTCCCCGGCCACCCGTTGCGTAAGGACTTCATGTCGCTGCCCGGCGGCTTGAAGCCCGGCCTCAGTCAGTTCCCAAAGCAAAAGGAAGGGCAGACGGGACAAGAGTTCCGCCCGCAGCGTCCTGGTACAGGTCTGTAGTGACCGTGGGGTGAGGAGCCCCGAACATGCCAGTCAAAGCAGCGCCCGTCGAAGTGAATATCGGACCACAACACCCGTCTACGCACGGCGTGTTCCGCATGGTCGCGAAGATCGACGGCGAACGCATCGTCGACGTGAACATGATTGTCGGCTACCTCCACCGCAGCATGGAGAAGCTCGCCGAAGAGCGCACGTTCACACAGAACATCCCCTTCACCGACCGCATGGACTATCTCGCTGCGATGTCGGGGAACCTTGGCTACTGCCTCTCCGTCGAAAAGCTCGCCGGCGTTGAAGTGCCCGAGCGCGCGATGTACCTGCGCGTCATCTTCGCCGAACTCCAGCGCGTTGCCAGCCACTGCATGGCGACCGGCGCCTTCATCAATGACTGCGGCGCCTGGCAGACGCCCGTCATGTGGTGCTTCCGCGACCGCGAGCGTGTGCTCGACTTGTTCGAGATGACCTGCGGCGCGCGCCTCACGACGAACTACATGCGCATCGGCGGCGTCGCCTTCGACATCCCGGACGAGTTCCTCCCTGCGCTCGACAAGCTGATCAACGACGAACTGCCAAAGGCGTTCGAGGAGTACGAAGAGCTGATCGTCGGCAATGAGATCATTATGATGCGCGCGCGCGACGTAGGCGTCGTGACTCCGGAAGTCGCAATCAACGCATCGCTCAGTGGCCCTCTACTGCGCAGCGCCGGCATCGCCTGGGACCTCCGCAAGGCCGACCCCTACTGCGGCTACGATCGCTTCAAGTTCGACATTCCCGTGGGCTACAACGGCGACGCCTACGACCGCATGGTCATCCGCATCGAGGAGATGAAGCAGAGCCTGCGCATCATCCGCCAGGCCGTCGCTGATTTGCCCGATGGCGCGCACAAGACCGACATTCCGCTTGCCTTGCGCCCGCCCGCCGGCGAGGCGTACTCGCGCGTCGAGTCACCGAAGGGCGAACTGGGCTTCTACGTCGTTAGCGACGGCGGCCCTGCGCCGTATCGCTGGCATGTTCGCGCGCCATCCCTCATCAATCTCAGCGTGTTGCGCGAGATGACGATTGGCCAGACGATCTCGGACGCGATCGTCACGCTCGGCAGCATCGACATTAACGTTGGGGAGCTGGATCGCTGATGACGATGCTGCTCGACCTCATAACCGGCTACTGGTGGGACGCGCGCGACCTCTCGAACATGACGCGCCCGTTGTACGAGTTCCTGCGTGACCAGGGTGTGTCCGATGCGGGCATCTTCGTCATCTCGGCACTCCTCGGGACGCTCGCGATCATTTCGTTCGTCGGCGCCGTCGCGATCATCAACATCTGGGTCGAACGGCGCGTTGTCGGCCGCATGCAGTCACGCCTCGGCCCGAACCGCCTCGGCCCGTTTGGCCTGCTCCAACCCATCGCCGACGCCATCAAGCTGATGCAGAAAGAAGTGCTACAGCCAGCGTCCGCCCCCGGCTGGATCTACACCGTCGCGCCGATCGCATTCACCGTTCCCGGCATCGCAATCCTCGCCGTCATCCCGTGGGGACGGAATATGGTGCTCGCCAACCTCGATGTTGGCTTGCTGTACATCCTCGGCCTGTCGTCGCTAGCCGTGCTCTCCGTGTTCATGGCCGGCTACAGCTCGAACAACAAGTACTCTCTCTTCGGCGCGATGCGCGTCATCGCCATGCTCGTCAGCTATGAGATCCCGATCGTCGCCGGGCTGCTTGGCATCGTGCTCTTCGCCGGCAGCATGAACTTGCAGGAGATCGTCCTCTTTCAAGAGGAGCACTGGGCCTTCATGATCATGCTCCAGCCGCTCGCCTTCCTCATTTACTTCTTCTCGATCTCCGCCGAACTCAATCGAACGCCTGCCGACATCGCTGAAGCGGAGTCCGAAATCGTCGGCGGCTACCACACCGAGTACTCGGGCATGAAGTTCGGCTTGTTTTACGCCGCAGAGCTGATCAACGCCGTTGCCGTTTCCGCGATCATCGCGACGCTCTTCCTCGGTGGCTGGTGGACGTATAAGCTCGATGAATTCATCCCTGGCTGGATGCTCCTCATCGGCAAGATCTACGGCGTCTACTTCATCTTCGTCTGGACACGTGGCACGCTCCCGCGCTTCCGCATCGACCAGCTACTCGCGTTCGCGTGGAAGTGGCTGACGCCGATGGCACTCATCAACGTCATCGTAGTCGCAGCGGAGGTCCTTCTCTGGAACGAGACCGGCTGGAGCGACTGGTTCTGGATCCCGGCAATCATCGCCATCAACACGGCGCTCTGCGTTGGATTGATTGTCTTCTTCGTGAAGGTCTTCGCGCCGAAGTTCCAGCGCTTCCCGACGCGTCCGCGCTTCTATCCGGGCATCGACGTCCCGTCGTTGCCTGCCGTCACGCCGCCCGACTTCGCACGGAAGGGAGGCCCGGCATGATCGAAGACAACGGCATTGTTATTGCCTTCTGGATTCTCTCGGCCACAACCATTGCGTGCGCCCTGATGACGGCCGCCGTGCGCGAGCTCGTGCAGGCTGTGCTCTTTCTTGCGCTAACGTTCGTCGGCGCCGCCGGCATCTACATATGCCTGTCCGCGGACTTCGTCGCCGTCGCGCAGATCCTGATCTACGCCGGCGCTGTTAGCGTGCTCATGACGTTCGCCGTGATGCTCACCCCAGCCGCGGATCGTCACAATTCAGAGACGATATTCCAAGCGCCGGCGCTCGTGCTGTCCGGCCTGCTGCTCGCCGTCATCGTCTTCGTCGTGCTCGACACCGACTGGGCGATCTCCGACGCAGGCGCGTTCCAGACGACGGCGGCCTCCCTCGGGGAAGCATTCCTCAAGCCGTACGTCGTGCCGTTCGAAGTCGCGTCCGTGCTGCTGATGGTCGCCATGATCGGTGCCATCGTCCTGACGCGCGAGCTGGAGGAGGACGACGATGCATAGTCCCGTCCTGACGCTCGTGCTCCATCTCGAGGAAGTCCTTATTGTCGGAGCGGCCCTGTTCGCGATCGGTCTGTACGTCGCGCTGTCGAAGCGCAACGCGATCGGCATCCTCATGGGCATCGAGCTCATGTTGAACGCTGTGAACATAACGTTCCTCGGCTTCGCCCGCATGAGCGTGTCGGAAGACCCGATCCAGGGCCACGTCTTCGCTGTCTTCGTGATCACAGTGGCCGCAGCAGAAGCCGCCGTAGCCCTCGCGCTCGCCGTCGCGATTTACAAGCATCGGGAAACAGTGAACATCGACCAAATAGACCTGTTGCGGTGGTAGTAGCCGAGGACTGAGCTGATGTGGTCAAAGCTGATGGATGTGAAGAACGGCTACGCGGCCGAGGTGTGGAAGGAACTCTTCGATGCCGAGGGCGTCTCGAACCGCGTCGTCCCGCCGCTGCAGTCGGACGCTCCGATGTCGCAGGCGCGCGAGATCTGGGTGCCGGACAGCAAAACGCACGTCGCCGAAGAAATCATGAGGAAGATCTAGTTGTTCTTGCCTGAGATCCCTGAAGCCGCCGTCTGGGCGATCCTCTTCCTTCCGGTGGGGTCGCTGCTGACGATCGCGTTCTTCACGCGCCCGTTCCCGAAACTCTCGGGCTACGTGACGATCGCCGCGATGGCCGCCGCATTCCTGCTTTCCCTCTGGGTGCTGGACAGCGTCATCGAGACGGACGGACATGCGCTGCCATTCACCAGCCACGAGTGGCTGTCGGTCAGCACCGACAATCCCCAGCTTGCGTTTCTCGGCGGCCAGAGCCTGTACGTAGACATCGGCCTGAGGATCGACGGCCTCAGCGCGATCATGCTCGTCGTGGTGACCTCGGTCTCCTTGCTCGTGCAGTTCTACTCGCAGGGCTACATGGCGGGTGACGGCGGTTACTCGCGTTACTACATGTGGATGTCGCTGTTCACCGCGGCGATGCTCGGCCTTGTGATGGTCGATAGCATCCTCATCGTCTACGTGTTCTGGGAACTCGTCGGCCTCGGCTCGTATCTGCTGATCGGCTTCTGGTTCCACAAGAAATCCGCGGGTGATGCGGCGAAGAAGGCGTTTCTCACAACACGATTCGGTGACGTCGGCTTTCTCATCGGCATCCTGCTCATCTGGACGAAGACCGACACATTCAACATCCCGCTCATCCAGGAGATCGCGCAGTCCGGCGCCCTCACCGACACGGTCATCACCGTCTTCGCGTTGTGCATCTTCGCCGGCGCCGTCGGCAAGTCCGCGCAATTCCCCCTGCACGTCTGGCTTCCTGATGCGATGGAAGGCCCGACGCCCGTCTCGGCCCTTATCCACGCCGCGACTATGGTTGCCGCTGGTGTGTATCTCATCGCCCGCATGTTCCCGGTGTTCCAGGCGTCGGAAGAAGCGCTTCGCACCGTCGCCTACGTCGGTGGCTTCACGGCCATCTTCGCTGCGACCATGGGCATCGTCTCCGCTGACGTGAAACGTGTCCTCGCATACTCGACGCTCTCACAACTCGGCTACATGGTGATGGCGCTGGGACTTGGCGCATACGTCGCCGCGATCTTCCACTTGTTCACGCACGCGTTCTTCAAAGCGCTCCTCTTCCTCGGTTCAGGCTCCGTAAACCACGCGACCGGAACATTCGACATGCGAAAGATGGGCGGCCTGCGGAAGTATATGCCGATCACGTACGCGACCTTCCTCATCGGCTCGATCAGCCTCGTCGGCATCTTTCCGTTCGCGGGCTTCTGGTCGAAAGACGAGATCCTCGTGTCGGCATGGAATGAAGACAAATTGCTCTTCTTCGTCGGGATGGCAGTCGTCTTCATGACAGCGTTCTACACGTTCCGCGCAGTCTTCCTCACGTTCCACGGTGAGTACAAGGGCGGAGAGGTTTCTGACCACGGCGCGCCCGCGCACGGCGCGGCCAATGCCCACCACGGTAAGCCGCACGAGTCGCCATTCACGATGTGGGCGCCGCTGGTCATTCTCGCGATACCAGCGTTCGCCTTCGGGCTCTGGAACATGCCGTTCGATGGCATGGACCGACTGGGGCACCTGCTCGAAGGCGCGTTGCCGCACGAGTCGGAGGAGCAACTGCACCACTTTGAATTCAATTTCGCCATTGCGGCAGCTTCGCTCGCACTCGCGGTCGTCGGCATCGGGCTCGCCTACGCGATCTACATGGCCAAGGTCATCTCGGCTGAATCGCTGCAGAAGATGTGGGGTCCTGTCCACACGCTGGTCGAAAACCGCTACTACATGGACAACCTCTACGAGAATGTCATCATTCGCGACCTGCTGTACCGCAACGTCTTGCGTGGTCTGCAGTGGTTCGACACCAACGTCATCGACTTCACGGTGAACGGCGCTGCGCAGGCCACGCGCTGGTCGGGCGATCGCCTCCGCCAACTGCAGTCCGGCTCCTTCCAGGCGTACGGCACCGTTGGATTCGCCGGTCTCATCGTCGCCTCTGTCCTCATGCTTGTGCTGGTGGAGAGGTAACGAATGAACGGCATGCTCGTCTTCGTCGTCTTCTTCCCGGCCGTAGCCGCGGCCGTCATCGCCGCAACGGTCCCGCGTGAGAGCCAGGGCCAGGCGCGGTGGGTAGCGCTCGCCGCATCGCTGATCACGTTCGTGCCGTCGCTCATCCTGCTGCTCGCATTCGACCGCAGTCCCGGCGAGATCACGAACGACACCTTCCAGTTCGAATCACAGGCAACCTGGATCGATGCAGCCAGCGCAGGCTTCGACGTGCAATTTCACATGGGTGTCGATGGCCTCGGCATAACGATGGTCATCCTGACGACGTTCCTCTTCGTCATCGCGACGCTCATCTCGTTCGGCGTCACGCTGCGCACGAAGGAGTACTTCATCTGGCTGCTGGCGCTCGAGACGGGCGTGCTCGGCGTCTTCACTTCGCTCGATCTGTTGCAGTTCTTCCTCTTCTGGGAGGTCGAACTGTTGCCGATGTTCTTGCTCATCTCGATCTGGGGTTCCGGGCGCAAGGAATACTCGGCGATGAAATTCCTTCTTTACACGATCGCGGGCTCCGCCTTCATGCTCGTCGGCCTCCTCGCACTCGGCTTCAGCGCCGACCCCGCGACGTTCGACATGGTCGCATTGCGTTCGGCGTCGTTTGACGACACGCTGATTCCGATGTGGCTGATCTTCGGCCTCATCATCACGGCCTTCCTCGTGAAGCTGCCGATGTTCCCGCTGCACACATGGCTGCCGGACGCGCACACCGACGCGCCGACCGCGGTCTCCGTCATCCTCGCCGGCGTGCTGCTAAAGATGGGCGGCTACGGCATCCTCCGCATCAACGTGTCGCTGCTACCCGAGCAGGCGAAGGACTACGGGCCGTATCTCGCCGTACTCGCGGCAATCAGCGTCATTTACGGCGCGTTACTCACGCTCCGCCAGAAGGATCTCAAACGGCTTGTCGCGTACTCATCTGTGAGCCATATGGGCTTCGTGTTGCTCGGCATCGCGGCTCTGGGGCACGTCAGCCTCAATGGCGCGGCGCTACAGATGTTTACGCACGGCACAATCACCGGCCTGCTGTTCGTCATGGTCGGCGTCATCTATGATCGCGCTCACACCCGTAACGTCGATGAACTGTCTGGCCTTGCTCACACAATGCCGCTCGCAGCGACGGTCATGATCATCGCCGGCCTAGCGTCGTTGGGCCTGCCCGCGATGTCCGGTTTCGTCGCCGAGACCATGGTCTTCCTTGGCAGCTTTGACAAGTTCACTGCAGCGACCGTTGTCTCGACGTTCGGCATCCTGCTGGCTGCCGGCTACATCACGTGGATGGTCCAGCGCGTGTTCTTCGGCCCCAAGAATCCAAAGTGGGAGTCGCTTCCGGACGCGAACAATTGGTGGGAGCAGGTGCCGATGGCGCTTCTCGTCGTCGTCATCATCGGCGTCGGCGTGTATCCCGCAATCGTCGTCGACTACATCGATACCGGCATAATCAACATCGTAGGGACGCTTAGCCCATGATCCAGGACTTCGACCGCCTCGGGCCCGTGATCGTGGTGCTGGCAACGGCCGGCCTCATCTTCATCATCGACATGATCATGAAGCGCGAGGATCGCCGCCTGCTCGCTGGCGTCGCCATCACGGGGCTCGCCGTCTCCGCACTGTGGCTTGTACAGCTCATGCTCCGCGAGCGTGAGGGCTCGTTCTTCAGCGATTCAATGGCGCTGGACAACTTCACGATCTTCTTCGGCTTCCTGTTCATTGGTGTCTGCGCTGCCGTCATCCTCGCGTCATGGGACTACATGACGAAGTTCGGCGATCGCCAGGGCGA
Organism: Dehalococcoidia bacterium; assembly: GCA_021731085.1. GTDB lineage: Bacteria > Chloroflexota > Dehalococcoidia > DSTF01 > JACRBR01 > JACRBR01. Next base: position 180,312 of record JAKFYB010000018.1, read on the forward strand.
GTTCATCGCTCTCACATTGATTGCAACCGCCGGCATGATGCTGCTCGCCGGCTCCCGCGACCTCATCGCCATCTTCGTCGCGTTGGAACTCACCAGCATCACCCAGTTCATCCTCGTCGGCTTCCTCCGCGACGATAAGGGCAGCGAAGCAGCGATCAAGTACCTCCTGCTCGGCGCAGTGTCATCGGCCGTCGTCCTCTACGGCATGGCATTCCTCTTCGGCGTGGCCGGCACGACCCGCCTCATTAGCACCGACGGTGGCCCGTCGATCGCGGACGCCATCGCATCCGGCGACAGCGGTATGCGATCCGCCTTGCTTGTCAGCATGGTGTTTCTCATCGCCGGATTCGGATTCAAGATGGCCATCGTGCCATTTCAGATGTGGACGCCGGACGTCTACCAGTCGGCGCCCGTGCCCGTCGCCGCGTTCCTGTCGGTGGGTAGTAAGGCGGCAGCGTTCGCCGTCGTCCTGCGCATCTTCCACGAAGGCTTTGGCGTGGACTCGTATGTCACCGAAGACTGGAAGATTCTGTTCGCCGTCATTGCCGCGTTTACGATGACGGTGGGCAATCTCATGGCCATACGCCAGACAAACATCCGCCGCATGCTGGGCTACAGTTCGATCGCACAGGCCGGAAACATCATGGTCGGCATGGCGGCCGTCACGACCGCGTCGGACGCGGGCATCAACCCGTCCGGCGCGAACGCGGTCGTGTTCTATCTCGCGGCGTATGCCTTCACGAACCTGGGCGCCTTCTTCGCAATCATCGCGATCCACAACAAGATCAACAGCGACGAGATCGCGGACTATGCGGGAATGGGCCGCCGCGCGCCGATCGCTGCCGCCATATTGCTGTTGTGCCTCTTGTCGCTAACGGGTCTCCCGCCGACTGTCGGTTTCTGGGCCAAGCTGTTTGTGTTCAATTCAGCGATCAACGCTGACCTGGGTTGGCTTGTGCTGATAGGCACGCTCAATACGGTCGTCTCTGCCTACTACTACCTCAACGTTGGCCGTGTGATGTACGTAACGAACGCGGACGACGAACCCGTGTTGCGAACGCCTCCGTACGCCGTAGGAATTCTCGCGGTTGCAGCCGCGGGTGTCGCCGTCTTCGGTGTGGCGCCTACGATTCTCATCGATGCCGCGGAACGGGCCGTGAACGCATTCGCCTAGAACCTAATGATGGTGTGCGTGCGTTCCAAGAATCGCATCCTCATGCGCCCGCATCAGCACCTCGTCCGCCGCATCCTCGTGGTCGTACCCCAACAGGTGCAACACGCCGTGCACGAGCAGGTGCCCAACCTCGTCCTGAAGCGCCAGCGAATGTTCGTCCGCCTGCCGTTGCGCCGTCTCGATTGAGATGATCACGTCGCCGAGATGCGGCGTCTCGCCACCCGGCACAGCGAACTCTTCGCCCTCCGTCTGGGAGAACGACAGCACGTCCGTCGCCGCATCCACCGCGCGGTAGGTGCGATTCAGATCACGCACCGCAGCGTCGCTCGTGAGCACGACACTCAGCTCCGAAGGGCGTACAACGTTCTCGATGGCCAGCGCGTGGGCGGCGAGGCGTTCCAGCGCCGCATAATCCAGCCCGGCGATGTCCACGTCGTGTTGCAGTTCGACCACATAATCCACAGCGCCAGTGTACGCCGTCCCAACGTCACATCTACGTGCACTCCACATCTCCAGGTGAATGTTCTCCGAGTGCGGTGGTGCACGACTGTAACGCGGGATTAACTTCTGGCACGATAAGATGTAGCCAAAGGAGAATCACCCACATGTCCACCGAGACCACAACCGCCACCACCGAAAAGGCAACCTTCGGCGCCGGATGCTTCTGGGGCGTCGAGGCCGCCTATCGCCAGATCAAGGGCGTGAAGTCCACCGCCGTCGGCTTCATGGGCGGCTCACGCGACAACCCTTCTTACGAGGACGTATGCTATCGCGGCACCGGCCACGCCGAAGTCGTCGAGGTCGAATACGACCCGAAGCAGGTGTCGTACGAAGACATGCTCGACGTGTTTTGGGAGAACCACGACCCGACGCAGCTCAACCGCCAGGGCCCCGACGTCGGCGACCAGTACCGCACCGTGATCTTCTTCCACACACCGGAACAAGAAGGCGCCGCAACAGCAAGCCGCGGCCGCCGCGAAGCGTCAGGCTCGTATCGCCGACCCATTGTCACAGAGATAATCGCAGCCGAAACATTTTGGAAGGCCGAAGACTACCACCAGCAATACCTCGAAAAGCGCGGCCTCTCCACCTGCCACATCTAACTGCGTCTGTGGTGGTCATTCCTGCGCAAGCAACCGTGTCCACCGCTCGACCGACCGCAAATACCGCGGCAGATCCTTGAACCCCCGCCGCACGATGTCCCGATCGTTTGCGCTCGGCATCATCGGCTGGACGCTCTCCGATCGCGCGCCGAGCGTTGTACTCGAACCACTGTGATAGCACGGCCACGAACTCCGCGAGATCCGTCGGTCGTATCACGTCCTCCACGCCACCGCCCTCGCGATATCCCGCGATCCACACGCGAACGACCTTCCAGTCCGGCTCGCCGAGATGCACACCAGACCACGTCAGCGCAAGGCTTGCGACCTCATGCCGCGGATTTACCGGTCCCGCCGCGTCCCAGTCGACGAGCAGCAGTTCCTTGTCCGTCGTCTTCATCCAGTTCTTTTGGTCCGCGTCCCGGTGCCCGAGAATGAGCGGCGTGTCATCGCCGCGCGCGCTGTCAACGTAACCCTCGATTTCGCCGACGGTCGGCAGGATCGCCCGGAACTCCCACTTCCACTCAGCATCCGAGCGCTCGACACGCTCCGCCAACGACCGCCAGTGGTCCTCGCCGAGCGTGACCAGCGCCTTCGCCTGCGTAACCCCGGCATCCATGGCCAATCCATGGATGCGCGCTATCACCTGCCCGACCCGGCCCGCGAAGTCCGCGCCGTAGACGATGCGCTGTAGCCCCTCGCCCTCCATCCACTCATGCACCCGCACCGTCGCGATACTGCCGTTGTCTCGCCGCACTTCAGCAAGGCACGTATTCGTTCCGGCGACCGGAACAGGTCGCGGCATTGGAACTCCCGCATCGAACGCCGCCCGCTCCGGCGTGAATGCGCGCTCGATGCGGTCAATGGTCCACGCGCCGCTGGAGTCGATGCTGATCTCCTTCACAGCGAACGCGCGTCGCTCAGTCTCGAGCCGCCACATGCGATGCGTAAGCCCACTCACCACCGGCGTTATCTCGCCCACAGGTGCGCCGAGGTCAAACGCCGTGCAAATCGCCTGCTCGAATGCGAAATGGCTCATACGTTCCGCGCTCAGTCCGCGTCCCAATATCTGCGCATGAGTTCCGACGCCCACGCCGGCTGACGAACCTCACCACGCGGCAAGAACTCACGCATCACGGGCTTGATATCCAGCACCGGCGTCCCGTCGATCGCGTCGAGTCCGCGCACGACGAGCGTGCCTTCGCGCCGCTCGACCACCTCGGCCGTCGTGAGCCCAATGCGGTTCGGTCGGTTCTTCCCACGCTGCGCCAAAATACCCACTTCGGGCCAGTCCGGATTGTTGCGCGGCCGCCGCGCGCTCGTCTCGATGCTCTCATCCTTGACCAGGTGGAAATAGAACACGACTTCGACGTGCGAAAACTCCTCGATGCCCTCAAGCGCGTCCCCACCAAGATGGCCCGTCAGCACGATCTCTGACTCAACGGCGCCCCAGTCATCATCCTCAATCGCCGATCGAGAATTGCGCACGTAGCCGATCGGCGTCATCGAGATATCCACACCAACCTCAAACAATCGACCGACGACCGACGACCGACGACCGACGACCGACGACCGACGCTACACGTCTTGCCGGTTCTCCAGTGCCCGCGACAGTGTCACATCGTCCGCATACTCGAGGTCGCTGCCCATCGGCAAGCCGCGCGCCAGTCGTGTGACACGCAGGCCCATCGGCGTCATCAGGCGGCTAATGTACATCGATGTCGCCTCGCCCTCCAGGTTCGGATTCGTAGCCATGATGATCTCGCGCACTGAGCCGCCGCGCACGCGCTCAAGCAACTCCTTCACCTTCAGGTCGTCCGGCCCGACGCCGTCCATGGGCGAGATCACACCGTGCAAGACGTGGTACAGCCCGTGGAAACCGCGCGTTCGCTCAACGGCCAGGATGTCGAGCGGTTCCTCCACAACACAGATCAAGGTCCGGTCGCGTCCGTCGTCACTGCAGATACCGCAGGGGTCAGTCTCAGTAACGTTCTGGCAAATCGAGCACAGCACCGTGCGCTCTTTGAGTTCGATGATCGCCTGCGCCAGCGCGATCGCATCCTCGGGTGGAATGCGCAGCATGTGGTACGTCAACCGTTGCGCGCTCTTCGGTCCGATGCCCGGCAACTTGTGGAATTCATCGATCAGGCGCGAGACGGGAGGTGGAGCAGCGCCTTGCGGATGCTGATTCATGAGTGAATGTTACCGCCGCTGCTGCTACAAACGAGAGAGCCGCTCGTGCGAGCGGCTCCTGCGGTTGACTCTGTGCGCGCTTGGCTGCGCTTGCCTACCGGGCTCCCCTACTTCGACAATCCGGGAAGAATGCTGCCGGCGATCCCCGCGAGTTGCCCCATCTGCATCGCCTGTATCTTTTGCAGCGCCTCGTTCAGCGCGGCCGTGATCAAGTCCTCCAGCATTTCGACGTCTTCGGGGTCAACGGCCTCAGGATCGATCTTGAGCGACTGCACCGTCATGCCGCCCGTCAGCACGACATTCACAATCCCGCCACCCGCCGTGCCGTCCGCCGTCTTCAGCGCGAGGTCGGCCTGCGCCTTCTGCACCTGGCCCATCGCCTGGCTCAGTTTCGCCATCATGTCGCGGTTCATCGCCATCGCTTACCCCTCCTCGTCGCCGGATACGACTTTCGCGCCGTGTGTCTCCACCGCGTGCTTCACCAGCGCGCTCTTGATCGCCCTTGGTTGCTTGTCAGCAAGGATACATTGAATCGTCACCGGCTCTCCGAGAATCTGTGACGCCAGTTCCTCGTAGATCTTCCGCGTCTGTGCTTGCTCCACCGTCTGCTTCTGGAACGCATCCATAAAGAAACCAAGCGTCAGCACGCCGCCCTCGTACGAAACAACGCGACAGGATCCGTTGAGCAGCGCATCTAGCTTCATTTGCTTCTGCTTCGCGAGTGGTCGCAACTTCAGGTCGATGAATGTGTCGAGGTCGATCGTTCCACCCGGTGTGGATGCGATGTGGTTCCCGTTCGAGATCGGCACCGGTGGCACGTCGTCAGGCTCTTCGCCCGCGCGCGGTATCACCGGCGCCTTGCTCCCGAGCATCCGCGCGATGTCCTCCGCTGAAGCGCTTCCGAGATCTTTACGCAGATCAGCGGGGACCCGATCAGCAGCCGAAGGCGCATCGTTACGCGGCACAGGCTGCGGGCGCGAAGGAGGAGTGTTCGCCCGAGGTGATGGCGCAGCCGGGCGTGTGGGCTCTGTGCGACGAATCGGCGTCGGTTCCGCGCGCGCCGGCGGAGCAGCAGCCGCGACCGGCACGGGCGGCGGCGCAACAGCATCGGCAAGCGCGAGCTCCAGCGGCAGCGGCGACAGCGGGTCAGCCCGCAGATCGGCCTGTCCGAACGCCCGCAGCGCCTCGACCATCGTTCCGCGCGGGACATCGGCCACGCTCGCGCGCATCTCTTCGACTTGCTCCGGCGTCCACTGCCCTTCGTTGGTCGCGCCCGACTTCACATGAAGTAGCTCGCGCAGCCGCATCACGACTTCTTTCTTGAACTGCCGCAAGTCCAAGCCGTCGTCGCGCACATCACCGATTGTCGCGAGCCCGGCTGAGAAGTCGCCCGTAAGTGCCTGCAACGCCAATGCCGAAGCTCGCTCGTCCGCGATCAGCCCCAGCCCCTCGCGTACAGCCTCCAATGAAGGCGATGCTCCGTACGAATCGCAGATCTGTTCCAGCAGGTTGATCGCATCGCGCAGCGAACCCGTCGCCGTCCGGCAGATGAGTTCGATGCCTTCGCGCCCGATCTCGATCTTCTCCGCCTCCGAGATCAGCGCCAGCCGGTCGGCCATCGCCGAAAGTGGAATGCGCTTGAACTCGTGCCGCTGGCACCGTGACACGATCGTCGCTGGCACCTTGTGCACATCCGTCGTCGCCAGGATGAAGACGATATGCGCTGGCGGTTCTTCGAGCGTCTTAAGCAGCGCGTTAAATGCTGGATCTGTGAGCATGTGGACCTCGTCGATGAGGTACACCTTGTGCGCTTCCGCGCCGCCCATCGGCATATAGCCGCTGTTCTCGCGCAGTGCCCGGATATCGTCGATGCCCCGATTTGAAGCACCGTCCAGTTCGACGAGGTCCATCGCCGTCCCGTGCGCGACAGCCTGGCACGAAGCGCATTCGTTGCACGGCTCGCCCGGCTTGTTCTTGACCGAAGCCTGATTCTTCTCGCAGTTGATCGCCTTCGCCAGCAGCCGCGCCGTCGTCGTCTTACCGGTGCCGCGCGGGCCAGAGAACATGTACGCGTGCGACACGCGATCTCCCGAGACGGCATTCACCAGTGTCCGCGTGACCATGTCCTGACCGGACACGTCAGCGAAGCGCTGCGGACGCCATTTGCGATAGAGGACTTCGGCCGGCATGCGGGGCAGATCCCTCGAACTTGTGCGGGGTAGGCCGAAGTATAACGGCTGCCTTCGATAGAGACGCGCCCGACATAACGACCGCTGCGCCGAGCAGCGCCCTACGCCGCTGCCTGCCCGCGTTCCGCGAACCACCCGAGCAGCGCATCTACGCACGCGCCGTCGAGTTGCGTCCCGGTCACCCGCCGCAGCTCCGCGACAGCATCATCGTGCGACATGCCCTTTCGGTACGGCCGATCCGACACCATCGCGTCGTACGTGTCCGCAACCGAGATGATCCGCGATAGCAGCGGGATTTCATCGCCGGCCAGCCCGTCCGGATACCCGCGTCCGTCTAGTTTCTCATGGTGCGCGCGAATTACTGTCGCCACCTCGCGCAACATCGCCACCCGCGACGCGATCTGCCCGCCGCGCTCCGTGTGCTGCTGCATTTCGGCGAACTCATCGTCAGTTAGCGGCCCCGGCTTCTTGAGGATGTGATCCGGCACGCCGATCTTGCCGACGTCGTGCATCTTTGCAGCCAACGCCAACTGCCGCATCTCGACTGCGTTCAGCCCCAGCCGCTGCCCGATTGCGACCGCGTACGCCCCCACGCGGCGAACATGCCCGTGCGTGCCCACATCCTTGAGCTCGATCGCCTCGACCAGCTCCAGCAGGTCATCGTCATGCCCGCGCTCGAGCTGCGCGATGGCGTCCCGCATCGATAGCGCGTCGCCGATGGCCTTAATCGTGCCCGCGCGTGCCGCCTCGTACGCCCAGCCGGCGAACAGCACCACAAACGATGCCATGTACAACGCGTGGTACAGCCACCACGAGTATGTGAACTCACCGCGCCCCCACAGCATCGCGATCTGTGTTTCGAGCAATAGCACCAGCGCGCCGATCATCGCCGCCTGCGCCGGCAGCCGCGCGAAGAGATACGCATCCGCATACCGCCAGATTGCAAACGCGATGATCGTGGTCAACAGCAGGCTCATCACGAGCTGCAACGCCGCGTTCTCCGTCGGCACCCACTCCAGCCATCCCGGATACGCAAGGCTGATGCCGATGTAGCCGACAAGCGCAACAATCGTGGCGAAGAAGATCTGCGTCCCGAATCGCTCGATGATGTTCGCGGCTCGAGTTGGCAAGGTTGCCGCGCTCAAGACGACGAAGCACGTCCCGACGAGGATACTTGCGTACGCCGACACCCGAATGAGCGACACATGATGGTCGTTGTGCAGGTAGTATCCCGGCGTGTTCAGCCCATGCACCGAGAAGATCGCCGCGATCGACGCAAACGCCAGCGCCAGGAACAGCAACCGCGTCTCGCGAATCGATCGTGCCGACAGTATCACGACAATCGCCGCAATTGCCGACACCACCGCCGTCCCTGTGACTGCCCAGAAGTGGAAGGACAGGTTCACGTACACATCGTCGAGACTCGGATTCAACCGCAGGCCGACGAACAGTAACATCGGCGACGCAAGCACCAACGCGACCGAAACGGGAACAATCCTGCGAATATCCTGCACCGATCCTCCACGCCGAGAAGCCAGTTCCTGTGACGGGGGAGTATCGGCGCGCACCATCCGCCGTTGCATTGCTCAAAAAGGGGAGTCCGCAGCGCTGCGGACTCCCCTTTCGCGATTTCCTTACGTGATTGTCCTAGGTCTGCGGAGGTTGTCCTCCGCCATTGGCGTTCGTCCCGCCGTTCGATGAGGCTTCCGGCAAACGGCCGTTGTTCGATGCCATCATCTGAGCAATAAACGCCGAGAAGATGTTCGATGTGCCGTCAGATCCACTGCCACCACTTCCGCCGATCAGGATGTCCGGCGTGATCTTCAGGCCCGCCATCGCGATCGACTTCGTGACCTCGATCCCCGCCAGATTCATCTGCCCCACAGCGTCGACCTGCTTGTCGTACGCCTCGGCCGTCGCCTGGCCGATCGCGAGAATCTTCTGGCCTTCCGCCGCGCCTTCCAGTTCGATCGCTCGGGCGCGTCCCTCGGCGCTCAGGATTGTTTGTTGCTTCTCCTGCTCAGCGATCTGCACGGCGATCTGCGCCGCGACCAGTTCCGGCTGCTTGTTCGCTTTTGCGCGCGTGTTCTCGGTGTCGATGCGCTTCTCTTCCGCTTTCTGCTGCTCCACGAGCATCGCCTGCTGCTGTGCTGCTATGACACGCCGCGTGTGAATCTCCATCAACTCCTGCGGCAGGATGATCTGAGAGATCAGCACTGACACGCACTCGACGTGATACTTCTCGAGTTCGACGCGCGCTCGCGCCTCGGCCTTCGCCTGTTCGTCTGCGCGGTCCTGCATGAACGCCATCGCTTCCGACGACGACGCCTGGTTCCGGAACGATGAGTCGATCATTGGGTGGACGACGTGGTCGATCAGGTTCTCGATCGAACCGATCTTCGCCACCATCAGCGGCGCCTGATCGGGCCGTACGCGGATGACGACCTTCACGCTCACCCTCATCTCGAAGCCGTCGCGGCTGATGACAGCCAGCGGGTTGAAGAGCTGCACGCGCCTGATGCTCGGGCTGCCCTCATCTTCGTTGGGCACCATGCCCTCTTCGGCCCAGTCGATCGTCAGGTTGGTCGTCGGGATGATGTACGCGATGTACGCCCAACGGTTCAGGTAGTACACGCCCGGCCCGGCGACCTCAGCCTGGATACCGCGGAAGCCCGCCGGTACGACGTATCGCTCTTTGCCCGCGAGCCGCTCTTCGGGCGCGATGTCCGCAGGCTCCTTGCCGACGTTCGATACCAGCACCGCCACTTCACCGCGCTCGACGATCGCCACGTTGTCGAGCTTCACGTCGAACATCAGCGGGTTGATGTAGTACGTGCCCGGCTTCAGCAAGTCGAACTGTGGCCCGCGCTGTCCGCCCTGTGACAGGAACGCCGACGAGTCCTGGAAGTCGGCGTGATTTGGCACACTCATCGCGACCAGCTCGGCCGACGGCAGGGGATCGCCGTCCTTCGCCGTCACAAGTCCGACCTGGTTCGCCATCACGACTGTCGCGGGTTGGATCTCGACGTTGAAGAGATCCGTGTTGATGCGGTAGCGTCCCGGCAGCATCACTTCGATCTGCGGTCCGCGCTGACCGCCACCGCCAACGAACGCCTCGCCGTCCTGATAGGCCTGGTGGCCGTCGACCTTGTGAGAGAGCAGGCGTCCGGGCACGATCGGCTGACCATCGCGCGCGTTCACGATGCCGACCTGGTTCTGAGAGATCACCACCGCGGACGCCGTCACCACTCGGAACAAGTACGTGTTGATGCGGTACTTTCCCGGCCCCAGGATGTCCATCTGCGGACCCTTCTGGCCGCCGTTGCGAAGAAAACCTTCAGCATCTTGGTACGAGTCGTGATTGCTGACGCGGCGCGCGAAGATACGCCCTGGTTCCAGCGGCACCCCGTCGATGGACTCGACCAGCCCCACTTCGTCGTCGGCGATGACGATCATGTCATCTTTCGTCACGCTGTAGAGAAACGGAATCTGAACCTTCAGACCCGGCTGAAGGACTTGTGCTTGAATGCCGATTTCGCCCGGCATCGCCACGACGCGTCCTTCCGGCAGCGATTTGCCGAAGTACTTGCGTTCGCGAATACCAACCTGCTGTCCACCGACGTTCACGAGCATCCCGCCGAACAGGATCAGGATCAGCAGAAAGACGAACGCCACCGCTAGACCAATGAGTACGAGGATCGTTGTGTCCACCGAAACTCCTTCAGGGTCTGCGACTGCCGACGGCAACACACCGCCGGCGCACACCCCGTCCTACTAAATCTAGCTCGTCCGCGAACCGCCTGCGAGGGGGCCTGGAGGGAAGTGTTCAAAAGCCGAGCTGGACGGGATAGTCCATACGAACCTTGCCGCCCACCCCACCACCGCCGTAGCATCGTCGCATGGATCGCACCCACGAGCCCGGCTGCGACGCCAACCACACCGAACGCCAGCGGTGCACCGGCATTGAACGCTTGGCAGTCGGTTGCCGTCTTTGTGGCCGAGTGAAGGCTGCCAGCGCTCAACACTGCGACCGCTGTGGCGTGAATCTGTTCCAGACCGACCGGCAGGTCGCTCCGCGGCCCTTCCAATTGCCTGCGGTGCGCGTTCTGATCCTAACCGAGCTCCTGCCTATCGCGTTCTTCCTCGGCTCGGCGACATTATTTGTCGCGGCTTTTGCGACTGAGTCAGACTTGATGTTGTTCGGATCCTTTCTCCTCGCGTTCGGCTTTTTCGTCGGCGGGGTCGGCTGGCTGATGGCCGGGCGCGGGGATATAGCGATTTCGATGTGCGCACTTCAGCTCACCCTCGTGAGCCTCACAGCCGTGGCCCTGATCTTCGCCTTTTTCCCTGACTGCGGGAGTTCCGGTTGCGTCGGTAGTGGAAGTGACGATGAGTGGCGTCCGCTGCGGGCATGGGTGCCGTACTTCATTCTATTGATCGCATCCTGCGCCGTGTCGACCTTCCTACTCACGCGCTACGTCCAGCGCCCAAGGCTCCAGTCGCACGTGATCCCAGCTGATGCACCAATCGCGTAGTTCTAGCGTAGTGCTGCCCGCACAACGCCCCCGGGTGCTCCAGGAGGTGCCATCACGGCCTTGGATATCGCACAGGCATAGCGCGACAATCGCGCCGCTATGACTCACCCTTCGATCACGGCATCCACAGCAACCTTCTACGAGAAGGATTGTTCTCGCAAGCGTTCAATCAAATCAATCAAACACGCGAATCAACGGCGCACCGATCGGCCGCTCAAGCCGAACCTACGCCGCGAAAATCGCGAAAAAACAACCAGACAATCAAAGAGCTTCGCGAGCGCGCGCAGCGACCCTCGTTAGTCGAGCCCGGCCCGAAACCGGTGGTACGCGATCGCGCGCGACAGCGCGCCCGCCGCCCGCTCGAACGACGCGAACACGGCAATCCCACGCTCCTGCACGCGCACCCGCGCCTGCCGCACGACGTCCTCGACGTGCTGTGGCTGCAACACCGCCGCAAACGGCTTCGACGACTTCTCCTTGTGCGCAGCCAGCGTGTCCAGCAGTCCATCGAGGCTGACGGGATTCGCCTGCCACATGCGGGCAAGGAAGCCCGAAGCCATCTCCATCGCGATGCCATCGACGTTCTCGTCGCGCTCCAGGATGTCGAACAAACGCGTCAGCGTCTCCGCCGACCCGCCGAAGCCGATCGTGCCGCCCATGTCGAGCGGATTCTGGAAGCTCCCGCCGACGATGTTGAAGAACGACCCCAGCTCCGCGTACGACGCGTCCGACAGTCGCGGCACATCCAGCCCCGCGCCGACGAACGCGTCCGTGATCACAACCGATTGCCCGCCCGTCATCGCCATCAGTCCCATGCGCCTGCCTGTCGAGGGCTTCGCGTACAACAGCGCCTTCACAACATCGATCGTATCTTCGAGGCTGTGCGCCTCGATCGCCCCCGCCTGCCGGACGATCGCGCTGAACACCGCCTGCTCCGTAGCCAGCGAGCCGGTGTGAGATGCCGTCGCCCGGGCGCCGGCATCCGTCACGCCGCCCTTCCAGACAACCACCGGCTTCATAGACGCCGCGCGCCGCAACGACTGTACGAAGCGCGGCCCGTCCTTCACGCCCTCGATGTACATCGCGATGACCTTCGTGTCCGCGTCGTCGGCCAGGTAGTCGAGATAATCCGGGACGTCGAGGATGATCGCGTTGCCGATGCTGATCGACGTGCTCACGCGCACGCCATGCTGCTCGCCGACAAGCCCGAAGTTAATCGAGTGCGTACCGCTCTGGCCGATGAAGCCGACCTCGCCGCCGTCGCCGTGGCCCTGGTCGCCGCTCTGCCGGATGCCCAGCTTGCGGTTGTACAGCCCCATGCAGTTCGGCCCGATGAGCGCGATGCCGCCGTCCGTCGCGATCTGCAGCAGTTGGTCCTGCATCGCGGTCGCGTCTGCCTCGCCTGTCTCCGCAAACCCGGATGTGAAGAGCGCAACGCCGCACACCTGCTTCTTCGCGCAGTCAGTCATCACGCGTGTCGCCACCTGTCGCGGCACGGCCAGCATCGCGTAATCCACGTCGCCCGGCACGTCGGCCAGCGAGGTGAAGTTGGTCACGCCCATCGCCTCAATGCCAGGAATCTCGTTCGGGTCGATCTGCACCGAGTACAGCTTGCACCCGTCGCGCTCGCCGAACGGCGCGTAATTCCGCAACCACATGTACCCGTCAGCCCGCTTCGAGCCGACGACTACAACCGTCTTGGGATTGAGTGCACGATTCAGGTCATGGGGCATAGCAACCACTCTTGCTGTAGCGCGGGACTTCAGCCCGGACGGTACGGGCACCAACGACTGACGGCCGCCGACCGACGATTAGTTCTTGAGCACGACCCGCGCATCGACCGCGATCGCCCCGTCCTTGTACGCGAACACAGGATTCAGGTCGAGTTCCGCCACGTCCGGATTCGCCTCGATGAAGGACGAGACCTTGAGCAGCAGCGCTTCCAGCTTGGCGATGTCCGCCGGGTCGCTCCCGCGAAAGCCTTCGAGCACCGGGTATCCCTTGATCTCGTGGATCATCTGGCGCGCATCACGCTCGTTCAGTGGCACGACGCGAAAGGCGACGTCCTTCAGGATCTCGACCATCACGCCGCCCAGCCCGAACATCATCACCGGCCCGAACTGCGCGTCCGTCGTCATACCAACGATGACCTCGGTGCCCTGTTTCTCCATGCGCTGCACGGCCACGCCCTCGATCGTCGCGCCCGGCTCTGCCTTCTTCGCGTTTGCGACGACCCGCTCGAATGCCGCGCCCACGTCTTCCGCCGACGTCAGCCCCAGCGCGACACCACCAACGTCCGACTTGTGCGTGATCTGCGGCGACACGATCTTGAGCACGATCGGGTACCCAAGCTCGTTCGCCATCTTCACGGCGTCGTCCTTCGTCGTAGCGAGTCGCGCCGGCGAGACGGGTACGCCCGCCTGCTCAAGCAGTTGCTTCGCCTCAATCTCAGACAGAATCGTCCGGCCATCCTTGCGGGCAGCCTCAATAATCGCGTTTCCCATATTCACCTTCACATTGCAGATGTAAGCGGCCTTTTCCCGGCGATGTGGCACAGCCGTCCCCGGCTGTGAGTCGCTGGGTGCAAGCCAGAATCGACGTAAGCGTACGAAACCGCCCCGCGTGGGGCCAATCGAGCAGAAATCCGTTGATGTACCCGCGGAGCTTCACCTCCGCCGCAGCCGCCGGTTGCAATGGGCTTGACATCAGTCCGTCAATCAGCGGCCAAAGCGAATACGATCGATTGCCTGACACGACCGCCTGTGAACGAGAAGCACGGATGCACCACTCGCTGGCACTAGCCTACGCCGCGGCCGCATGGATCGGCGGGACCGTAGCCTGCGCACTGATCGGCGTCGCTGCGTGGCCGGTCGCAATCGCGCTCGCGTGCACCCTCGGCGCATTCGCACTCATTCAGCGCGACAATCGCATCGCCGTCTACGCGCTCGTGCTGCCCGCGCTCTTCCTCGCCGGCCTCCTCCGCTTCCACACCCATGACACCGGCATCGCGGACGATGACGTCGCGCACTTCATCGACGGTCCCGCAATGCGCATCCGCGGTGAACTGCGCGATGATCCAGACATCGGCGACACATCCCAGCGCTTCACGATCGATGTGCGCGAAGTGCAGCGAGCAGGCGAGTGGCATGCCGCCTCCGGCGGCGTGCAGATCCACTCAGGCCTCCGCCCGCAGTACAAAGCCGGCGACATCCTCGAACTGGAAGGCCGCCTCGAAGCACCGCCCGCGATCGACGACTTCGACTATGCCGAGTACCTGGCGCAGCGCAACATCCACAGCATCCTCGCCTTCCCGGAAGCAGCGCTGGTCGGCCACGACGATGGCGGCTTCCTGCGCGAATCGCTGCTCACCGTCCGGCGCGATCTCTCGCACGGCCTCACATTGGCCCTCCCCGAACCTCAAGCATCGCTCGCGCAAGGCGTCCTCCTCGGCGAGAAGTCCGCACTTCCTACCGATCTGCACGACGATCTCAACGCGACCAACACGTCGCACCTCGTCGTCGTGTCGGGCGGTAACATCGTGATCGTCGCATCGATCGTGGCTGGTGCGTTCACGTGGCTCGTCGGCCGTCGCCGCGCGATGTGGATCGCGCTCGCCGCCATCGTCGCCTACATGCTGCTCGTCGGCCCGTCCCCACCCGTCGTCCGTGGCACGATCATGGGCGCGCTTCTCGTCATCGCACAGGTCAACGGCCGCCGCTCGAACGGAACCGTCGCCATCGTACTCGCCGCCGCGATCATGATCGCCGTCGATCCGGAAGCCGTTCGCGACGTCTCATTCCAGCTCAGCTTCGCAGCAACCGCCGGCATCGTCCTCCTCGGCGGCCCGCTGCACGACTGGATTACTCACGCACTCTGCCGTATCACCCGGCGTGATGCGCTCCCAAGCGCGCTCAGCGCCTTCGTGATCGCGCCGCTCTCGATGACGCTCGCCGCGATCATCGCGACCGAACCACTTGTCGCGCTGAACTTCGGACGCGTCTCGCTCGTCGCAGTTCCAGCGAACATGCTCATCGTCCCTGCCTTCCCACTGATCCTCGGCGCATCCGCCGTCGCCGCGATCGGCGGACTGATTCCGCACATGCACCTGGTGTTCGCCGCGCCCGCCTACTACGCGCTCACTTACTGGATCGCCGTCGTCGAAGCGCTCGCATCGCTGCCCTCGGCGGCCCTATCCATCGGCGGCTACACATCGTGGTGGGCGACGATGAGCTACGCAGCCATCACGCTCGCGGCATTCGGTCTTTTGAAACGGTTCGGGCGCCCGTCCGGCGGCCATCTCGAAGCGCCCATTTCGTTGCGACGCCTGCTTCCGCTCGCAAGCATCGGCGTCCCCGTTGCCGTGCTCGTCGCAACAGCGGGATTCGTGCTGCGCCCGGAAGCGCCGCCACGACTTCGCATCACCGTCCTCGACGTCGGACAGGGCGACGCCATCCTCGTCCAGACGCCAGACGGCACGGACCTCCTCATCGACGGCGGTCCCGGCGCCGCCGTGCTGCGTGGCCTCGGCGGCGAACTCGCGTGGCAGGACCGCAGCATCGAAACCGTCATCCTCACCCACCCCGACGCCGACCACCTGTTCGGCCTTTACGACGTGCTCGACCGCTTTGACGTGAGTCGCGTGATCATGGGCCCGGGTTCCGTTCCCGACGATTGGTCGCAAGCGGTGACGAATGAAGGCGCCGAAACCGAACGCGCCATCGCAGGCACAAAATTCGATCTGGGCAACGGCATCGTGCTCGACGTGCTCTCCCCCGGTCACCAACCATTCGAGCACGACAACGACGCCTCGCTCGTCCTTCGCCTCACCTGGAACAACGTCAGCTTTCTCCTCACAGGCGACATCGAGGCCTTCGCAGAAGAAGCGCTGCTCGCAAGTGGCATCGACCTAATGTCGACAGTCCTCAAGGTTCCACACCACGGCAGCGCAACCTCAAGCACGCGCGCCTTCCTCGACGCCGTATCGCCAACCATCTCCGTCGTCTCCTCCGGCAAGGACAACAAGCACGGTCATCCCGCCGCAGACGTCGTCGATCGCCTCGACGACTACGGCGTTGTGCTGAACACGGCGGACTCAGGCGCCATTTCATTCGAAACCGACGGCGAGCGGCTCTGGGTCTACGACTGAATGACGCTAGCGGGCGATGCCGCTAACCTTCAGCCATGCAACGACACGATGGCCGCCGACCCGACCAGCTCCGCCCGGTATCAATCGAAACCAACTACCTGCCCCACGCAGAGGGCTCGGCGCTCGTGAAGTTCGGCGAGACGTGGGTGCTTTGCGCCGTCAGCCTCGAAGAGAAAGTCCCAGGCTTCCTCCGCGGCACCGGAAGCGGCTGGGTCACCGCCGAGTACGGCATGCTCCCCCGTTCGACCAACACCCGCACCGACCGCGAGGCCGCCCGCGGCAAGCAAAGCGGCCGCTCGATGGAGATCCAGCGCCTCATCGGCCGCGCCCTCCGCAGCGTCACCAACCTCGACCTGCTCGGCGAGCGCAGCTTCACCGTCGACTGTGACGTCCTGAAGGCGGACGGCGGCACGCGCACGGCGTCGATCACCGGCTCGTGCGTAGCACTCGCGCAGGCGCTGAACACGCTCGTGAAGGACGGCTTGGTAGGTTCGCTGCCGATGTCCGGCCTCGTCGGGGCCGTCAGCGTCGGGGTACACGAGAACGCCGCGCTTCTCGACCTCGACTACATCGAGGACTCATCGGCGGAGGTCGACTTCAACGTCGTCATGACCGACGAAGGCAAGTTCGTCGAAGTGCAGGGCACCGCCGAGGGCAAGGCCTTCGACCGCGCGATGATGGACAGCCTCATCGACACCGCCGCCGCCGGCATCCGCGACCTAAACGCCATCCAGCGCAAGTCCCTCTCCGATCTCGGCATCGAGCTATAACCCGGTCGATGTGAGGGCCGGTTGATGTGGCACGACCGCCCCAGGCTGTGTGTCCGGTAGAACCAGCCCGTTGGCCAGGCGTACTGGTGGCGCTTAAGCTTTGGCGCCAGACTCAGCTGCGCTCCAAGCTCTCCTGCTGTGCTCTTCTGTGTCATCTGTGGATCCCGCCCCTACGCGTACTCGCCCAGAAACGTCCCACCGATCACGTGCACATGCGCGTGCGGCTGGCTCTGCATCGCGTCAGAACCGAAATTACTCAGCAGCCGAAAGCCCCGAGGACAATGCTGGGCACCCATCTCCGCCGCTGCTGCCGCCACCTTCGCGATCGTCCCCGACGTCCAGAGCTCGAACTGCTGCATGTGTGTCTTCGGCACGGACAGCAGCATCACCGGCACCCAGTTGAGGACGTTTTGAAACACGATGACATCATCGTCCTCATACACAATCCTGGCCGGCTCGCGGTGCGCGATGATCTCGCAGAAAACGCAGTACATTGAACGCCACTATAGATGTGAGGCGGCGCTCGTAACAGCCTCCGGTGCTCTGCTCACCTACCGGGACACCGGCCTACCCTGTGACTATTCACGCTTCTATACTCCGCCCATGGCCGACGTGCGCCCCTTCTGCGCCCTCCGATACGATCCCGCACGCGTCGATCCGGCGCTCGCCATCGCCCCGCCGTACGACGTCATCTCACCCGCACTGCAGGCGGACCTGTACGCTCGCAGCCCCCACAACATCATCCGTATCGAATACGGCGAACAGTCACCGGACGACACCGCGACCAACAGTCGCTACACCCGCGCCGCCGCTGACGTCACCACCTGGCGCAACGCAGACGTCCTTCGGCGAGAGAACATCCCCGCCCTCTACCATTACCGTCTGCGCTTCGAGTGGGGCGGCAAGCAGCACGAGCGCGACCACATCTTCGGCATCGTCCGCCTCGAAGAGTGGGAGAAGGCCGTCGTCAAGCCGCACGAGCACACACTCTCCGGACCGAAGCAAGACCGGCTCGAACTGCTCCACACAACGCGTACACAGGTCAGCCCCGTCTACTCCCTCTACCAACCCCGCACCGCGACGAAGGCCCCTCGCTTGACCGGCGACATCCTCTACGACTTCGAAGCAGACTTCCAGCATCACACGCTCTCAGCGATCACGGCCGAACGCGACATCACCGCGCTCCACACGCTGTTCGGCGAAAGCGATTTCTATATCGCCGACGGCCACCACCGTTACGAGACTGCCCTCGCCTACCGCGACGAGTGCCGCGTTGCCGCCCCCAACTGGACCGGCGGCGAGCCCGAGAACTTCGTCCTGATGGCGATGACCGACGCTACCGACCCAGGTCTCCTCGTCCTCCCGACGCACCGTCTCGTGCATCGTCCGATACAGCCGGGCGGCCTCGACCGCATTCGATCGCTGTTCGAAGTGCAAGACATCGGCGGCGCGAGCGACGGCGTGATCAGCCGGCTCGACAAGACGTCTGTCGACGCAACAGCCTTTGTGGCCATCGGCCTCGAAGTCGGCCGCGCGCACCTCCTCATGCTCCGCGATCGCGCCGCCGCCGAAGCCTCAATGCCGGTCGACGAGTCCGCGCCCTGGAAGCGCCTCGATGTGAACGTCCTCCAGTACGCCATCCTGCAGGCCGTCTTCGGTATCGATGATGCTGCGCTCAAGGCAGGCGGTGCCGTCTCGTACATCCAGAGCCCGAACGAGGCAGCGGCGGCTGTCGTCGCGGGCACGGCGTCCGCGGCCTTCCTCCTGAACGCC
The DNA here is from genome assembly GCA_021731085.1 of Dehalococcoidia bacterium. Classification (GTDB taxonomy): domain Bacteria; phylum Chloroflexota; class Dehalococcoidia; order DSTF01; family JACRBR01; genus JACRBR01. Next base: position 199,192 of record JAKFYB010000018.1, read on the forward strand.
ACGCCCGTCGACCAGATCATCGCCGTCTCGGACGTAAACGGCCGCATGCCGCAGAAGTCCACGTACTTCTATCCCAAGCTTCCGACTGGCCTCGTCCTCAACGCCCTCGATTGACACGCGCCGTCATCGCCGCGTCCCGCCTCGCTAGACTCACGACCATGACGGACGCTGCACCACGAGTCTCTGTCGCGCTCTGCACCTACAACGGCGCCCGCTTCCTGCGCGAGCAGCTCGACAGCATCGCGGCACAGACGCTCCCGCCAATCGAACTCATCGCCTGCGACGACGCTTCGACCGACGCCACCGTCGCCATCCTCGAATCCTTCTCAGCTTCTGCCTCATTCCCTGTGCGCATCACGCAAAACGACCGAACCATCGGCGTCACACCGAATTTCGCTCAAGCGATCGCACAAACCTTCGGCGACTACATCGCGCTCGCCGACCAAGACGACGTCTGGCTGCCGGACAAACTACAGCGGCTCAGCACTGCACTGGCATCGCGTCCCGATGCAGCGTTCGCGTTCTCTGACGCCCGCCTTATCGACCATCAAGGTGGCGACCTCGGCGGTAAGTCCCTCCTCGCGCGGCGATTCACGCTCGATTCAATTCGTCGCGCGTTCGATGAACACCGTGAGCTCGACCTCATGCTGAAGCGTGACTTTATCTACGGCACGACGCTCCTGTTCCGCGCCGAGTGCCGCGATCTCACCTTGCCCATCCCAGCATCATGGTCGCACGACACGTGGATCGCCAACATCCTTACCCTCCTCGGGCATCGCGGCGTCCCCGTCCTTGATCCGCTTGTCCGCTATCGCCAGCACGCGGTACAGGCGTCCGGCGGCACGGCACTCCCGAAGGAAGTCGGCTATCCGGCGCGCGTCCAGGCATACGAGGATCTGCGCGAACGGCTCGTAACAACCGCCACTATCCACCCCGACGCCATCGCGCGAATCGACGACAAGTTGCGCTACCTGCGCGCGATGGTAGAAGTGCAGTCATCTTCATTACCTGAGCGCGCTCGCATCGCCGCCGCAGAAGTCGCCTCAGGCCGTTGGATGCGCTACACCCCGCGCACGTTCACGGTCGACAAGGGCCTCGACCCTTCGTCGTTGTTCGCACGCTTTCGACAATGATGCATTCGGGTTAGACCGCGCCTAGCGTGCCGCGCTTTGCGTGCTCTTGCCGTTTCCCGTACAACGTCTGTATCCCCTGAGCGCAGAATCCGCTGCAGCGGACGCCAAGGAGCCCCTTCATGCCCAAGAAGGTCGTACTCGCCTACTCAGGCGGTCTCGATACATCCGTCGCCATCCGCTGGCTTCAGGAAGAGCGTGGCTACGACGTCATCGCCCTGACCTTCGACCTAGGCAACGAAAAGGATCTCCAGACGGTCGAGAAGCGCGCGATCGAACTCGGAGCGATCAAGGCGCTCATCCGCGATGCAAAGACGCCCTTTATCAATTTCTTCGCGTTCCCGGCGCTCATGGCGGGCGCGGTGTACGAGGGCCAGTACTTGCTCGCGACGGCGATCGGCCGGCCGCTCATGGCCAAAATGCTCGTCGATGTAGCCCAAGAGGAAGGCGCGTCAGCGATCGCCCACGGCTGCACCGGCAAGGGCAACGATCAGGTGCGTTTCGACGTAAGCACGAAAGCGCTAGCCCCCAAGCTCGACATCATCGCTCCCGTGCGCGAGCACCGCATGTCGCGCGAGGAGCAGATCGAGTGGGCGAACGCGCGCAACCTGCCCATTCAGCACACGAAGGCCAGCCCTTACAGTACCGACGAAAACCTCTGGGGCCGCAGCATCGAAGCCGGCATGCTCGAAGACCCGTGGGAGGCGCCGCCGGAAGAGATCTACGCCTGGACGAAATCGCCTGCCGACGCGCCCGAAACTCCCCGCATTGTCGAGATCGACTTTGTCGAAGGGCGTCCCGTCGGCCTCGATGGCCACGAGATGGACGGCGTCACCCTGGTCCAGACGCTCAACCAGTGGGCAGGCGAGCATGGTGTCGGGCGTTCCGACATGGTCGAAGACCGCCTCATCGGCATCAAGTCACGCGAGATCTACGAAGCGCCCGGCGCATGGACGCTGCACAACGCCCACGAAGCGCTCGAACAGATGACGCTCTCAAAGCCGCAGCTCCGCACCAAGAACAGCCTCCGCCAGGAGTACGCCGACCTCATCTACAACGGCCTCTGGTTCACCGCGCACCATCAGGATCTTGCCGCATACGTCCAGAGCACGCAGCGCTTCGTCACCGGAACCATCCGTATGCGCCTCCACAAAGGCCAAGCGACGGCCATCGGACGCAAGTCGCCGCGCAGTCTCTACAGCTACGCGCTCGCAACCTACGATCGCGGCGACCAGTACGACCACAACGCCGCGCTCGGCTTCATTGACATCTGGGGCCTTCCGATCCAGCAGCAGGCGCGCGAGCAACTTCTCGCCGACGGCCAGAAGCCGTTCCAACTCGGCACGTCGCAGGGCAGCGAAGGCGCCTGACGTGAGGCTCCACATCGTCCTTGCCGCTGCGTTAGCGATCCCCGCACTTTGGCTCGCGGCCTGTGGCGATACAGAGTCGCCTTCGGAACCCTCACCAGCGGCCGTCGACACCGCCGAGGCCGTCGCTCGCGAAGTCAAGATTTCCGCGGACTACAGCACCACGCCGACGCCCGAGGACGAAGATCGCGAGACCGAGATCGTGCTTGACGCGCGCGTGTTCGGCGATGGCGAAACAGGCGTCATTTTCGCCCACATGCGGCCCGCCGACCAAACGTCGTGGTTCCCCCTCGCAACTGATCTCGCGCAATCAGGCGACTACACCGTCCTCACATTCGACTTCCGCGGTCATGGCGAATCCACCGGCGAAAAGGAGTTCAACCGCGTCGACACCGATCTGCAAGCTGCCCTCGACTACATGCGCGATGATCTCGGCATCGAGAAGATCTTCCTCGTCGGCGCCAGCATGGGCGGTACCGCAACGCTCATCGTCGCCGCCCGCGAGCCCGTCGATGGCGTCGTCTCACTCTCATCGCTCGCCTTCTTCCAGGAAGTGGATGCGCTCGGCACCGTGAGCGAAATCACCGCGCCCAAGCTCTTCATCTCGGCCGAAGACGACGTACCCGCTATGCGCAGCCTCGAACAGTTCATGCTTCAGGCCGTCGAACCCAAAGAGCAGCAACTCTATCCCGGCTCCGCCCACGGCACCGATCTCTTCGCGGAACCATTCGGCGACGATGTAGAACAGCGCATCATCGATTTCCTCGCCGAGAACTAGCGCCACTGCCGTTCCGTTGACCTCCCGCCGCCGCCTCCTTAGGATGGGCCTGACGGTCACAGGTTGCGCGCCATACGAGCCCGCGCCGATTGCGAGAACTATCCGACAAACACAGCACCACGGGGAGGTCGCATGGAAGAGGAGCAGGCACAGCTCTTCGACTCAATCCGCGACCTCGTGTCCTCCGGTCGCGCGTCGGAAGCCCTACTCAGCCTCGAGTCCATCCACCCCGCTGACCAGGCGGACTTCATCGTCGAGCTCGACGATGAATCTCGTCAAGCCCTGCTGCCCGTCCTGCCGCGCGATGATCTCGCGCGCATTATCGAGTACCTCCCCGAACCCGAGCGCCCCGCGATCCTCAGCGAGATCCCGTCGGCGGATCTCGCCCCGCTGCTCGATGAGGTAGACGACGACATCGTCGTGGACATCCTCCACGAATTCTCGGACGAGCGCGCCGGCGAAGTCCTCGCCAGCATGAAGCGTGCCTGGGCCGTGCGCCCCCTCCTCGGCCACGCCGACGAGACCGCTGGCGGACACATGACCCGCTCGTTCATCTCGCTCAACGGCAGCTGGACGGTCGAGCGCGCGATTGCCTACATGCGCCGTGTACGGCCCGACGCCGAGACCGCCTACTACCTCTACGTGGTCGACAGTGCTGGCCGGCTTGAGGGCGTCGTCAGCCTTCGCGACCTCATCATCGCTTCGCCGGACCGCCGCCTCGAAGACATCATGCAACGCGACGTCCGCAAGGCCCGCGATGATCTTGACCAGGAAGAGATGGCGCGCATGGTCCAGCGCTACGACCTCGTCGCGCTCCCCGTCGTGGACGCCGACGATCGACTCGTCGGCGTCATCACAGTCGATGACGTGCTCGACATCGTCGAAGAAGAGGCTACCGAGGACATCCTCAAGCTCGCCGGCGTCGGCGTGAAAGAACATGCGCTCAGCCCGGTGTTCGACTCCGCGCGTCGCCGTCTGCCATGGCTCATCGTCAACATGTTCGTCGGCCTCTGTTCGGCGTTCATCGTGACGCAGTTCGAGGACACCATCGCGAAAGTCGCCGTGCTCGCCGCACTGATGCCCATCATTGCCGGCCAGGGTGGCAACGCGTCGATCCAGACCGCGACCATCGTCGTCCGCGGCCTTGCGCTGGACGAGCTCGACATGTCGGACCTCATTCGCCTGCTCACGAAGGAGGTCTCGCTCGGCGCGCTGAAGGGTCTCCTGTTCGGCACGATGCTTGCGATTGTGGCCTTCGCCTGGAGCGGTAGCGGCACACTCGCTGGGGTTGCTGGCACCGCCATGTTCCTCAACATGATCGTCGCAAGCCTTGGCGGCGTCCTCATCCCAATGACGCTGCGCTACGGCCTCAAGGTCGACCCCGCAACAGCAGCCGGCGTCTTCGACACGATGCTCACCGACATCATGGGCTTCTTCATCTTCCTCGGCCTCGCCACCATCATGCTCGACCGCCTGACATAAATGGATCACAGCCGTCCCCGCCTGTGATTTGGTCACGACGATGGATCACAGCCGAGTTGGCAATACCGTGATGGAGGACGGGCGCCCTCGCCCGTCGCTGCGGCCACAGATGATGGATCACAGCCGCCCTCGGCTGTGTGCTGACACGCAACCACCCACTAGAATGACCGCGTGATCTACCTTCTCTACGGACAGGACAGCTTTCAGGTACACCGTGCCCTCGAAGCCATCCGTGCCCGCCTCACGACGCCCGACGGCATGCTCGCAAGCAATACCGTGACGCTCGATGGTGCAAAGCTCGAACCGCTCGAACTCATGCAGCACGCGACCGTCGTGCCGTTCCTCGCGCCAGCTCGCCTCGTTATCGTCGAAGGCCTGCTCGCCGCAATCGGAACAGGTCGCTCCGGTCGCAAGAAGAAGGGCGACGACCCGCTCGCCGCCTGGGCGGATCTCGCCGACCAACTCGGCGCCCCCGGCGCGCTTCCGGAAACTACCACGCTCGTGCTTGTTGAAGGTGATCTGGATACAGGACCGGATGGCCGAAAGTTGAAGAAGCCGAACCCGGCCTTCACGTTGTTTGCGCCGATAGCCCAGACAAAAGACCACCCGCTGGTGAAGGACAAAGAGCTCGCCACCTGGGTGCGCGCCGAACTCAAACACATGGATCTCACCCTCAACGAACGCGCGATCCGCGCCCTCGTCGACGCCGTTGGCCCCGACCTCTGGGCCATGCACAACGAGCTTCGCAAGATCGAGGCCTACGCCAACGGCGAAGAGGTCGACGAAGCGCTCGTAGCAGAGATCGTCGGCCAGGCGCGCGAGGCCAAACTCTGGGATCTCACCGAAGCCGTCGTCGCAGGCGACGAGCGCCGGGCAATCGACACGCTCGCAAGCAGGCTGACAGCAGGCGACGCCGCGCCGATGCTCGTCAGCATGATCGCCCGCCAGTACCGCCAGCTCGTGGTCGTGAAGGAGCTCATGCAAGAGCGCGCTTCGAAGGGCGAGGTCGCGCGCTCAGCCGGCATACCTGAGTGGAAGGTAGACGCCGTCTCGAGCGTTGCCACCCGCTACGAATGGCCCGCTCTGCGCCGCGCGTACGAACTCCTCGTCGACGCCGACCTAAGCGTAAAGCGTGGCCTGCAGGACGATGAGTCCGCTCTGCAGCTTCTCATTCACAAACTCATCGAACTCGCGCCGCGCACCAACACCGCACGCCAGCCGGCGTACAATCGTTAGCCTTCGCGCATCCTGCGCCGCTGCCTACGCGCCCACGTACATCGGATTAAAGCAGGCAACGCGCTGGTTGTCGGACGTGCGCTCCAGATCCGGCCAGAGTTCCGTCCGGCATTGACTCACGGCTTTTGCGCAGCGATCCAGGAACGCGCACTTGCCGGTCAGCTCGGAGAGATCAGGCGGTGCACCGTGTATGGGTGCCAGCTTGCGCCCCGGATCGTCGAGCCGTGGCCGCGCCGCCATAAGCGCCGCCGTGTACGGGTGCCGCGGTCGCGCGAACAATTCGCGCACGTTCGCCTCTTCGACAATGCGTCCCGCGTACATGACAGCGACGTCGTCCGCGATGTTCGCGATGACACCGAGGTCATGCGTAATCAGCAGCACGGCCATCCCCGTCCGTGTACGAAGATCCCGCAACTCCTGCAGTATCGCTGCCTGCATCGTCACATCCAGCGCCGATGTCGGTTCGTCCGCGATGATGATCGCAGGCTGCATCACGGTCGCGATGGCAATCATCACGCGCTGACACATGCCTCCAGAGAGTTGATACGGATAGGCGTCCGCGACACGTGAAGGATCAGGAAGCCCCTGCGCGTGCAAGGCCTCCAGCGCCAACCGGCGAGCCTCGCTCTTTGACACGCTGACGTGCGTGCGGATCATTTCCTCGATCTGCCTGCCAATAGTCAGCACCGGATTCAACCCGCTGACCGGATCCTGGAAGATCATCGCGATCCGCCGTCCGCGCACGGACCGCAGCGTCTCGCCATCGCTGCGCGTGAGGTCCGCTCCCTCGAAGAACACTCGACCGCCTTCGATGCGACCGTTCGCCGGCAGCAATTGAAGCACGGAATGCGCCAGCGTGCTCTTGCCGCAGCCGCTCTCGCCGACGATGCCGAGGATCTGACCCGCGCGCAGCGTCAGGTCGACGCCGCCAAGCGCCCGTACCGTACGTTCACGATCGCGGTATGAAACTGACAGTCCTTCGATGCGCAGCACGTCCGCCATTCGATGATCCTAACGCGAACGGGCGCGGACAACGACACAGGCTGGCGAGTTGCCAGCCTGTCAGATACTTGCTTTAGGGGGCCCTACGTGGCCGCCCGCTGTTGAGTAGGTCTCCACTGTTCGATCGGTGCGCGGTAAGGCCGACCGCGCGATAGCCCAACCGGTTGCGGCAGGCCTAGTCCCGCCGACCCACGGTCGCAAGCACGCGCCCCTGGATCTCGACATTGTTTGCCGCTGTGAAGATCGGCTTCATCGTGCTGTTGCATGGCTGCAGTCGCACGCGGTCGCCTTCGCGGTAGAACTTCTTGAGCGTCGCTTCGTTCTCGTTCACGAGCCACGCCGCCACCATGTCGCCGTCATCGGCCGCGCTCGTCTGTTCGAGAATCACGATGTCACCGTCATTCACCAACGCGTCGATCATCGACGTGCCGCGCACCTTTAACGCAAAGACGTTCTCGCGTCCGCGTGTCATGTCGTCCGTCGCCTCAAAGAAATTGTCGAAGTCCACGTTGTCCATCGATGGCACGGGGATCGGCTGCCCGGCGGCTATGGTCCCGATGATGGGCACGTTCACCGTCCGCGAACGTCGCTTTCCACCATCCATGAGCTCAATCCCGCGCGAAACCTCGCGGTCGCGCTTGATGAAGCCCTTCGTCTCCAGCCCCTTCAGGTTGTAGTCCACAACGGACGTCGAGCTGATGTCGCACCCGATCTGGATGTCCCGGATGCTGGGTGGGTAGTCCTTGTCGTCGATGAAATCCCGGATGAACTTGAGGATCGAGTCCTGCTTGATGGACAGTCCCTTCATGGTGGCCGACTCCTTCCAGCAGGCGCGTTCCGGATGATCCCATCATCGATGATCATAATCCGGCAATCGTATGTTTCAAACGCCTGTTCTAGCGAGATGCTACGCGAGGAGTGATACTGCTGTCAAGTGATGAAGTGGCCTCAATCCAATCAATGGAGGCTGCCCGTCCCGGATTGGGACTTGTGGTGGGCTTACCGAGTCGCGCGCGAAGATATGGGCCTCGCGCCGACGGAGGAAGTGCTGCGTCAAAGTGCTGCAACTTGGCGGCCAAAATCGAAGTTCGGGAACCGTTGGGGAGTGAAGGGATGGCTCGTACTCACGCCGACAAGACTTGTATTTGCCGAGGCGGGACCTGTAAACCTTTTGCCTTGGGAGGCGGAGCGACGGCTAGTAGTTAACATTGGATTCCACGACATTGCAAAGGTGAGACTCGGCTGGCGATTCGCCGACATGTTTCAGCAATGGCCCGCCGCGCGCGCTCTGGAAATAGTCCGCGCAAACGGCGACACCTTCAGAATCGTGCATCAAGGAGGAGCGAAGCAGTGGTCCCACGACATCGCTTTGCGGTTGACGACGCGCGTCCATCAGATTCCTTGACACCTTAGCGATCCCCCGATACGATTCTGCTGTTGCGCGTGGCGACCGGCCGCGCGTTTTGTAACGCCAGATTCACAAACAGGTCGGAAGACCCCAAAGTGACAACCGCCGACACTGTTCGAAGCGCGAACGTCGGTCTGGCTCAGTAATAAGGCTTACCGGCCTTTCGTGTGCCCGCGAAATCGGGCGCAGCCGCCGAATCTGCGCAGATTCAACCGGCAAGGCAGTGCAGGGCGCGGTCCTTTCTCGGAAGGATGCTCCCGTTCGGACGCGTAGCGCGTCCTATGAAGGAGAGTCGGCGTGCCGACGATCAGTCAACTCGTTCGCAAGGGACGCAAAAAGTCCATTAAGAAGACGAAGGCGCCCGCCCTTCGCTTCAGCTTCAACTCGCTGAAGAACCGCACCGTGAAGGGCAAGGGCAACCCGCAGAAGCGCGGCGTCTGCACCCAGGTCCGGACGATGACGCCCAAGAAGCCGAACTCCGCTCTGCGTAAGATTGCGCGCGTGCGCCTCACGAACCACATCGAGGTCACGGCGTATATCCCGGGCGAGGGTCACTCGCTGCAAGAGCACTCCGTCGTCCTCATCCGCGGCGGCCGTGTGAAGGACCTGCCGGGCGTTCGCTATCACATCATCCGTGGCGCGCTCGACGCGCAGGGTGTCGCCAACCGCAAGCGCGGCCGCAGCAAGTACGGCACGCGAAAGGCTTAAGGGAACGACATGCCTCGACGAGCACGCAAGTTCAAGCGCGAAGTCCTGCCGGACATGAAGTACGGCAGCCGCAATGTCACCATGTTCATGAACAAGGTGATGGAGCGCGGCAAGAAGAGCACCGCAGAGCGCATCGTCTACGACGCGCTCGCTAAAATCGAGCAGAACACCAGCCGTCCCGCGCTCGACACGTTCGACCAGGCGCTCCGCAACGTGACCCCGACGATCGAAGTGAAGCCACGACGAGTCGGCGGCGCGACATACCAGGTGCCCGTGGATATTCGCGCGGAGCGGCGTCTCGCTCTGGCCATTCGTTGGCTGTTGAACTCCGCACGATCCCGCGGTGGCCGCTCGATGTCCGAGCGCCTCGCGGCAGAACTGCAAGAAGCGGCGACCGGTCAGGGCGCAGCGATCAAGAAGCGCGAAGACACGCACCGTATGGCCGAAGCCAATCGCGCCTTCGTCCATTATCGGTGGTAGCACAGGGAGTTAGCGCCGCTTTCGAGCGGTTCGCCGCCGGCGATACACAAATCACCGGCGGCTAGTCATGCCAGAAGAATGAGAACGTAGAGACGAAGCTTCGGCTCCGTCACGCGGACACAGACGAAAGAACAATGGCGAGAACGATACCAATCGAGCGCATCCGGAACATCGGAATCATTGCCCACATTGATGCGGGTAAGACGACGGTGACCGAGCGCATCCTCTACTACACAGGCCGCACCTACAAGATCGGTGAGGTTCATGAGGGCACGGCCGTCATGGACTGGATGGAGCAGGAGCAAGAGCGCGGGATCACGATCACCGCCGCCGCCACGACGGCCGAGTGGAAAGACCACCAGATCAATATCATCGACACACCCGGCCACGTCGACTTCACGGTCGAGGTCGAGCGTAGCCTGCGTGTGCTCGATGGTGGCGTTGTCGTGTTTGATGCCGTCGCCGGTGTGGAGCCGCAGTCTGAAACCGTCTGGCGCCAGGCAGACAAGTACAAGGTTCCCCGCATTTGTTTCGTGAACAAGATGGACCGCATCGGTGCCGACTTCTGGCGCACCGTCGAGATGATCGCCGACCGCCTCGGCGCGAAACCCATCCCTGTACAGATTCCGATGGGTGCCGAGGCCGATTTCGCCGGAGTCATCGACCTCGTCGAAATGGTCGCCTACACCTTCACCGGCGAGCGTGATGATGCTCCTGTGAAGGTCGCGATCCCCGAACAGTACGCGGCCGAAGCCGCGAAGTGGCACGACAAGATGATCGAGTCGATCGGCGAGGTCGACGAGCAGACGATGATCAGCTTCATCGAAGGTCACAAGTTGACCGAACACGAGATTCAGGCTGCGCTGCGACGCGTTACTGTCGACTCCCCGGTTCATCCGGATCACCCGACGACAACGCCCGTATTCTGCGGCAGCGCCCTCAAGAACAAGGGAGTGCAACTCCTCCTCGACGCAGTCATCGAATTCCTCCCGTCGCCTGACGACGTACCACCCGTCATCGCCATCGACCCCAAGACACTCGAAGAAGTGGCTCGCGCGCCACGGGACGACGAACCCTTCGCAGCGCTCGCCTTCAAGATCGTCGCCGACCCGCATCTCGGACGTCTCTGCTACTTCCGCGTCTACAGCGGCACGCTCACGGCGGGATCCCAGGTCTACAACTCGACACGCGAAAAGAACGAGCGCGTCAGCCGCGTGATGCAGATGCACGCAAACAGCCGCGAAGACGTCGCTGAAGTCGGCGCCGGCGGCATCGCAGCCATGGGACTCAAAATCACGACGACGGGCGACACGCTGTGCGACGCAAAGGCGCCCGTGCTGCTCGAGTCGATCACCTTCCCCGAGCCCGTCGTCCACATCTCCGTGGAGCCGCGGACGAAGGATGACCACGACCGCATGGGCGAGGCGCTCGTCAAACTCTCTGAGGAAGACCCATCCTTCCGCATGCGCTTCGACCCGGAGACCGGCCAGACCATCATCTCCGGCATGGGCGAACTGCACCTCGATGTAATCGTCGACCGCATGAAGCGCGAATACAAGGTTGAAGCCAACGTCGGCAAGCCCGAGGTCGCATACAAGGAAGCCATTCGCCGCACCGCAAAAGCCGAAGGGCGATTCGTACGCCAGTCCGGTGGTCGCGGCCAGTTCGGTGTCGCCCGAGTTGAGATCGAACCGCTCGAGCGCGGCGCAGGATTCGAGTTCGTCGACAAGGTTGTCGGTGGCGAGATCCCACGCGAGTTCATCGGCCCTGTCGAGCAAGGCGTAAAAGGCGCGATCGAAAGCGGTATCCTCGGCGGCTACCCCGTCATTGACGTCCGCGTCACGCTGATCGGCGGCGACTATCACGACGTTGACTCCAGCGAAATGGCGTTCAAGACGGCTGGCTCAATGGCGTTTCAAGCAGCGATGGAAAAGGCCGACCCCGTGCTCGTCGAGCCTGTCATGAAGGTCGAGATCAGCACGCCTGAGGAATACTTCGGCGACGTGCTGGGCGATGTCTCGAAGCGTCGCGGTGAAGTGCAGGACTCGGAAGAGCGCGCCGGTCTGAAAGTTGTGCGCGCGTTCATCCCGCTGGCAACGACCTTCGGGTATGCTACGGACTTGCGCTCAATGACCAAGGGTCGTGCCAGTTACAGCATGGAGTTCGACCACTTCGACGAAGTGCCACGCAACGAAGCAGAGAAGATCATCGGATTGCGCGGCAAGCGCGTCATCCGCGCGGGCGTGAACTAGAAATTTGTAGGGGGCGCAGCCTGCTGCGCCCGCAAAGAGGCGGTGCAAACCGCCGAAGAAAGCAGTCGATATGGCAAGGCAGAAGATTCGGATCCGGCTTAAGGCGTTCGACCACCGCATCCTCGACCAGTCTGCAGAGCAGATAGTCGAGGCCGCCGAACGCACAGGCGCGGCCGTCGCCGGTCCCGTCCCTCTGCCTACCGAGATCAAGAAGTTCTGCGTGATTCGCTCGCCGTTCATCGACAAGAATTCGCAGGAGCAGTTCGAAATTCGCACGCACAAACGGCTCATCGACATTCTCGAGCCGACATCGAAGACCGTAGACACACTGATGCGTCTGCAGCTCGCATCGGGCGTCGACATCGAAATCAAGCTGTAAACAAAGCACGATGTGTAGGGGCGCCGCTTGCCGCGCCCGCCAGAAAGAACGAAACCATGGCGCTTGAAGGTCTTATCGGTAAGAAGCTGGGCATGACCCAGATCTTCGACGACCGCGGCGTCGTGCACTCCGTCACCGTCGTCGAAGCCGGCCCGGTCACGGTCACACAGATCAAGACCGCGACGAAGGAAGGCTACGACGCCGTCCAGGTCGCCTACGGAGAAAAGAAGAAGCCCAACAAGCCGATGCGCGGCCACTTCAAGAAGCTCGGCGACTTCCGCATGCTGAAGGAGTTCAAGACGCTCGATGGCGTCGAGTACGCGATTGGCGACAAGGTCGGTCTCGAGATTTTCAGTGAAGGCGACCTCGTCGACGTGCAGGGCACGTCGCGCGGCCGCGGATTCGCCGGCGGTGTGCGCCTCCACCACTTCCGTGGTGGCCCGAAGACGCACGGTCAGTCCGACCGCCACCGCGCACCCGGATCGATCGGCGCAGGCACGACGCCCGGACGTGTGCTCAAGGGCCAGAAGATGGCGGCCCACATGGGCTCCGAGTACGTGACGGCGAAGAACCTCAAGGTGCTCGCCAAAGACGAAGCGAAGGGACTGCTCCTGCTCGAAGGTGCCGTTCCCGGTGCAACAAACGGAACGGTGACGGTGTACGTCGCGCAGAAGCAGCGCAAGATCGCAAAGAAGAAGAAGTAGGACGGCGGCGCGCCAAGTGTGCCGTCGCACACGTCGCCCAACGGAATAGAAATATGAAGCTCGCAGTACACGACGCAACTGGCAAGGAGATCGAGACGATCGATGTTGATGACGCCGTCTTCGGCATCATCCCCAACGAGCCCGTCGTCCATCAGGCGCTCGTCGCTACGCTCGCCAACAAGCGCGCCGGCACCGCCTCGACCAAGACTCGAGGCGAGGTCGCTGGTTCAACACGCAAGATTCGAAAGCAGAAGGGCGGCGGTACGTCGCGCCAGGGTGATATCAAGGCGCCACAGCACCGCCACGGTGGCATCGCCCACGGCCCGCGGCCGCACGGCTTCGACAAGGACATGCCGAAAAAGATGCGCCGGCTCGCGATCCGCTCTGTGCTTTCGGCGAAGGTCGCTGATGGATCCCTCCGTGTCATCAACGACATCAGCGTCGCCAAGCCCAGCACAAAAGAACTCACCGGTGTGATCAAGGCGCTCGGTTTCGAGCGTTCGGTGCTCGTCGTTACCGGCACACCGGACGAAGTAGTCAAGCAGAGTCTGCGCAACATTCCGAAAGTTAGCCACGAGCCTGCGACGCACCTCAACGTCGGCGCAATGCTCGGAGCGCAGGGTCTGCTGATGACGGTCGACGCGGTGCGCGGCGCCGAAGCCCTCTGGGGCGGCGAAAAAGCTGCGACGGTTCGCAAGAAGGCAGGTGCCTGATGCCAAAGCAACTAAACGCCTTTGGAATCCTCTTGCGTCCGCTCATTACCGAGAAGGCGCAGATCCAGGCGAGCCCGCACATCGAGGGTGTCGCGCACAAGTACACATTCGAAGTCGACCAGCGCGCGAACAAGATGCAGATCAAGGACGCGGTCGAGGTCGCATTCAGCGTGCGCGTGAAGGAAGTCAACACGATGCTCGTCAAGGGAAAGCGCAAACGCTACGGCGCCGCGCTGACGAAGCGGCCCAACTGGAAGAAGGCCATCGTCACCCTCATGCCGGGCGAAAAAATCGAACTGTTTGAGGGCGTGTAGCGATGGCAATTAAGCAATTCAAGCCAACGTCCCCCGGCCGCCGCGGCAGCTCCGGCTTCACCTTCGACGAAATAACGAAGAAGAAGCCCGAGAAGCGCCTGCTCATCGCCAAGAAGAAGATGTCCGGCCGCAACGTGCACGGGCGCGTCACCGTGCGACACCGTGGCGGTGGTCACAAGCGCTTCATCCGCATCATCGACTTCAAGCGCGACAAGATCGGCGTGCCAGGCAAGGTTGCGGCGATTGAGTACGACCCCGGGCGCACGGCCCGCATCGCCCTTATCCACTACCGTGATGGCGACAAGCGCTACATCATCGCGCCCGTCAACCTCAAGGTCGGCGAGATGATCCAGTCCGGCCCTGAATCCGAAGTGAAGGTCGGCAACGCGATGCCGCTGCAGAACATGCCGAACGGCACCGTCATTCACAACGTCGAGCTGACGCCCGGCCGCGGCGCGCAGATCGTGCGTGGCGCCGGCACGTCGGCGCAGGTTATGGCGAAGGAAGGCGACTACGCGTTGTTGCGCCTGCCGTCCGGTGAAATGCGCCGCGTGCTCTCGCGCTGTATCGCCACCGTTGGACAGGTCGGCAACGTGGAAAACAGTCTCATCAAGCTCGGCAAGGCCGGGCGCATCCGCCACCGCCGCCGCAGGCCGCAGGTGCGTGGCGTCGTCATGAACCCCGTCGACCACCCGCACGGTGGTGGTGAAGGTAAGGCGCCCATCGGAATGCCGAGTCCGAAGTCGCCGTGGGGCAAGCCCACCCTTGGCAAGCGCACACGCGGGAAGAAGCCGTCGGACAAGTTCATTGTGCGCCGGAGGAAGTCGTAAGCGATGTCACGATCAATCAAGAAGGGCCCGTTCGTCGAGCCAAAGCTCATGAAGAAGATCGAAGTCGTGCGCCGCACGAATGCGCGCACCGTCATCCGCACTTGGTCGCGCGCTTCGACCATCATGCCGGAGATGGTCGGCCTGACCATCGGCGTGCACGACGGCCGGCGTCATGTGCCGATTTTCGTCTCGGAGAACATGGTTGGCCACAAGCTGGGAGAGTTCGCGCTCACGCGTCACTTCCGCGGCCACACAAGCAAGTCGGAGAAGGCAGCCAAGCAGGGCGGCCGATAGTCGCGAACGGCGCCGATGTTTGGCGCCGGGGTGAAAGAAACAATGGAAGTTAGCGCAACCGCAAAGTATCTGCCCGTGTCGGCTCGCAAGATCCGGCTGGTTCTCGATCAGCTGCCGGGCAAGCGAATCGAGGAAGCCATGGTCATGCTGCGCTTCCTCCCGACACCGCACGCCCGCGAAGTCGCGAAGGTGCTGAAGTCCGCCGCCGCCAATGCCGAGAACAACTTTGCGATGGACCAGGACGACCTCAAGGTGAAGCGGGCGTACGCCGGTGAAGGGCGCACGTTGAAGCGCTTCCGCCCCAAGACGCGGGGACGCGTCGGCAAGAATTACCATCGAACGAGCCACATCACCGTGGTCGTCGAAGAAGTGGAGGCATAGCGTGGGACACAAAGTACACCCGACGGGGTTCCGCGTCGGTGTCATCTACGACTGGCAGAGCAAGTGGTACGCCGACAAGAACTACGTCACGCAGCTCCATGAGGACATCGAGATCCGCAAGCGGATCATGGGCCAGGGCGGCGCCGACGCCGGTATCGCCAAGGTCGAGATCGAGCGGAACGTCAACGCGATGACGGTGACGATCCACACCGCGAAGCCCGGCATCGTCATTGGTCGCAGCGGTCAGAACGTCGACAACCTGCGCACCGAACTCGAGAAGAAGACGGGACACCGCGTCCGCATCAACATCAACGAGATTCGCACGCCGGAGCTCGACTCGCACCTGGTCGCGCGCAGCATCGCTGAGCAGCTTCAGCGCCGCGTCGCCTTCCGTCGCGCAATCAAGCAAGGCGTACAACGCACGATGCAGCGCGGCGCCAAGGGCATCAAGGTCACGGTCGCCGGCCGTCTCGGTGGTTCCGAGATGTCGCGCCGCGAAACCGAGAAGAACGGACGCATTCCGTTGCACACCCTTCGGGCCGACATCGACTTCGGCACGGCCGAAGCGCACACGACCTTCGGGCGCATCGGTGTGAAGGTCTGGATTTACAAGGGAGACATCATGCCCGAGCCTAAGCGGCCGCGGGCCGAGAACGACTTCTCGGGCATGACGCCGGAGCAGATCGCCGAAGCGCAGGGTCGCCCGGCGCTCCCGCGGCCTGCGCCAACAACATCACCAGCCGTCGACGAAGCAATGAGCGCGAGCGAATAAGAAATGCTGCAACCAAAGCGCGTGAAGTTCAGGAAGCACCACCGCGGCAAGCGCCGAGGCAATGCCCAGACGGGTAACCAGATCTCGTTTGGTGAGTTCGGGCTGCAGGCCGTTGGCCGCGCCTGGATCAACAGCCGCCAGATTGAGGCTGCCCGCCGCGCGATCACGCACGAACTGAAGCGTGGTGGCAAAGTGTGGATTCGCATCTTCCCGGACAAGCCGGTGACCGCGAAGCCCGCCGAAACACGCATGGGTTCCGGTAAGGGCGCGCCTGACCACTGGGTCGCCGTCGTCAAGCCCGGTCGCATGCTGTTTGAAGTCGCCGGCGTGAAGGAAGATCTCGCTCGTGAGGCCCTCCGGCTCGCGTCCCACAAGCTGCCGATCGAGACGCGGACGGTCATCAAGGAACAAGAAGGTATCTAAGATGGCAAACCGCAAGACCAAGGAGTTCGCAGAGGAACTGCGCGCGATGAACGACGAGAAGCTGACAGCGGAGCTGGGCGAGGCGTACAAGCGCCTCTTCACACTGCGCCTGCAACTCACCACGCGCCAGCAGGCGAACACGTCCGAGACCGCAAAGGCGCGGCGCCAGATCGCCCGCATTCGGACCATTCAGCGAGAACGTCAATTGGCCGAGGCGCTCGGCGTGGCCTCGGGAAGGTAAGAGTATGAGTACGCTCGAAAAGCTGCAGCTGGGCGTTGTCGTCAGCACGAAGATGGATAAGACCGTCGTCGTGCGAGTCGACCGCAGCAAGCGGCACCGCCTCTACGGCAAGACGATCCACACGTCGGAGCGCTACAAGGCCCACGACGAAACCAACGAGTGCAACCTCGGCGATGTTGTGCGCATCTCGGAGACCCGCCCGCTCTCGCGCGACAAGCGCTGGCGCGTGGTCGAGGTCGTGCAGAAGGGCGATGTCGCCGAAGTCGCGCCGACCGAAGTCGGTGTGTCGCAGCTCCAGGAGCTTGAGGCCACGCAGGCCGCCGAAGCAGCCCGCCGAGCCGAGGAAGAGCGCAAACAGGCCGCCGCGCGCGCAGAGGCCGCAGCCGCCGAAGCAGAAGCAAAGGCCGCCGCAGCGCCCGCTGAAGACGAAGCACAGGCCGAAGCTGAAGAAGTTCCCGTGGCCGAAACCGAAGCGCCTGGTGCCGACGAGGCACCCGCCGACGAGACCACTGAGGAGGAGAAGTCGTGATCCAGATGTACACGCGGCTCAAGGTCGCAGACAACTCTGGCGCGCGCTCCCTCATGTGCATCACGGTGCTCGGTGGTACGCGACGCCGCTACGCCAGCGTTGGCGACACGATCGTCTGCTCCGTGAAGCAGGCGCAGCCTGGTGGTGGCGTGAAGAAGGGCGAGGTCGTAAAGGCCGTCGTCGTGCGCGTCGCTAAGCCGTACGGGCGCCCCGATGGTTCGTACATCCGCTTCGACGAGAACGCAGCCGTTGTCCTCTCCGACAAGCAGAACCCGAAGGGCACACGCATCTTCGGTCCGGTCGCCCGCGAACTGCGAGACCGCAACTTCATGAAGATCGTCTCGCTCGCGCCGGAGGTGGTCTAGCCATGCGAAAGATCAAGAAGGACGACACCGTGCTGGTGCTTGCCGGTAAAGACCGCGGCAAGACCGGCGTCGTGCGCGCCATCACCGGCGGCGGAGACCTCGTGAAGGTGAAGGGCCACCGCCCGAAGGTCACCGAGGACAAGGCCTTTGTCACGAACCTCAACATGGTGAAGCGCCACCTGCCACAGCGCCCCGGCGTTGCCCAGGCCGGCATCATCGAAAAGGAAATGCCGATGCCGCTCGGCAAGCTCCAGCTCATTTGTAAGAGCTGCAGCAAGGCGACACGCGTTGGCTTCGTCGTCCGCGCGGACGGTAAGCACCGGGTGTGCCGCAAGTGCGGTCAGGACATCGACTAATGGCAACTGCAGAACCACGACTCAAAGAACGCTACAAGAGCGAAATCGCGCCCGAAATGATGAAGCAGTTCAGCTATTGCAACGTCATGCAGGTTCCACGCGTCGAGAAGGTCACGATCAACATCGGCCTCGGCGAGGCCAAAGAGAACGCACGTGCGGTCGAATCCGCGACCGCCGACGTCGCGACCATCGCGGGCCAGAAGCCAATTGTCACGCGCGCCAAGAAGGCCATCGCGAACTTCAAGATCCGTGAAAACATGCCAATCGGTGTCGCTGTGACGCTGCGCGGCCAGCGCATGTACGAGTTTTTAGACCGCCTCATCAACGCAGCCCTTCCGCGTATCCGTGACTTTCACGGCGTGCCCACGAAGGCGTTCGATGGCCGCGGCAACTTCGCACTCGGTGTGCGCGAGCAGCTCATCTTTCCGGAGATCGACTACGACAAGGTCGACAAGATTCGCGGTATGCAGATCAACATCATCACCACCGCACGCAACGACGAAGAAGGCCGGCGGCTCCTCGAACTGATGGGCATGCCGTTCTCGAAGGAAAGGCAGTAAGCCATGGCGAAAATCTCCATGATCGTCAAGGCCAACCGCGAGCCGAAGTACTCGACGCGCAAGGTCAATCGCTGCAAGCTGTGCGGCCGTCCGCGTGCCTACATCCGGCACTTCGCGCTCTGCCGCATCTGTTTCCGCGAGCTCGCCCTCAAGGGCCAGCTTCCCGGAGTGAAGAAGTCAAGCTGGTAATCATGAGCCGCCCGGCGCGGCCCTTCCCGAAGCTCGTCGCAAGGCGAAAGCACGGGAGCATAAGGAGGCGAGAGCCTTGAGTATGACGGACCCCATAGCTGACATGCTGACGCGGCTGCGTAACGCCGTGACGGCGAAGCACGAGCAAGTGACGATCCCGTCATCCAAGCTCAAGATCGCGATCGCTGATGTGCTCAAGCGCGAAGGCTTTATCCGCACCTACGATCTCGTAGAAGAAGGCCCCCGCAAGCTGATGCGTGTGCAGCTGAACTACACCGGCAAGAAGGAGCCCGTCTTGAACGGACTCCAGCGGGTCAGCAAGCCCGGCCTGCGCGTGTACGTCCAGAAGCGCGAAATCCCGCGAGTCTACGGTGGCCTGGGGATCGCAATCCTCTCTACGCCCCAGGGCGTGATGACCGGCCAGGACGCCTGGCGCCGCAGCATCGGTGGTGAAGTAATCTGCTACGTCTGGTAGCACGCTGCACCTGTAGCGCGGGCCTTCAGCCCGCGAGTGCGGCGAGAGTGTAGATGTAGCGCGGGCCTTCAGCCCGCGCGGATATGACGAGATGAGCGGTCCGCGAGTGGATCGAACAGTCAAGAGGACGAAGAAGTGTCACGAATCGGTAAGTTGCCAATACCCGTCGCCAAGGGCGTTGACGTCGCCGTCGAAGGGACCACCGTCAAGGTGAAGGGCCCCAAAGGCGAACTCATCCGCACGTTCCCTGATGGTGTCTCCTTCAATCAGGAAGACGGCAAGATCATGGTTCTTCGCCCCAACGACGAGAAGCAGTCGCGCGCCAACCATGGCCTGTCGCGTTCACTTCTCGCCAACATGGTCGTCGGCGTTAGTGACGGCTTCACGAAGACGCTCGAACTCCAGGGAGTTGGCTATCGCGCAACGCAGGCCGGCGCGAACGTCACTCTCGCCGTAGGCTACTCGCACCCGGTCGACATCACACCGCCCGATGGCATTCAGCTCGAAGTCGAAGGCACGTCGCGCGTACACGTCCGCGGCATCGACAAGGAGCTCGTGGGACAGGTCGCCGCGAACATCCGCAAGGTCAGGAAGCCAGAGCCATACAAGGGCAAGGGCATCCGCTATCTCGGCGAAAATGTCCGCCGTAAGGCCGGTAAAGCCGGCAAGGCAGGTAAGTAATGAAGGGCAACGATACGGCACGTGCGGCGCGAGTCCGCCGCCACACTCGCGTACGCAAGAAGGTCGCCGGAACGCCGGAGCGCCCACGTCTCGCTGTCTTCCGCAGCCTGTCGCACATCTACGCGCAGGTGATCGACGACGAGAAGGGACACACGGTCGCCGCTGCCTCGTCTCTCGACAAGACAATCAAGGGCGGTACGGGCAATAAGAGCGCCAGCGCAAAAGCCGTCGGCACAGCAGTCGCCCAGAAGGCGAAGGATGCCGGCGTCACGCAGGTCGTCTTCGACCGCGGCGGAAACAGGTACCATGGGCGCGTAAAGGCGCTCGCAGATGCGGCCCGCGAGGCCGGACTCGAGTTCTAGGACTAAACAATGGCCATCGACCCGAAGGACAAGATAGAAGCGCGCGACCTCGACCTGCAGGAGAAGGTGGTCTTCATCAACCGCGTCTCCAAGGTGGGAAAGGGTGGCCGTCGCTTCAGCTTTAGCGCGGTAGTCGTCGTCGGCGATGGCAACGGTCACGTCGGCGCTGGCATGGGCAAGGCCAACGAGGTTCCGGAGGCCATCCGGAAGGGCTCAGCGTCCGCCCGCAAAAACCTCATCCGCGTCCCCATGGACAAGAACACGATCTCCCACCCGACGATTGCGCACTTCGGTGCAGCGCGCGTCATGCTCAAGCCAGCCTCGCCCGGAACCGGCGTGATCGCCGGCGGTGGCGTGCGTGCGGTCATGGAAGCGGCAGGCATCAAGGACGTCCTCACGAAGTCGCTCGGCTCGTCCAACCCGCTCAACGTCGTGCGCGCAACGATGCAGGGCCTCAGCGAACTCAAGGATCCCAAGGCCGTGACCGCTCGCCGCAAGGCGCTTGCCGCACGCCAGGCGGCGGAGGGCTAGCATGTCAACAATCAAGATCACTTGGGAGCGCAGCGGCATCAATCAGAAGGAAGACCAGAAGCGCACGATTCGCGCGCTCGGCCTCCGCAAACTCGGCCAGACAGTCGAACACGACGACAATCGCACAATCCGCGGCATGGTGCTGAAGGTTCAGCACCTCGTCGTCGTGCAAGAGGAAGCCTGACATGCAACAGCACGAACTGCGGCAGCCGGAAGGCGCCACACACAAGCGAAAGCGCATCGGTCGCGGTAACGCCTCCGGTCATGGCACCTACTCCACAAAAGGCATGAAGGGCCAGAAGGCTCGTGCTGGCGGTGGTGTCCGCCCCAGCTTCGAGGGTGGTCAGCTTCCGTTCGTCCGCCGCATGGCGTATAAGCGTGGCTTCTTCAACCCGTTCCGCGTCGACTACGAAGAAGTCAACGTCGCCGACCTCGCGCGCTTCCCCGCGGGCGATGTCAGCATCGACATGCTGCGAGAAGTGCGCCTCGTCCGCACCAAGCGCCCGGTGAAAATTCTCGGCGAAGGTGATCTCTCCGTCGCTCTCAACGTAACCGCAGACCGCTTCTCGAAGTCCGCGCGCGCGAAGATCGAAGCCGCCGGTGGCAGCGTCATCTGGATCGGCGGCGAGCCCGTCGCCCCCGATGACGAAGAGCCGAAGGGTAAGAAGGCCATCCGCAAGGCCGCTGCCCGCGCCGGAGTACGAACACCCGCCGCAGGCAAGACTGCCGCCGTAGAAGCCGACGCCGAATCGGAGCCCGCGGCCGCGCCCGACAAAGAAGCCGGAGATGAGGCCTAAGCGATGACCATCGCCGCCAGCCGCCAGCAATCCAACAATCGCCCGCGTCTCCTGCAGGCCGTCATCGACGCCATGCAGCAGCCGGACATCCGTCGCAAGCTACTCTTCACAGCAGCGATGCTCGTCGTCTTTCGCTTCGTCGCCCACATCCCGATTCCTGGCGTCGACCCCAACGCCGTTGAAGAGGCGATCGACCAGAGCAGTCTGCTCGGATTCTTCAACCTCTTTAGCGGCGGCGCCCTTCGTCAGATGTCCGTCGCAATGCTCGGCGTCTATCCGTACATCACAGCGTCCATCATCATGCAGCTCGTCACGCCGCTCTTCCCGAACCTCGCCGCGCTCCAGAAGGAAGGCGAGTCGGGCCGGAATCGGCTGACCCTCTACCAGCACTGGATGACCATCCCGCTGTGCTTTGTGCAGGGCTATGCGCAGCTCGTCATTCTCAACACGCAGGTCGATCAGGTGAATCCGGGCGCGATGTTCAACCCGTCGTTCACCGGCCCCGACGCGCTCGTCACCGTCGCGGCGCTGTTCGCGATGACCGCTGGCACGATGTTCCTCGTCTGGATCGGCGAGCTCATCACCGAGAACGGCATCGGCAACGGAGTCTCGATCATCATCTTCGGCGGCATCGTCGCCGGCATGCCAAACCTGATTAGCCAGGTGTTCAACTCAGACACGGGCTTCTTGCTGGTGACGCTGATGGCTGTTCTCGCCATCGCCGTTATTGCCGCGATCGTGTTCATGCAGGAGGCCGTACGCAAGATCCCCGTGCAGTACGCGAAAAGCGTCTTCCGTGCCGGCAAGATGTATCGCCAGTCAGGGCAGAGCCATATTCCGCTCAAGGTGAACTCCGCCGGCATGATCCCGCTGATCTTCTCGTTCTCGATCGTCATTCTGCCTGCGTACATCGCGCAGTTTGTCTACGACTCGTCCGACACAGCTTGGATCCGTAACGTCGCCGACTTCTTCATCACGTTCCTGTCGCCGGGTTCCGGTACGGGCAGCGCTGGTGGGCAGAATGCGAGCCCCGGGTTCTACATCCTCGTCTTCTTGCTGACCGTCGGCTTCAGCTTCTTCTACACCTTCGTCATCTTCCAGCAGCAGAACCTTGCCGAGAACCTGCAGAAGCAAGGCGGTTTCGTCCCAGGTATTCGTCCTGGACGCCCGACGGCCGAGTACATCATGCGTGTGATGGTCCGCATCACGTGGGCCGGCGCTCTGTTCTTGGGCACGATGGCCATCCTGCCATATCTCATCACCGCTTGGTTTGATGTCGGCCAGCTCACGATCAGCAGCACCGGCCTCCTCATCGTCGTCGGCGTCGTGCTCGACACCATGAAGCAGCTCGAGGCTCAGCTCCTCATGCGCAGCTACGAGGGGTTCATCCGCTAGATGTACGTCATCTTCTTTGGACCTCCTGGCGTCGGAAAAGGCACGCAGGCGGTGATCATCGCCGACCGCAAAGGTTGGGCGCACATCTCGACCGGCGACATGCTCCGCGCCCACGTGGCCAACGGCACAGACCTCGGCCTCAAGGCGAAGGAGTACATGGACAAGGGCCTCCTCACGCCGGACGACCTTGTGATCGATATGTTCTTGCACCGCCTCGCCGAACTTCGCCCCGATCAGGGATTCGTGCTCGATGGCTTTCCCCGCACGCTCCCGCAGGCGCAGGCACTCGACGCCGCACTCGCGAAGCAGCAGAAGTCCATCGACATCGCCATCAACATTCACGGCTCCGACGACGTCCTCATGGAACGAATGCTCAATCGCGCGAAAGACTCAGGCCGCACCGACGATACGCCCGAAGCGATCCGCACGCGTCTCGAAGTCCAGAAGCCACCGGTCGAACTTCTCGGCCACTACCGTGATGCAGGCAAACTCAAAGACGTCGACGGCCTGCCCGAGATCGAGGTCGTTACCGAATCGCTCCTCAAGGTGCTCGAAGGCGTGGGGAAGTAGCACGATGCCAATCATCATCAAATCCGACGACGAGATAGCAATCATGCGCGAAGCGGGCAGCATCGTTGCCCGCACGATGCAGAAGCTCATCGCCGAAGTGCGTCCCGGCCTCGTCGTGAAGGATCTCGACAAGACCGTCCGCAAGGAGTTCGAGACGGAGGGCGTCATCCCGACGTTCCTCGGCTACGCCAACCCGCCGTACCCCGCCACCGTCTGCGTGTCCGTGAACGAGGAGATCGTCCACGGCATCCCCGGCAAGCGCGTCCTCAAGGAGGGCGACGTGGTGAGTCTCGATCTCGGCTGTACCTACAAAGGTTTCGTCGCCGACCACGCGATCACGGTCATCGTCGGCAAGGGAGACGCCACGGCGGTCAAGCTAGTTGACGTAACTAAGCGCGCCCTGGACATCGGCATCGAGAACCTCCGCGCCGGAAACCGCATTGGCGTCGTCGGCCAGGCGATCCAGGAGTATGTCGAGGGCGAAGGGTTTGGCGTCGTCCGCCAATACTGCGGCCACGGCGTCGGCCGCGCCATGCACGAAGAGCCCCAGGTGCCCAACTACGGCCCAGCCGACAAGGGTCCAATCCTCAAGAAGGGCATGGTCATCGCCATCGAGCCTATGGTCACCGTCGGGGACTGGAACACGAAGGTCATGGCGGACAAGTGGACGGTCAGCACCCGCGACGGCAGCCTGGCCGCCCATTTCGAGCACACAATCGCCGTAACAGACAACGGTCCGGTCGTTTTGACAGTACCCTGACTGGACAATTGAGGAGTATCGAAAAGTTTGATTCGCATTTTGCGCGGAATACGGTATATTTATCTGCTTGAGGCGACACGTCTCGGGAAGGGAGCGCATGCCTAAGAAGGACGCGATTGAGGTAGAGGGCGTCGTCAAGGAACCTCTGCCAAACGCGATGTTCAAGGTAGAGCTTCCGAACGGCCATCAAGTTCTGGCGCACATCTCGGGAAAGATTCGGCTCAACTTCATCAAAGTGTTGCCGGGCGATCGAGTGCTTGTCGAACTCTCGCCGTACGACTTGGGCCGCGGCCGCATTACATACAGATTCAGGTAGGAAGAGAACCCAATGAGAGTCCGCGCTTCCGTCAAGAAGCGCTGCGTGAAGTGCAAAATCATCAAACGGCATGGCGTCCTGCGCGTCATCTGCGAGATTCCAAAGCACAAGCAGCGTCAAGGGTAAGAGGAACACATGGCACGCATTTCCGGCGTCGATATCCCGCGCGATAAGCGCATCGACATCGCCCTGCGATACATCTACGGCATCGGCGCCACGGGCGCCCGACGCATTGTCACCGCAGCGCAGGTGGAGCCCGCGACCAAAACGCGCGACCTCACGGACGAAGAGGTCAACCGTATTCGCGAGCTCATCGACAAAGAGCACACCGTAGAAGGTGATCTCCGCCGCGAAATCCGCCAGAACATCCAGCGGTTGATTGAAATCAACTGCTACCGCGGAATCCGCCACAGGCGTGGCCTTCCGCTGCGTGGTCAGCGCACGCGCACCAATGCCCGCACAAAGCGTGGCGCGCGCCGCACCGTCGCCGGCAAGAAGAAGGCGGCAGCAAAGAAGTAAGCCTGTCCCAGAGCAGGTTCCGTGTAAGTCCCGGGACACCCCGGGCGCAGTCCGGGGGCAGCCGGGCAGAGGAGACGCATGGCCGAGCGAAAAGCAGCACCAAAAGCCAAGGGGCGGAAGCGCGAGAAGAAGTCCGTGCCCCGCGGGAAGGCCTACATCCAGTCGACCTTCAACAATACGCTCGTCACGCTCACCGATCCCAACGGCAACACGCTCGCTTGGGCCAGCGCAGGCCAGGCCGGCTTCAAGGGCTCCCGCAAGAGCACCCCATACGCCGCGCAGATCGCTGCCGAGCAGGCAGCTCGCCGCGCGATGGAGCATGGGCTTCGCCAGGTGGAGGTTCTTGTGCGCGGTCCCGGCAGCGGCCGCGAAGCCGCCGTCCGCGCGCTGCAAGCCTCTGGCCTGCTCGTGCTCAGCATCAAAGACGCAACCCCGGTGCCGCACAACGGTTGCCGGCCGCCCAAGCGCAGGCGTGTGTAGGGTGCCAAGGGCGCACTCGGAGGAATAGGTAGAAGATGGCTCGTTACACAGGACCCGTTTGCCGCATCTGCCGCCGCTATGGCGAAAAGCTGATGCTCAAGGGCGACAAGTGCGTCACCAAGTGCACACTCGATAAGCGCGCGCAGCCTCCTGGCTCGCAGCAGGCCGGACGCCGCCGGAAGCTCTCCGATCGCGCCCTCCAGCTGCGCGAGAAGCAGAAGGCTCGCTACACCTATGGCGTGCTCGAGAAGCAGTTCGTGCAGTACTACAAGGACGCCGTGCGCCTTCCCGGCGTCACCGGCCAGAACCTCGTCCGCGCGCTCGAGATGCGTCTCGACAACGTCGTCCTCCGCATGGGCTTCGCCGACTCACTTGCGCAGGCACGCCAGATCGTCCGACACGGCCACTTCATGCTGAACGGCCGCAAGACCGACGTTCCGTCCGTTGCGACAAAAGTCGGTGACGTCATTGGCTGGGTTCCCACCAGCAAGAACAGCGAATACTACAAGTTCGCTCAGGAAAACATGAAGAGCAAAGCGTTC
This sequence comes from Dehalococcoidia bacterium, assembly GCA_021731085.1. Classification (GTDB taxonomy): domain Bacteria; phylum Chloroflexota; class Dehalococcoidia; order DSTF01; family JACRBR01; genus JACRBR01. The sequence continues at coordinate 225,513 of JAKFYB010000018.1, forward strand.
GCTGCTTGGGTGAACGTCGACACCGCAGCGATGACCGGCCGCATCATGGCGCCGCCGGAAGTCGCCGCCATGCCGACGAAGTTCGACCCGGCGATCATCGTGGAGTACTACTCACGCTAATGGGCATCATGACTGAAAGCGCGCGAAACCTGACGACGGCGCTCGCGCCAACCCTTGGCAGCCCGGGAGGATATGCGTTGAACGAGCTCGAGCCCGCGCACATTGAAGTTGAAGAAGAAAACGATGGCTACGTGCGCATCGTTGCGGAGCCGCTGCAGGAAGGGTTTGGCACGACGCTGGGCAACGCCCTCCGCCGCGTCCTCCTCAGCTCGCTGCCCGGTGCCGCCGTAACCTCCGTCCGCATTGAAGAGGTCGAGCACGAGTTCTCCACCATTCCGCACATGAAGGAGGACACCACAGAGTTCCTCCTCAACATCAAGGAAATCCGTCTGCGCGCGCTCGCCGAGCGCCCTGCCAAGCTCTACCTCGAGGCACAGGGTGAAGGTCCTGTTACTGCCGGCAACATTCAGCTCACCGCCGACTACGAGGTCGTGAACCCCGAACTTATCCTCGCCACGCTGGACGCGGCCGATGCGCGCCTCACCGTCGAACTCAATGTCGAGCCCGGTCAGGGATACGCACCCGCCGGCCAGAACGACGGCCTCCCGATCGGCGTCATCCCCGTGGACGCCATCTTCTCGCCCGTTCGCCGCGTGAACTACCACGTTGCCCACACGCGCGTTGGGCAGATGACCAACTACGACCGCCTGACGCTCGAAGTCTGGACGGACGGCACCATCGCCGGCATCGACGCCATCAGTAAGAGCTCCGAGATTCTGCAGGACGAGCTCCGCATGTTCACGATGCTCGGTAAGCCGCTGCCGCCCACGGTCGAGCGCGGCCTTGGCGTCGGCACATCGCTCCCGCCGGACAAGTACAACATGCCCATCGAAGAGCTCAACCTCTCCGTGCGCGCATACAACTGCCTTAAGCGCAGTGGCCTCATGACGGTCGGCACCGTGCTCGAGAAGAGCGAAGACGAACTGCTCTCCCTCCGCAACTTCGGCCGCAAGTCCTACGACGAACTCCGCGACAAGCTCGCCGAACTTGGCCTGCTCCCGCCGCGTGAGGACGACGGCCTCCCGCGCATCTACGACGACGAGGATGACGACGACGGCATGATCGGTGAGAGCACCGGTGGCGGCGCGGCTGCAAGCGGCAGCGGCGGCGAAGACCTCAGCCCGCTCGGTGCAGCCCTCATCGAGGCCCTTCGCGAAGCCGGCGAGGACCCCACGGATCTCATCCGCCGCAAGGAGAATGAGTAGCCATGCGTCACAAGATCAGCGGCCGTAAGTTCGATCGCCCGAGCGATGCGCGCCGCGCACTCCTCAAGGGCCTCGTATCCGACTTCATCCGCCATGAGAGCATGAGGACGACCGAACCGAAGGCGAAGGAAATCCGCCCGATCTGCGAGAAGATGATCACACTCGGCAAGGACGGCACCGTGCACGCGCGGCGCCAGGCCTTCGCATACATCAACGACAAGGACGTCGTGAAGAAGCTCTTCGACGAGATCGCGCCTCGGTTCGCAACCCGGCCCGGCGGCTACACACGTATCATCAAGCTTGGACCGCGCCTCGGCGATGGCGCGTCCATGGCCCAGATCGAACTGGTGGAGATGGCGAAGTAAGATGACCGGCGATGCGACGGCCGCCGCGGCGGTCGTTGGTGGCAAGAGCCGCCGCTTCGCCTTAGTGCTGGAATACGACGGGACCGCCTACAGCGGCTCGCAACTCCAGCAAAACGGCCCCAGTATCCAATCGGGACTGGAAGCCGCCATTAACAACCTAACAGCCGAACAATCGCGCGCGGCATTCGCCGGACGCACGGATGCTGGCGTCCACGCCCTCGGGCAGGTCGCCTCCTTCGTCACAGAATCCGCGCTCGCACCACATGAAATCCATCGTGGCCTCAATCACTTTCTCCCCCAGGACATCGTGGTGAGAAGCGCGAACGAAATGCCACTGGACTTCGACCCGAGACGACACGCGGTCAGCAGGCGATACCGATATCGCATCGACAACCGCCCGTCGCGGCCCGTCCTCGACCGGAACCGTGTCTGGCACATCGCAAGACCCCTCGACGTGACGGCGATGGCAAGCGCAGCAGTTCGGCTGCAAGGTGACCATGATTTCGCGGCGTTTGCGCCGCCGTTCGACGCTTCGACGGCACGCACACTGAACCGCTGCGAAGTCAACGGAGAAGTCGGCGGCGAGATAGCCGTCGAGTTTCAGGCGAGGGCCTTCCTCCCGCACCAGGTGCGAAGGACCGTCGGGCCGCTGGTCGAGATTGGTCTCGGCCGCATGACAGAGGATGAATTGGTCATGCTGCGCGATTCCGCGCAGCCATCGACCGCCGGACCAGCGGCGCCAGCCTGCGGGCTGTACCTGGTAGAAGTGAAGTACGAAGGGCTCGAACTCGGGCCCACGACAGGAAACGAGAACGCGGGATGAGTACGTACACGCTGAAGCCGAAGGACATCGAAGAGAAGTGGCACGTCGTTGACGCCGACGGCGAAGTGCTCGGTCGCCTCGCGTCCGATGTTGCGGCCACCCTTCGCGGGAAGAAGCGCCCGTCCTTCACGCCGCACATGCCGAACGGTGACTATGTCGTCGTCATAAACGCCGCCAAGATCAAGGTCACCGGCGACACGCGCGAGAAGAACTACTACCGCCACTCGATGTACCCGGGCGGCCTCAAGACGGTCTCGCAGGAGAAGCTGCTCGCCAACCGGCCGGAGCAGGTCGTGAAGTTCGCAATCAAGGGCATGCTCCCGCACAATGCTCTCGGCGCCCGCCTGCTAAAGCGCCTCAAGGTGTACGCAGGTCCTAACCACCCGCACGCAGCGCAAGTCAACGCCGGCTCCAAAGCCGACCGCGCCTAGAAGGACGAGAACGCATGGCAACCGCAGAACGCTACTTCTATGGCACCGGCCGACGTAAGACCGCCGTCGCGCGCGTCCGCCTCTACCCCGGCGGCGGTGAAATCCTCATCAACGGCAAGGGTTACCTCGAAGTCTTCACGCGAGGCTCCCACCAGATGCAGGTGCTCGCGCCGCTCAAGGCTGCGTCGATGGAAGGCAAGTACAACGTCACGGCGAAGGTTGTAGGCGGTGGCGTCTCCGGCTGGGCAGGCGCCGTGTCTCACGGAATCGCCCGCGCACTCACTGCGTCTGATGACGGTCTCAAGCTCGTCCTCAAGCGCCAGAAGCTTCTCACGCGCGACGCGCGCATGAAGGAACGCAAGAAGGTCGGTCTCAAGCGCGCCCGTAAGGCGCCGCAGTACACCAAGCGATAAGCAACCCGCGATTATCGCGAGGAGGATCCGTTGGCTCACTCAAAATCTGCACTCAAGCGCTGGCGCCAGAACATCAAGCACCGCGAGCGCAACAAGACCGTCCGCACCTCCGCGCGCACCGCTGTGAAGGCAGCCCGCGAGGCGATCTCCGGCGGTGACCACGATGCGTCCGTAGTTGCGATCGCCGAGGCATCGTCCATCCTCGACCGCGCATCCAAGAGCAACGTCGTCCACAAGAACGCCGTCGCGCGCCACAAGTCGCGCCTCGCCATCCGTCTCAACAAGATCGACCACCCCAAGGACGAAGAGCCCAAGAAGGCCCGCAAGACAACAAAGAAGACCGCTGCAAAGAAGTCCACAGCAAAGCCCCGCGCCAAGAAGTCTGCGTAGCCCGTCACCACAATTGCTAGTGATCGCTAAGCGCGGACTACCAATGTCCGCGCTTTCGGCTTCTACAACGGAACCAAGCAGGCATGCGATAGCGCTTAGGCGACCTCACCAAGGATCCCTTCGATCCTCTGTGCCGGACCGTGTCCGCCTGTGCCTCTGTGTTTCATCCGTCGGCAACAGACATAACGTCCCGTTGAGCCCCAGATTCGCACCGTAGTATCATGGCCCGACCCGCAGGACCGCGGCCCACCGCAATCATGGATGGTGCATGCTGCCTACGACGATTTCTCGCGGCTCGGATACCGGCGACGACGATAGCGATATCATCGGTCGCTCGTTTCAGCCGCCAAGCCTCGCCACTGCCGCCACCGTCGTCGCGCTTGGTTTTCTCGCCAGCCGCCTGCTAGGCCTCCTCCGCACCGTCGTTATTGCGCACGAATACGGCACCAGCCCCCAACTCGACGCCTACTTCGTCGCTTTCCGCATACCCGACCTGATCTTCCAACTACTCGCAGGCGCAACACTCGGCAGCGCCTTCATCCCGACCTTCGCGCGCATCGTCGCCGACCGTAGCGAAGCGGAGGGCTGGCGCCTGGCGTCGTCCGTCCTCAACCTTCTCCTCGCAGCAACCGTCGTCTTTGCCGTCATCGGCCTGCTGCTCGCACCGGTACTCGTCCCGCTTACCGCTCCCGGCCTCGGTGACGAGACAGGCCAGAACGCCGAACTCACATCGCTCTCCGTCGACCTCACTCGCATCATGATGCTCTCGCCGATCCTGTTCGCCGTCAGCGGCATGTTTATGGGCATCCTCAACGCTAAGCATCACTTCCTCGCGCCCGCCATCGCGCCCATCTTCTACAACATCGCCATCATCGTCGGCGCACTCATCTCGGATGACATCAAGGTTCTCGCAGGCGCGGTCGTCGTCGGCGCCCTACTCCATCTGCTCGTCCAGGTGCCCGCCCTGCGGCTCGTGGGCATGCGTTGGCAGCCGCTCTGGGACTGGCGCGACAAATACGTGCGCGAGGTCGGACGCCTGATGGGGCCGCGTGTCATCGGCCTCGCCGCCTTCCACCTCAACTTCCTCATCGCGACGTTCTTCGCCTCGACGCTTGTTTCGGGGGCGATCTCCGCCGTCAACTACGCCTGGCTCGTCGTCATGACACCCCTCGGCCTGTTCGGCATGGCGATCTCGACTGCCGTCTTTCCCCGTATGGCCGAACAAGCCGCGCGCAAGGACCCCACCGGCCCTGACAACGAGCTCCGCGACACTGTCTCAACCTCGTTCCGCCTGATCATGTACCTCACCATCCCGGCCAGCATCGGGATCTTCGTCCTCGCCCGCCCCATCACATCCTTCTTGCTCCAGAGCGGCGCATTCGACGAGACATCCGTAAACCTCGTCGTAGGCGCCCTCGCCCTCTACGCCGTCGCAATCTTCGCCCACAGCGGCATCGAGATCCTGAGCCGCGGCTTCTACGCGCTCAGCGATACCCGTACGCCGGTCACGTTCTCAATCATCGCGATGATCAGCAACTTCGTCCTCTGCCTCATATTCATTCTCCCGCCGCTCGAGTTCGGGGTCCGAGGCCTCGCCGCCGCCCTCTCGATCGCAACCTTCATCGAATTCGTCCTGCTTCTCCGATCCCTCTCGCCGCGTCTCGGTGGACTCGATGCACACGACATCGGCTTCTCGATCTCGCGCACCGTCGCCGCCAGCATCCTGATGACCGAAGTCATCCTGCTCTGGCTCGCCCTACTCCACTACGCCAACCTCCTCGACCTCTCGCAGAAGGTTGATGCCGGCCTCGCGGTAATAGGCGGCATCGCCATCGGCACCGCCGTCTTCTTCGTCACGACCCGTATCC
>JAKFYB010000013.1 GCA_021731085.1 Dehalococcoidia bacterium
AAAGTGAAGGAGCGAGGCGATGGATGAATCAGCCGATCCGGATGCTCACGCTGACCATAATGATGGCATCAGTTGCCCTCACTATCGTCTCATGTCAGACCGGTAGCCAGGACAAACTCATTGGGCCTTCGGTCGTCGCAACCTCAAATTCAAGTCCCCCAACAAACAAGACTCCAGCACCAGTTGCTGATGTTCTTGAAGAAGCTCTGATCGACAAGGATGATCTTCCTGCCGCTTCCTTTGGTGTCTGGCGGGCAGGTGCCGAGGCAGTACAAACTACGTGGGACAGCGGCCCATGTGGCGAAGCCATTACGATAGCTGCCACCGACCGGGCGGAAGTCACGATTACACACCATCTATCGGAAATCAGCGAAAACAACGACGGATTCATCAAAGAGGTAATCTTCCGGGTTCCAGCTTCATCGGGTGAGGAGTTCATCGCGGAGATCGGGAATGCGGTTCGAAAATGCCAAATCAGAATGGGAGAATCGGGCGAAGGTGATATTTCCCAACCAGTTCTACCTACATTGAATCCCGCTACACAAGTATTCGCAATAGAGTTTTTCCCTTGTTGCTCGAGACCGTTGTCCGAGACGTCTCTCGATCCACATGAGGTCGCTTACATACGGCAGGGTGACGTGATTGCGATTGTGCTTTCGACGCTTGATGATTCATTCTTGGACGCAGTCCTGAAGGCCGAGCAAAAACTCAAAGAGATCACCTGATGCGGAATCGCTTCAATCGTAGGGGTGGGATCCACTAATGTGGATTACTCGATTGGCTGCCATCGTCGCCGGACTGATTCTCACCACGATCGCAGGCACTGTGATTTTACATAGTCGATACCAGAGCGGATTGGCACCCATACCGTTCATCGTCACTGCCTATATGCTTGGCGTGTTAGTTTATGCGCCGGTGATCCGCGCGGTCTTCAACCACTTAGCAACGAGGATTCTATTGGTTGGCGTAGCTCTTTTGGCTATCGCACTCGTACTCGACGAAAGCTTCCAATTCGTGTTTTGGTTCCTCGCCATTCCTTCCTGTGGAGGTTTAGCAGCAACCTGGTCGAAGGGCTCCGATCACGAACTAGGTCGGTAGCAATTCGGCGATTACACACACCCGCTCGCTGGCGTACGAGGGAAAAAGTCTGCTCCATGCGCTCTTTGTGACTCGAAAATGACTCCATGCACTGAGCGGCCATGAATCTATGACAGCGCCAGCCAGGGGCGGGTGCCTTTGCCGGCATTGTCGTTCATCGACCCGGAAATCTGTCATTTCACGAGGGTGGGTCATGTCCGGGGCCGGTGATGTTTTCGAGTCGGTAGTGCCGCACAATAAAGGTTGTGCGAATCGACGAAGCGCATTCGCCGGCGCAGACTCGTAACGACGAATCGGGTGGCCTCATGGGCCGACCGATAGCCCCTGGTCGCTCAGGAAGGTTAGGTCAGACGAACCCGTATCCCTGGCGTGATTGGTGGGCACCGACCCCTCTCGCGACTGCAGCCAATGCCTGGGCTCCGTTAACGTTCAGCCGAGGGCGCCGTCGTCGGTCATCATTGTGTCCCACTCGGCGGCGCACTCAGCACAAACACGGAACGGAAAGCTGGGCGTCGGCACGGTCAACGGCATCTGCGCGCTGCGTGCCGCATCGTCGTCATCCTGCTGGCACACCTCGCACCAGCGCTCTTCGTCGGTCGCCCATTGTTCGATCGCCTGAGTCATCAGTCTTGCCCCATGCGCGCTGCGTAGTACCGGCAGGTTACGTCCGCCGCGAACAGGGCCGCTAGCCGCGGTTCCACCATCATGCCGCAGACGATCGAGATCATCGTCCTTGGTTTGGCGCTCGCGTCCGCCAGATGCTTCTTGTTCATGTCCTTGTCCCTTTCCCACATTCATCACTCTGCGGAGCGCACAAGTCAACGAGTATGGCGGGCAAGTAGAGACAATCTCTGCGGCCGGTTGTCGGCGCGCCACAATCTCTCCAGACGGTGCGCATAATCTCGCCACATCCCGTTGACTTTCGTCTGGCACCCGAGTGATGAATGGCATCGCCAACGAAGACGCCCCGACAAGGGCTTTCAAAAGGAGATGCCGCATGCCACTCAAGAACAGGGAACTGAAGCCGGGGACTGTGCTGGTCGCACGGTACAAGAAGGAGGATCACACCTGCGTAGTGATGGAGACGGAGGACGGATTGCGCTACCGGGTCGCAGGAACGGACCACAAGAGCCCGTCCTCCGCGGCGAAAGCGGTCATGGGCGGGATCGCCGCGAACGGTTGGCGGTTCTGGAGCTTGCAGGGCGAGCTCAAGCCAGCGCCCGCGCAGAAGACCAAAAGGTCCACCACAATGAAGCCACCGGCCAAGAGCGTGACGAAACAGGTTGCAAAGGGTAAGGCGCCCGCGAAGGCGCGCAAGAACGCAACGAAGAAGAGCACGCCGAAGAAGAAAGTAGCGAAGATGGAAAGTGCAGGTGCGTTCGGTTGCGGCGCCTGCGGCCAGGAGTTCCGGACGATGAAGGCGGCGACGGAACATGCGCTGACGCACACGGCGAACTGACCCAATCCGTATTTCGTCCCGAGACGGGTCGCTTCGGCGGCCTGCTCTCGTTACTTTCATGCGCCTGCGGCCCGCCGCGCGCATCGCAGAGCGCGCACTTGCTTGTCCCCTGGTGCTGCCCGCTGAACTGCCCATAGAGACGATCTCGCCTAGATCCGGAAGCAGGTCGATCGATACTTGGTTAGGCGCGAGTAGTCCCGCGTTGCCGGCATGCGTCCCAGGATGTCGTCCGCATCAGCGGACCCCACCGTTTTCGACGTCCTTGTTACACGGCTCACCCATTTGACCTATTCGCGTGCAGCGTGATGCTGCGGCGGAGCTCCGACGCGAATTGTCACCCGGTGACCGGTGGTCGGCGAGGCGCGCCATATGCGAAACATATGCGACGACGACACGAGTAGTCACTGTTCGACGCGATCATCGGACAGATGTGCGAACCGCGATCCGGCCAACATTGCTCGGTGAACCTCGGTCGTGCGATCTGCGCAAACACAGCCGTCGCGCAATGGTATGCGAGAATGCACGAACCGGAATTGTCCCTCGAACGTGTTCAAGGTGACCCGATTTGGACTTGTGGGTTCTCTTCCCGATGAGAGTTTGTGAGCCTCCGCTGCGGTCATGAGTCCCGCAGCGAACGACAGGAACGGTAACGCGGCATCGATTTGCTCTCCCGAATCATTGACAGCTGAATCAGTGGCACAGGTATCGGGTCGGGCGGGCGCAACCGGTGGAAACAGGCAGCACGAGCACGCGTCCAAGGTAGGAATGTGCCGTATCAGCGATACCTGCCACTGTTTGCCTGTCGTAGCATAGAGCTGAAGCGGCGGGAGCGCCGATTCGATGCGATAGCGAATGTCGTATTCGTTCGCCGCTGCAAACAACAGATCAGGAATACCATTCTGACGCTGCTCCAAGAGTGCGATTTGGTGAAGGTAAGCCGGATGCGCCGTCACGCTGCGAACCCCCGAACGCGTTAGGTAGTTTCGCAAGGCTTCGGCCTTATTGGACCCGCAATCGGTGTCCCTAAAGGTGGGCGACCGGTCGAGGTTGTGAGTCTTAACGACATCGCCGTCCACCAGTGTCCATTGTGGACGCCATCCGGCGAACGTCAGGAAGTATGCGATCGCGGATCCAACCGAACCGCAACCAATCAGCCAAGCCTGCAGGGACTCCATTTGCGCTGGAACGAACCTTGCGGCGTGTTCCGTTGCTGTCCAGTCGTACGCGTTGAAGCTCTGTGACCCGGATGCATCATGCCCTTCACGTGCGAAAGCGTGTGCGCCAGCAAGAACGGCAGCTAGAGCGGCACCAAATGGGTTTCCATCCTCGGCGTCTGCGAACGACGGCGAGCCTGAGCCGAAGTGCGCGTTCCAGCCCGCTCCATAGACGACGTTGCTGGCGGGACCACGGCCGAACGAGAAAACCAGCGCGTCCGCCGGCACCGCGTCGACAGCGCGGACATTGGAGTACGGATCAATAGTCGCCATTTCCGCTACGGCCTCATCGATGACATCTCCGCTCCCACGTCGAGGACCCACACGTAAGGAAGTTGCCGGGCCACTCACGGTTACGGCAGGCGTCATTCGAACCAGTAGATTCGTGAGGACGAGAAACGCAACCTGTCCTGCATAGGTCTCGCCATAGTCAGACGCGAGGGCAACGTGAATTGGGCGGGTCGGATCGAGCAAGCGTCCCTCGTATCGAAGCGATCGGCTGTTTCGTTCTGCGTACCAGTGCTCGACGTCCTTCAAGAGCAGTCACTCACTTCGACGATGTCTGAAGTCTTAATTCTCACGTACTCATGCGGCCCGACGCACATCAGAATCTCGGCGCCACCCCATTTCGGAAACTCGCGGCCGTACTTCGGCAGTACGATAGAGACATATCCCGGATAGCGGATCCGCATCCCATCGAAATCCCCGCCACTATGGAAGGCCTGCATCGGGTGCGTATGAACCTGGCCCACAATCGCGAGTCCCAAATCGGCCGCACGACGCACGATGGCCGCCATGGAGACCACAGTCACGTCGAAGCTTCCTGCCGTCGTTGTCGCGTGGGGCGTGATCGCGGAGACGGCAATCGTGCTGGAGGAGTCGGACATACCCAACAGGTAGACGATGCCTTCGTGAGACTGCTGGCGCGGATCTGTGATCGACGTCCGAATGCCAGCAGTGCATTGGCGCGCGATGGCCAGTCTTTGTGTATCCGATGACCTTACGCTCGGCCGTTTCCATGTGTTCATCCGCGGCGCCCCGTGTAGCTGGCCTTCAGTTCGAAGGCCATTCTTAGCGCCATCGCGGCTAGCGTCTTCGTTGCTCCCGTCTGCGGGTTCGAGCGCCAGTCTCCGATCTGCCAGTCCCCATGCGGACCACGCGAATCGACCTGGCTGTAGGCCAAGCGGTTCCAAGGTGCGCAGATGACTCCCGAGGAGTGAAAGTAGCCGCCGCCAGCAGGGCTGTCCGGTGGCTGGTCCAGTGCCCCAGATTCGGGGTTGAGGTAGTGCCACGCCGGAGGCTGGCCGGGATACGCATCGCAGTCCACAAGGAAGTGCACCAGAGTGGCGTCCTTGGCCGGAAGGGCCAGAGTGAACGTCGTCTCGGATTTGATCTGCACAATCCATCCGCGCTCGCAGCCATTCTGCTGGACTGCTACCAGCTCTTCCGCAACCGTGAGGCCAGCGGCGGTCGTCATCTCAGACTCCGGAACCTGTGGCGACAAGCTCGAGCTTGTCGCCGTCCTTTAGGCCGAAGGAGACGAGCGGTCGGGTCACAGGCTGAAGTACCGTTCCGTCTTGCACGAGATCGAACTGCTCGCCCGGCGTCAGCCCCATCTTCTCGATGGCGAATGCGATGACTTCCTCCACCTTGGTGTTCTTATCGAACGTCTCGGTGAAGGCGCCCCTGGGTGTCGCAATGTTGAGGGTGATGTCCTGGTCGGATGGCATTGTGCTCCTCCTGTTTCTGAACTGATCTTCTGTCTCTCACAGTAAACGTGATCGCCGTCAGGCGTGTCAAGCCAGACTACGGCGTATTTGACCAGAAACAGCCCTGGCCGTTAGTGTTCCTGCTGGAGGCACCCCCATGGCCGATGCCGTACGAGCCGAGGAGCTGGCCCAACTCCTCAGGACGAAGCGCAGGGGCATGACGATTCGACAGGCGGCCGAGAAAGCCGGCGTCAGTCCAGCAACGATGTGGCGAGCTGAAAAGGGCGAAGCCATAAGGGATGTCGATGTCATCGGTCGGCTTTGCGACTGGCTAGGGGTACCACCATCGCGTGTGCTCGTTAGCGTGAGGACGGTAAGCGCGATGCACGGTGATGAGATTGAGCACGGCGTGAAGGAGTCGACCGCCGACATGATCGAAGCTCATCTTCGCGCCGACAAGAACCTGGCACCTGGAACGGCGGACGCACTTTCCAATGCGTTCCGCACGCTGTACGAAGCGTATCCGAAGAAGAACAACCGTGACAAAAAGTGATGGCTTCACGCGCTGGCTAGAGGGGAACGCGCAGGGAATGCGTCAGCTTGTGGGCCTAGGCCCGTCTGAGCGCCTCGTGCCGCGGGAGTTCGCTGAAGCGCTTTACTACACGATCGTGTTTCCGGCTGATATCGAAGGTCTCTCCCCAGGGGATCTCGTTCAGCTCACGCAGGTTGACTCCCGCGGCTGGTCCGGATCGAGCGCCATTCTTCCAAATGGGCAACCTGTCGTGCTGCTTAATCCGACAGATTCCGTGACAAGAAATAACATCACGATCATGGAGGAGCTGGCGCACGATTACTTGGGCCACCGGCCGTCCCTGTCATCTGCCGGCACCGCAAACGTGCGTCAGAGAGACTTTAGCAAGTCGAACGAGAAGCAAGCCTATGCGCTCGGAGCCGCCGCAGTTCTGCCCTATCGCCGCCTAGAAAACCTCGTGCAGCGGCGGATGCAAGTGAGCGAGATAGCGGATGTAGAAGAACTCAGCCGGAGCGTTGTGACCTATCGACTGAATGTTTCGGGCCTGGGGCGAGCTGCTTGATGAATCCATGCACAGTCTGGTTTGATCGATAGGTCCGGCGAGTCGGACTCGAGGCCGCAGTTCGAGTCAGCTACCACCCGCGCGATCGTCTCCGTGTCGCACAACCTTTATTGTGCGACACTGATGTCGTCTGCGTACACTGGTACTGAGGCCGAGTAAGGGGGCAGTGGTTTCTCACCGTGAGAGACCCAGCGCACCAACGTATCAAACGCGTCAATACCGTCTTCATAGTCGAATCCACAGTGGTAAGCATTCTCAAGCACGCGAACGCGTAACAAGTCACCTTTACCCTGGCCTTGGATTTGTTCTGCAGTGAGCTTGGCATAGGACAGAGGTGCGATACCATCCCCGGTCGTGTGCAACAAGATCACAGGTCCATCGATGCTGCCAGTAGGGTCGCCCGGATCCCCCACCTTCGCAGGATCCCGCGAAACGCGAATAGCCAGACGATTAAAGTCGTCGTCGTCGATTCCAGCATCACCCAAGTCATAAACTCGGCCTACGTTGTCTGACAGATTCAGTCTTGTATCGTCGATTGCCAGTGACCAAATGTCTTGCCGCATTTGATAGCCCTCTACGAAAAATGGCCGAACTCCGCCGCTAAGCTGCTCCCAGATCGCGAGAAATCTTCCACGCACTTCCGGATCGCGCTCGATCACGGCTACAATTCGGTTTTCTACTACATCCTGCAGCGGGCCAGCGTCGAACTCAGCTTGGGTGACGCCAGCAGCGTACGCACCAGCGGCCAACAAATCTGCACTCAGGTCGAAACTGGGCAGGACGCCAGCGACGCCACAGGCCACCAATGCGCCGTCGAACCGATCTGGGTACTCGTCCATCGCCACCAGGGCGCCGTCACCACCAGCTGAATCAGCCACGGCAAAGGTTCTGCCAGGCCGACCAAACTCTTGAGCGAAATGGTCCCAGAGCAAGGCGGCTTGCCTTGCTTCGTCACCGCTAATTGGCAAATTCGTGTTGTAACTTGTGGCCGCCCATGCGTAGCCTTGAGAAATGAAATGCGACCTCAGAGGCGGAGATTCTACGAGTAGGTCGCGGGAGAATCGGTTGCTTCCTTTGAAGTAAATGACAAGATCACCGTTCCAATCCTCTGGCACTTCGATTTGATATACGCCTCCATCAAGTTCCCCGTAGTGTGCCTTTGCGTCAGAAAGCGAATCAAACGCTGGCGAGATGCGCGTATAGGGATCAAAACCAGAGGGGTCTGGTGTGCTCGTGGGGATGGCTTGGGGCAAATGAACGTCCGATGAGCCTCCGCAGGCAGAAAGGCCTAGAATCCACACTACGATTCCGAAACTTGCGAAGCGCAGTAGTGGCCGTCCGGCAGATCCGGAGCCAGATCCTTCGCACCGGCTCTCCGCTCGCTTGGCTCGAAGTCGCACTGAACTAAGACGTAATATCGTGCGGACATCCACACCTACAGTCTAGTCGCTTTGAGGTACGTCACCTATGGCCTCCTTGGCAGCCAACCGGAGAATTCCTCCACCGCGCGCGTAACGAGTTGTTGGTCAATAGAGAGGGCCTGGCGTTAGACAAGGGGTATACCCAGCGCGTTTACAGAGTGCTCTCTTCGCTTGTTCTTGGAGTTTCGCGATAGCAAGGTTGATCAGTCGGCCTAGGTCTAGACCAGAATTACCGTGGTACGTAGGTCCGCATGGCTGCACGCTATTGTATGAGCAATCGAGTGGATGTTGGGCGCAACGCTGCGACCGATTGGGCATGTACACACTGCTTTCACAACGATCAGGACCTCCGCATGTCTCGTCCCACTTCCAGTAGCCCGGGCGAGGCGGGTAGCATACGCTAGTCGCCGTTGGCGTCGGCGTGGGTGTGTTAGTTGCGGTGGGTACGGGCGTATTCATGCCGCCCTCAAGCGCGTCGTGTCCCGACGGATCTATGAGATTTGTTGGGTTGTTGTAAACGTAACTATAGAAGTTGCCGACATTAAGCGTGTCGCGACTAAGGAAGCGGCCCAGAGCCGGATCATAGTGGCGAGCCCGCAAGTACGTAAGTCCGCGGTTCGCGTTGTGATCCGCTTGCTCGCCCGCAAACTCGAACTGGTTAGGCACGCTGCCGGTGCTGGCACGGATGGCACCCCACACGTCGTAGGTGTAGGTGTTGGCGATGTCACCATCCGACTCAGCGATGACTCTAGTGCTGCCAAGACCGTCGGCGAGGTAGAAGCTGTCGCCGCTGGCGTTGGTCTCAGCGATTAGCCCGATTCCGTAGAGATACGTCGTCGTTGACGGCGAGCCTGTGCTTGGCGTACGAACGTCCTGAAGTACCACGGGCAGCCCAGCGCCCTGATCCCAGACATAGTCGTTGTCGACATAGGTCGGTGATGCAGGGAACGTTCGCTGCCGCGTCCGGAGCCCGTCGCCGTTGTACCAATGCCTAGCGTTCCCGGTGTTAGCACCCGTGTTCTTACAGGACCAACCAAGCGTCTGATCCGCTGCCAGAATGCCTGCATCGGCGTTGTTTATGGTCAGATCATGATTTAGGTCGACCAGCAGGTCGTAATCGTTTGTGCCCTCCGCTTTGTTATTGCGCGCTGCGCGAATTCCCGAGTCAGCTGGGTTCACGGTGGCGTCCGCGTTCAGATCGCCGCGGCACGGGCCGGTGCGAAAGAGCTGATTGTCCAGGTCCCAGAGAAACGTATTACCGTTCGGCGTAGCGCCGGTGTCAATTTTCTGAAGGTTACCGTCAGCATCATGCGTGTTGCCCGTTCCGCCAATAGCGGAGAGTTGGTCAACCGCGTCGTATGTGTACGACGTAGATGGACTGGATACTGACAACCGATTTCCAACCTTGTCGTAGGTGTACGTGATGGCTGATGCGCTTGGATACGTGGCGCTCGTCAGCCGTTCCAATTCGTCGTAGGCAAAGGTGCTCACACCTTCACTATCGGTCAGTTGTGTCCGATTCCCATTGGCGTCTAGGACATAGTCGAAAGCCGCAATGTCGGTTGGTCCAGTCGTATCCGTGTCGGTGATACCGACAAGGCGGTTTGCATCGTCGTAGTCGTACGTCGTTTCGAGGTCTGTCGAAGATGGTAGCGTCGTGAGGATGAGCCGACCTGCAGCGTCATAGTCATAGTCCGTCGTTCCTGCAAACCAGCTCGCGGTCACTTGCTCCAAACGGTTGAGTGCATCGTAGCTATAGCTCGCGACTTTACTGTCCGGATAGGTGATAGAAGTGCGATTGTTGGCGGCATCGTGGGTGTAGGAGACGGTGCGCGACGTACCATCAAATGTGGTTTGTACTGACGCGAGGCGGTTCAAATCGTCATACACGTAGGTCGTCGTGTCGTTCTCTGTTGTGTTCAAGCTGCAACTTGAGGTGTATCCAGTTTCGCAGGCGCCGCGCGTGTCGGTCATCGTTAGCCGGTTTCCGTTCGCATCGTACGTGTACGCGGTCGTGTAGTGCACATCCGGATGTGCGATGAGCTCCAATTGGTTGACCTCGTCGTACGTGTAATTAGTTTCACGGCCCGTCCCTTGGTGGAGTGGATCCGTGACACTATCAAGGTTGTCGTTCGCATCGTACGTGTATGTGGTCTTACGTGTGGACCCGGCTCCAGCAATTCGCGCCTGGATTACATTTGTAAGCCGGTTCTTTACGTCGTAGGTGTAGGCAACCGAAAGACAGCCGTCATCGACTACGCTGTCAGTGTCGTTGTCCACGCCATTGCCGGTTCCGGTCGTGTTGTCGCAATTGGAGCCAGATTCTGGCGAGCCGGAGGCAAGGCGATTGGCGTTGCGCATGCCAGTTTGATTGCCCACAACGTCATAAATGAAGTCAGTAATAGGCGGTCCGCCAGTAACATAGGCGTCGGTAGCTTGTGTGAGATTGTTCTGCTGGTCGTATTCAAAGATTGACGACGGGCAGCCATCGTCCACGGATGTGTCACTGTCGTCATCGACGCCGTCGCCGGTGCCATCGGATCCGCAGTCGGCCCCCGACTCAGGCGTGCTATTCGCCGCCCGAGAGGGCTTAGTGACCGTCAGAACCCGTCCGCCTAGGTCATAGGTGTAACCGGTCACGTTGCCTTCGGCGTCCTCGACAGTGAGTATGTTTCCGTATTCATCGTAGGTGAACAGAGTGTCATTGCCGTTGGCGTCGGTGATGATGCAGAGCATGCTGCGGTCGGCCGGCGAGCCCCCACCTGAGCAGGAATCCCCAGATCCAGTTTCCCAGTCGAAGTCTGTGTCATTACTCAAGGCATCCGTGATCTGGATCAGGTTTCCGTCACCGTCGTAGTCATAGTCTGTTGAGTTACCGCGAGCGTCCGTCACGATGTCGACGTCATTGAGCCCGGTATACGTGACAACCGTGCTGGGACACCCATCGTCAATGACCGTGTCGCTGTCATCGTCAACACCGTCTCCAGTACCTGGACCGCCACAATCTCCGCCCGTCTCCGGTGCGCTCACGGGTTGCCGCAGGGCATTGAAAACTTCTTCGACATTGCCATCTGCGTCGTAGGTATAGCTAGTCACGTTGGCGAGCGGGTCGGTAACGCTTTCGAGATTATTGTCAGCGTCGTAAGTGTAGGCCGTGTCGATGTTGACGCTGTTGGCAACCCGGTGGATCAGGGTGGGTCGGAAGGAGGTGTCGAACTCGTGCAACTCCTCGTTGCCGCGAGGGTCGCGCATGATGGTTTGACCTGCTGATGGGCTCGGTGCTCCGGAAGTACAGCCGGTGGCGCTGTTTGCTGGGCCAGTCCCGTAGTACATACATGTGACGCCGCCCGCAGCGTCCGTCTGCTTCCTCACGCGGTCTGCGGTGTCGTACTCGTTCGTCACTTGCAGATTCGTGAGTCCATTGGTAACCGTCGCGAGAAGGTGGCTCGTACTTGCATAGCCATAGGTTGTCGTGGCCGTCGAGGTGGTTACTGTTCGGTAGGTGACAGTCTGGAGGTCGCCGTTGCCGTCATAGGCAAAGGTGAAGACGCGGTTGTCAGGCGATAGCCCGTCGCTGACCGTTGTGATGTTCTTGGTTGTGGAATTGACCGTGAACTGTAGGACACGGCCACCTGGGTCCGTCACGTAGTCGATGCCGTCACTGTCGTACGTGATAGTCGTTGTGTTGCCATTGCGGTCGACCTGGCTGGTCAGTCGCCCGCCTGAGTCGAAATTCAACTCAGTTTGGTCTGTCATCGTGAGTGTGAAGTCACCACCGCCATTCTGGACGAGGGTGTCGTACACGCCGTCTGGAGCGGTAAAGGTTCCTCCACTCTTCGCGAAGAACGGTCCGGCGCCATTCGGATAGTTCACCGTCGCGGACCCATCGGTTAGCAATGTGAGTGAGGTGCTGTAATTGTGGGTCCAACCATAGCCAAGGTCGGTCTTCAAAGTGTTGCGGCCGGAATAGTAGTGACGCGTGAACTCGAGAGGCACGCCACGACCGGGAATCGCGATGTCGGTGTGTTCGTACGTGAGCGCTCCGGACGTGAACGAGATCGGATCTTTCGTCCAGTCGCCATGCAGGAAGTCGTATAGCGAGGACATGGTCCCGCCGTTCATGACTCTTGTAACGCGGGAGCTGAGCGCCACGAACCTTACCTTGACGACCTGACCCGCGTACGTCGATACATCGCACGACATGGAGAACGCTCTATTTGCGGGGATGGTGTAGCCGACTCCAGAAAGCGCTACGGTCGTTGAGAAGCTGGGGTCGGTCAACAGTTGAACTTGGACGTGGCCCTGCTGGCTTGCACTACTTGCGAACGCGAAGTTGAGTCGCGACCCGTCCTGCGGGATCATGAATGCATCAGACGTAAGAGAGTTCACAGTAACGGCATTCGCAGCGATACTTGTCGTAATCGCCGCGCCACCCTTACAGGTCCCTGCTCCGGCATCACCAAGCGATGGATCACTAGTCATGCCGGAAGCTGACACCGTGTTCCACGTGCCGGATGTGGTCCAGTGGGTAAGGCCAGCGCTGAAGTTGCTGTTCAACGGCTGGCGGGAAAGTGCGCCAGAGGGTGCCGCCTCTACGGAAGGGGGTTGCGATGGTAATACGACCGGAAGAAACGAAATAAGCGAGGCGCAACAAGCTAGAAGCAGGTATTTCACGGCTTGCCCTCCACGATCCAGCGGGGTGCGTAGCCAGCTCAGCCTCTAGCTGGCGCTACCTTAAGGCCTTAAGGATCGTGTTGTCAAGCGATTGCGGATCGGGCGAGACTGAAGCACAAAACATCGTTCGGACCGCCGCATGTCGCTTATGGAACGTGTTTGTGGTGCGGGTGTGCGCTCCAACTCTAGAGGCTACGAAATGCCTTCACCGAAAATCCTGACCTACGCTCAGGTTCGCGCCGAGACCGATGGGGAGACGCGTCACCTGCTCTTGGGGAATGGTTTTAGTATCTCCTGCCGACCCAAGATATTCACGTACGGGCAACTCTTCGAGCAGGCAGACTTTTCGAAGCTGGATCGTGCCAGGCGAGCCTTCGAAGTTTTGGAAACAAGAAATTTCGAGCAAGTAATTCGAGCATTGCGCAGCTACGAACAACTCATAGACGTCTACACACCAAACGACGGAGAAGTTAGAGAGGCTGCGGCAGCTGACGCGGCCGCCCTACGAGAAGTACTGGTCACGGCCGTCGCGAGATCTCATCCAAACCGACCGCATGACATTTCGGCCGCAGAGTACCTTTCGTGCCGCAAGTTCCTCAGAGGCTACACGAGCATCAATACGGTGAACTACGATCTCTTACCGTATTGGTCCCTTATGCAAGATGACTTGGGAGATGAGAAGCTTCCTTGCGATGATGGTTTCAGGAAGCCAGCTGAGGATTCGGAGGCAGACTATGTTACTTGGGATCCTGACAACTCGAAGACGCAAACGCTCCGCTATCTCCACGGTGCGCTCCATCTGTTCGATACCGGCGTGGAGATGCAGAAATACACATGGGTCAACACACAAGTTCCACTCATCGAACAGATTCGCTACGCCTTGGAGAATGAACAGTATCCAGTGTTCGTGTCAGAGGGTACAAGCGACGAGAAGATCGATGCGATTCGCCACAACGATTACTTAAGCAAGATGTACCGGGGCTTCACGGAAATAAAGGGTTCGTTGGTGGTATTTGGTCACTCATTGGACCAGTCCGATGACCATATCTTCGCATCACGGATAGGGTTGCGTGGAAAGACGGGCAGACTCTATGTGAGCATTCATGGAGATCCATCCTTGAAGTCCAACGCATCGATAATCCAGAAGGCATCTAGCCTCCCGCTCCTAAGAAAAGTCAACCGGCCGCTCGAAGTTAAGTTCTTCGATGCTGAGTCGGCGTCAGTTTGGACAGGCTGAACGCGCCTAAGACTCATGGCGTCCTTTCCCTACGTCGTTTCTCGATTGAAAAGTGTGAGCTGGTTCGCACAACAAGAGATTGTGCGACGTACGGCGCTGCCTATACGGTTCCAGTCACGCTCGGTACGCTCGAGCAGGGCGGAATCGCGACTTCATCCGCAGGGTGTCTATGTCGAAGCGATACGTCGTGTACTTAGTTCATGCTGATCAGGGGAAGTCCGCGCGAGTCCTTCGAGCACGCGTGCGGTCTGCACTCAAGCTCCTCGACATCCCCGGCGACTTACTTTCGATCAGATCCAGTCTCCCGCCCGTCGACGATGCGCAGACAGTTCGGGTTTGCATCTACTTAGGAAGCAAACGGGGGAAAGGCAATGCGAGCTGCCATGCGGCCATCCAGACGGCACTCGAACGCGGAATAGCGACTTTTCCCGTGGTGCCACAGGGAGCCTTGTTCACCGAGGTAACCCCGGAGATTCTAAACGAGTTCAACGCGTTTCAATGCGATGGGCGAGATCCATTCAGGAGGTTGTCTCAAGTCATTCTTCGCACGCTCCATCTGACCGATATTCAGCGTCGCGTTTTCATCAGCTACGCACGCAAAGATGCGACAGCTATGGCAGAACAATTATGGGAGGCTCTGTCGGCCCGGGGCTTCGAAGTGTTCCTAGATCGCGTGTCACTGGATACGGGCGCAAACTGGCGCGAGCGGCTCTTCGAAGCACTTGAGCGGAAATCATTCGTATTGATGATTGAATCTCCAGAGGCTGTCACAGCGAAGGGTGTCGAGATGGAGTTCAACTATGCACGTGAGCGGGATATGGGACTCTTGACGTTGACTTGGCATCAAACCGTAGACAGAGGTCTAACACTGCCAGGCATTTACGAGAAGTACAGAACGCATCTTCCGAAAAGTGCCCTCCGGTCGGACAGAGTTGGCAACGTTCGCTTGAAATCTCACGTTGTACAAAAAGTACTTGACGAGATTGAATCAAGGCATGCGGAGGCGTTGCTCAGGAGGCGCCGGGCGGTTCTCGGCAGTCTGATGCGAGCTCTGGAGTGGCAGGGGATTTCCTTCAAGGGGATTTCGCAATGGTCCTTGGTTGCCGATATGGTGGCCCGCGGCTGGAAGTACGACCTTGTTTTCAGCGTGACGCCGCGTGCTCCCGAAGTGCCAGACCTTTATGTGTTGGATTCAGCTCGGCAGTATGATAAAGGCCGCGAAGCGGACGGGATACTCGTTCACACAATGAGGGCCGTTCCCTCTCAAACAGCAGGGCTACTGGATTGGGTGATCGCCGGCAGGCGAATCAAGTCGATCGCCGACGATGAAATCGTTCGTTTTGTGAGTGGACTATGAAGAGCCTTCAACCTGCCTGGTCAGCATCACCAGTGTTGAATGGCCAGAGCCTGTTCCTATCAGCCAGTTTTCCGCGACCCGAGCGGAATGCGAAATTCTACGAGACAGCAGATCCCGACGAGCTGACGCAAGCAATCGTGGCGTTTGCAAGGGCTGTTCTTGGAGCAGGCGGAGGAGTTGTGTTTGGCGGTCATCCAACAGTTTCACCATTGATAATGTTGGTGGCTAGCGAGTACGTCGCCAAGGATTCGGCCCCAGGAGCGGCGAAGCCGCCAGCGCTGATCTATCAGTCCAAGGTCTTTGCGGGGGCGCTCACTCCAGCCACGCGACGCATGGAACGCGACCGCCTCGGACAGATCATTTGGACAGCAAGATCTAGAACCGAGCCGCCGAGACGCCGACGGAAGTCAGCCCCTCCTTATCCACGGAGCTTGGCGATCATGCGGCGGCAGATGCTCAAGAGAGAAGATCTGATCGGTGCGGTGTTCCTAGGCGGAATGGAAGGCATTGAGGATGAAGCCAAGATGTTCAGAAAATTGCATCCGACGCGAGTAGCGGCGTACGTTGGCGCACCTGGTGGCGCTGCCCGTGAACTGGCCGAACGCGAACTCGCGCACGTCCGGGCAAACCCACAGGCGGAGATCGAGTGGTTCGCGGATCTCGCCCAGTCGCGCGAGTATCCAGCATTGATGCAGCGAATCGTCTTGACTTGTGCGGCGCAGGCGGGCCTGACGTAGTCCGTGCGGTCGTGCCAAGTCAGTGTGCGCGATAGGAGATCAGGACTCGAACTCGGTACATCCTTGTCGACGCCGTCTCGTCGGACGAGTGGAACTGTTATTGCGTTTCCTGTAGATGCATCGCAGCCCAACTACCCGCGGGTTGGCGAAGCATGTTTCGTTTCTCCTACATCCAATTCACGGGTGGACGCGATGTTCGCTAGTACTTTGCTCGGATCGTAATCGCTTCGTCCACCCACGACGCGAGGTTAGCTTTGATGTGGTCGTAGACATAGGTGCTCGTCGTGAACGGCGGATCGTAAGCCCTCACAATCTCGCTGAGCTTGCGCTCACCGACGGTGAAGCCGGTAAAAGGGTTCGTTCCTTTGGTGCTCTGCTTTTCGGCACTGTTCTTTAGGTTGTGTATGTAAATGCCGACGACGCCCCTCTTGTCCTTCCAGGCCCTTTCGATTTCGTAGTTAATCCACTTGCGGCCTGCTGTGTTGGAGCCGATCAGGACGATCGCGCAAGAACGACCCGTCAGTTGGTCATTGATCCAGTCCTGAATTGCCTTGTCTCCCTTCTTGGTGACTGACTCCCAGTCGTTGTCGGAGCAAGGCTTATTCCCTTCGACCGTTCCTATATTTCGAACCTGTGAGGCTCTCCAGGCATCTGGTTGGTAGTGAAAACTGTAGAAGGCCTTTTTCGCCACGGGACGTCCTTTACTTTGGCCCGCGAAGGGGTGCTCCCGACCGGATTGCTGCTCGAACTTATGTTTGGAATGAGTGTCCTATTCTCGATCGATATCTCGGGGCTGTCAAGGCAAATTCAATCCAGGTGAACCTGAATCCATACGCTCGATGCAGACATGGACTATCAAGGACAGCCTGCATACGCGATCATTTCCGAATCTTCCGCGCCTCAAAAGTTCAGGAAGGCAAACGACATTCATCGATGCAGCTTCCGTCGCGCACGCCTTTGATAGGCACGGCGCGGCGCACAGTCGCCACCTACACCCACGAATTCGTTAGCGCAGAGTCTCTGGACGGTAGAAACTCTGCGCTTCTTCATCCCAACGATGACCTGCCGCCAGGCGCTCCCCCTGCTGTGCCTCGGCCTCGGCCCGGGCGCGTCCCTATAGCCTCATGCTCAGGCGCGATCCCAATCCACGCAGGACGCTCATCACACTGCAAAAGACCTTCCTGGGATTTGGACGCCAACGTCGAAGCACGACGTCATGGACGCTTGAGGAGAAAGTCTATCGCCCGCGCGGGATCGGCTGAAA
Source organism: Dehalococcoidia bacterium (assembly GCA_021731085.1). Lineage (GTDB taxonomy): Bacteria > Chloroflexota > Dehalococcoidia > DSTF01 > JACRBR01 > JACRBR01. The sequence goes on from JAKFYB010000013.1 coordinate 17,265, forward strand.
GATCGCGCTTACCCTTGCACCTATCGGCCACGCAACGAAGCCACCACCCGTGCATTGATCGATTAAGGACCATCGCCGCGCCGCACGTTGGACACGGCTCAAGCTGGCGGACGCGCTCCATGCGCTCATAGAGGTCCGCTCCGTCGATCAAATCAATGCCCTGCGCCTTCGCCTCGTCTTGCGCCGCGCCGGTGAAGCGCGACAGCGTCACAAAGCACCCATCACCCCTTCCAACATCCCGACCACGCAGCGTGCCGCCGAAGCTTCGAATCTCATCTACACCGACCTGCCGCGCTTGCCACCGCTTGCACTGCACAAGAACGCGTCGACCTTGTCGCGTCAGAACGAGGTCCACGTTGCCGTCCGGCGCATCCTGGCGACCGGTCTCCTGAACGTTCCATCCCTCCCGTCGGAACACTTCGCCGACCAGCCACTCGAACTCGCCGCCATCAAGGGTCCGTAGGTTTGACGTCCATTCGACGAGCAAGCGCCGATGGCTATCGCGCACAACGCCGGCGAGCCAGAGCAGGCCTAAGAATCCGGCCAGGCTCACCGCGATCGCGTTGAAGGCGATGAACAGCGGAAGACTGACATCAAGCAACGTCGGGAGGATCAGGCCGAAGCCGCCGTAGATGGACCCGAGTACGATGGCGATCGTCCACTCAGACAATGCGGCGACCGCCGGCTGGAGACGCTCCTCGATGAACTTCACGCCGAGTCGAGCGCTTTCTGGACAGCGCCGTTAAGGACGGCTACAGCGAGCTCTCCCTTCTCGATTTGAAACAACGGCGAGTTCTGGCGATTCGAAAGGTGGATGCGCACGCCGTCACTGTAGCCGTCGAAGTCGAGCATCTTCGAGTAGGGCATCTCCATCGCCTTCTTCTCACCGGTGAAGACGAGGCGCTGTGACGTGATGCTCAACGTACCCGCATCCTCAACGCGGAACTGAGATCCCACCACGACGCTCCGACCGCGCGTACCACCAGTATGGAAACGGACGCCCTTCATGACACGGAAACTCACACCTTGATGGCCGGCCTGATACTCGCGCACCGCGACCTCCTTCAACAACGACGCGGGGAACTCAGCATGCACTACCTCATTTCGCTTGGTCAGGACGCTTGGCGCTTCCGTGACCGGAAGGCGTCCGTCGTTGATGCGGGCAATTATCAATCGATGCCACACTTCGGAAAACTCATCAATCAATACGGTCATCGGCAGGTCGAGCAGCTCCGTGACGTCATTCCACGTCGCTTCCTCTTCAACGCTCAGGATGTCGTCGGCCAAGAGGCGCGATGCCCACGTGCCGAATGCTTCACGCTGCAGCTGGCGGCGGTCGTCGGCACTGAGGGTCTGGGCTACCTGTCCGATCTCGGAACGTCGCGCGGTGTCGATGGTCACCACATCCGCACTCGTGTACTCGCCGAGCATGGCTGCGTACTGGGTGCGAGCCGCCGATCGCTGAGCAGCGAGTTCCTGCTCGCGCTGGGCCAGTTCATGTTTGCAGTCGTCGCAGCTCGATCGGCCCGTGATGAGGCCAACGGGTCCGAGCGACCTTGCGCACGTCGAGCACTTCATCGCCATCGGGTGGACATCTTTCACACTGCTCACGGAGGATTGTCCACGGCCAGTTCATGGCACTTTGTTCGCGCCGAACACCGCGCCATTTGTCTCAACACATTTGGCCTCGCAGGAGTGGCGATCATACGTGCGCGAGGCATTCTGATCAATCAAACGAGCCGACGAGGCGACCCGGACCTATCCCAAGACATCGCTTCCACAAAGCCGAAGCTCAATGGTTCGCAAGCTGCGCGACCCGAGTTCCGCCACAACACACGGAAGGTCAGCGAAGCCGAGCGGGTTCCGCGCTTTGGCTCCGCGGGCAGAGGGGCGGCTTGAGCGGTACTTAAATCGAAGGTGAGACTGTCGACAATGCCTGCAGCTTCCTTCGGCATTGGCCCCGCGTCGATGGCGCTGCACCAATTCTCGAACGTGAAAGCCGAGAGGTCGAGCGGCTTGGCCTTGGGCTCTTGCTGGCCATCTCGGCTCCATTCTAGTTGCCGTTGGGGCACTGCACAGTTAGTTCTCCCCCTTTCAATAAATTTCCTTCTTGTATCAATGTCCCATCCACCGGATTTTGCAATCGGTAGGACAAGATCATCCCTTTAGTTTCCAGAGTGATCGTGTTGTGCGTGAGGATGTATTGCTTGATCTCATCCTGACGCCCGAACACGTACTGCCTGAGAAGCACAAACACTCCGACCGGCCCCGCGCCCTCGAAGGGGAACGATTGATTGGAGAGGGGCTGTTCTTCTGGTTGCGGCAAGTCTGCGAATTGCACGTCGTTGAAGCCGAACTTCCCTTTGAATTCCTGGCCGACCACGAGTTTCATGACACCGCGATAGGGAAATTCGATGACGATGTCCATGTATGGCTGATCGTCTGTGAGGTGATTGGCCCTCGCCACATGGCAGCGAATCATGGGATGCTCAAACAGTGGGTACTTTCTTTCGCGTTCGATTAACCTGTCAGCCCATTCCGCCTTTGGCTCCAGTTCACCGATTTTCTGCCAACCTTCGAGCTTGCGCTTGATTTCCTCGAAGTGCTTTTGTTCCAACTCGTCACGTTCGGCTCTGAGATTTTCGACTTGCTCGCGAAGTTGGATTTTTTCACTCTCGTTATAGGCCTCCCGCGTGGCTTCCATCGCGTTGTCGTAGTCATGAGCCGGTGCATTGGGCTGGCGGTTTGGTGCGTGAACGATAATCTGCGCCGCTGCATAACCACCGGCCAGAATCACGGAAACACACACAACGATGATTCCGATGTCCCTTGCGAGATCGTCCTCGACAAAGAAATTCACCAGCGCAACGAGTAGGATCGCAATCAACGCCTGCACGAGGCCCACCAGGAAGTGCTGACGCCAGTCTTGGCTCTTAATCCATTCCACAAAGCACCCCCTGACGACTGCTGTCACAGATCATGACAGAGCCTGCATGGTGTGCAATAGGCACCATTTTCCAAGGGCCCATTGATGTGTCGCCTGAATCTGAAGCAGTTGAACGACGCCCACACTCAGAACAAATCTGGTGCTTATGCCCGCGGGCCATCTAAGCACCGGATCATAACGGAGACACCTCAGCCAATCGAGTCCAGACTCGTGTTCGACAAAACTACGTGGCCGGCCCTTCGCCACCGTTACCTCATCGACCTCCGCCGAGACCTTGCTCATTCTTCAAACGCAAGTCTAGTTGCCCAACTGAGGAAATAAAGATGTCCTCAGCAATCGTGCGGAGTTTTGGCGAACAATGCGCAAGCTGCCAGTCCTGATCCTGCGCAAGGTCCACCCAAACGCTGGGTAATGTTTCGCGTCGGCGCACGATCCCAGCGTTATCATCCTCCGCTGCATATCGAACGCTCCCAACGCGGCTCGTGACCAGACGCGCGAAGCACATCGGGCAACACTCGACCGAAGTGTAAAGAGTTAACTCATTCGCGTTTAGATCGGCTGGAGAAGCCTCAAAAAGGCTTATCGCTTGCATCTCGGCGTGGGCGTCACTACGAAAAGTCGGAACGAACACCTGATTTCTCGCCTGCGCGATGATGGCTCCATCGCCGGAAACGAGGACAGCTCCTACGCCGAAGTTTCCTTCCTCGGCGGCTGAGAGTGCTTCTCGGACGGCAACGAGAATGTACGCGTCGTCTGCGAACCTCGCATTAGGCTCATAAGATTCGAGCTTGCGCGCAATCGACGTTAGTTTGGGCACTTGAGAAGTGTCCTATTGATGGGCCGTTGCTGCTGAATTGCTGTTGTGTGGTTGCGGCTGAGACTCAACGTCATCCAACGCCCTCTGAAGGAGCGTCTCGAGTTTGGCGGCGCTCTGTCGATAATCCTCACTGGATGAGGCGAGTAGACGATTCCCAACTCGGTTTAGGAGTGCTTCCCTTCGCTTAAACTCGACGCTTCTTTCGTCTTCACTGGCTGACATTGAGGGCCTCCTTGGGTTAGAATAATAGTTCTGATCGGCCCAGTGGTCAATACTTAAAAGTCTCTGAGGGCGCTTCGTTCAGCCGTAAAGAGGCGTCTATACATACGCTGGGCGTATTCATCAGTCATCCCTGCAATGTAGTCGCATGCGACACGCCTTCTAGCTTCCTTGGACGTCGCAATTCCCATTTCGAAAAGGTCGCGGAGCTGGCCCTCCGGATAGGACTTCGCCGAATTCTCTTTTCCAAAATCGATAAACAGTCTCCTCAGCACTTCTTCCGCGCGCGCTTCGAGTGTATGAACGGTTTGATCTGTGATGAGCAGGACATAACTCAGGGCCTTGAGCGCGTGGACTCGTCTGGCCACCTCGCCGTCGGTCACCATCTCGAAGCGATATCGATCGGTAGCTAAGCCCTCGCCGCCCTTTCGTTCTCCACGGTCCGTCCCCTGAATGAACTGATTGATTAACTCAGATGTCTTTCTCTTCCTCGAAACGGACCGTGAGATCGTACGGCCCTCTGGTGGCGAGAGGACGGTGCGTACTTGTTCAATCGACCACGACACGTCGTCATCCGTCATCGCGAGCCCGTCCTTCGCCGCCGCGACCGCAGCTATCTTCTTGATTTCTTGCCGATGATCATCGGCCCTTTCCCAGGTTATGAGGCCGGCATGCAATCCATCTTCGAGATCATGGACGGCGTACGCGATGTCGTCTGCAAAAGTCATGATTTGACACTCGAACGATTGCCCTGCTTCGACCTCCTTAAGCCACCCCGCCAATTCATCCTCGGCGTAGTGAAACTTCTTTTCATCGGCTCCCTTAACCCACGCGTTCTTGTACTTGAACTGAGCGTCGAGAACCGCACGTGTGAGGTTAAGCCCCTTGTACGCACCAGACTTTTCCTCGAGAAAACCCAGCACTCTGAGATTCTGCGCGTTCGCCTCGAAGCCACCGCACGGTTTCATAAGTGCAGCAAGGACATTTTCCCCACGATGGCCGAACGGAGGATGCCCTATGTCGTGTGCCAATGCGGCCGCTTCGCAGATGTCGGGACTTGCCCCCAGCCGAAGCGCAATGCCCTTCGCGATTTGCGCGGTCTCTAGGGAGTGGGTCAATCTCGTGCGAAAGAAGTCACTCTGATCGGTCGCGAAAACTTGAGTCTTGCCTTGCAACCGGCGGAATCCCGCACTGTGGATAATGCGAGAACGGTCGATCTCGAAAGGATTCCGCTCATCGCGGTCCTTTCCTCCCTCGGAGACGCGCCGCTCGCAGTCGCGCCCCCGATAGGCTATCGGCTCGTAAGCCGCAGTCCCCGTCGGACACGGGGTCGGTTCGTTGTCGCTCGGAGTGTGCCCGCCCTCAGCTGAAGTCATTGCCGAACTCCCTGTTCGTGGAAGCAAACCCTATCGGAGGCCCGTGATCAAGCGAGACGTGGCACTGGGTCACTACCAGCTGGCGTGCGCCTCGCGGTTTGCATAGTGCACCGGGGCAGTCAGTCCTTGCCGCCGTTCCGTTGTAGTGAAGTCCTGAGCGCTCTGCAACCCCATTGGCCAGATGTTCACCGCAGGCGCGAAGATCACGCCAGAACTGGCGCTCATTAGCGCCTGCGCCCGCATCCTTCGACCCAAGTCCGAGCCAAGCCGTGCTCGGTCCGCGACCTCACGAAGCCCGGAGCCCGGCGACGTCGCTGACCTTCCTTTTCATGGTGGCGAAATCGCGGAATTGAACGCCGTGGGAGCGACAAACGTGCGCATTTGCTTCGGAGTAAGGTGGTCGGCCCGACGGATCAAAAGTCTCGTGCGGAGATTTGATGTCCATCTGTCACCGCTGAATCTGACAACGTTGCGAGTGCTCATGCCCGCTAGCCAATTGAGCACCGGATTGATGTGCAACTTCCGTCCGTGTCCAATCGTCTCACGGGTCATGCTTCTTTGGTCGCAGCGGTTTGTTTAAAAGAAGGCCGTTCACCTGTTCAATGCAAAGGCGCGCGCGCGAACTCTTTGATTTAGCTGAGCACAACGCCGTCAAACACTCCATAGGGACATCGACAACGTTGAAGCCGCCTTCGGTCCGTTCGGTTCGTTGTATCCGAAGAGACCCATCCGGACGGCGTCGTTCAGTCGTGCGTCAATCGCGGCTGGACAGACCTCTGCACCAGCATTCTTGACTTCGCCGCCGCAATCTGGCCCTCGTCTGCCTCAAGGAGGCGCGGTTTTGTGCGTAGCCGCACGCGTTGACCGACGTCGAACTCGACGTCAACCAGCGTAACGGTGCCGCCACTTCGCCGACGAATCGCTTGCGTATCGACGTGAACCACCCATCCCCGACCGAAGATCGGGTGGACAAGTCTCTGGCCACGAGTGAACTTGGTAGCATGGCTCAGATCGGTGCTTTCTGGCCCGACGCTGGTCGGGTCAATTTGTGGACCTAGTTCCCAACCTGTTGCTTCTCTAAGTCCTATGTCTACGAGCGCCTCCGCAACTCTATTGAGGTAGTTGTAGTCCTGCACCTTTACTGTCCAGTCCTCAGGGAGTGAAATCGAACCTCCCATCGCACCTGCCAGCGATGCCGCCATCGCGCCAATCGTGTCTGTGTCCGTGCCAATAAGGTTGACGGCATGCTCGACGCACGCCTTGAAGTTGCCGCCGTATCGATAAAACAGCGCTAGCGCAGCGGAAGTTGTAGCGATGCCAGAACCCTTGAATTCCTTGTCATAGCAGCCGAGCGCCTTGAGCACATCCTCGATTGGTAGATCTCGCGACCTTGAAGCGATCTGTAAGGCTTCTACAGACTCTAGCTTCGTCACTAGTAATTCCCTTTGAAAATCGTGAGTGTCCCCGTCATTCCATCGGCGCAACCACTGATCAAACTCGTCGGTTCGAGGAACTGAGACTTCTCGCACGAATTCAATGAGGCTTGGAAAGAATTCGGAGGTATGAAGCTCCTCTCGCGCAAGGACGCGTCGTTGGGCCTCGCTGATGAGCAGCGCCCCAACAATTGCACGAGGATGGCCGTGCGTGCTTATGGCGTTTATCCAAACCTGGGTCTGCAGCGACGTCCTGTCCTCGAAATTTGCAATTGCGAGAGGTAAGACACGCATCGCGGCGCCGTTGGCGCCAGACTGCCTATAGTCAATGGTGCGTGCGCCGCGCCGATACTGAAAAAAATTCGCGTAAGGCGTCGCACTCTTGCGCGAGGCTGCATTGGCAGCGGCGGTTATTGTGGAGCCCGCACCTCGTGCATATTGCATCCAAAGAGGCAGTTCTACCTTGAGAAAATATGCCGCGTTCACACTTCCGTCAGGATCGGTCGATCGTGCGACTGAAAGCGCAAGTTGCGTATCGTCTGAATAATCCCCTTCGTTAATCTGATCGATGTACGTGTTAAATCGACCGCCGGTATTCTTGGGCCAAGAAACGTATCGGTCGAGCCAGTCAAGGCCGGTGTACCGCAATAGCGCGTCATGCGACTTCATGAACTCCGTAATCCAGCCCATGGCGTCAGCGATAGCGCTTCCAATTAGAGCGGCGACCGCGCGATCTCGTATGAGTTCGCCTTCAGAAGGTTCGGTGAATTCGAATGTTTGCGTTGGCTGCGTTGACATAGTGGCCTACCTTACGCCGAAGATTCGCGGAGAGGCATTCAGTTTGATTGAGGGCCCTGAATAGGCGATGTTTGCGGTGCGAACTACCGCTTGAACCCGCTGGCCGTGTTCCTTATCCCGTACGTACAACCATGTAACGTCCTCCAAACCAACAGAGCCATGGATGAGAATTTCCCCAGGAGGAGGTGCTGGGAAGTCCGAATTAGGGTTGTCAAACATGGCGTCGAAGTGAGCAATGCCTTCGCGTGCGCGAACATCAGCAGCGCCGGTGATAGTGCCGCTGGAGCTCCACTCACCGATAAAGGCGGTTCCACGCCTCCAAAGTTGTCTCGCCTGAATTCCGAAGACAACGCAATCAGGCTCGTGTTGCATCATGCCCCACGGTCGCTTTATCCCCATCGCGACGTATGGAGCCAATTCTTCCGCCTTGCGTCCGTCCGGACTCCATCTTCCGGGATCGTCCTTGAACGGAATGTTTCTGCCACGCAGGATCGTTCGTGGGTGTATTCCGCCGTTGGCCAAAATCATCGGAACCTGAACGAGCGGCGTGAAATGGTAGACCTCGACGATCCGGCGTCGCGAGGCGCTTGCTTGGATTGCCGGAGCATCTACAGCAGCCTCAAACAATACGAACGTCCGTTCTAAGTTTACTCTCCGACCTTGCCCAATACGCAAGCTGCGCCACGATGTCGCGTATGTTGCTTCGTTCCGCTACCGATGCTAACACAGCCGATTGGCGCTTTGGCGTGTCCGCCAGGACGGAATTCAGCTTCAGTTTGGCAGTGAGATGAGGCAGCAGTGTCCGAGAATCGCGCGTGCTGCCGTCGCCGCTAGCGTTGGCGGTTGTGTTAGTCGAAGAAGTAAATCTGGCCGAAGTCGTCGGCTGATGCTCCTCGTCAATGGGCTAGTTCTAATTGTTTCACCAGTAGCCTTGGTAGGCCACAGGTAATGCTGTGGCGCTTCGTCTTAGCCTGACGGTAACCCGACTAGGCATTGGGCGCTCGCCGGTCATCAATTGACACGACCTTCGCTTCCGGTGGCGATCGCAGAACGACGTTAGTAAGAGATTCCAACAGCGTGATGTTCATATCCAGATGATCCGCCACAGTGGATGCCGGGATCCCGCCCGCGGCTAGGGCGTTGAACGCAAGGCTTAGGCTCTCAGGGCGCTCCGTCACCAGTTCATTCGGCTCACCACGATGCCAGCCTTGGCGACGGATGTGCATCTGGGCGGTTCGGTACTGCAACGGGCCGATTACCTCGCAATCCAAACCGCGGTGTACCAGCGCTGAAACGCTGATCCCCCATCGTGCCTTCAATGCGAAAAGCGTAGGCCACTTTGAACGGCCGAGTGGAAATTCGGCACGAACTATCTCCCTCGGAATGAGCAGCGCTCCGGCAAACCTATCCGCTTCGCGTTCCTCGCGTTCCGAATCAACCCCTAGCTCACTGTGCATGCATAGGTGGCCTAGCTCATGGGCAACATCGAAGCGTGTTCGCGACCAACTCCCTTTTGATGTGCTGTGAACAATGAGCGGGCGGGCGGACTGGACGGAGAATGCATCCACCTTGTCCGACACGTCTCCAAAGCTGGCGACGACGGCACCCGTTGTCTCAGCGACGCGCATCATGCTCGCGAGAGGGGCCGCCCGAGCCACACCGAGCTGACGGCGCAACTCATTGGCCACGTCCTCGGCTTCTTCGATTGAAGCGGGGCGCTGTTTCAATTTCAGAGGTGAAGGAAAGGAGACGTACTGCTCCAGCGCATTCACAACGGCTAAAAGAAGTCGGCTCAACGAGCGCACACGCTCACGTGTAGCAACGAGCGTGGTTCGTCGAGCACGAAAGCTGCACTTGGTGTCGTCGATGTCCGGAAGTAATCCGCCGCTGAAGAACCTCGGCTCCACTTCCAGAAGCTGCGCAAGAGCGTCAATGAGTTCAGGTGAGGGAGATCGACCGCCCCGCTCCAGCTGTTGCATGAATTGGCGACTGACTCCAACCGCCTGCCCCAATTGATCTAGGGTTTGGCTGTGCGCTTGTCGCAGGATGCGTAGACGTTCGCCGGAAAATCCATCACGCATGCTGCGCTGGTGGGCCTTGCGCGACGGACCTTAGGCTCACGTCGGGTGCCGGTAGATTGGCCGCAGGCGTGTTCCTTCGGAGGTGCGTTGGAACGATGTCCGTCGGAATCTCCAGGGGCCAAGCGTTGAGAATCTCGGATTCGCCGTTCACTTGGACGAGCACCACTTCGTCGACCGCCATGGTTTCATCATTGGTCTCATAGATAATGCGCCAACGCCCCTCGATGGGGAAATCCGGCCCCAAAGCTTCGAAGGCCAGCTGTTGTGCCTTCAGTTCCTTGGATCGACGGCGCAAGTGACGTGGCTTTGGGTGTTCCGAGTCACCGTTCTCAAAGCGGATCGGAACACCGCCGACCGTGAAGACAAAGTGAAGACTATGGTCGAGAATGCCGAGCCACTTATGCTGTGTCGCCGCCTTAACGATGGTATTTCTACATCGGTCATACACAACACAACCGAAGCCCCAAGAAGAGTCGCCCTTTTCCGGGTCGAAGATGGCCAAGGCGTCCTGACGAACTCGGATGAGGATCTCAGCGATGAGAGACATGCGGTCCGATGTGAGGGCCGGCGCCATGTCCCAATAGTTGACCTTCATGATGGTTCCTTTCGAACGGGCAGTCCAGAATCGCCGTCTTTCAGGATCGTACACAAACGACAGTTTTTGTCAAGCAGATCATGATCTGTCAACCGATCGCTGTAGAAGCGACCTCTTCGATCAGCTCACTGCGCCGGGCGGATTCAACTGGAACGCATGGCCATCGACATCATCGGCCCATGGTCCGTGTTGGTGTCTAGGTCGCCATGTCGACGGACGCGCGGTCCGCTACGAAGGTCGCATGACGGAAGACCCTCTGCTCAGAAAGCAGATGGTCATGCGAGCGGCGGGCACCAAGAAAGGGCTACAAAATGTAGCCCTCCGAGTCTGGAAACTGCTGGAGCGGGAGATGGGATTCGAACCCACGACCCTCTGCTTGGGAAGCAGATGCTCTACCCCTGAGCTACTCCCGCCCGATGGACGCTCCGCCTCGATCTTAACCGATCGCTGTGGAGCGTCCACGAGGACGTTAGCTGACCTTCAGGTCGCCCTTCATCGTCGTGGGGTGCGCATCGCACTGATAGAAGTAGTCGCCGGGTTCGAGGTTGAGTTCCAGCGTCTGTTCGATCTCGCCGCTCTCCAGCTCCGTTGCGCCGATCGGATTCTCTGATGCGTCATCGCCGGGATAGACGGCGACGTTGTGTACAACGCCTGCGTCCTGATTGTTGAATTTGATGGTGATCGGACCTGCGGGTGCTTCCAGTTCCTCCAGGTCAAAGACACTGCCGACGCCGACGAGATCCAGGACCGCGCCTTCCGTCGACGGCGTGCCTGCCGGCGGCTTCGTCGCTTCGACGCCGGGCGTCGTGCTCACGACGAAGTCGGTCGCAGCGGGCGTGATTTTCCACGTCTTGACCGGCGTTGGATCCTGCGCCGCTGGCTCGCCGCACGCCATCAATGCGAACGCCGAAGCTACGATTGCCATGAGCGCACATACTGCACCGGCGCGCTTCCTGTTGCGAAACAATGGGCCCTCCCCTGTGTGCGAAGGATTCATGAGCGTCATGGCGCGGGCGTCGCCATCCCCGCCATCGAGGAGTTCATGTCCTCCATAGCTCCCGACAGATCGCCGCTGCCTGGTCGAATACCAACCTCCTTCAACGAGGCCACGGCGGCAGTCAGCGCGCTGATGATCTCGTCGATGTTCTCGCTGTCCTCATAGACGACGGGAACGATCATGCCGCCGTTTGCCATCGCCAGATTGAGTGACTTGCCGTCGGGCCCCATGACGTGCGAGATCACGTGGCAATGCCAGATCCATGCGCCCTTACCTGGCCCATCCATCTTCACCGCGACGTCGATCGTCTGGCCCGGTGCGACGAGTACGGTGTTCTCGGTCCGCGCAGTGGCGCTGTTCGAAATGTCTGTGCCGTCGCGGGCGATCTCCTTGGTGAAGTGCCCGTGGAAGTGCATCGGGTGAAAGTCATTCGGCCCGACATTGATGATGCGCACGCGGATCTCGTCGCCCTTCCGCACGAGGTAGGGATCGACGTTCGGGAATTCTTTGCCGTTGATCAGGAAGTGGCCCTTGATCGTGTTCAGGAACATGATGTGGTCCTGGTCGTATTTCCCGTCGCCACCGTCCCGTGGCTCGACGATGAACGCGCCGACCATGCCGTTGCCCATTTGCTCCATGTCGTTCATGTGGGCATGGAACATGAACGTGCCTGGCGTGTTCGGAATGTCGAACTCGTACACGAATGTCTCGCCGGGCATGATCGGTGGCTGCGTCAACAGTCCTACGCCGTCCATTGAATTCGGCACGACCAGCCCGTGCCAGTGCAGCGTCGTCGCCTCATCCAGTTCATTCCGAAGGTAGATGCGCACCTTGTCGCCCGCTCTGAATCGCAGCGTCGGCCCCGGGATCTGCTGGTTGTATCCCCAGACCTCGACGGGCTCCTGGTCGTCGCGAAACTGCCACATGAACTTCGAGGCTGTGAAGTGAACGGTCTTCACGTCACCATCCTCGATAGTGACGTCGGCTTCCTTCGGCCCGAAATTCTGCGTCGCCGATGCTGCGGGATCGCTCTGACAAGCGACGAGCAAAACGGCCACCAGGGCCGCGGTTCCGATGGTCAACCATGAGCCGAATATCCACGTTCGCTTCACTTGATGCTCCTGCTCCAGCGCAATCCGTCCTGCCGGTCACTATCTCGAAAGTCCAATTGGCGACGAAGGGCCATACGTCACATTGGTTGGGCCATTGGGCCTTCGAGAGCGACAACGTCGCGGTGAGAAACGGCACCCAGAAGCTTCGCTGTGCCGTTCGGCCCACGCATTCACGCCTTCCGGCCAGTTACTTGTCGAGGGTGCACAACTAGGCTTGTTTCAAACGTTCCCACGGCGCCACACAAGTGTGAGGAGGAAGGCTATGAAGGTTCTCGCAACATTCGACGGTTCGACGTCTGCCGAATCGATCATCCCGCAGCTCGAAAAGATGACGCGGCTTCCGTTCGACGAGATCGTGCTCTTTTCGATCGTCGAGCATGCAGGCGGGGCCGTACGTATGCGCGGCCCTCTACGTTCGGTGATCGCGCTTACGTCAATACAGGGCGGAAATTCTGTCGTCGTTGAACGCGATGTGGCTGGCTACGTCGAAAACAAGGGCCAGGCTCTGGAGCGGGAGCTCGCCGAACGCGATGACTATCTCAAGCACATCGCCGCTGGCCTTCCGCCCGGGCCGACGTATCGAACAGTCGCCGTTGCCGCGGATGACGCCGCCACGGCCATCGTTCAGCGCGCGTTGGTCGAGCAGCCAGACGTGATCGTCATGGCGACCCACGGGCGAACGGGGCTCGTTCATATCCTCTTTGGCGACACAGCGGAGGAGGTTGTTCGCTCGGGCGTCGCGCCGGTGCTTCTCGTTCATCCTTCGAGCGTTCGAGACGCCAGAAGGACGCTTGCTACCGCTCCGTAGCGTCGTGACGTGCGATGTACGCTGCTGCTTCACTTCGGCGGCGAAGATTCAGCTTGTTGAGGATGTTGCTCACGTAGTTCTTGACTGTCTTGTCGCTGAGAAACACCTCGACGGCGATCTCTTTGTTCGTCTTGCCATCCGCGATCAGCGAGAGGATCTTGCGCTCCTGATCCGACAATACGTCCAGCGGATCCGCTTCCTTCTTGTTCTCTGATGCTGCCCGCATACGCTCGAGCACCTTCTGCGTGACGGCGGAGTCCAGCAGTGACTCTCCGCGGGCTGCCGCAGCTATTGCGTCAGCTAGCACGGAGCCGCGCGTCTGCTTCAACACGTAACCGGCGGCTCCAGCCAGGATCGAAGCGAACACAGCTTCCTCGTCAGCGTACGACGTGAGGATAATCACCTTCGTCTCTGGACGTGTCTCGCGTATCTCCCGGCATGCCTCGATACCGCTGCCATCCGGCAGGCGCACATCCATCACAATGACATCCGGCTTCATGCGTGCGGCTTCGGTGATCGCCTCCGCGACCGTGCCCGCCTGGCCCACGACCTCCATGCCATCCCGGCGATTGAGCAGCGCCCGCAAACCTTCGCGCACAACCTCGTGATCATCAACTATCAGCACGCGCGTCGTCATCTCAACCCTCCTCGCCGGGTTCAATCGGCAGTTCTAGCGTTACCTTCGTGCCCGCGCCGGAATCAGTTTCCACGCGGAATGCGCCAGCAGCGGCACCTGTCCGCTCAAGCATGTTGCGCAGACCTCGGTGGTCCCGCGGCACTTCAGCGGTGGGATCGAAGCCAGCGCCGTTGTCCCGAATGACCAGCCGAATGAGGCCATCGACGGACTGCAGCGAAAGCGAGACCCGGGAAGCACGCGAATGCTTGCGCGCGTTGTTGAGCGCTTCCTGCGCAACGTGAAAGATCGCAGATTCCTGCGACTCCGTCAGCACCGGCAGATAGGGCACGATGTCAACGCTCGTCTCGATCAGCGAATTGGCGCGAAACTCCGCGAGCATCTCCTCGAGTGATACCACCAGATCGCCGCCATAGCGCGCGGGGCGCAGGTCGAGGATGTAGCTCCGTATGTCGCGGATCGTGTCATTGAGTTGATCGATCGTTCGGTCAATCCCCGCGACTGCCGCATCCGGCGCTTCGCGAACATCCTCCACCGCAGCCTCGAGCTGTAGAGCGGCCGCATAAATCGACTGGATGATCCCATCGTGCAGATCCATCGCGATGCGTTGGCGTTCTCGCTCTGTGTCGGCAACCATGCGCAACTGTTCGCGCTCCTCTTCGAGGCGGCGGCGTTCCGTAACGTCACGAACAATGCTGACGATGAGCCGCTCTCCGTCCGCTTCGAACGGACTGAGGCTGATCTCCACCGGAAATTCGCTGCCATCCCTGCGCTGACCACGTAACTGGAGACCGCTGCCCATCGCCCGTGCAGCAGGGTGGGATAGATATTGCGTTCGATGCCTCGAATGCTGCTGCCGCACTCCATCAGGCACGAGTTGTTCGACAGGCGCGCCAAGCAATTCGTCCCGGCTGTACCCGAACTGCTGCTCCGCACATGCATTGACCATGACGATACGACCATCCGAACCGACGACGACAATGCCGTCAGGAGCGGCTTCGCAGATGTGGTGAAAGAGGTTGTCGGCCACTGTGTTCCTGACCCGCAGACGCTGTGTTTCCATGCGAGTCTAGGTCTCCCGGGCAGCCGACGCCAAGTTCGATCACAGCGTCGCCCTCATGTGCGAGCGTACGCAAATCACGCGAGGCAACCGAAGGGCCATTTGGCACTGAAGTTGTTCCTCCCGGCACTACCCGTCGTGTTTGCGTTCGGCGCACACTCGAAAGACAGAGTCAGGTCGGATCTGGGAAGCAGTGCCCGGCGGTCGCTGGCGACATTGCTTCCCTTCCCAGCAGCGAGGGTTCGCGTGACCAAGAAGACGTCGAGCAAGCATCGCAAGAGCATCCTCGACCGTAGGAGCATCCTTCGCCGCCGTCCCTACCTAATGGCGTCCATCGCCGTGCTCAGCGTCACCGCCGTCGCGCTCGCCCTGTACCTGGCGTTCGGTGAGAGCGAGGCCGAACCGCAGAGGCGGGTGCGTCAAGAGCCCGTCGTCACAACGGAGAAACTCGTCTCCGTCGAAGTCGTCGACAGCGACTTTGTGCCGAAGGACCTCACGGTGAATGTCGGCGCAACGGTGACATGGGAGTTCACAGGCGATCTGCCACACGACGTGACCGAAGACCGCGGCAAGTTCGAGAGTCCGAAACTCAGCAAAGGCGACGAATGGTCGCTGACGATGGATGAGCCCGGCACGTATTACTACTACTGCACACTCCACCACGTCATGCAAGGAACACTGACCGTCGTGCCCTGAGCGAGCCCGTCGGGCTACACGCCCCCGTCACCAAGCACCTACAATGGCGTGGTGGAACCAGACCGTGACGGCTCGCCACTAGTCGCACAGCTTCTCGCACGATCGCACGCGCTCGGGGCCGACCCGCGCGTTACGAACTACGGCGGCGGTAACACGTCTGTGAAGATCGCGGCCACAGACCCCGCAACTGGCACTCCTGCAACGCTGCTCTATATCAAAGGAAGCGGTGGTGATCTCGGCACGCTCACGCGAGAGGGTCTCGCTGTCCTCAACCTCGATCGCATCCTAGCCTCGAAGGCGAAGTACGGCGGACTCGAGCGCGAGGACGAGATGTTCCCCATGCTAGAAGGACACTGCTGCTTCGGGCCGCAGACCGCTGCCCCATCCATCGACACGGCCTCACACGCCTTCATCCCTGCAGCACATGTCGATCACGTCCACCCCGACGCGGTCATCGCGTTCGCCACAGCGAAGGACGGCGAGCGGCTCACGCGCGAATGCTTCGGCGATGAGGTCGTCTGGATTCCGTGGCAGCGGCCCGGCTTCGAGCTCGCGCTGATGATGGAAGCGGCCTACAAGCCCGGAGTGAAGGGCATGGTGCTCGGCGGTCACGGACTCTCGTCTTGGGGCGACACATCGGACGAATGCCAGCGCGCGACACTCGACATCAACGCCCGCGCCGAGGCATACATCGTGGAGCACGGCCGTCCTGATCCGTTTGGCGCCGTCGTCTCTGGTCGCGAGCCACTCCCTCAGGATGAGCGCCGCCGCGTCGCCGCCGATCTCGCGCCCTTCATCCGTGGCCTCTGCGCCACCGACAAGCTCCCGAATCTTTCGGGCGTCGTCGGCCACTTCGACGATTCCGAAGCCGTTCTCTCTTTTATGTCACGCGAACGAGCCCCTGCCCTTTCACAAAAAGGCACGTCTTGCCCGGACCACTTCCTCCGCACGAAAATCCGGCCGCTGTTTCTCGACCTCGCGCCCACGTCCGAGCGCGACGAGATCACCGCACGCCTGCGCGACCTACACGCCGAATACCGCGCTGAGTACACCGCCTACTACGCCCGCCACGCCACCGCCGACTCTCCTGCGATGCGCGGCGCTGACCCAGCGATCGTCCTCGTGCCAGGCGTCGGCATGTTCTCGTTCGGCACCGACGCCCAGACCGCACGTGTAGCGGGCGAGTTCTACGTGAACGCGATCAACGTCATGCGCGGCGCCGAAGCGATCTCCGAGTACGAGCCGATCCCCGAATCCGAGAAGTTTCGCGTCGAGTATTGGCCGCTCGAAGAGGCGAAGCTGCGCCGCCGTCCGCCCTCGAAGCCGCTGACTGGCAAGGTCGCCTTCATCACGGGCGCCGCTTCGGGCATCGGCAAGGCCATCGCGGAACGTTTCGCGGCAGAAGGCGCCGCCGTTGTCGTCGCCGACATCAGCCCCGCCCGCGACGATGTCGCAGCGTCGATTGGCGGCCCTGACAAGGCGACCGCCGTGGCATGCGACGTCACGGACGAAGTATCCGTCGAAGCAGCGATGCGCGCGGCCTGCCTCGCGTACAGCGGTGTCGACATCGTCGTGAACAACGCCGGCATCTCACAATCGGCGCCGCTCACGGAGACGACGTTAGAGTCATGGGATCGCCAGCACGCCATCATGGCGCGCGGCTCGTTTCTCGTAAGCCGCGCCGCCGCCGGCATCATGATCGAGCAGGCGCATGGCGGCGACATCATGTACATCGTCTCGAAGAACAGCGTCTTCGCCGGGCCCAACAACATCGCCTACGGCGCCGCCAAGGCCGATCAGGCGCACCAAGTCCGCCTCCTCGCCGCCGAACTCGGCGAACACCACATTCGCGTGAACGGCATCAACCCCGACGCCGTCGTCCGCGGCTCCGGCATCTTCGACGGCGACTGGGGCGACCAACGCGCCGCCGTCTACAACGTCCCCCGCGAGGATCTCGGCAAGTTCTACGCCGAGCGCACGCTCCTCAAGCAGGAGGTCCTCCCCGAACACATCGCCGCCGCCGCCTACACTCTCGTCGCCGGCGACCTTCCACTCACCACAGGCACGATCATCCCCGTGGACGGCGGCGTACCGGGGGCTTTTCTGCGATAGACTGGCCAACTTCCATGAAACGCCTCATCCGGTTAGTCGCAATGTCCTGTGCGCTCTTCCTTCTGTTAGCCGTCGGTTCGTGCAAAGACGCTGATGGTCCAAAGATCGAGCAATGGGACGGTCCTCCAAGTCCGATGATCGAGTCGGTTTTCGGAGTCGTCGATTGTCCAGAACCGTTTCCCAGCAGCCTCGTGGCTCAGGGTGTCCCGCTTGAGCTGAGGGAGACCATCGACGGGAAGACGCGATCCTACGGCGATCCCCGACCGGTGGAGACGGGCAGATTTGGCGCTCGCCCAACGGGCTACAAGCAAAGGTTCATGACGTTGTTCCGGGCAGACTTACCACGCGACGATCCGCGGTACGCATATATCATCGTGTCTCGAGATGGCCCTGACCCCCTCCTATACCAACCTTGCGACTCCGGTGAGGACGAACCATGATCCCCAAAGACCGCATCAACGCCGACAACAACACCCGCATCGACACCCACAAGCACGATCTCGACCACGCCCGCGAACTCCTCGCACGAACGAACATCGACGCGGACGCCGTGATCATCGAAGTCGCGCGGTTCTCAGCCGCCGCGCCCTCGTGGGCGCTCGGCACCGGCGGTACGCGCTTCGGACGTTTCCCGATCGGCGGCGAACCGCGGACGACGGAGGAGAAGGTCGACGACGTCGCTGCGATGAACGCCCTCACCGGCGCCAACCGCTCGATCTCCCTCCACGTCCCCTGGGATAACCCCGACGACCCAGCAGCACTCAAGCAGTACGCCGAGGAGCGAGGCATCGCCTTCGACGCGATGAACTCCAACACCTTCCAGGACAATCCATCGACGACGCGCGACGGCGCGATCTCGTACAAGTTCGGCAGCCTGTGCCACACCGACGCCGCCGTCCGCGACGCCGCCGTCGAACACAACCACTACTGCATCGATCTCGGCATAAAGCTCGGCTCGAAGGCGATCACCGTCTGGCTCGCCGACGGCACGAGCTTTCCCGGGCAGGCGAACTTCCGCGGACAATTCGAGCGCACCCTCGACGGCCTCCGACGCGTCTACGCGCACCTGCCCGATGACTGGCGCATGTTCACGGAGCACAAGCCGTACGAGCCGCAGTTCTACTCGTCGGTCGTCAACGACTGGGGCTCATCGCTCATGCTGGCGCATGGCGTCGGCGAGCGCGCGATGTGCCTTGTCGATCTCGGCCACCACCTGCCGAACGCCAACATCGAACAGATCGTCTCGCGGCTGGCTATGGCCGGACGCCTCGGCGGCTTTCACTTCAACGACAGCAAGTACGGTGACGACGACCTCACCACCGGCAGCATAAAGCCGTACCAGCTCTTCCTCATCTTCCTCGAACTACTCGATGCAGGCGAAGGTCGTATGCCCGACATCGCGTACATGATCGACCAGAGCAACAACCTCAAGGACCCGCTGGAGGATCTCATGCAGGCGACCGACGCCATGCAGATCGCACTCGCCCAGGCACTGCTCGTTGATCAGGCGGCGTTGGCCGACGCCCAGCAGTCGAACGACCCGGCCCTCGCGCAGGAGATCCTACAAGGAGCCTTCCGCACCGACGTCCGCCCGCTCGTCGCGGAGGCACGCCGCCGCAACAACGCCGCCCTCGACCCGATCGGCACATATCGCGCTCTCGGCTATCGCGTTGAGAAGATACGACAGCGCGGGGCGGAAGCCGTGTCTACCGGGCTGTAGTCCATGCAACCCGCTCACCCCTAACCCCTTCGCTGAAAATCTGTGAGAATCTGTGGTTCCTACAAAGGAGATCCACATGCCCGAACAAACCCTGAAAGACAAAGTTGCGCTCGTGACCGGCGGCAGCCGCGGGCTTGGACGCGAGATGGTGCTCGCCTTCGCGCACGCCGGCGCTGACGTGATCATCGCCAGCCGCAAGCTGGAGTCGTGCGAAGCGCTCGCGCGCGAAGTCGAGGCGGAGACCGGCCGCCAGGCGATGCCCTTTGCCTGCCACGCCGGCCACTGGGCGAACGTCGAAGCGCTTGCCGAAGCGGCATACGCGCGCTTCGGTCGCATCGACGTGCTCGTGAACAACGCGGGCATGTCGCCGCTTTATCCGAGCAACGTCGCCGTCACCGAGGATCTCTTCGACAAGGTAATCGGCGTGAACATGAAGGGCGCCTATCGCCTGACGTCGATCGTCGGCACGCGCATGGCGGAAGGCGATGGCGGCTCGATCATCAACGTCAGCAGCACCGCCGCCATACACGCCGAGCCGAATGTGATCCCGTACGCCGCCGCAAAGGCCGGTCTTAACGCCATGACGGAAGGCTTCGCGCGCGCGTTCGGACCGAAGGTGCGCGTGAACTGCATCATGCCCGGACCCTTCCTGACGGACATCTCGAAGGCGTGGAACTTGGAGCTCTTCGAACAGCAGGCGAAGTGGTTTGCGCTCAAGCGCGGCGGACAGCCGCATGAGATCGTTGGTGCGGCACTGTACTTCGCGAGCGACGCATCGTCATTCACGACCGGCAGCATCCTAAAGATCGACGGCGGCGCCCGCTAATCGTGCTGAACGTCCTCGCCGCCGACCTCGGCGCATCCTCGATCCGCGTCGCCGTGGTCGACCTCGATGCGCGTCCGCTCACGCCACGCATCCTGCACCGCTTCGAGAACGCGCCTGTCCGGCACGACGACGGCAGCCTGCGATGGGACTGGGCCCGCATCGTCGCCGCAGTAACGCACGGTCTCGAGCTTGGCATCGCTGCTGGACCGATCGCCTCCATCGGCATCGACGCCTGGGGTGTGGACTACGGGCTCCTCGACGCCGACGGCGAACTCCTCTCGCCACCCTACGCGTACCGCGATGCGCGCACGGACGGCTGGCGCGCAAGCGTGGAGCGCATCGGGGCGGAGCGCCTCTATCGAACAACGCGCATCCAGCTCATGCAGATCAACACCATCTTCCAGCTCGCCGCGCACGATCGCGAAGAACTCGCCCGCGCACGCCGGCTGCTCATGCTGCCCGAACTTCTGGTGTACGCTCTGACCGGCGCTGCCATGGGAGAACGCACGTCAGCCGGCACAACAGCCCTCGTCGACGCTGCCACCGGCGACTGGTCGCAGGAACTGCTTTCGGAAATCGGCGTCAACCCGGCGATCTTCCCGAAGATTTCGCCCGCGACGACGTTCGCAGGCACATGGCGCAGCATCCCCGTGCATCTCGTCGGTGGTCACGACACGGCCTCCGCTATTGCAGCGCTCCCTTCGCCAGCAGCGAACGCCGCATTCATCTCATCCGGCACATGGATGCTCGTTGGCGCTGAGCGCGACGCCGCTGACACGTCCGACGCGGCAATGCGCGCCAACTTCTCCAACGAGCCCGGGGTGTTCGGCAACATGCGGCTCCTGAAAAACGTGATGGGCCTCTGGATGCTCGAACAGTGCCGGGCGGCTTGGACGGACACGAACATCGAGGCGCTCCTCGTTGCCGCGGCAACTGTCGCGCCCGGCGGGCCGACGGTAGACGCTACGGACCAACGCTTTCTTGCGCCGCAGGATGTGGAGTCCGAAGTCCGGAAAGCTGCGGGGCTGAGCGCGACAGCGGGTCGAGATGTGGTAACGCGCTGCATCCTTGACTCCCTCGCGGTCGCGACGGCCAAGGTCATCGACGAACTCTCGGCGATCTCAGGGGAACGTCCTGGCGAGATCGTCATCGTCGGAGGCGGCGCGCTGAATGAGCTGCTTAACGCACTGATCGCTGATTCAACCAACCTTCCCGTAAGAATCGGCCCGATCGAGGCGACGCTCCTTGGCAACGCCATCACGCAGGGCGTCGCACTCGGCCGCTTCGAATCACTCGCTGCCTCGCGCACACTGCTCTAACCGTATTGCCGGAGACGGATGTATAGTCCGCGTATGCCGGAGCTCGATGCGGCGGCTAGGCCGGATGAAACGACGCGAGCCGAAGACGCTGCTCTCGTGGAACGGCTCCGCGCGGGCGACGAGATGGCCTTCGCCGACCTCATCGCGACGTACCACAACGCGTTGCTCCGCATGGCCCGACAGTACGTGGACTCGGCCGCTCTCGCCGGCGAGGTTGTGCAGGACACGTGGATCGCGCTCCTCGATAGCCTGCCGCGGTTCGAGGGCCGTTCGTCGCTGCAGACGTGGTTGTTCCGCATCCTGATGAACGTGGCACGCGCACGGCGACGCAAGGAAGCGCGCTCGATTCCGTTCTCGGCAGCGTTTCCTTCCGCGGACAACCAGTCGGGCGACAATCCAGGCTTCTATCCGGGATGGTTCCCTCGCGTCGGTGGCGCGTGGATCACCGGCCCGGCACGCTGGGAGGACCAACCTGAGGACGTCGCACTCTCGTCAGAAACTCACGATCTCATCGCGCAAGCAGTTGCCACTTTGCCGCCGAGCCAGCGTGAAGTCATCACGCTCCGAGACATCGACGGCTTCGAGGCCGAGGAAGTCTGTAACCTTCTGGGCATTTCGGACACCAACCAACGGGTGCTTCTGCACCGCGCGCGGACTCGCGTCCGGAAGGCCTTGGCGCCTCACATGGGAGAACGTCCGTGAGCGGGAACTTGACTTGCAAGGAGCTCGTCGCACTCATCTCGGAGTACTTCGAGGGTACCCTGACACCCGACGTGCGTGCGCGCTTCGATGAACACATCGCGGGCTGTGGCAACTGTGCCGGATACATCGCGCAACTTCGGACCACGATCCGGCTCGTGGGCACCCTACGGGAGGACGACGTCGAGATCCCGGCGCGCGAAGCGCTGCTGGGTGCATTTCGAGACTGGAAGTCCAGAGCCGGTGCTGGCTCGTGACCTGAGAATCGCGGGACTTTCTTGTTCGATGGTTTGTAACGAGAGCACACCTCGTCGCACGATTAGGAATCATGCGGCCACCCCGGCCGCCTGGCAGTGAAGGGAGCACACCTAGTGACAACTCAAACATTGGACATGGCCAAGGCCGAAGCGTTTGCGGGACAGATGCTCGGCACGCTTACCGGTGCGCTGACCGCCCTCATGGTGAGCGTCGGACATCGGACGGGTCTCTTCGACAAACTGGCGACGATGGGGCCCGCGACCAGTGAGGAGATCGCGACGTCCACAGGTCTGAACGAGCGCTACATCCGCGAGTGGCTCGGCAACATGACTACGGCACGCATCGTAGAGCACGACGTTTCGAACGGCACGTACTGGCTGCCAGCGGAGCACGCAGCGTCTCTCACGCGCGCCGCGGGGCCCGGCAACCTTGCGACGATGGCCGAGTTCATCTCGCTCTTCGGCAACGTCGAGGATCAGATCGTCGACTGCTTCAAGAATGGCGGCGGCGTTCCGTACTCGTCGTTCCCGAAGTTCCAGCAGTTGATGGCGCAGGAAAGCGCGCAAGTCTTCGATGCGACGCTACTCGACGTGACGTTGCCGCTCGTCTCGGGGCTGCAGGAGCGGCTCACCAGCGGCATCGACGCGGCAGACGTCGGCTGCGGCAAGGGCCACGCCATCAACCTCATGGCGAAGGCGTTCCCGAAAAGCGACTTTACGGGCTTCGATTTCTCTGATGAAGGCGTGGCTGCTGGCAAAGCTGAAGCGAAGACTATGGGCAACACCAACGCTACGTTCGAGCAGAAGGACGTCGCACAACTCGACGGGTCGAAGCAGTTTGACTTCATCACTGCGTTCGACGCGATTCACGATCAGGCCAAGCCACGCGACGTCCTCGCGGGCATCTATGCCTCCCTGAAGCCGGGCGGCGTCTTCCTGATGGCGGACATCGCCGGGCACAGTACCCACGGAGGCAACATGGAAAACCCCATGGCGCCGATGATGTACGCCGTCTCGACCTTCCACTGCATGACGGTCTCACTCGCACTTGATGGCGAAGGTCTTGGCACGATGTGGGGCGAGCAGAAGGCTGTCGAATTGCTGAATGAGGCCGGTTTCACTGACGTGAGCATCGAGCGCGTTGAGGGCGACATCATGAACGCCTACTACGTCTGCCGGAAGTAGCGAGACACGCAGCAGATTGCTGACGCAAGAAGCATCTAGGAGGTTGAGTCATGGCAGGTCGAAAGTACGCTGTAGTTGTCTTCGCAAAGACGCCGCCAACATACCAGGGGATGTCCGACGCCGAGAAGGCAAAGGCCGGCAAGGCGTTCGACCAGACGCTCACGAAGTACGGCGGGAAGGTAGACATCGTTCGGCGCTATTGGACGGGCGGATTCACGCACGAGTCATCTGACATCTTCATCATGGAGGCCGACGACCCGGAGACCCTGCACAACTTCCAGGAGGATCTCGACAAGGCGTTCGCGAAGACGGGTGGCGATCCATCGCGCTTCGGCGCGACCGTGCACGTCACGCTGGGCCTGAACCCGGATGCAGACGCGCCGAAGCGCGGAAAGAAGTAGGCGGAATCGGGCCTAACAGGATAAGGGAGTTATGAAATGGCCGTGTTGATGACGGCGGAGGTTCCAGGTCAGACGACGGAAGGTTACGACGGCATGCTGTCCGTCCTCACGGAGCCACTGAAGCAGGCGCCTGGCTTCATTGCCCACATGGCCGGGCCTGACGGTGACGGCTGGCGCGTCACGGAAATCTGGGATTCTGTTAAGGAGGCCTCGGCCTTCTACGCAAAGTACGTCGATCCGAATCTGCCCCCGGGCGTAAAGCCAAAGCGGCGCTTTATGGAGCTCCACAGCTTGATTCGCGTGTAGCTGGCACAGTGGATCCGACAAAACAAAAGGGCGGCCTGAGAGCCGCCCTTTGTCTTGTCATCCGGTGAGCGCTATGTGGCGGGCACTGCCGCCTTTCCGAATCGCTTGACCTCGCGATCAAGGTCGAGCGGCAAAACGACGGCGCGCTCGGCGTACTCGCCCCACTGATCGCGCGGAACCTCGAACATGACTTCGAACTCGATGCCGTCGGGGTCCTTCGCATACAGCGACTTCGAGACCCCGTGGTCACTCATGCCACCGAGCGCATCCATCTCGACCAGCCGCTGCGCCATCTCGGCCAGCTCCTCGATCGTCGCCACCTGCCACGCGAGGTGATAGAGGCCGACCGATCGCGGCGCCGGTCGCGGGGCGTTCGGGCCGACCGACATCAGCGCCAGGTCGTGGTGGTTATCGGTATCGGCGCCGCGGAGAAAGACCGCTTGCTCGCCCATACTGTCGACCACCGCGAAACCGAAAGCCTTCTGGTAGAAGTCCTGCGATCGCTTCACGTCCGAGACATATAGGACTGCGTGGTTAAGGCGTGTTACCTGCGCCATCGCTGGCACCTCCTAGGCTATGCGTGGGCTAAGGGCCCGCGCCACATCTGCTGACCGAGCTAGCTCTGCTTCACTACTTCAATGTTGAGCGCGATCTTCACCGTGTCGCTGACGACGACACCGCCGGCTTCTATGACGCCGTTCCAGTTTACGCCGAAGTCCTTGCGGTTGATCTTCGTCGACGCGGTGAAGCCGGCACGCTCGCCGCCAAATGCATCGGGCGCGCGTCCCTCGAACTCAACGTCGAGGACGACGGGCTTTGTGATGTCGCGGATGGTCAGGTCGCCGGCAAGCTTCCAGTCATCGCCCTTACCTTCGATGTTCGTTCCGCGGAACGTGATCTCCGGATACTGTGCGGCGTTGAAGAAGTCGTCCGAGCGCAGGTGCTCGTCGCGCTGTTCGGCACCGGTTTCGACGCTCGCCACTTCGACGGCTGCTGTGATCTCGGATCGAGACGGGTTTGCCTCGTCGATGTTCAGGGTGCCGCTGACGTTCTTGAAGCGCCCCTTTACGGTCGAGACCATCATGTGCTTGACGGAGAACTCGACGTTCGAGTGCGAGGCGTCGATGGTCCACGTGCTCGTCGCGGGTACTGTCTGTGGGCTGGTCAGGGTGGTCATCTCTGTTCCTTTCGAATCTGGCGGCCGCCCCCAAGCGGCCAGTGGTTATCTTTCGTAAGTCACTATACGGGCATAACCTAACTATTGTCAAGGGACTTACTTTGTGTAAGACTGTGGGCATGGACAAGCCTGTGGACGGCGCATTCTGCGAGGTGTTTCACCACGCGATCGAACTCATTGGAGCGCGGTGGACCGGTGCGATCGTGCGCGCCATGCTCAGTGACGTACGCCGCTTCAGTGAACTCAGCGAGGCCATTCCGGGCCTCAGCGACCGCATGCTCTCCGAACGACTCAAGGAGCTGGAGGCGGAGGGCATCGTCGTGCGGGAGGTCACACCGACCACGCCCGTGCGTGTCGAGTACCACCTGACAGACAAGGGCCGCGGGCTCGCTGCCGTTTTCGAGTCAGTGTCAACGTGGGCCTCGGACTGGGTAGGCGTGGGTGTGGCGCCCGTGTCAGACGATCGCAGTCCAGGGCCAGCGTAGGTTTGCTGTCACTGGAATCAGACCGAGCGAACACGTACGCTCCCGGTCATGACGAGAGAGCTACAGCAGCGCGGCCGCCGTCTCCCCTTCGCCTTCTCCGAACTCGATGCGTCTGTGCGACGAGACGTCGTCTGGCTTGAGGCGACAGACACGGGACAGAGTTCGGGCATCCTCTATCGGCCACCCGCGCGGCCTGGACGACCAGAACCAAAGACCGTCGTGTTTTTGATGCACCCGCGCGGGGAGTTCACGCGCCACTACGTCGTTCCGCCGCTGGTCGAGCGCGGGTATGCCGTCTTCGGGCAGAACAGCCGCTACCTCAACAACGACAGCGACATGGTCCACGAGCGGCTGCTCTTCGACATCGCCGCCGGCCTGCGACACCTGCGCGACACCGGTTTCGAGAAGATTGTCCTGCTGGGGAACAGCGGCGGCGGTTCGCTGCTGTCGTTCTATCAGTCACAAGCGTCGCGCCCGCCGGACGAACGTCTCACGACGACGCCCGGCGGCGAGCCTATCGACCTGACCCACGAAGAGATGCCGGAAGCCGACCTCTATATCGCCGTCGCCGCGCACCTCGGCGAAGGGCGTTTCATGCTGAACGTGCTCGATCCGGCCGTTGTCGACGAGCACGACCCGCTCGCCATCGATCCGGCGTGGGACATGTACAACCCGGCGAACGGCTATCGCCCGTATCCAGATCCGAGCTCCTACGAACCGGCGTGGATCGTCGGCTATCGCCAGAAGCAGCGCGAGCGCAATCACCGACTCGACACGATTGCGCGCGCTGCCATCGCCGAACAGCAGGACGCTCGCACGCGCATGCGTTCGCCGGCGTACAACGATCTCCCCGACGATGAGCAGTCACGAATCACGCGACAACGCTGGCTGGGCCGCTACATGGTCATCTACCGGACCCTGGCGAACCCCGCCTATCTCGATCCGAGCATCGACCCGAGCAAGCGGCCGCTGGGCAGCATCTTCTCGCCGGGCGATCCGATCATCGGTAACTACGCAGCGCTCGGCCTGGCACGCGTGATGACGCCGCGCGCATGGCTCAGCACATGGAGCGGGCTCAGCAGCCAGGCCGACCTGCCGGACACCATCGCGCACGTGCGCATCCCGACGCTCGTCGTATACGCGGACGGCGACTGCGACATCTTTCCATCAGAGCAGCAAGAGATCTTCGAGAAGAGCGGAGCCGCCGACAAGACGATGCTCGAACTGTCGTACGCCGACCACTATCTCAACCCAGTAGGCGACGCCGGACGCGGGCTGGCAGACCCGCGCGAGCGCCTGATCGAGATGATCGTGCCATGGATCGAAGAGCGCATCGGCGCGCCGTAGGTTCTAGCTGCATTGCTCGCCGGGTGAAGGACCTGTGGTGCCGGCGGAAGTAATCGTGCTGCTGGCGTAGTCAGCGTAGAACAGACTGCGGCAGGGGTATTCCGCAAGGAGCCTCGCGTCGTCATCCCCAACTCCGTATGCCCAGACGATGTCTCCGTTGAGATCAACATCGTTGCTCAAGAACACACTGAGATAGCAGCGTCGGTTGAAATCGCACTCATCCACGATGATCAACGCATCGTGGATGTCCTGTCGATTCGCCTCAAGGGACAAGCGATCGTCGTGGAGACGATGGCCGCGCATTGCGCGCGCGCTCTCCGGCGTCGCATAGACGACGGCCCGTGAGGTGTTCGGCAACAGCCAATTGGCGGCAGAAGCGACGATCAGGGACGCCGCTCCAGCGCCGATCACGAGGCGAAACCAGTACGTCGGAGCGGCATGCGCGCTTTCACCGCTGCCAGAAATACGCGCGATGCGCCGCGGCGTCTGGGCCAGCAGCGTGACGCCACGAGCCGACAGCAGCAATAGCAGCGGCACGGCCTCGACCACATAACGCGGACCGTAGAAAAACCCAGTCGTGAAGAACAACGCTGCGCCTGCGATCACACTGGCGGCAGCGCAAAGAAGCAGCCAGTCATAGAACGTTCGCGTGCCGAGCACGAATGGCATGAACACGAACGCAAGGCCGATCCATGCGGGCCAGCCGTTGAGTACGACGAGGAGCGCCATGATGTTAGTGACCTGGTTGCTGATCCCGTCGGCGACACTATGGCCTCCTTCGAATCCGAACGCCGAGCTTAAGTCCCCGCTGGCCGCGTACCCACTGTCGAGCGGGTCGCCCGTGATGGTCCAGTTGTACCCGAGGTACGCGCCGAAGAGCACCATTGCGGCGCAGGAGAACGCGCCAAGGAACACCGTTTGAGAAACGCGATGTTCGCGTGCCAACCAACGCACACCAATGAGCGCCACAAACGCGGGGAGAAGCATCACTGCAGTAAGCGGACGCGTGTTGAACAGCAGGCCGAACGCCACACCACCAATCACACCGGCGAAGACTGGTCGGCGCCACGAAAGCAAGCAGGCCAGCAAGCACGTCAGCAGGTACGTGATCGCCGTCGTATGGGACATGTACGAACTGGCTTGCATGAGGATGAACGGCGAGGTCGCCATGAGCCCGGCCGCGAGAACGCCCGTCCAAGCCCCGTACATCAGGCGCCCAATGGCATACATGAGGAGTACGTTGACGCCCGCGAGCAACGGCGGCACAAGCCACGGCGCGCCGACGAACGCACCGAACGACAGGGCGAGTGGATGTCCGAACGGGTAAAACGACGCCCAGCGACCATCGTTGTCGATAACGAACGGCGTGTATGCGAACGCGAATGCGTTTGGTACGGCGGGCGGTTCCATATGAGTACGCCCGGACGCCAATAGCCTCGCCTGGAAGACGTACGACGCCTCGTCGGCCACATAGACCAGGCCGTCCATCCGGAACCGCAGCAAGAACACAGCCAGGGCCGTCGTGCAGCCCGCAGCTGTGATCGCAAGAACCAGCGCCGTGCGTTGAGGGACATGCGGGCCCTGCGGAGCCACGGACGACGGCGCCAACCGCATGAAGACGATGGTGGCCACCACGGCAACCGCCACTACCGCAACCGTCACGGGATACGCGCGGAGTACGGCCGCTGTCGCGGCTTTCGCGGACTCCGTGCGACTCGGCTCCATATGTGCCACGGAAACTCCAACCTGTTCATCAGTGGCCTGTTCCGGATGGGACGACACGAGGCGAACCTCCGGTGCGGAAAATCGCCGTGCGCGAAACGTTACTTTACGCTCACCATCGATACGGAGGTCGACGTCACCCTCGATCATGTTGCGATACCTGATGTCGACTGCATAGTCGCGCCACGGCCGGTCGTGAAGGTCGAGGACAGGGCCGTCGCGACCATCTAGCGCCGGTGGCGGGTCGGCGATCGCATCCGACTCATAGAGCAGTTCGTCCGTTTCAAGCGAGGTTACGCGCAACGACTCGATCCGGCCCGCCGTGGGCAGCGTCGGGGGATCGACGCGCGGATTCACCGAGTAGACGCGGATCCCGCCTGTAGAGGGCGCGGGCATTTCAGCGCGCAAGCGTTCGCGCCCATCGACGGCCACGACAAATTCACTGCCTCGGACTTCGATGTGAACGGTCGTGACCTGTCCGCCTCGGCTCCACAAGTAGGCGCCAAGCAGGACGGCATTCACCGCAAAGATGAACGCAAACGTCCAGAACCGCGGCCGATAGCGGCCCAGCGGCGCAAGCATGGACCGAACGCCATGCAACATGATTGCACCTTCGGTATATCGTAGACGCGTTATTGGCGTGTGACGTAGATAGTAGGATATTTCCGCGAGGTGTCAAGTGACTCTGGGGGCGCGAGGTCAGTCCTCTGGGATGCAGGCAAGATCGTAGCTAAGTGCGACGATCAGGAGATCGTTCGAGTTGACGATGCCGTTCTTGTCGATATCGATGTTCGGGCGAGTGGTGGAGGCGAAGCTGAGCCCGACAATCAGCAGGTCATTGGAGTTCACGACCTCATTCGTGTCGAGCGAGCTGATCTCGAGGCCGTCGGGACAGCCGTCGTCATCCGTATCGACGTCCGTGGGAGACGTGTTGTAGCCCTTGAACTCGACGCCATCACGGATGCCATCGTCGTCTGAGTCTGCGTCGTTGGGGCTGGAGCCGATCCCGTTCTCCCAACTGCTCGACAGGCGGTCACCGTCTGGGTCGTTGGCGGCGGAAGGGTTGGCGGGAATCGAGTTCGGGTTCAGGGGGTTCGAGCCGAGATCGCACTCCGCGAGGTCCCCGACACCGTCCTGGTCCGTGTCGAACAGCAGTGGATCTGGACGCACACCGAGACAGAGGCTGGCGAACGGACCTTCCTGCCAGTCAAAGGCTCCATCGCTGTCGTCGTCCGAGTCACACGCGTCACCGTCCCGGTCGCTGTAGGCGAGTGTCACGTCGACCGGGCCTATGCCGGTTGTGGCGATTGGTTCGTTGTCGGTGTTGTGCTGGTTAGCGTTGGCGACGTACGGGCAGTTGTCGCCGTCGTCGGTAAGCACGCCATCGCCGTCGGGATCGAGCGCGGCGTTGGGGTCGTTGCGGGTTTCATCCGAGATGATGATGGCTTCAGATTGCTGGACGGCCTCTTGTTGGATGTTGACGATCTTTTCTTCCTGATCGCTCGCGCCAGCCGTCAACAGCCTGAAGATGACAATGCCATCCCCATTGGAGGCGACGCTATCTGAGCAGTCGTCGTCCAGGCCGAGGGCCGCGCCGTCCGTGGTGCAGATGAAATCCGTTGTCGCACCGGCCGCCTCGATGGTTGTCATGCCGGAATCGTTGTCGATGGTGACCGGCGTTTCGTCATCCACGAAGGCGAACACCAACAGCGTGCATCCCGCTGCTGGTTTTGTCTGCTGCGCGATGACGGAGTCGTATGTGCAGGAAGCGCTAATCCGATTGCGATCAAGGAAAGAGACAGTGGCAAGCTCCTCCCACGTCAATGCGCCGTTCCCATCACCGAGTGCGGCTTCGACTCCTGCAACAGACACCGGGCCTGTCGGTGGAAGCGCATCAACGCAGGCTGCTTGCAGATCGGCTGGCGTCGTCGCGTCGCCACCGTCGCCATCGAGATACGGCGCGAGGTTCTCGCAGGCGATGATCGTGACACGCGTCGTTTCCGCACGCACGGCGCCGTCGCCGCTGGCAAACAGCAGCCCGGCGGCGAGCACGGCTAGCGAGATGACGGCGATTCTGTGGAGCACGCGTGCATCGTACGTCCGGCGACGATCGGGCTACAAGGTCTGTTGGCAGGGCACGATCCATGCCCTCGGGCAGATCAGTCCTAGGTGGCGCAGGCGCGACCATAGCTGAGGGCGACGATCAGGAGGTCATTGGAGTTCACTATGCCGTTCTTGTCGATATCGATGTTCGGCCGCGTGGTCGACGCGAAGCTGAGCCCGACGATCAGCAGGTCATTGGAGTTGACGACCTTGTTCGTGTCCAGCGAACTGATCTCGAGGCCATCCGGGCAGCCGTCAGTATCGCTGTCCTCGGCAACAGGCGACGTGTGGTAGCCCTTGATCTCGACGCCGTCGCGGATGCCGTCGTCGTCCATGTCGGCGTCCGTAGAACTCCAGCCGCGAATGTTCTCGAACGCGTTGCTGAGTGCGTCGCCATCGGTATCGTCGGCCGCCTGCGGCACCACGGGCACGGACGCCGCGTTCGTCGGATCGGAGCCCAGCGCACACTCTCCGCCGTCCGTCACCAGGTCGCCATCGGTGTCCAGAAGGGCGGGGTTCAGCGTCCCGGTGACAGGCCCGGCGCAGCTGAATGGTGGAGCGGGGGCGGTTGGCTCGAAGCGGTCAGGGAACCCATCTGCGTCGGCGTCTATGTCGCACACATCGCCCTGCGGGTCGCCTCTCGGTCGTGTTGCGTCGGCTGGCCCGATGCCCTGTGTCGAGACGGGATCGTTGTCCGTGTTGAGCTGGCTCGCATTGGGGATGTTGGGACAGTTGTCTGCGTCGTTCAGTACGAAATCCCCGTCGGTGTCTTCCGCGCCGTTTGGGTCAAGGCGCGTCGCGCTGGAAATGTTGATCCAGGCCTCAGGGCGAATGGCCTCCTGGTCGACTTCGATCTTACGCGTGTCGCCGTTAGAGGCAGCGTCGTTGAGGACGCGGAAGATCACGACGCCGTCGCCGTTGAGATCAGGGGTCTCGGAGCAGTCGGCGTCCTGCCCGAGACCAACCCCGTCGACGTTGCAGACGACATCGGGAAGTCCCGACGCTTCGATCGAAGCCAGCCCTGCGGTCTGGTCGAGCAGCGTGACCTTCTCGTCCTCGACAAAGGCAAAGACGAGGAGTGTGCAACCCATCGCGGCCTTGGATTGCTCGACCACGACGGCCTGGTAGGTGCAGGTCTCGTCTATACGGTTGTGGTCGAGCGCGTCGAGGTCGTTCAGTTCACCCTGCTCGAGGCGAGCGTCCCCATCGCCGAAGGCCGTCGCCAACGAAGCGATGCTCACCGCTTCAGCGGGCGGGATGACATTGAGGCATGCCGTCTGTTCGTCGGCGGGCGTCGTGACGTCGTTCGGGTCGCCGTCCAGATAGGGCGCGATGTTCTCGCAGGCGATGACCGCCACGTCGAGAGCATCCGCGTCCGTAGCAGGCGGAGCGCCGAATGCGAGAAAACAAGCGGTTAGCAGGGTGGCAGCGGCGAGTGGAAGTTTGAGGGACATACTCACATCATAGGGTCGAGCTGAACTCCTTCAACCCCGAACGCCCGATTCGCGCCGCCAATAATGTGGCGGTTTTCGTCAATTTCGCCGCGCTGGTATGATCTCGGCCCACAGGGAATCATCGCGAT
Organism: Dehalococcoidia bacterium; assembly: GCA_021731085.1. Taxonomy (GTDB): domain Bacteria; phylum Chloroflexota; class Dehalococcoidia; order DSTF01; family JACRBR01; genus JACRBR01. Next base: position 50,079 of record JAKFYB010000013.1, read on the forward strand.
AGGCGCGGCGCTATGCGCCGGCAAGAGGGAGTTCACTCAGGAGCGCAACCGGGCATGAAGGAATACACGACCGATCAGATCCGCAACGTCGTCCTGCTGGGCCATGGTGGCACGGGGAAAACGTCATTGTCGGAGGCGGCGCTGTTTTCATGCGGAGGGACGTCGCGGCTGGGGAAGGTGGACGAAGGCACAACCACGTCCGACTTCGAACCAGACGAGACCAAGCGCAAGATAAGTCTGAGCCTCGCCCTCATCCCCTGCGAGTGGTCCGGCCACAAGATCAACCTTGTCGACACACCCGGGTACGCCGACTTCGTCGGTGAAGTGAAGTCCGGCATTCGTGCCGCCGACATCGGCGTAATCCTCATCGACGCCGTTGCGGGCGTGCAGGTCGGTACCGAGATGGCCTGGAGCCACGGCGAGCAGGCTGGCCTGCCACGCTTGTTCTTCATCAACCGCATGGATCGCGAAAACGCGAACTTCGAACAGACCGTCGCGCAGTTGCAACAGCGATTTGGCAAAGGCATCGCTCCATTGATGCTGCCGATCGGCTCGCAGGACAGCTTCGTAGGCGTCGTCAACGTCATCGAGAACAAGGCGTACATGGGCGACAAAGGCACGCCTGCCGAGGTACCGGCCGACATGGTCGACGCCGTCGCTACCGCGCGCGATCTGATTATCGAAGCCGCAGCCGAAGCGGATGACGAACTGCTGGAGAAGTATCTCGATGGCAAGGAGATCGGCGAGGACGAACTGACGCATGCCCTGCGCCATGGCATCGTCGAGGGCGCGGCCCACCCGGTGTTCGTCGGCTCGGCCGCGAAGAACATCGGTGTCTCGAATTTCCTTGACGCGTTGGTCGCCGACTGCCCGGCGCCTGCCGAAATGCACGCCGTCCACGCGGGCGACGAAGACATCACAGCGTCGCCCGCGGGACCACTCGCGGCGTTCGTGTTCAAGACATCGGCCGACCCGTTCGTCGGACGGCTGACGTACCTCCGCGTCGTGTCCGGCACGCTGAAGGCGGACTCGCACGTCTGGAACACACAACACAAGGCGGACGAGCGCATCGGCCAGATCAGCGTGCTCAAGGGTAAGACGCAGGATCACGTCCCGACGCTGGTCGCGGGTGACATCGGAGCCGTCGCGAAGCTCGCGCACACAGTCACGGGCGACACGCTGTCCACGAAGGAACATCCGGTCGAACTGCCTGCGCTCGTCTTCCCGAAGCCTCCGTTCAACGTCGCTGTAACGCCGAAAGGCAAGGGTGACGTCGAGAAGTTGGGGTCGTCACTACAGCGCATCGCAGAAGAAGATCCGACGCTCTACGTCCACCGCGACGAGACTACAGGCGAGACGATCATCTCCGGCATGGGCGAAACGCACGTTGACGTCGCAGCCGAGAAGATGAAGCGCAAGTTCGGCGTGGAGGTGGACATGCACGCACCGCGCATACCGTATCGCGAAACGGTGCACGGCTTTGCTGACTCCGAGTACATCCACAAGAAGCAGTCGGGCGGGCACGGCCAATACGCGCGCGTTGCGATCAAGCTCGAGCCCAACAAGGGTGGCGGCTTCCAGTTTATCGATGCCGTGGTTGGCGGGTCCGTGCCTCGCAACTTCATACCGGCCGTCGAGAAAGGCATCGTCGAGGCGATGTATGAAGGCGCGCTCGCACACTTCCCGATGGTCGACATGAAGGTCACCCTGTACGACGGCAAGGAGCATCCCGTCGATTCGTCGGAGATGGCCTTCAAGATCGCCGGCTCACAGGCGCTCAAGCAGGGCATGATCAAGGCGACGCCGGTCCTACTCGAGCCGGTGTACGAGATGAACATCCATGTGCCGGAGGCGTTCACCGGCGATGTCATGAGCGATCTGAATACGAAGCGCGCGAAGGTTCACGGCATGTCACCGGACGACTACGGCATGACGATGATCAACGCCGAAGCGCCACTCGCGGAAGTGCTCCGTTATGCGACAGATCTCCGCTCGATCACGCAGGGACGCGGGACATTCGAGATGGAGTTCCATCATTACGACGAGGTGCCCCTGCATATCGCGCAGAAGGTCATCGCCGAAGCGCAGAAGGCGCGTGAGGCCTTGGCTGCGCACTAAGCGGGCGCCACATGCGGTAGGGGCGCAGCCTGCTGCGCCCGCTGCGACCGACTCACCGTCGTTACAGGTCGTAAAACTTGCGCGTGTTCCCCATGCCGGCGACAAGCGGCGCCTGCAGGATCGATGCCGCCTGCTTGAGGTGCATCAGATCATGGTACGCCCACTGGTGAATGAGATCGCTCACCGTGATCGGACCCGCCTCGTCATGCTCGCCGGTGCGAGCGAGCTGTTCCTCGGTGAGCACCATCAATGCGGCGCACTCCTCCGGCCGGCGCGTTTCGAGCGCTTCGAGCATTTCGCACACGTCCCGATCGAGCAGGCCACGCTCCTGCATCCTTGCCAGCGGGTCGATCGAGCGGATGAACGGGCGATCTTCGTCCAGAATGCGGTGGATGCGGTCGTCGAAGATTACGGCATCGACGTCGACGATGTGGGCAACGACGTGGTGGACTGACCACCCTTCGTCGTGCGGCTCGCCAATGACGGCTGCGGGGTAGTCGGCCAGCATCTCGTCGAGCGTCGCCGCCGTGCTGTTCAGGATGTTGAAGACTGTTGGGTGAATCATCGCGCGCTCCTTCATCTGCCTACAGTAGCACCAGCCAAAGGCCGGCGATCGTGACCAGCGTGCCGAGCAGGATGCGCGGTGTCAGCTGTTCATGCAGAAACAGAAAACCCATCGGCAAGGCGAAGAGCGGCGCCGACGTCGTCACGAAGGCCGTCCGTGCCGCTCCTATATTCTCGACTGCATAGATGAAGAGCACGCTGCCGATGCCGGTGCCGACGAGGCCTGCCGCCGCGATCATCGCGATGCCGAGCCGCGTCGGAGGCTCGCGCCACGGCGCCTGCTGGAAGCGCCCGTGCGTCAGTGCGATCGTCGCCCAGACGGCCGCGGACGCGGCGGGTATGCGCAGGCTCGCCGCGCCGATCGCATCGAGATCGCCCTGCTGGCCACGCAGCCAGATCGTCGCGATGGCCCACGAAGCGGCGGCCGCAACGGCAAACATGACGCCCCGTACGACATCGACACGGACGGGGTTGTCGGCGTCGGCCTGGTGCTGCTCAAGGACGATCCAGATGATGCCGGCAACAATCAGCACGCCGCCGATGGGCAGCGTCCATGTCACATCTTCACCGAGCAGAAGCACGGCGAGCAGAAACGTCGTGAAGGGATAGACGCTGTTCGTGATTGGGAACGAGCGATTGACGCCGAGAATGCCCAGGCCATTGATATACAACGTATCGCCCACAGCCTGACCCATGATGCCGGATCCCATCATCGAGACCGCCGTAAGGAGTGTCATCGCGCCGAACTGGGCGAAGCCATCACTCACGAACAGCATCGCGACGAGAAAGATGCTCGCGGTCAGGCTGCGGATCGCCGACATGAGCAACGGCGGCATCCGCCCGGCCTGCGACGCGAGCAGCACGGAACTCAGCGCCCAGAGCGCAGAAGAAAGCAGTGCTGCCCCGGCGCCCATCGAGAGTGCCTTCCTGAGAACATGCGTAGAACGGAGCGCGGGCTTTCAGCCCGCGTTTTCGCTTGGCAACGTCTATCGTTGGATGGCCTATGTTACCGGCGCGCGAAGTTGACGGCGAGCCTCAGCCGCGCCATGCGGCGTAGGACCCGAAGATCTTGAAGAAGTTGGCCTGCTCCTTCACTGCCGCCAGCGCCTGCGCCACCTGCTGGTCGTCGCGATGACCTTCGCAGTCGATGAGGAAGATGTAGATCCCCAGCTCGCCGCCGGATGGCCGCGACTCGATCTTCGTGAGGTTGATGCCGCGATCCGCGAACTCGTGCAACACGCTCACGAGCGTGCCCGGCCGGTCATGCGCGACGGCGAAGCCAATCGACGTCTTGTCATCGCCCGTTCGCGCGCTGCCATCGGCGGCGAGAGAAACAAAGCGCGTCTGGTTAACGTGCGAGTCCTCGATGTTGCGCTCGATGATCTGCGCGCCGTAGATCTCGGCCGCACGTTCGGGTGCGATCGCAGCCGCGCCGGGCATCTTCAGCATGACGATAACGGCCTCTGCGTTCGAAAGCGCCGCTTCGGTCCGCACATCAGGGAAGTTGGCTTCGAGGTACTTGCGGCACTGCCCCAACGACTGGGGGTGCGAATAGATCACCCTGATGGCGTCGCGCGCCGCACCGGGCGGCACCATCAGGAAGTGCTCGATCGGCAGGACGACTTCGCCGCAGATGGCGATCTCATGCTCCTCGATGAGAAGGTCAACGGTCTCAGTGACGCTGCCCTGCAGGCTGTTCTCGATGGGGATCACGGCGCGTTCGGCTTCGCCCTGTCGCACGGCGCGGACACAGCGTGTGATCGAAGGTACCGGGATGAGCGTGTCGCTCGGAAACAGGCGCATCGCAGCGACTTCTGTGTTGTTACCCGCGGGACCGAAATAGGCTACGCGCACTAGAAGCTGCGCACCGGCGGCGGCGACATGAGCGCCTCCCGCAGTTGCTCCTCGCTCTCGTGAAGGGTCACCGCGATCACTTCGTCGTCGGCGTGGATGATCGTGTCGGGCGACGGCACCTTCGGCTGGCCGTCATTGCCGACGACGAGGCAGATCATCGATTGGTACGGAAGCAGGATCGACTTGATCGGCGCTCCGACGACGCGCGAGTCCTCCGGAATGCGAACTTCGACCAGTTCGAGACCGCTGCCTTTGAGCTCGAGCAGCTGAATCAGGTGATGCGTCGTCGGCAGACCTTGCTCGATGTGCGCCATAATCGCAGATGTTGCCGACACCGTCGTGTCGACCTCGTCCAGCATCCGGAAGAAAGCTTCGTTCTTGGGATTGTTGATGCGGGCGACCGTGCGCTCGACGTTGAAGAGCTGCTTGGCGACCTGGCAGGCGACCATGTTGTCTTCATCGTCGCCCGTCACAGCGAGCAGCATGTTCGCGCGGCGCGTGCCTGCCTTCTCGTGTACAGACGCTTCGCAACCGTCGCCCTCGAGCACGATATCGCCGAGGTCGTCGGCGATAGCGCGCGCCTGTTCGGGATCCTGTTCGATCACGAGGACTTCGTAATTCGCCTCGACGAGTTCCTTGGCGAGATGGAACCCGACCTTACCGCCACCGACGATGATGATGTACATCCGCGCTGAGGACGTCATTCGTCCTCCTGGCGCAGGAACGCCGCGACGACTTCGCTTGCAGCCTCGTCGGAAGGCGCCTCGATGATCTTCTTCAGGCGCTTGGCCTGCACGCGCGTCGGGTTGATCGTACGGAGGCCCATGTTGCGGTACATCTCTTCACGCAACGGATCGAACACACGGCTGGCGACGACAGGCACACCGAAGACGTGCTTGGCCATCTGCGCCGCCATGACGTTGCGGTTGTCGCCGCGCGTCGTGCTGACGAAGGCGTCGGCCTCACGCAGCTTGATCCGCTCCAGCACGTCAATGTCCATACCGTTGCCAACATGCGTCTTGCCGCGAAAGTCCTCGGGCAAAAAGCGGAACGCCGTGGAATCCGCGTCCAGCACTAGGACGTCGTTGCCTGCACTATCAAACTCTGTCGCGAGCGCGGCGCCTGTGCGACCGCAGCCCATGATGACGACTTTCACTGTGCTCCCTCTCGTTGCGCTGTTACGCCTATTCGTGCACAGGGTGGCGCCACAGCCACACGCTGCACGGCGCCGCGCGCACCACATACTGCGTCAGGCGCCCCATCTGGTACTCGCCCAGCGGCGCCTTGTGCTCGGCACCCATGACAATCAGATCGACGCCGCGCTCCATCGCCTCATCGACGATCGCGTGGCCAGCTTCCCGCGCCTGCAGCAACTCGCCTTCGATCTTGAAGTCGTGCTCCTGCGCGACCTTCTCCGCCTGCACAAGCACGCCTTCACCCGACGAAGCCTCATCCGAAAGGTCGGCGTCGAGCGGCAGCGACCGCTTCACCTCTATGACGTGAACGGCGTAGACCTTGCCTTTGTTCTTGCGGGCGATGTTGCAGGCGAGCGCGACGGCGTCCATGCTCGCCGGGGATCCGTCAACAGGCACGAGGATGGTCCGGAATCCCGCCGTCGGATCGGTTGTTGCCACAGGTTCCTATGCTCCAGATCTCCCCGTTTCCGGGGCGTCTGGGCATTATAGGAACGCATGTCTAAAGCGGCAACCGAATCTGACCGCGTTCAGCTATGAAACAGGCCGACTCTCGTCACATTGACGCTAACGGCCGGTCGCTCAGTCCTCAAGCCACATCGTCGTCAACCACAGATGCGTCGTGCCAACGCCCGCCGGCATGTTGTGGAGGCGCTTGCTGTGCGCCCGATAGCGATACGGCGTCACAAGCGGCAGATACGCTGGATCGCGCGCATAGATCACATCCTGCGCGGCGAGCACAGCATCACGACGGGCTTCGAACTCCAACAGTTCCTTTGTGGCGGTGATCGCGGCATCGACGTCAGCGTCGCCCAGCCCCGGTGAGTAGGAGCCGTCGCCGAGCGGGCCGCCGCTGCGGTGGAAGTCGAGCGGGAACTCCGGCGTTTCGTACACCTGGTTCAGTGCGAGCGTCAGCGTGTACTCGCCCTTCGCGTACGCCGCCAGCCAGTTGTCGAGATTCATCGGCTCTTCACGCAGCCCTATCCCCGCCTGGTTCATCTGCTCGCGGAACACCGCCAGGTGCGCATCGTGTTGGTCGAGAGTGACCTCCGCCGGATACAGGAACGGCACGTCGATGCCGCCAACCGCCTCGGCCAGCGCCCGCGCCTCTTCGGGATCGTACGGCTGCCGCTCGGCCAGCGCCTCACCCTCGAACGCGTAGGAGCCCATCGTCCAGTGCACAAGACCGTTCTCGCGCGCGTCTCCGCCGTAGACGATGTCCACGTATTGATCGCGATTCAGCGCGAGGGCCAGTGCACGTCGAGCACGCGGGTCGTTGAACGGCGGTTTTTCGGGGTGCATAACGGGCGCGATGTATGTGGCGCCCGGCATCTTCTCGATGTAGATCGTCGGATCCGACGCCATGTCATCGGCTTCGGCCTTGTCCGCCGGATAGTACGACTGCGTCTGTCCTGACGTGAACGCCGTGCGAGCCGCCGCACGGTCGGTGATGATCAGCGCGTCGATGCCGTCGATGTACGGAAGCTGGTCGCCCGTCGCTTCGTCGCGCCGGTAATAGGCCGCATTGCGCTCCATCGTTGCGCCCTCACCCTCATTCGATGACATCAGCGTGTACGGACCACCGCCCGCACTCCTGTTGCGCATGCTGGCGATAGCGGATTCGCTCGCGAGCAGTTCGCGCGGCGGGATCATGTTGAAGTACGAGCCGACGCGGCTGAGGAACCATGCATATGGCTTCGTCGTGCGGATCGTTACGCCGGCGTCCGTCGCGGTGACGGACTCTACGTACTCCTTCACGAAGGCGCCGTTGTTCGTGCGGGCGTCATTGCGGATCCGGTCGAAGGTCGCTATGACGTCTTGTGCATCCATATCGCGCTCCGGCACGCCCAGCGCGTTTGCTCCGACCTTCACGCCCGGTCGCAGGACGAAGTTCCACGTCAGCGGGTCGGGGTTCTCGAGCGACTGTGCGAGATCGAAGAAGAAGAACTCCGGCCGCGTCGGCGACTGATGTGCCAGCGTGTTGTACAGGCGCGGGAAGAAGTCGGTCGACCCGGCGACCCCCAGGTGTGGATCGAAGGTGTCGAACGGCTCCGCAAGCGACAGCGCGTAGCGGCCGCCGCGAACGGGTGGGTTCAATTCGTTGAGGATGTCCGGCGCGTTGACGTTGCCCGACTGCGGCGGCAGCCCGGGCGTCGCGACCGGATCCATAGGACTGCCGCCACACCCGACCACCCAGATCGCCGCGCCGGCAGCGCCAGCGACGCCGGCCGTCTGCAGCAACCGACGTCGCGAGACACGGCGTGTCGTGAACTTATCCCAGTACGTCGCGGACATGGGCGATCCTCCAGTAAAGGATCGGCGCGAGCGCGTGAATCCACGAGTGAAGGTGTGTTAAGGAATGGTCGCAGTAACGCTCGACGGGCGCGAAACGGGCCTCTCCCTAAGGGACTGCGCTAGTCCTGCTTCCAGGTCGTCCCTTGTGGGCCGTCTTCGAGGGTGATGCTGAGACCTGCAAGTCCGTCGCGGATGCGGTCGGACAGCGCGAATTGCTTCGCGGCGCGCAACTCCGTGCGGATCTGCACCAGCAGGTCGACAAACGGCGCTGCTTCGATCGCCGCTCCACCTTCTTCGAGCTTGAGGCCAAGCACGCCCGCGATCTCCAGCAGAAACGCCTGGGCGCCTGCCACGCCCTTGCCCTCGTCGCGGCAGCGGTTGATCTCTTTTGCGAGGTCAAAAAGCACGGCGAGCGCCTGCGGCGTGTTGAGGTCGTCGTCCATCGCGGCCGCGAATCGCTCACGGAAGGTATTGAGGTCGATGCCGCCGTCACCGGGTTCACTCGGCGTGCGCGCGGCCGTGCGCAGGCGGTCAGCCCCGTTCTTCGCGGCCTCCAGCGTCGCTTCGCTGAATGACAACGGCTTGCGGTAATGCGATGTCATCACCCACAGCCGCAGCCCGTCGCCACCCACCTTGTTCAGGCCATCGCGGATCGTGATGAAGTTGCCGAGCGACTTCGACATCTTCTCGTCGCCCATCTTCACCCAGGCGTTGTGCAGCCAGTACCGCACGAACGGCACGGCGCCGCTGTACGCCTCCGTCTGCGCGATCTCGTTCTCGTGGTGCGGGAAGATGAGATCCTCGCCGCCGCCGTGAATGTCGATCCGCTCGCCGAGGTACTTCAGCGACATCGCCGAGCACTCGATGTGCCATCCCGGCCGCCCCTTGCCCCAGGGCGAGTCCCACGACGGCTCGTCTTTCTTCGCGCCCTTCCAGAGCGCGAAGTCAGCAGGCGTCTCTTTCTCCTCGCCTGACTCCACGCGCGCGCCGGCCATCAGCGAATCCTGCGTGCGATGCGACAGCTTGCCGTAGTCCTTCTTGGCGGAGACCCGGTAGTAGACGTCCGACCATTCGCTGAGGTGCGACGGCGCCTCGTACGCGTATCCCTTCTCGATGAGGCCACTGATGATCTCAATCATCTCAGGCACTTCGCGGGTCGCGTACGGATACACGTCGGGTGGGATGATGTTGAGGTCGCGCATGTCGTCGCAGTACATGTTGATGTACTTCTCGACGAGTTCGTCCGTCGTCATCTTCAGGCGGTTCGCGCGCTCGATGATGCGGTCATCGATGTCGGTGAAGTTCTGGACGTGCTTTACGGCGAAGCCCTTCCACATCAGGTAGCGCTTCACGTTGTCGAAGACGACATAGCTCATCGCGTGCCCGATGTGCGACGCGTCATAGGGCGTGACACCGCAGACGTACATCGTCACGGTATCGCCTTCGGGCTTGAACTCTTCCACCTGCCGGCTAAGTGTGTTCGTGAAACGGATCAACCGCGGGTCGCCTCTCTGCTTTGAAGCGCGGCGCTGCCGAGCGCGGCGTTCGGTCCGGGTGGGTCATCGTTGGCCTCACCCAGCTCACGCGGGCGGTGCAGGTGCAGTGGTTCGGCATCGTCGGCAGGCGCATCCGGCGGCCGTTCGCCCAATGACTCAAGCTTCTGTTGGAGATCGCGGATGCGGCGATCCATGCGCTCGATGTGCCGCTCCAACGCATCGATGCGATCCCACTCGGGGTCCGGCAACCGCAGGATCGTGTCGGAGCCGGGATCGTAGTACGAAACGATGTGTCCCGGCACACCGACGACGGTCGCGTTTGGCGGGACATTCGTCACGACGACGGAGCCCGCCCCGATGCGGGCATCATCGCCGATTTCGATCGCGCCGATGAGCTTCGCGCCCGTGCCGACCGTCACGCGGTCATGAAGCGTCGGGTGGCGTTTCGTGTGCTGTGTGCTTGTTCCGCCGAGTGTCACGCCCTGCAGCAGATTGCAGTCATTGCCGATCTCCGCGGTCTCGCCAATCACGATGCCCATGCCGTGGTCGATGAAGAGCCCTTCGCCGATCGTCGCGCCCGGATGGATCTCGATCCCCGTCGCAAATCGGTTGAAATACGAAATCATGCGTGGCAGGATCGGCACGTCGGCGTTATGTAGCGTATGAGCCAGACGATGCAGTTGCCGCGCCTGAAAGCCTGGATACGCAAGCACGACCTCAGCCGCGTTCTTTGCCGCAGGATCGCGGTCGAGAACAGCCTGGATGTCGCGCTTGATCGAGTCGAATACAGACACGGGGCCGTGCCCTCCATTTTCGCGTCGGTTTGGTGTGGTGTCGGCAGCCATGGGGGCGTCCGCGCGGCGGCTCACCCCTCGGGACAAGCGCAGAGCGCTCCTGTCGCACGCCAATGCCGCCGCGCCGGGCGGCCAATCACGGAACTCGGGAATTTCGCGCTGCGCACTGTGATTGCTCCCCAACCGGACTCAGATTCCGATTGATGTGTTAGCGATTACTCTAGCAGCACGTTCGCGAAGGCGGCAATGCCCTCGCCACGACCTGTAAACCCCATCCCGTCCGATGTGGTGGCCTTTACGCTGACCTGTGGCACGTCGACCGCCAGCGCCGCCGCGATCGCCTGCCGCATCGCCTGCACATGCGGAGCCAGCTTCGGCGCCTCCGCGACGACGGTGCAGTCGATGTTGACGACGCTGAATCCATGCGCACGGACGACCTCGTACGCTCGGCCGAGGAGATCGAGGCTGCTTGCGCCCTCCCACGCCCGGTCGGACGACGGAAACAGCGCGCCGATGTCACCAAGAGCCGCCGCACCGAGTAGCGCGTCAATGACGGCATGCAGCACGACGTCAGCGTCGGAATGCCCGTCGAGGCCTCGGTCGTGCGCGACCGTCACGCCACCGAGAATGAGCGCGCGACCGTCGGCGAAACGGTGTGCGTCGAAGCCATGTCCAACACGCATGCGGTGATCTTACGTGCGCGCCGCTGTGGGGGCCATCAATCGAAGTGGCGCGCGACCTCGGACGCATATCGCTTGCCAACCTGGTCACGATGCTCCCGTAGCCACTCGGTCAAGCGCGTCTCACCCGTCGGCGGGCCGTCGGTCACGAGCAGGTCCTCCATCAGGCCCTTCACTTCGTCCGAGGTCAGGACAACGTCGCGCATCACCAGGCCGATTGCGCGGGACGCCCAGAGCGCCAGCGTTGGCGGCAGATGCACGATGCGCGTTCGGCTCTCTACGTTCGTGGCCAGCAGCTTCAGCCATTCGCCGAACGTGAGCGTCTCCGGGCCGACAGCATCGACGGTCACGTTGTCGTCGCGTTCAGCGAGAGACACCGCAAGCTCCGCCATGTCCTCGACGAAGATGGGCCGCATGCGATAGTTGCCGCCGCCCGGCGCGCCGAACAGCGGGAAGTGACGGAGGATCCAGGTGATGTTGTTGATAAGGATGTCTTCGTCGCCGAAGATCACCGTCGGACGGATGATAGCGTGCGACATCGCGGACGCCTTCACAGATTCCTCAAGCGCGGCTTTGCCCGCGTAGTACGGCAGATGCGGCGCAGATGTCGCGTTGGCGATGCTGACGTGCACCAGGCGACGCACGCCAGCACGCTCGGCCGCAGCAATCAACGCGCGTGTGTTCGCAACGGCACCCGCGAACGTCTGGCCACCGCGTTCGAAGCGAATCCAGTACGTGTTGAACAGCACATCCACGTCGTCGAGGCTTGCCGCGAGCTCGTGAGGCCGTTCGAAGTCCAGTGGGCGCGCCTCGACGCGAGCACCAAACTCGTTCGGCCGATTCGGGTGTCCCGTCAGCGTGCGAACGCGATGCCCGTCCGCGAGCAATCGCCGCGTGATGTACTTCCCCGTGTAACTGAACGAGCCAGTGACGGCGCACAGCCGTGGGTCCGCCACGACGCCTCCCGGAACTAGACGGCCGCGCGCTTCGTAGATCCTCGTAGTTGGAGACTAGCGCGATCGCTGCGCTGATCCGCGACGAATTCTGCGCGAGACGTGGTGGATATGCACCATATGCATGCCCATCGCGCGCCGGCGCGCTTTCCTGATTGGGGTATGATCTGAGCGTCATGGAAGACTTTGAAGCCTATGGACAGCTGCGTGAGCGGCCCGGACAAACACCGCCCTCGCCGGATGCCATCCCAACGACGGCAGCGCCGACCACCCCGCCCCGCCAGCGCCCTGCGCGGACGGCCAAGCCGGCGGTCGCGGCGCCGAAGCGTAAGCGCTCGCACTGGCTACGCAACATTTTCCTGCTGATCATCGCCTACTTCGTGCTCGCTGTGGGAACGACGTTTCAGCCGGTGCCGGTGCCACTGACGGCGACGCGCGTCTCCGTGCCCTTCCCCGGCGGCGCGCCACTGATGTTTGGCCTCCCGAACCGTCCGTTCACCGTGCTCGTCATCGGCGTCGACCGCCGGCCAGGCGAACTGGGAGCGACGCGCACAGACACCGTGCTCCTTATGCGCATCGACCCGAACCGCAACAAGGCGGCCTTCCTCAGCATCCCGCGCGACACGATGATGGAAATCCAGAACCCTGATGGGAGCCTGTTCAACGATCGCATCAACACCGCATTCGTCTACAACTACTCCGACGAAGATCCGGGCGCGGCGCCGCGGGCGACGATGGACACGATCGAGCACAACCTCGGCATCAAGGTCGACCACTACATCATCTTCGATCAGCGCTCGGCGGCGGCGCTCATCGACGCGATGGGCGGCGTAACCGTCGACAATCCCGTCGCCTTCGGTCAGGCCGACTACTCCGACGACGATGTCAACGTCATTCCGCAGGAATTCGCCGTCGGGAACCTGAGCCTCGATGGCTACCAGGCCGTCGCGTACGGCCGCATCCGCGAGGGGTCCTCGGATTTCGACCGCATCGAACGCCAGCAGCGTGTCGCTGCGGCCCTCATATCATCCGCGGCGTCGCCAACGACGCTGTTCAAGGCGCCAAGCCTGTACAGCGCCTACAAAGACACGGTCAACACAGACATGAGCGCGCGCCAAACGGCGGGTGTGCTCTCATTGCTCAAGCGTGTGAACGACAACGACCTGAAGACGAAGTCGCTCGCCGAGGCCGCGGTCTCCTGCGGCTACTGCACGGCCTCGATACAGCTTCTCGACCCGGTGAAAGCGCAGGAGATCATCGCTGAAGCGTTCGGTGATCCGGAAGCGGGCGCCCGCGCGGCGGAACTCCTCGTCGCAGCGGGCGTGACGCCGTAGTATTCCTTTATGTCAGACATGCCTTCTGGAATCAGCGCCGACTTCATGATCCTCTGCGACTCCGCGCAGGTACAGGGGCACAAGCTCTACATGCTCGGCGGGGGCTGGTCGCAGATCTCCGTGCGCCAGTTCCCGGCACAGCACGGCCTTACCGTCGCTGCGGGCATCCTCGTCCCGTGGATGGACACCAACGTGCGTCACAAGTTCGAGCTGGAGATCCGCACCGAGGATGGCTCTGTGCTCGCGAAAGCACAGGGCGAGTTCGAGCAGGGCCGCCCGCCCGGACTGCCTCCCGGTTCGGCGCAGCGCTTCATGGTGGCGTTACCGCTGAGCATTCGCGTCGAGAAGCCGTGCGAGGTCGTCGCTGAGTTAACGCTCGACGGCACGCAGGCGAAGTCGATCCCGTTCCGCGTGCTGCAGAAAGTGGCACGATAGGCCGCTTCAGCGACCCTTCTTCGTCTCTTCGATAAACGCACTGAACAGTTTGCGCTGCAGCGGATGAAAATCCGGCTTGTGAGCCTCCGGCCGCTCCGGGTGCCACTGCACACCAACGACCCACGCGTGCTGCTTGCTCTCCATCGCCTCGACGAGCTGATCGCCGTGCTCATCCGCAAACCCGATGGGCTTCAGCCCGCTCGCGAGGTGCGCGCGACCAACGGCCTGGTGGTGACGTGAATTGATCTCGAACTGCGTCGCGCCGTACGCGTTCGCCGTGCGCGAGCCGGGTTCGAGCGTGATCTGGTGCCAGCGCGATGGATAGCCCTCCGTGCGGAAGTCCGCCCGATGCTCGCCGCTATCGATGTGCTGAAGCAGCGTGCCACCGAACCCCACGTTTAGGAGCTGATGCCCACGGCAAATGGCCAGCACGGGAATGTCCCGGTCGAGCGCCGCCTGGAGGTACGCAAGTTCCATGTCGTCGCGTTCTGGCGCGACCTCCTTCACCTTCACGTGCCGCTCGGCGCCGTACTTCGCAGGGTCTACGTCGATGCCACCCGTCAGCACGAGCCCATCGAGCGTCGGCGCGATCTCGACAACGCGGTCGCGTGCTGCCTCATCGAGGTCCATCACTTCGCCGCCTGCCTCGACCACACGCGCCCAGTAGCGGTCGCGCGCCTCGTCTGGCACGTCGTCCCATCGCGTCACGCCGATTCGCAGTCGTTCAGTCACGGCTCATTGTCTCCAACCCGAGGGACTACGCACAGCGGCGAACAGAAAGCTCCGCCGCCTGCGGAGCTTCCTGCATTCCAGTACGCGGTGCAAACTTACTCTTCGAATTCGTTGTCGTCCGTGTCCTCGGCCGCCGCCGCGTCGTAGAGGCTCGTCTCGCGCGGTTCGCCGCTCGTTTCGGCCTCAGGCTCGGCGTCTTCGGTCCAGTCGTCTGTCTCGTCCGCATAGTCATCGTCATCGTCCATATCGGAGCGCACGAGGCTCTCCTTCGTGTACGCCCGTATGACCTCGCCGGCCTTGCCGGCCGGGAACGACAGCCGCCCGACCTGTGACGGGTGCTGGAACGTCTCCTTAATCACGATGCGGATTTTCTCGCCGTCGATGCTGGACACGGCAGCTGCGTACTGGTTGCCTCCGGCGATGAGCTTCTTCAGGCGAATCGCCAGTTTCGGTTCGAGGTCGCTGATGTAGTCCCCACCCATCGACTCCAACGTCAGGCGAGATCCGACCATCTTGAGCGCGACTTCGTCCCCCGCCGAAAGTGTCGTCAGCGTCTTGGCATCCGCGGGCTTCACGATGGTCGCGCCGGTCTTGCCCATCTCCTCGATGAACAAGCTCGTATCAACCTGCTGGGCTTTGTCCGGCTCCGCCTTGGCCTTCGCCGTGGCCAGGCGTTCAAGGTTCTTCCGGGCGATGTTGTTGGAGGGCTCGAGCTGCAGCGTCTTCTGGTACGCCTCGCGCGCTTCCTTGATCTTGCCGACCTCGCTCAGAGCCTTCGCCAGACGGTTAAACGCCGCCGCATCGTCCGGGAATAGCGCGATGATCTGCTTGTTTATGTTGATCGCGTCGGCCCAGCGGCTCTGCATCGCGAGCTGGATCGCCTGTTCGGAGCGAACACGAAGAATCCGCGTCTTGTCCTCAGTCTGGGCAGGGTATGTCATGTGTCCTCAGGATTCTTTGGGTTGAATGTCGGCTGATTGTAGGAGGTCGTGGATCGCAATTCAAGACCAATACGGCGCCACTAATATCGGCGGATCATGTGGCGAGATAATAGTCACTGTTCCGTAACATTACGTAGAGGGCGGCGCAGGATCGCTCGCCTCACCAGCCGGAAACCCCTATTCTTCCGCCGATGACAGAACTTGAAGCCGAAACCGTCTCCGAAGTCGTCATTGGGCGAACTGTGTTTCTTGAATTCGGGGAGAACTGTTGGCTTATCGGCAACACCCGGTCGAAAGAAGCCATCTGCATCGACCCCGGCGGCGACGCCGCGCAGATCACGGATCTCGCGGCCCAGATGGGCCTCACGATCAAGTACATCGCCAACTCCCACGGCCACATCGACCATATCGCCGGTGTCGGCGGCCTGCGCACAGCGACGGGCGCGAAGGTCCTGATGCACGCGGGCGACGTCGAGATGCTCCGCCACGCGAAGGACATGGGCGCGCGCTTCGGCATGCAGATGGAGGAACCCGGCGATCCCGACGCCCTCCTCAATGACCTCGACGCCATCGATGTGGAGGGCCTGAAGCTGCAAGTCCTCCACACACCCGGCCACACGCAGGGCAGCATCTGCTTCTACGTGCCCGGCGTCGTGTTCGCCGGCGATACGCTCTTCAACGGCTCGATCGGTCGAACAGACCTCCCTGGCGGCGACATGGAGCAGGAGATGGCCAGCATCTGCGATCGCCTCCTCGCGCTGCCCGACGACACGCTCGTCCTGCCCGGCCACATGGACCAGACGACGATCGGCCAGGAACGCCAGCGCAACCCCTACATCCGTATGGAACTCGCCCGCCGCGCCGAAGAGTCCTAGCCCGAACGCCCGGTGGTGCCGATCCCACAGCCGCGCCATCCGATGCTTGCCTCCCCTAATCGGATATACGACACTTAGACATCTATCCGCTGATAGGAGTGCACGATGGGACGACGCTCCAGCACCGATGGCTTCCACAACAACCTCCCCCAACTACGGGCGAAGGCTGGCTGGTCGCAGCAGGAGTTGGCTGATCGAGCCGACCTCACTCGCCAGGCCGTCCAGGCCATCGAGGCTGGTAAGTACGTTCCCAACACAGTCGTTGCGATGAATCTCGCGCGAGCCCTCCGCTGCACCGTCGAGGATGTGTTCTCGCTCGCGCCCGACGAACGTCAGATCGTGCTCGACCAGTCCAACCACCGGGCGAACTCGCGCCTCATCCTCGGCCGCGTCGGCAGCCACACCATCACGCACGCCCTCGCCGGGGAACGTGCCATCGCCGAGGGCTTTCTGCCCAGCGACGGCATCGCTGACGGTTCACGCGCGCAAGTGACCGTCGCAGAGGAGCTGATCGATCGAACAGCGTTCATCGTCGGCTGCGACCCAAGCCTCGGCATCCTTGCTTCGTGGGTGACGCGCAGCGCTGCCAACGGGCGCCTGATCTGGATCCCGGGCTCCAGCAAGGATGCGCTCGACCACCTCGGTCGCGGCGCCGCGCACGTCGCGGGCGTGCACATGCGCGATCCTCGCACCGGGGAATTCAACATTGCAGCCGCCCGGCGTGCCCTGCGCTTCGGCGGCGCCGTCATCAGCTACGCGGTTTGGGAACAGGGCCTCATGCTCGCGCCCGGCAATCCATCGGGCATCACGGGCGTGGAGAGTCTGCAGGGCAAAGGCGTGCGGCTCGTAAACCGCGAGCAAGGATCGGGAAGCCGCGCACTACTCGACCAACTGCTCATCGACGAAGGCATCCCGTCCGCAAAACTCGCGGGCTACGACAACGCGGCCTTGAGCCACATCGCCGTCGCGAGGCGAGTCGTCGACGGTAGCGCCGACGCCGGCATCGGGTTGCGAGCGGTCGCGTCGATCTTCGGCTTGGATTTTGTGCCGCTAGCTGAAGCCCGCTTCGACCTGTTGATCCCGGCCGAGCACATGGACCACCCCACTATCACGACGATGCTCGATCTATTGCAAGCACGTGGGTTGCGGCGAGAACTGTCCGCCCTGCCCGGCTATGACATCACAGAGCTTGGCGCCATCCGAAAAACGTTTGAAACCGCTGCGTAAACAGGTTTGTAGGGGCGGCCCTCTGTGGCCGCCCGCGAGCGAGACGAGCGATCCGTTAGCCACAGGAAGATAGAGGAGAGGAATCCAATTGTTCGGTCGAACCACCTTGAGCCGCATCGCCGTCGCGCAACTGCTCGCAACAACGCTTGCATTCGCCGCTTGCGGTGACGACGACGATCCCCCAGAACCAACGTCTGGTCCAAGCGTCGCAGCGACTCAAGGCCCGGCAACACAACTGCCCGGAACGGAAGCGCCGCTCGCAACAGGTGACATCACCGTATTCGCGGCGGCATCGCTTACCTCCGCCTTCGAGGACATCGGCACGGCGTTTGAGGCGGCAAACGCTGGCGCTTCGGTGACGTTCAACTTCGCCGGCAGCCCCTCGCTGCGCACACAACTCACGGAAGGCGCCGACGCCGACATCTACGTATCCGCCGACACGAACAACATGACACAGGCGCTTGAGGCGGATCTCGTCGTCGACGAAGGCGTGATCTTCACGCAGAACCGCCTCGCCGTCATAGTGCCGACCGATAACCCCGCGAACATCACGACGCTTCAGGATCTCAGCAGGGACGGCGTGAAGCTCGTGCTCACACAGCCCGACGTGCCGGTGGGCAGCTACGCGCGGGAATCGCTACTGAAGATGCAGGCTGAAGGTTCGTTCGGCGCAACCTTCAGCGATGACGTGCTGGCAAATCTCGTCTCGGAAGAGCCCAACGTGAAGGCCATCGTTAC
The DNA here is from genome assembly GCA_021731085.1 of Dehalococcoidia bacterium. Classification (GTDB taxonomy): domain Bacteria; phylum Chloroflexota; class Dehalococcoidia; order DSTF01; family JACRBR01; genus JACRBR01. The sequence goes on from JAKFYB010000013.1 coordinate 68,308, forward strand.
GAAGGTGCAGCTCGGCGAGGCAGATGCAGGCATCGTGTACGTGACTGACGTGACGGCCGATGTCGCCGCTGACGTCACGATCATCGAGATCCCCGACGCGCTCAACATCATCGCAACATATCCAATCGCGGTCACCACCAACGCCAACAACGTCGCCGCCGCGGAAGCCTTCATCGCCTTCGTGTTGTCCGAAGATGGTCAGGCGATTCTTGAACAGTATGGATTCCAATCCGCGGAGTAGGCTTCACCCATGGCGCTTGTAGCCGAAACAACTCGAACGCGCGCGATCGGATCACTGGGCCTGGGATGGCTGTTTGGTCCGCTCGCCATCCTGTTCGTCGCCTTCCTCAGCGTTCCGCTTATCGCGCTCGCCTGGCGCGGCATCGAGAGTGGCGATCTCTCGGAGCAGATGACGTCTGCCTTTGTGCTCGACGCCTTGCGGCTCAGCGCGATCACCAGCACGTTCACACTGCTCATCGCCATCATCGCCGGCACACCGCTTGCCTATCTGCTCGCCCGCCGTGACTTCCCCGGCAAGTTCATCGTCGAAGTACTCGTCGACCTGCCGCTCGTACTGCCGCCAACGGTTGCCGGCGTCGCCTTGCTCGTCGCGTTCGGCAGGCGGGGCGTTGTCGGCGAGTACTTCGACGACGCGGGCCTCAACATCGCCTTCACGACGACAGCCGTCATCCTCGCGCAGTTGTTCGTGTCCGCGCCCTTCTACATTCGCACAGCCAAAGCCGGATTCCAGAGCGTGACTCCGGAGTACGAAGGCGTAGCCTCAACGCTGGGCGCGTCTCCGTTGCGCGCGTTCTGGCGTATTACCCTGCCGCTCGCTTGGCCCTCCCTCGTCGCCGGCGCCATCCTCTGCTGGGCGCGCGCCCTGAGCGAGCTTGGCGCGACGTTGATTTTCGCCGGCAACTTCCAAGGCGAAACCCAGACCATGCCGCTCGCCATCATCAGCGCGTTCGAGTCCGGCAAGTCGATCGACGTCTCGATCGCGCTCTCACTCATCCTCTTGGCGGCCGCTGCTGTCATGCTCCTGCTCCTGCGTGTCGTCACGCGAACAGCGCCAGTACGGATGTAGCCGATGCTGAGCATTGACTTTGACCTGCGCGTGGGTGACTTCGACCTGCAACCAACGTTCGAATCCGGCGACGAGCTCGTCGTGCTATTCGGGCCGTCAGGCTGCGGAAAGTCCCTGACGCTGCAGGCCATCGCTGGCCTACGTACCCCCGACTCCGGACGCATCGTCCTGCCGGGCGAGCGCATCGCCTTCGACGCCGAAGCGAGGGTGAATATGGCACCGCAGGCACGTGGCGTCGGGTACGTCGTCCAGAATCTCGCGTTGTTTCCGCACATGACTGCGCGACAGAACATCGAGTTCGGCCTGGCGCATCTTCCGAAGGCCCGCCGAAGCGAACGCACCCTCGCGCTCGTCGACCTGCTTTCGCTGCAAGGCCTTGAGGGCAGGCGGCCAGCCCAACTCTCCGGCGGCCAGCAACAGCGCGTCGCCCTCGCCCGCGCCCTCGCCGCCGAGCCGTCGCTCCTCCTGCTCGACGAACCATTCTCTGCTCTCGACGCGTCGCTGCGTGGCGTCCTGCGCCGAGAGCTCGCGTCGCTCCAGAAGCGCCTCGGCGTCACCGTGGTCTTCGTGACACACGATCTCGCCGAGGCGTACTCGCTCGCCGACCGTATCGTCGTGTACGACGCTGGTCGCGTCCTCCAGCAGGGCTCGCGCGCGGACGTCCTGAGCCGGCCGACGAGCAGGCGCGTCGCCGAACTCACCGAAGTGCGTAACATCATCCCCGGCCAGGTCGATGCGTACGTCGAAGGCGTCGCCGCAATCCGCACGCCGTGGTTCACCGCGCGCATTCGCGATCCCAAAGCGCCGATTCGCGGCGACGTCAGCATCTGCATTCGGCCCGAACACATCCTGCTCGTGCGCGAAGGCCGCGAGTCCTCGCACGCAAATGATGCGGTCGTTGCTGCGGAAATCATCGAGGATGTGCCGATGGGTAACACGCACCGGCTCTATATGCGCGTCGAACAGCCGGAGTCCCGAGAGCCGCTGCTTCTCGAGGTGGACGTGCCTGCGCATCCGTACGACGTCATCGGTGTCGCGACGAAAAGCCACTGGAACATCGCTCTGACTTCAGAACGGTGCTCGCTTGTCTCGAACTGATAGCCTACTTCGAGGCCCTACTCGATGACTTCCTCTTCGGTAACGGCAGTCTCATCGTCCTCGACTTCGGCCTTGAGATTGGCCAATCCCTGAACCAGCACCATTTCAATACTGTTACGGCGCATGCCAAGCGTCGCGACGTTAAACAAGATCCACCGCCAGCCGTGCGGCTCGAAAGACGCCGCGACTTCCGTCTGCTCTGGCCCCTCCTCGATCGTGTACGTCAGAATGCCGGGCACCCCGCCGATGGCAACGCGCAGCTCGATGCGCCGGTCGCGATCCCATTGCAACACTTCGAACACGTCGCCCTCGTGAGCTGACGCCGAAGAAATGTCGCGCTGCAAAGCGGCGTAGATGTCGTTCGCCGAGGCGGACATCGCGAACACCTTCTCTATCGCCATGACAGCTCCGCTATTCTGCAAGAAGGGCATAAACGCGCCCGACCGCACCAACATAGTACGCTGGGCACACCACGTACGAGGCCCGAGGCAGGATCACCAAACCACATGCACCAGAGATTGTTCGCGCCCTTTATCGGCGTGCTGGCCGTAGCGCTGCTCGTCGCGTGCGGCGGCGACGGCAGTACCTCCGACCACACGGCGACTGCAACGGCCGTGCCGGACGTCATCAGCATCATTGCGGGGGAACCGATCGTCATCGGTGTATCAGCAGTGCTGAGCGGCGGACAGGCGACTATCGGCCAGGATCTCGCGGATGCCGCGACGCTGGCGATCGAAGACTTCGGAGGGCCGATCGCCGGCCATGAACTTCGAGTGGAGACTGCGGACGACGGCTGCAACGATCCCGAAGCTGCCGTCGCCGCGTCGGCCACACTCATCGAGGGCGCGGCCGTCGCGGTGATCGGCCCCATGTGTACGACAGGCGCACAGGCAGCGAACGACGAGTACGAGGACGCGGGCATCGTGCACATCACTCCGTCCGCTACGCGAGCTGATCTGTCGGAACTGAACTCCCTGTTCTTCTTCCGCACCGCCTGGCGCGACGATGACCAAGCGCGCATACAGGCGACATATGCTCGCGAGACGCTGCGCGCCGCAACGGCCGTCGTCATCGACGACGGCGAGCCGTATGGCACCGCACTCGCCGACGAGTTCATCCCTGAGTTCGAGGAGCGCGGCGGACGCGTCACCTCACGCGAGCGCATCATGCGTGGCGAGACCAGCTTCGAGCCGCTCGCCGGTCTGATCGCAAGTACCGATCCCGATGTCGTCGTGTTCCAGGGCCCAGACCCGGAAGGATCGTTGCTCCTGCGCGACCTGCGAACAGCTTCCTACGACGGCACCTTCATTGGTCCGGACAGCCTCTTCAACGCGGAAGACCTGATCCAGGGAGCGGGCGACGCCGCGGAAGGCGCCATCATCACGGCCGGACCTGTGCCGGACGCGACGTTCAACGAGCGATTCACCGCCCGCTTCGGCCGCGCTCCTTCGACATCGTTCGTCTTGCAGACCTACGACGCTGCACGCGTCCTGCTAACGGCGATCGACGCCGCGATGGACGACGGAGGCGGCGATGGCTCGCTGTCGCGGTCAGCGCTCGTGGATTATCTGCGCGACAATACCTTCACGGGCTTGACGGGCAACATGACTTTCGGCGACAGCGGTGACCGAACGGGCAACACGGCCCGCGATGTCGGCCTCGCGATCTATCGCGTCACGGACGGCGTCTTTCAGCAGGTCGAGTGACGTCAGGCAGCAGGTTCGCGCGCCGTGCGCGTCTGATCGGTACGTTCGAGATCCGCGAGCGCACGGGACAGCGCCTCGTTCAACAGACGTATCGTCTCGTCACGATCGGACAGCGCCTGCTCCAATGCCCGCAGCCGCTTCCCGTCGCGTCGAAGTTCGGCGCGGTTTTGCGGAGACTCGTGGCTTTCCATAGCGAGATTGTCGCGCGCGCCAACCCCGCTTCCTATCGGCAATATCCCGATTCCGACAAGCCACCCGCATAGATGCGCCTACCGAACCGCGTGTGTATGCGCGCTAGTCAGCCGGCACATCCACCGCTCGAAACAGCACCTCCCCGTCCCGAATGGAGATCGTCTCTACCGCGCCCGGGTGCGACTCGATCACCGTGTCGGCGACGTCGAGATATCGGCCGAGGAACACGAAGGTCACATCGCGCGATCCGTCGGCGCTCAGGTCCAGATCCTCAGTCTCGGGCCCGAACTCGAACGATCGGTCGATCGCAACGACGTTCGGCGCGAGAAAGCGCCGCGTTTCATAGCTCGCTCGCCAGCGGTCGCTGTAGAAGTACACGATCCGGCCATCGGGAAGCGTCGCCATGTGCCGGCTCGCCGCGTCCATCTCGAACGGGAACACGTAGCGCACTGCGAAGCTGTCTTGCACCGGCACGAAATACTGCCACGTCGTCTTCACCGCGACGAAGGCTGGCACGAGCAGCACGAGGAACGCGAGTGCGGGCCAAAGCGCAAAGCGACGGTCGATCGCCATCCGCCACAGGGCAGCGAGCGGGATCGCCGCGAGCACCGCGATGAACGGCGCCAGGCCGAGCGTGCGTCGAAAGAGACCGTCCTGGATCGTCAGGATCGCGCCCCACGGCAACAGTACACACGCCGCGATCAGCACGGCGTACTCCGGCTTCTTCCAGCGCCAGAACGCCATACCCAGTCCCACGAGCGCCAGCGCGTACACGACCGGTTCGACCGGTGGATGGTTGTCGGTCGCCAGGCCGTCACCCAGGTCGGACCGGCCGCCGAACACCAACCCCTTCTGCCACTCCCATGCGCGATCCACGAGCAATTCGGCCTTGTCGGCGATCGACGCATCTTCCCAAACAGGCTGATCGGTGATGTTGACGACCTTCTGGTGGATCCGCCAGTCGAACGTGTTGTCGTTGATGTACTGAATCATCGGAATCGCTGCGATGATCGCGCTCGTCACGAACAGCGATACCGCTATGATCCCCAGGCCGATGCGGTTGCCATCGTGTGTCGAGCGCCAGTACGTCCACGCGATCGCCACCAGGGGCACCGGCAGGAAGAGGATGTACGAGTTGTACGTGTACACACCGAGCCCCGCGAGCACGCCGGACATACCAACTAGCAGAATGTTGTTCCGTCGCAGGCCGAGAAACAGGGTGCACAACACCGCCAGCTCGAAGAACGGCGCCACCTGCACCATGAAGGCTGTCCGGCTCAGATGCAGGTGCCACATCATCACCGCGAGCAAGAACGCCGCGAACACCGCGACTGTGCGATCGAACATGAGCCGAAACGTTACGTAGCTCAACGGTATCGTCGCGATGCCGAACACGGCCATCGACACGCGCAGTACGAACGTTGTGTCGGGCAGCACGGCGAAGACGGCCGCCGTCCAGTACACGGGGCCAATCGGTTGGCCAAGCGCGCTGATCAGATATGGCCCGAGCCATCCTTCGTCGAGCACGCGCTGTGCATCGAGCCCCGTCCAGGCCTCATCGCCATGTAGGCCCAACGGAGCCGTGCCGAGCCGCCACAGGCGCAACACGGCTGCAAACACTGTGAACACGCACACGAGTACGACTTCCGAACGCGTCAGCGCCGAGACACGGTCACGCAGCGAGCGCGATCCGGCTTCGGCCATTGCGGGCACGGTCGAGGCGGGTTCTGGCATCGACGCATGGTAGATGGCGCCCGCCGTCAGAAGCCACCAGCGGCATGGATGGCGGCCTGCGTTGGCTCCGTTACGATACGCAGCACAAGGAGACGACTCGTGACATCGACAGCCGCGACACGGTTCCGCGTCCCCGCCGCCCGTCTGCGCTGCACCTGCGACTTGCGCGGCCTCAAGTTCCGCACGACGGCAGACCTTAAACCACTCGAAGGTACGGTCGGTCAGGATCGCGCCGTGCGCGCGCTCGACTTCGGCCTGGACATCGAAGCCCAGGGTTTTCACGTGTACGTGTCCGGACCTCCCGGCACGGGCCGCTCGACGGAACTCATTTCGCGTGTCCGCCGAGTCGCGCGCGAACGGCCGACGCCGCGCGACTGGTGCTACGTCTTCAACTTTCGCGACCCCGCCCGCCCCAACGCAATAAGCCTCGCGCCGGGCCGCGGCCATGAACTCGGCCATGATGTTGAGGACTTGGTCGTCGCGTTGCGTACGGACGTGCCGCGCGCCTTTGAGAGCGACGAATACGCGCAGCGCCGCGATCAGGTCAGCCGTGAGTCACAAGCACAGCGGGAGCAGTTCTTCGCCGCGATGGAGAAGGAGGCCAACGCGCGCGGCCTCGCCGTGAACGCCACGCCGATGGGTGTCTCGACCGTCCCTCTCGTCAACGGCGCACCCATCACCAAGGAGCAATACGAAGCGCTTTCAGCCACGGACAAGCAGAGCATCCAGGAGCGTACGCAAGAACTCGACAGCGTGATCGCCCAGATGCTGCCGCAGCTCCGCCGCCTCGATCGTGGCGCGCAACAGTTCCTCGCGGAGTTGGACAAGCAGGTGATGGTTGCCATCGCGTCGCCGCGCATCGAGGAACTCAAGAATAAGTACGCAAAAGAAGAGGAAGCCCTGACCTTCCTCGACGATCTCGGCAACGACCTGATCGAGCATCTCGATCTGTTCCGGACGATTGAAGAAGGGTCGCCTCAGGCAGCGACGCCATTCGCGCTGCCCGGGCCTTCGCGCGACAGCATGCTGAGCCGCTACGCCGTGAACGTGGTCGTCACGCACGATCCTGACAATCACGCACCGATCATCGTCGAGGAAAATCCGTCGTACTACCACATGTTTGGACGCATCGACTTCCAGTCCAGCTTCGGTTCAATGACGACGAACCACATGATGATCAAGGCGGGTGCGCTACACCTCGCGAATGGCGGCTTTCTCGTCCTCCAGGCGCTCGACGTCCTGCAGCAACCGCTGGTTTGGGAAACGCTCAAGCGATCGTTGCGCACGGGATCAATCAGGCTGGAGAACATCGGGGAGCAGATGAGCATCATTCCGTCATCGACGCTGACACCAGAGCCCATCCCACTGACCGTGAAGGTCGCCATGATTGGCACGCCGCGCATCTTCGCGATCCTTCAGAGTTCCGACGAGCAGTTCAGCAAGTTGTTCAAGACGAAAGCCGACTTCGCGGTCGACGTCGAGCGCAGCGCCGGCCATGAGACACTCTACGCGCGATTCGTCGCCCATCAGGTGCAGGCGCTCGGCATGCGCGAGTTCGAGAAGCCCGCCGTCGCGCGCATCGTCGAACAATCGTCGCGTCTCGTCGCCGACCAGAATAAGCTCTCGCTGCGGATGATGGACATCGTGGACCTCCTCGTGGAGGCCGACTACTGGGCGTGCGATGCCAACAGCAAGACGGTTAAGGCCGTACACGTTGAGCAAGCAATTGAGAAGCGTGTCTACCGCTCGAACCTGATCGAAGACCGCGTGCAGGAATTCATCGCACGCGGCACGATCAAGGTCGACACGAAGGGCGCCGTCGTCGGGCAGGTCAACGGACTCTCCGTGTTCGATCTCGGCGACCACGCCTTCGGCCGACCGTCCCGCATCACCGCGCGCGTATCCATGGGGCGTGGTCAGGTCGTGAACATTGAACGCGAGGTGCAGAAGAGCGGTCCCTCACACAGCAAGGGCTTCATGATCCTCCAAGGCTACCTCAACGGAAAGTTTGCCCACCGGCGCCCGCTCTCGTTTGCCGCCAGCATTGCGTTCGAGCAGGTCTACGACGAGATCGACGGTGACAGCGCGTCGTCGACGGAGCTATACGCTCTGCTCTCGGCTATTACCGACGTGCCGCTCAAGCAGGGCATCGCTGTCACCGGCAGCGTGAACCAGTTGGGCGAAGTCCAGGCGATCGGCGGCGTGAACGAGAAGATCGAGGGCTTTTACGCCGTCTGCAAAGCGAAGGGCCTGACGGGCGACCAGGGCGTCATGATCCCGAAGGACAACCTGCGCAACCTCATGCTGAAACCGGAGGTCGTGAAGGCCGTACAACAGCGGAAGTTCCATGTTTGGGCGATCACGTCGATCGAGGAAGGCATCGAGCTGCTGACGGGCGTGCCAGCCGGCAAGCTCAAGAAGGACGGCTCGTATCCCGAGGGCACCGTCTACCGCAAAGTCACCGACATGCTCGAAGAGCTCACAAAGCGCGCGATCGAGGTCAACCGCGGCGCCCGCGAACCCGTCGCCCAAACATCCGCCTCCCCCAACGGTGCCCGCAGCGATAAGCCTGCGCCGAAAGACCCGGCACGTCGCCCGGACAAGATGCCACCCCGCCGCAAGGTCGTGCGAAAGTAACGGCGGAGCTTTTCGGAGAGTCGCCCAAGGAGACAGCTCCGCACAGTCGCCGGTCGCGAACGGGGTTGCGTAGCGCGATCTAGCGCGGGCCTTCAGCCCGCGCGGCTTCACGAATAGACAACCGAGTTGAGGCTGTTGATGCTCACCAGAAACGAAGTCTCCGCCGGTGGCATCGTCTTCCGCCCACACGACGACGGCAACGGCCACGACGTCGTCCTCATCCTCACACACGAGGGCCGCTGGCAGCTGCCCAAAGGATGGATCGAGGAAGGCGAGTCACCCGAACAAGCCGCCGTCCGCGAAGTGCGCGAAGAAGGCGGCGTCGACGGCGATATCATCGGCCCGCTGGACACGATCGAGTACTGGTACACATCCACATACGATCCAGAACCCGTTCGAGTCCATAAGCACGTCCACATGTTCCTACTCCATTACACCGGCGGCACCACGGACGACCACGACGACGAATGCGAAGACGCGCGCTGGTTCGAGATCGGCGCGGCAGAACAGAAACTCGCCTTCAAGGACGAACGCCGTATGGTGTCCATGGCGCGCGAAGCCCTCGAACGACAGTAGGGGCGCAGCCTGCTGCGCCCCTAGTCGGCGCAGTGAGAGTGAGTTAGCAATGACAGAAACCATCGACATCAAATTCCGCGGCCCAACCCTCGGCCCGAACGGCATGGTCGCCTCCGCGCACCCGCTCGCCTCCCACTCAGGCGTCGAGGTCATGCGCCGTGGCGGCAACGCCTTCGATGCCGCAATGGCGATGTCCGCGCTTCTTCCCGTTGTGAAGCCTGCCCTAAACCACCTCGGCGGCGACGCGTACGTGCTCGTATATCCACGAGCCGAAGGAAAAGTCACGGCGATCTGCTCCGGTGGCAAGGCGCCCGCGAAGGCGACGCTTGATGCTTACTCGAGGGGAATCCCGCAGCACGGCGGCGCCGCAGTCGCGATCCCCGGCCTCGTCGACGCATGGGAGGTCTTCCACGGGCGCTGGTGCACGCGCCCTCGCGAAGAACTGATGGCACCCGCGATCTCCGCCGCCCGCGATGGCGTGCCCGTCACGCGCGAACTCGCCCTCGGCCTCGGCGGTACGACCCGGTTCTTCGCCAAATACGAGAACATGGCGCGCGCCCTCTACATCGACGGCCGCCCGCCGCATTTCGGCGAGATCCTCGGGCAGCCCGCGCTCGCGAACACCCTCGAACGCATCGCCCGTGAGGGACGCAGTGCGCTGTACGAAGGCGAGATCGCAGAGAAGCTCGCCGCAGGCGTCCAGGCGGCCGGCGGCCACATGACGCCCGACGATCTCGCCAGCCACAGCGCTGACGTCCTCGAGCCGCTCTCGGTCGACTATCGTGAGTACACCGTCTTCGAGACGCCGCCGAACTCGCAGGGTCTGATCCTGCTCGAAGAACTCAAGATCGCCGAAGGCTGGGATCTTGCATCGTGGGGGCATCTCTCACCCGACGCCGTCCACCACATGGTCGAAGCGAAGAAGCTCGCCTTCGAAGATCGCCAGCGCTTCGTAGGCGACCGCACGTTCGTCGACTTCGACCCGCAGCGACTCCTCACGCCAGAGCATGCAGCGCAGCGCCGGGCGCTCGTCGACCCCGCCCGCGCGCGACCCACGAATGATCCCGCACCGTCGTCCGACACAACATCATTTGTTGTCATCGACGGCGAAGGCAACATGTGCTCCTTCATCCAGAGCCTCTACGCCCAGTGGGGCTCCGCCGTCGCCATCGATGGCACCGGCATCATCATGAACAACCGCATGACGGGATTCTCGCTCGACCCCACACACCCGAACGTCCTCGCGCCCGGCAAGCGCACGATGCACACCCTCAATACCTACCTCGTCTTCAAAGACGGCGAGCCATACATCGCCGGCAACACGCCCGGCGGCGACTACCAGGTGCAGACCAACTTCCAGATCCTTACCGCCATGCTCGACCACGGCTTCGACCCGCAGCAGGCGATCGACGCCGCGCGCTGGGGCGACAACACCGGCGTGCTCCGCGTCGAAGACCACATGCCCGAAGAAACCCAACGAGAACTCGCCCGCCGCGGCCACAACGTCCAGCCCGTGAACCGCACCGTCGCCCCCATGGGCCGCGCGCAGGTCATCATGCGAGAAGCGTCCGGCGTCCTCATCGGCGGCAGCGACGAGCGCGGCGAAGGCTCCGCTGCAGGCTCGTAGCCAATCGCGATGTAGCGTTCGCATTGAGACGATTTCGCGACGGGAGGCTGCTACGATGGACGCATGAGCGACGCCGCATTCCACTTCTCCCCACGACCCAACCGCGCAGGCGAGATCCGCTGGCAGCAATGGAGCGAAGACGCCTTCGCCGAAGCTCAACGCGACGACAAGCCCGTCCTCCTCGGCATATCCGCCGTCTGGTGCCACTGGTGCCACGTCATGGACGAGACGACCTACTCCGAGCAGTACAACATCGCCCTCATCAACGAGCGCTTCGTCGCCATCCGCGTCGACAATGACCAGCGCCCGGACATCAACGCGCGCTACAACGCCGGCGGCTGGCCGACGACGGCGTTCCTCACGCCCGCCGGCGAGGTGATGGCCGGCATGACCTACGTCCCGCCCGACCAGATGAAGGACATCCTCACGCAGGTCAGCGGCTACTACAAAGACAACAAGGACTCCATCAACGACAAGATCGCCGAGATCGCGAAGAACCGCGAGACGGCGATGACTGCCTCAACCGACGAGGACGCGCTCTCCGACCAGATCTTCCGCGACGTCCTGCACGCCACGAACGACGCGTACGACCCGATCTTCGGCGGCTTTGGCAGCGAGCCCAAGTTCCCGCACAGTGACGCGATCGACCTTTTGCTGCACGCCTACCTCCGCGACGGTGACCGCGACGCGCTGCATATGGCACGCAAGACGCTCGAATACATGTGTCACGGCGGCACCTACGACCAGGAGTGGGGCGGCTTCTATCGCTACTCAACGAAACGCGACTGGAGCATCCCACACTACGAGAAGATGCTCGAGGACACCGGTCCGCTGCTGCGTGCATTGATGAAGCTCTACCGCATCAGCCAAAACGACGACCACAAGCGATACATCGACTTCACGATCGAGTACCTCGACACGTGGCTCAGCGACCCCGCGACCGGCTGTTTCTGGGGCTCCCAGGACGCCGACGAGGACTTCTACCCCCTGCCCGCCGAACAGCGAAAGCAGCACGACCCGCCATACGTCGACAAGACCATCTACACGTCGTGGAACGCGACGGCCATCGGCGCGTATCTCGAAGCATCGTGGACGCGCGGCCGCCCCGACCTGCGTGCCCGCGCGCTCCAAGGCCTCGACTACCTCTGGGACAACCTCCGCACCGACGAAGGCGGCATGCATCGCTACATGGCCGCCGATGGTCCGAGGATCGCCGGACTCCTCGGCGATCAGGCAGCGATGACCAACGCGCTGCTCGATGCGCACGAAGTCGCGTCCCGCCCGCAAGACCTCGAACGCGCGATCCACCTCAGCGCCTTCACGCGCGAGAAGCTCGCCGCGCCGAGCGGTGGCTTCTACGACACACCGGAAGGCCACGATGGTCTTGGTCGCCTCTCCATGCGTCAGAAGCCGATCAAGGAGAACGCGACCGCCGCCATCGCCTTCATCCGCCTCGCCCGCCTCACACACGACGAGGCCTACGCAGAAGTCGCACGGGCCGCCCTCGTGCCCTTCACGCACGTCGCCGAATCGCAGGGCTACTTCGCCGCCGAGTACGCGCTCGCCGTCGATCTGCTGCTCAACCCCGGCGCCGAGATCAAGATCGTCGCGGCCGCTGACGACGAGGCAACGCGCAACCTCCACGCCGCCGCCCTCGCGCTCGAAGTCCCGTCGCGCATCGCGCGCCTGATCGATGCAGGTGATGCCGACGCGCTCGAACGCGAAGCCTTGCCCGCACACCCTGCGCCCGCGGCGTACGTCTGCTACGGCACCCTCTGCTCCGCCCCCGTATCGACAGCCGCAGACCTGTTCGATATGGTTGCCAGAACGCGGCAGGCATACGAGGCCAACCGGCCGCAGGAACCGCTCGCAGGACCGCGCAGCGAGCGCGCCAGCGACTAGGCCCGGCCACCGGGCGGAGGGATCCGATGTCCAAAAACGCTGACAAGCAAAACACGGTCATTGATGTCGGGCCGTCGGTCATGGATCGCATCAAGCTAGGCGGTGGTATCGCCGGTGCCGTGCTGCTCGTGCTGTTCCTCGCACAAAACAGCGAGGACGCCAACATCACAATTCTCTTCAAAGACTTCACGATGCCGTTGTTCTTCGCGTTGCTACTCGCCGCCGTCCTCGGCGCATTCGCGTCGATGCTCTTCGGCTTCTTCCGTCGCCGTGCCAGGCGGGTCGAACGCCGCGAAGATCGCCGCGACTGACCGTCCTACTCCGATCGAGACACCCGCATGAAGTGCGGGTCGGATATCCATCACGTAACAACTTGCACTATCACTGCAAATACCTGTATGCTCCAGCGATGACCGCCCCGACTGCGCCGCCACACTCTCCAGCGCCCGCCACAGACGGCCGGACAGCTCGTGCCGAACGCACCCGCGCGGCCATTGCAAACGCAATGCTCTCCCTCATCGAAGAAGGCGTATTGCGGCCAACAGCGCCGATGATCGCCGAACGCGCCGGTGTCGCCCTGCGCTCTGTGTTCCAGCACTTCGCCGACATGGAGTCGCTCCAGGCCGCCGTCGTCGAGCGTCAGGCCGAGCGCGTATCCCTCGCGATCACACCCATCCCGGCGAGCCTGCCGCTACCCGAGCGCATCGACCGTTTCGTCAGCGAACGCGCGCGCATCTACGAAGCAATCACGCCTGTCCGTCGCGCAGCCGTTCTCAGCGAGCCCTTCTCACCGATCATTCACGAGCGCCTACAAGAAACGCGGGAACTTGCCGCAAACGAAGTCGCAGCGGTTTTCGCTTCTGAACTACGCCGAAGGTCACCGTCAGCCCGTCGCGAAACGCAAGAAGCGCTCGTCGCATCAACTAGCTGGGCCGCCTGGGAAGAGCTGCGCGCACACCAGTCGCAATCGAAGAAGCAAGCGGTCAACGTGCTGCGACGAACGGTCGCAGCATTGCTGACCTGACATCGGAGGAACGTCATGGCAGGAATGGAAGTCGTCCTACTCGGAACCGGCAGCCCGCTGCCGAACGCGGACCGCTGCGGCGCCGGCCAGGTGATAATCGCCGGCGACGATCGCGTGCTCATCGACTGCGGCTGGGGTGCGGCAAGGCGTCTCTTCGCCGCCGGCATCTTTCCGATGCTGGTCGACACCGTCTGTTTCACGCACATGCACTCCGACCACATCACGGACATGCCGGACTTCATGATCATGCGCTGGGTCGGCGGCGCACAGAAGCCGCTCACCGTCTACGGTCCGACAGGCACAAAGCGCATGGTCGATGGCTTTCTCGACGCTTTGGCCGACGACATCCGTTTCCGCTTCGCCCACCACGGCGACAAGCTCTCGCAAGATGGCATCAAGGTCATCGTCCACGAAGTGCCCGCGACCCCCGACCGCGCTCACATCGCCGAAGTCGGCGCAATGCAGATCGATTCGTTCGAGGTCGACCACTTCCCCGTCGTCCCCGCGCTCGGCTTCCGTCTGGACGCTGGGTCGGCCTCCGTCGTCATCTCCGGCGACACGAAGAAGTGCGACAACCTCACGCGAGCCTCGCAAGACGCCGATGTCCTGATTAGCGAGGCGATGAACGACAACATCTTCAAGGTCATGCGCCAGCGCATCCTCGACGCCGGTAACACCCGCCAGGCCGCCGTCATGGACGATGTCCCCGACTACCACGCGACGACGACTGATGTAGCTGAGATGGCGCGCGACGCCGGCGTCAAGAAACTCGTGCTGTCCCACCTCATCCCGCCCGTGCCGAACGAAGGCCCGCTCGCCGACGCCTTCGCCAACGGCATGAGCGAGATCTTCAAAGGCGAAATCGTCGTCGGCCGCGATCTCATGCGCTTCACCGTCGGCGCGCCGTAATCGTCGTAGGGGCGGCCCTATGTGGCCGCCCGTTCTGCAATACGTGGCCGTTCGTTCGTGCACCCACGCGCCGCGCATCCGCAGCTGCCTTACGTGACCGCCTGACGCAGGTTGCTTGACAACATCTGTTCCCCAGCACACGAATCCGCATGCCGGAATAACGTTTCGTCTACGGATCGTAGCGCGATGTCGCTACTCTTAACTACGGAGGACTTGCGACCTGCGGCGATTGAAGACATCGCGCGGCGCTGAGTTGATAGATGGTCACAGCCGAAGCGCCTGCAATCCCAAGCTTCTCAATGGAGCTGAACGAAGAACAGATCCAGATGCAGAAGTGGATCCACGAGTTCGCGCGCGATGTCGTGCGGCCCGCCGCCCACGAGTGGGACGAGCGCGAAGAAACGCCATGGCCGATCATCAAGATTGCCGCTGAGAACGGGCTCTACGGCCTGCAGTTCATGGCCCACCTCTCCTCGGACCCCACCGGCCTCATGCTGCCGATGGCAATCGAAGAGCTGTTCTGGGGCGACGCCGGCATCGGCATGGCGCTCTTCGGCTCATCGCTCGCAGTCGCCGCGATCACCGGCAACGGCACACCACAACAGATCGGTGAGTGGGCGCCGCAATGCTACGGCACGGCCGAGAAGGTCATGCTCGGCGCGTTCTGCGTCTCCGAGCCTGACGCTGGATCCGACGTCGCGGGCATGAAGACGCGCGCCGTGTACGACCAGGCGAAGGACGAATGGGTCCTCAACGGCCAGAAGACGTGGATCTCGAACGGCGGTATCGCTGATGTACACGTCGTCGTCGCTGCCGTCGACCCGACGCTCGGCACACGCGGCCAGGCATCGTTCATCGTCCCACCGAACACCCCCGGCCTGCGTCAGGGCGCGAAGTTCAAGAAGTACGGCATTCGCGCGTCGCACACGGCCGAGGTCTACCTCGATGACGTGCGCGTGCCCGGAAGCTGCCTCCTCGGTGGCAAAGAGAAGCTCGATGCGCGTCTCGCGAAAGTGCGCGAAGGCGGCAAGTCGCGCGAACAGGCCGCGCTCGGCACGTTCGAGGCGACGCGCCCGGCCGTCGGCGCCATGGCCGTAGGCGTCGCGCGTGCTGCATACGAATGGTCGCTCGACTACGCGAAAGAGCGCCGCCAGTTCGGCAAGCCGATCATCGAGAACCAGGGCATCAGCTTCATGCTCGCGAACATGAAGGTCGAACTCGACGCCTCGCGCCTGCTCGTCTGGCGCGCCGCATGGATGGCGCGCGCGCGCAAGCCCTTCGCCGCGGCCGAGGGTTCGCAGGCGAAGTACAAGGCCGGAGAAGTCGCCGTCTGGGTGACCGACCGCGCGATCCAGATCGGCGGCGGCATCGGCTACACGCGCGAAGCTCCCGTCGAGCGCTTCCACCGCGACGCCAAGATCATGACCATCTTCGAAGGCACGTCCGAAATCCAGCAGCTAGTTATCGCCCGCGCAATCTCCGGCATGCACCTCACGTAGGCGTACTGTCGTCAGTCTTCGGTCATCAGGGGCACGCGATTGCGTGCCCCCTTGCTTGTGGCGCTAAGCGTCAATCCACCCTACATTCTCCACCGACGACCGACGACCAGGAGCCCAACCAATGACCCTCGTCGAATTCATCCAGTCCGAACTCCACCGCCTCCACGCCATGCTTGGCCGCAGCATCGCCGACCTCACGCCGGAACAGTGGCACGCGATCCCCGGCGGCAACCCACGCGCAAACCACATCGCCTTCGAGATGTGGCACTACGTCCGCACGGAGGACAACATCATCCGCTTCCTCCTGCAGGACCGACGCCCCACCGTCTGGATGGACGGCAAGTGGGCCGACAAGCTGGGCCTCCCGCCCGTCACGCAGGGCACCGGCATGACGGCCGAAGACGCGCAGGCGCTGCGCATCGATGACATCGCCGGATTCAAGACATACATGAAGGACGTTTGGGCCAGCACCGACGAGTGGCTCGCCAACCCCGACGCCAGCGAGTTCGACAAGGTCATCACCGTGAAGCCCCTTGGCGAAATGTCCAAGATTCGCGCCCTCGGCCAGGTCTGCATGACCCACGGCTTCACCCACCTCGGCGAACTGGAGCTCATCCGCACCCTCCACGGTCTCCCGCCCGCCATCGGTGTCTAACCGGCGGTAACGGACGATAACGGCGCGTTAACGTCCGTGCGTTAGCCTGAAGGCGAACCCGATAGCCACTACGGAGGCGCCCTTCATGGCCCACGACAGCGAAGACCAGACGGCAAACGAAGCCATCATCGAAAAAGTCGAAGCTGAGGCAACGCGCCAGCGCTCGCCCGGGCCCTTCGACATCGCCTTCCTCTCCGACCGCGCCGACATCACCGAACTGCTGCTCGTCCGCCACGGCCAGCAGGAGATCACCGACAACATGAAGGTCGGCGAGTTCACCGACCCGCCCCTCAGCGCACTCGGCGAGAGCCAGGCGCGCCTCGTCGGCATGCGGTTCTCGACCGAGCGCATCGACCACGTCTACGCCAGCCCGCTCAAGCGCGCGCACGAAACCGGCATCCAGATCGCCCGACACCACCGCCTCGAGCCCGTGATCATCGACGACTTGCAGGAGGTCGGCCTCTTCCGCGACCTCCCGCAGGACAAGACGCCGTTAGAAGCCATCGGTCGCTATCCGCTCATGGGCACGCGCCAGCGCATGGTGCAGGAAAAGTCCTGGGACGTATACCCGTTCTCGGAGTCCAGTCACGAGTTCCGCAAGCGCGTCATCAACTCGATCGAAGGCATCATCGCCTCACATCCGGGCGAGCGCGTGGCGATCGCCTGCCACGGTGGCGTCATCAACGCATACATCGGCCACGTTATCGGCTCGAAGTACGACATGTTCTTCCGGCCGGCACACACATCAGTGAGCGTCGTCGGCGCCGCAGACGGCATCCGCGCGCTCTACTCGCTCAACGACATCACGCATCTGCGCAACGCCGAAGGGGACTTCCACAGCCTGTAGGCCGCACCAACAGCCGAAGGGCCACGATCAGCACGGCCCATAGAACGAAGCCGTCAGCCCGATGTCCGCGGGGTTGATCGTGCCGTCGCGGTTCACGTCGAAGTGCGGCACGTACGCAGCGCTCGAACCGCTCCCGTACGACAGCGCGATGCTGAGTAGGTCCATCGAGTTCACCGTCCGGTCTCCGTTCACGGATGCGGCCTCAGTTCGATCGCCGCAGCCATCTCCATCGCTGTCAGCGATCAGGGGATTGCTCCGGTAGTACACGAACTCGATGCCATCGTGCAGGCCATCGCCGTCTGTGTCACGAACGAGTGCGTTCGTTCCGATGAGCGTCTCGAACAGCGTCGGAAGATAATCACCATCGACATCTCCGAGCGGGGCCCGGTTCGGCTTCGATGCCGCGCTCGCAGGATTCGTGCCAAGCGCGCACTCGCTCCCATCGACCGCAAGGTCGCCGTCCGTATCACGTCGCAGCGGGTCAAGTGGCCCGCTAGCGCTCGGACACCCGAACGAGCTCGGAGCCGCCTCGGCCTGATTCGAGAGACCGTCATTGTCGGCGTCCGAGTCGCACGCGTCACCAGCGTTATCTGACATCGGCCATGTGACGTCGTTGAAGGGCTTGCCGTACGCTGCAAGGTTCACAAAGTTGCGATCGACATTCTCCTGTCCGGGATTGAACGCCTGCGCGCAGTTGTCGAACCCGTCGCTTATGCCATCACCGTCCCCCGTTGCGAGCTGAAGGCGCCCGAGGCTCTTGTCGAAGTACTGGGTGAACCAGATGTCGCCGGTTGCGGCATCTTCCGCGATGCCACCAAGGTTCGTCGAAGGGAGTTCGATTGGGAGGAACACTACCTCATCGTCATGCCGCGTCGAAACGAACCCGACGCGCGACGGCTCCCCCGACGAGCCGAACCAGACGCGCCCACCTGCCGCCGGCGCGACGGAATGCATCGTCCGCACATCGAAGCCTGTCGATGTGACAACAACTTCCTCGACGCACGGGTTCGTGCCAGAAGCATCGAGCTGCGAGCATCCACCCGCCTCTGCGGCTGCCGTGTCAACGCGCACGAGCGTCGCGTCGAAGAACTCCGTCACCCACAACTCACCGTCTTCGCCCCACGCCATCTCCCACGGCCCGCTTCCCGACCAGATCCCGGGACCCTCACGAACGATTGGCGCCCGAAAGGGCACAGCCATGAACTCCCCTGTGTCCGGATCGAACTGCTGGATGCCGTTGCCCCAGTACTCCGTGAACCAGATGTCGCCGTCATCGTCGAGCACAAGATGCGCCGGACTGCGCGTCGCGCCCGGCAAGATGAATCGCCTGTGACAACCCGCTGTCTCGCCAGCCAAACAAATCCGCGCTGACTCAGCGCTTTCGTTGCAGTCGCCGCTCAGTGTCGACGGATCGAACACCGAAATCGCATTACCCGGGATGAACGCCGCCTCCGCGTACCAGACCCTGTCGCGCTGCTCATCGACCAGCACGCCAAACACATTGTTGTTGTCGACAGGCGACGGGTAGCAGGAGAACGTCGATGTCACCGGGTTGAACCTGACGATGCGGCTCGGATTCGGATGGACCCCGTGATAGTGCGGCCCGCCGCCCTGCGTAAACCAGATCGATCCGTCTGCGGCGACATCGACATCCTCACCAAGGCCGCTGACGTCCGTTGGCGTGTCGCCGCTGAGGTTCTGGGCAAACATCTCCGGCGGTTGCGGAATCGTCCGTGCGGTCGACGCGACCGGAAACGTCGGCGTGAACGACTTGAACTGCCGGTGATGCTCTTCGATCAGCCACACACGGCTGTCAGCCCCAACGGCGAGACTCAACGGCATCGCGTTGATGCCCGGCGCCTGGGGAGCCGGAACCCGCGTATACATGAACACCAGGAGTTCGACAGGCGGGCTCGACACACCGCCCACCACAACGCGCAGGGTTCCCGGTCGTACGTCCATCGGCAACGTAAGCGCAATCGAGTTCTGCGACCATGACTCGACCAGCGGCGAGTTCGAGGCGAGCACGGTCGATCGCCCGTCGTACTCGAAAGCGATGGACGTGGAGGGCGACGGGCTGCCGAGCGACGCACCGGTGATCGTGAGCGAACCGCCGACCACTGTCGCCAGGACGCGGTTGTGCACGACAGGAGTCGCGACACCGCCGGCGTCCGTCACAGCACGGCCGGAAGCCAACGCGAGCAATGCAACGCAAGCGACATACAACAAGCGCGTCCGGCGCATGGACAACTTCCTCAACAGCGGGGGTTCCGGCGAAGCTCAATGGCCCTGCCAGTGCCGAAGCATAAGCGGGATCAGCCGCGAGAGATAGTCGTACCGGGCACGCGTTCCGCTGTGGCCGCCCACGGCCAGGATTCGGAGGTCGGCGCCAGATCGTCGACGCGTCCCCGGACGATGGCGTCCGTCATCGCCCCTGCCCGCGCGTTGCCGAGCACGTCGTGTACACGCACGAAATCTGCGCCGCCCGCGATGGCCAAAGCCGTGACCGCGGCCGTGGCTTCATCACGCTCACTCGCGTTCAGCCCCGTCGCGCTGCCGACGAAGTGCTTGCGCGAAGCGGCCACGAGCACAGGTAGACCGACCTCCTGAAACTCGCCTAGACGCCGCACCACTTCGATGTCCTCCGCATGCGACTTGCCGAACGCGATCCCCGGATCGATGATCAGCGATTCGTCAGCGACGCCGAGCGTGCGTGCGAGGCTCGCCTGTTCGCGCAGGAATGCGATGTGTTGGGCGATCAGGTCGTCGTATTGTGGAGGGGTCGCGGGCCGAACCTTCGGCCGCTCCAACGTGTAGTTGATCACCAGCGCCGCACCATAGCGTGCTGCAACCTCAGCCGTCGCCGTGTCATGCAGTAGCCCGCCAATGTCGTTGATCATGTGCGCGCCCGCCTGAACCGCCGCCTCAGCGACCACCCCCTTGTACGTGTCAGCAGACACAACAAGATCGGTCTCCGCGAGCACTCGCTCGACCGCGGCGGCCACCTGGGCGGCCTCATCGCCAGCATCACGCACGGGGACGTCGGCTCGCGCGCTCTCCCCGCCGATATCAACGATGTCCGCCCCGTCGGCCTGCGCCTGCACCGCGCGCCGCACCGCCGCGTCGAGATCAGCGCCAACACCGTCGCCCGAGAAAGAGTCGCTCGTCAGGTTGAGAATCGCCATCATGTACGTCTTGCGGCCGAGCGGGAGCACGCGGTCGCGCGCGCGCAGAAATCTCGGCGGGTCTCCGCTCACGCCGGCGCCGAGCCTTCGAGCGACGGCATCGAGCGTAACACCAGCGCTGCCAGCTCTTCGTCCGGCATCGTCTTGCGCATCGCGCCCAGCGCCTCAGCGTCCTTACCGACGAGATAGTGCCGCTTCGGCGATGGCTCGGTCGCGGCCGCCACGATCGCGTCGATCACCGGCGTCGGCTCCGCGCGCTGCGAACCGCCGGGCGTCGAGCCTTTCTCATACTGCTCCAGCAGCGGCGCGTAGTCGGAGGTCCCTTGTCGGCGCGTTGGCATCCGCTTGTCGCCGATCGATGTCTCGAAGAACCCGGGCTCGATGTTGGCGACGTGGATGTTCCACGGGTGAAGCTCGTAGTACAGCGCCTCGCTGATCGACGACAGTGCGGCCTTGGTCGCGGAGTAGATGCCGCGGAAGTGAGATGGGACAACGCCCGACAGCGAACCTACGTTGATGATGCGCCCCGAACCCTGCTTGCGCATCTGCGGCAGCGCTGCACGCGCGACGCGTATCGGTCCGAACACGTTCGTGTCGAATACGCGCAGCACTTCGTCGTCATCAAAGTCCTCGACCGCTGCGACAGCCCCGATGCCCGCGTTGTTCACGAGAACATCGATGCGCCGCGCCTTCGCGATCACATTCGCAACCGCCGCATCCACCGACGCCTTATCGACGACGTCGAGTCGTACGACCTCGATCTCCACGCCAGCGGCCTGTGCTTCGGCGCGTAGCGGCCCCGCGCCGTCGAGATTGCGCATCGTCGCAAACACGGAATCGCCGCGCTTCGCAAACGCGATCGCCGCAAGCTTGCCGAATCCAGAGCTACAACCAGTGATGAGAACAACTGCCATGGTGGGGGTTCCTTGCTAGTCGGCTGGCCCATACTCGGGCAGGCCCTTCAGTGTGTCGCTATCGACATCGATACGGACGATACCCGCCACCACCTCGACGATAAGCCGCACAGGCAGGACGACTTCCTTCGAGAAGAAGTGTCCGCGCTTGATCACGAGATCCTGCACGGTGCCCGTCGCAGTGTCGAACAGGACGCGTTCGACTTCTCCCACCTTTTCGTGTGGATTCAATCGCCACACTGGCGCGTCCTTCGGGATCTCGACATCGCCAGGTGCAATCGAGCGCTGTTCGAGCATGATGTACGGCCCCGGCTCGCCCGGCAGCGATGCCGATATGCGCGCCAAATCGCTGACATCCAAAGACCCGCGCTCGGCGTCCGGAATGTTCGCGAAGTACTCCTGCTCGTAGTCGACGGAGTGGTCGCGAAAGTCGTCGGCGAGCATCGACAACGTGATGCGCTCAGACGTCGCCGCAGTAACAGCGCCGAGCGGCAGCACACGATCGTGCGAGAGGCCCCAGCCACCCTTCCACAGTGGCTCCCCGCTCCGCAGAATGCCCGTATCGACGACAATGTGCGTGAGTTGAAGGCCGTCCTCGCGGATGACGAACTTGCTCAACGTCCCCAGCTTGTGGCCTTCCTGGCTGACGACATCGGTACCAATACGAAGATCTTCAAGGTTCATGCAGCCATGCTATCGAACCCGCGCCGCAAGTGCCCCAGAGGGTTACGGGGGCTTTCAGCCCGCGTGGTCGAACGCTGCGCGGTCGTAGCGACGGCGCCACCAACTGCCTGGCTGTCATTCTCAGCGCAAGCGAAGAATCTACACCGTCCAAGGCGCAGCAGTAGCGGCAGCGCCACGCGGCGCCGCACGGACATTCATCTGTAGCGCGGGCCCTCAGCCCGCACGGCTTCGCGTTGATTTCCCTGAGAGGGAGTCGAGCCTTACGCAGCCTGCGACGTCGACGAACTCACAGAAATGCTCGCCGCAATCTGCCGACGCTCGCCCTTCGTGCTGATCAAATAAATCCCTGAAACCGCTGCAATCAACGCCGCCTCAAGCAACGTCAGCGCCCCCATGATGAACACTGTATCCCGCCAGAACGCCTCCGGGAACATCTGGATTAGATGATCTGTCCGCGGATTCAGCAGCCAGTTGTCATTCGTAAAGGCGATCTCGTGGAACCGCTCCCACGCCGCCTCGAACCCCACCGCCGCGAATGCGCCGATCGCGCCAACAACGAGGCCACCGATCAGTAGCGATGCAAGGCTCTGTCCGGCCAGCTCACGTAGGCTCCCCTCCTTCGACCAGACAAAGAAGAGAACGCCGTACGCGACAACGAACATGACCGTGATCACCTGAAGTAGGTTCACCCACGTCACGAGCCCCTTCACGTCCTCCATGTGCTGCGTCTCCTTAGCCGAGAAGATCGGCGCTGGAAGGCCATTCTCGGTGACCGTGCAGTAGTACGTGGGCTCGCCGTTGTTGAAGTAGCGCCGCAACTCCGCAGCGCACGTATCCAGATCGGAGCGGGACAACCCGGTGGACGCCGTCGCGTCGTAGCGGTCGAAGGCATAGTCGTAAACGACAGGCGCGTTCATCAGCAGACGCACGTTCGTCGTGATGATCGCGATAGGCAACGCGACGATAAAGAGGATCGTGGCGAGCGAGCGAGCGAAGCCCATGTGGGTCTCCCCCTGCCGCCCCGCCACCGCGACTTGGTTATTGTCAACGGGCGGATCTGCCTTGTCAAGCGGCGCTGCGCCCACCGCCAATTCAGGATCACTCATCACAGAAATGGTATCGCACCTGCTTTGCATCACGCCGCGGGCGCGTGCTCCGGCCCGAGGGCCATCGGCCGCTAGGACATCCCAGGCCATTGGAAGCATCATCCCCGCGGAGGCATCCCACGAACTGCGACGTCAGCGCAAGCACCGAGGAAAGACGCCACATTGATCGTTTCCACAACCCAGACAACCAATTCAATCAAACCGCAGCTTCAGCCCGCGCCCGCAGCCACGACACCCCCGGTCGCACCAGATTCAAAACGACCTCGCATCCGGAATACACGCGAAAACAACTAAACAATCAAAGGCCTCGGAGCCAGAGTGGAAACAGCAAAACTGCCAAACGAATTCCCGCCCGTCCTCTATGCTCCATCGTCCGTCTTCCATCCTCACGTCATACTGCGACCATGCCAGCAATAACGATCATAGGACTCGGTCCCGGTGACGCCTCGCTCCTCACCGTCGAAGCGCGCGACACCCTCGCCACAGCTTCGGAAGTCTGGCTGCGCACCAGCCGGCACCCAACTGTGGCTGGCCTCCCCACCGGCCCAAAGTACAACTCCTTCGATGAGATATACGAGCGCGAACCCACCTTCGATGCTGTCTACGCAGCCATCGTCGAGCGCGTCCTCGAACTGGCAACGAGGCCGGAAGGCGTCGCCTATGCCGTCCCCGGCCACCCGATGTTCGGCGAGTCAACCGTACGCGCCATCCTCCTGCAGGCCACCGAACGCAGCCTCGACGTGCGCATCATCGCCGGCGTCAGCTTCCTTGACACCATCGCCTCCGCCCTCGGCGTCGACCCCCTCACCGACGGCCTCCTGGTGCTCGACGCGCTCGCGCTCGGCGACCGCAGCCGCATGCTCGTCCCGCAACGCCCTACCGTCATCGCCCAAGTGTACGACCAGAACGCCGCATCGCTGGCAAAGCTCGCCCTGCTGGAGGCCTATCCGCCGGAACATCCGGTGCGCGTCGTGACAGCGACCGGCACGAACGACCAGCGCATCATCGCAACAAAAATCGCCGTCCTCGACCACGACGCAGCCGCCTTCGACCACCTCGCCACGCTGTACGTCCCGCCACTCGCCCTCATCGACGACACGCGTTCGTTCGAAGGCCTGCGGCGCGTCGTCGCCCAGCTCCGCAACCCCGACGGTGGCTGTCCGTGGGATCTCGAACAGACCCACGAGACGTTGAAGCGCTACCTCCTCGAAGAGGCCTACGAAGCGCTCGACGCTCTCGACAGCGGCGACCCGCACAAGCTCGCCGAAGAGCTCGGCGACCTGACGATGCAGGTCCTGCTGCACGCGCAGGTTGCCGAGGACAACGACGAGTTCGTTATCGAAGACGTACTGCGCGAAATCTCAACAAAGCTCATCCGCCGTCACCCCCACGTCTTCGCCGACACGCGGGTCGAAGGCGCAGACGAAGTCCTCCGCAACTGGGAGGCCCTCAAGAAAGCCGAGCGCGCGGGCAACCAAGAGTCGCCGCTAGACCACGTCCCCAAAGCGATGCCCGCGCTCGCGCAAGCACAGTCGCTCCAGTCCCGAGCGTCGAAAGCGAACCTCGGGCCAACACCGCTTGCCGCCGACGCCCTAACCCGCGCCCTCGCAGACCTAACATCAACAACCGACGCCCCGACAGCCGAAGCCCTCGGCGACCTCCTCTTCGGCATCGTCGCCCTCGCCCGCACCCACAGCCTCGACGCAGAAGAAGCCCTCCGCATGACGATCCGGCGGTTCAGGGATGCGGTTGAAGGGGAAGAAGCGCACTTGTAGGGGCCGCCGCTCTGCTGCGCCCTCGTCGGACGGGACGATCCACCACTATCGCCGAGGTTGTGGAGCACTCGGAGCGTTCGGGTTGAAAATGAGTCTTATTCTTCGATCTCAGACGGTGCGGCCGCCGCAACATGCGCCTCCACCAACGGCAACCACTCGCGCTCCTCGTGCTCCGCGAAGTCCCACCACACCTGCTCGCCCTTGTTCGTCACGACGCACAGACACTGGTTCAACGATGAACGCCCCATCGGCGCATGATGCCAGCGATGCAGCCCGACCTCCCGCATCTCGTCGTACGGCACGACCATCCAGCGCGCCTCGCCCTTTGCGGCCTCGAACATCAGCCGCCGGTTCGTCATGAACAGCGACCCCGCGATCTTGTCGGTCCCGTACAGCAGCGATGCCTTCAACGATCGCTCGACCGTCTCGCCAGCCTGCAAATCCACAGGCGGCGCAACTTGCTCTACAGGCTTAGGTTTGCGCTTGAACAACGGCACCGCGCGCTCCTACTACGAACTACGAACTACAGTCCACAAACGACGAACTCACCGCAGCGACGTTGCGTACTTCATCGCTGGCCGCAGATCGTCGACGTGGGTGCGCTCGTGCATCCAGAACCACTGGATGTACTCGATCATCGGGCGCTCGTGCGGCTCGGGCATCCAGGGCATGAACAACACTTCGCGCACATGCTTGGGCTTGAGTTCCGCCAGCAGCAGCATCGTCCCGTGCCGCATCGATAGATACTCCTCGATCAGCGCGTTGACAGTTGAGACTTTGCGTTCCGCGAGCCGTTCGGCGTTTCCCGCATGTACGTCGGGCCACTGCGCCACCTTGCCCGTCTCGACCAGGCTCCGCAGATGCCTCTGGAACACCCAGTCACCCGTCGCGATGTGCGCCAGCAAGTCGCGATGCGTCCACCCCTGCGTCAATGAAGGCAGCTCCCACATGACGGGGTCAACGCTATGGACCACGTACAGCACGTTGTCCGGAGACAACTGCTCGACGGCGGGCTCCAGCTCTGGCAAGAACTTGAGCTTCGGCGCCGCCCAGTTCATCCGCAGCGCGCGCTTCACATCCGCCGCATGCAGTCGGTCGTGGTACCCGAGCCAGATCCGCTGACGCACAGAGTTGTGCTCGTCGCCATACGCCGGGAGGCCGAGAGCGAGGTGCCGCTTTTCGAGCAGCTCGTACAGCCCCAGCAGAAGCTTCCGCCGGCTCACCATTTCTGCGCGTAGCTCCGGGACCGGCCGTCCGCGTCCGCGCTCGATGGCACGCTTTCGGGCCGCTTTCGCCTCCTCAGGCGACACCGGCTTCTTCGCTGCTTCCGACTCGCCCTTCAGCAGCCCTTGCGCCGCGACAGCCCACGCCTGGTCGGCGCCGGCGACGTGCGCGAGCAGTTCGTGCAGCGTGCGATCGCCATACGGGATCTGCCGTTCCCACTGCTCCGAATCGACCGCATCCAGCGCTGCCTCAAACTCATCGCGAGCATGGTGCATGTCGAGCACGGCGTCGTGGACATAGGCTTCCATTTCACCAGTGTAGACCGCTCACACGGTTCAGACTTCAAGATCGGCGTTGGGCCAGCGCTAGACAAGAAAGCGGCCGACGCGTTGTCGTGGCGGTGGCATATTGCTATCAATAGGACAGAGGAAGGATCCCCATATGAGCCCGACGGATCAGCAGCTTCAAGACGGCCTACAGGCCTTCATCAACAACGCCGTCGCCCCCTCCGCTGGCGAAGTAGCCGTCGCCGTCGATCACGGAGTCGTCACGCTCACCGGCCGCGTGTCAACAAACACGCAGCGAACGGCCATCCGCGACCTCGTCGGCGCAACGCGCGGCGTCCAGCACGTCTTCTACGCGATCGAGGTCGGTATCGTCACGCAGATTCACGCCTAGGATCGAATTGTCCGCCTGAGGCCGATCTTACGTTCCGCGTGGTTCATTCGTCTCATAGCCCATACCCCACATCTGTGATACCAATCTGCCCGTAGATGCCAATCTACGCAAACCCCTATCGGGTACGGAGATACAGGCTTGTTCAAGAAGATCCTTGTCGCCAACCGCGGCGAAATCGCGCTGCGCGTCATGCGCACCTGCCGCGAGATGGGCATCAAAACCGTCGCCGTCTACTCGACGGTCGACCGGAACATGCTGCACGTCCGCTTCGCCGACGAGGCATACCTCATCGGCGAAGGTCCGCCGCTCGAAAGCTACCTGAACTACCAGAAGATCCTCGAGGTCGCAAAGAAGGCCGGCGTTGATGCCGTCCACCCCGGCTACGGCTTCCTCAGTGAGCGCACGGAGTTCGCGGAAGCATGCGAGGCCGCTGGTATCACCTTTATCGGCCCCAAGCCCGAAGCCGTCATTCACCTCGGCGACAAGGTCAATGCCCGCCGCACGATGATCGCCGCCGGCGTCCCCGTGGTGCCCGGCACAGAAGGCCGCGTCGAAGCCGACGAAGCCGTCCGCCAGGCGCCCAACATCGGCTTCCCGTTGATGATCAAGGCGTCGGCCGGAGGCGGCGGCAAGGGCATCCGGCTCGTCAAGTCGGCCGATGAAATCGAGAATGCCGTGAAGGTCGCCTCCAGCGAAGCGCTCTCGTCGTTCGGCGATGGCGGCGTCTTTCTCGAGCGCTATCTCTCGCCTGTCCGCCACGTCGAGATCCAGGTGCTCGGCGACAAGCATGGCAACGTCGTCGCGCTCGGCGAGCGCGAGTGCTCCGTCCAGCGCCGCCATCAGAAGCTGCTCGAGGAATCGCCATCGCCCGTCCTCAAGCCTGAAACGCGGACGAAGATGATGGAGGCCGGCGTCGCCGCGGCGAAGGCGTCCGGCTACTACAACGCTGGCACTGTCGAGTTCCTGCTTGACCCAACGACGCAGGAGTTCTTCTTCCTCGAGGTGAACACTCGTTTGCAGGTGGAACACCCAGTGACGGAGTGGATCACTGGCCGCGACCTTGTCCGCGATCAGATCCGCATCGCAGCGGGCGAGCCGTTGGGCTTCACGCAGGACGACGTGCAGTTCCGCGGCCACGCGATCGAGTGTCGCATCGCCGCCGAGGATCCGTACAACAACTATCTGCCGTCGCTCGGCCGTATCGACTTCGTACAGGAGCCGCTCGGCCCCGGCGTGCGCATCGACAGCAGCATCTTCAGCGGCATCGAGATCCCGTACTACTACGACCCGATGCTCGCCAAGCTTATCTGCTGGGCGGAGGACCGCACCGCCGCGATCGCCCGCATGAAGCGCGCCCTTCGGGAGTACGTAATCCTCGGCGTGAAGACGAACATTCCGTTCCACCTTCAGCTGCTCGACGACGAGCGCTTCATCAATGGCGAAGTGCATACAGGCTTCCTAGACAGCGACTTCAAGATGGTCGAACCGGAGCACAATCCAACAACCGATGAGATCGCCTTGCTCGTCGCGGCGGTCATGTCGCACGAGCGGCGCCAGCGTAATGGTGCGCAACCTGCCGTCATCGTCGGACCATCACAACAGTGGCGTGAGGCCGGCCGCGACCGGCAGATCGCCAGCCACACGGGTAAGTCACAGGGGAACCAATGGCGGCGAAGTACCGGCTGAGGCTCGGCGACGAGCTCCACGAGATCGAAATAGAGCCGGATCACGCCGGAGGCCTGCGCGTGAAGATCGGCGATGCCGAAGCACACACGGTCAGTCTTGAACGCATCAACGAAGGCGCGCGCTATTCGTTGATTGTCGACGGGCGACCGTACGACATCTTCGCCGAAGAAGGCCCGACCGACTACCACATTCTCGTCGATGGCGAGCGCGTAGTCATCGGAACGCAGACGGGCGCGAAGGGCAAGGGCGGCGCCGACTTCGACCTCGATGCGGGCGGCGAGTGGGTGCTCAAGTCGCCGATGGCCGGCGTCGTCCGCGAAGTGCGCGTTGCGGCCGACGATGAGGTCGAGGAGGGCGCAACGCTCGTCGTCGTCGAGGCGATGAAGATGCAGAACGAACTCCACGCCCGCCGCGCTGGCCAGGTAAAGGCCGTCTACGTCACCGTCGGCCAACGCGTCGACCAGGGCACGCCGTTGCTGGTGCTGGTGTAGGCGCCGGGCGACCATCTGCCACACTGCCCCGATGAACATCACCCGCGGCCGCACGGCCGACACGCTCACGCGCGACGAACTGCGCGCGCTCGCTGCGCCATACGCGGGCGTTACTCTCGACATCGGCGCGGGCGATGGTGCGTGGGCGTACCGGTACGGTGGCGCGCATCCCGATCGCTTCGTAATCGCGCTCGATCCGGTTCGCGAGAATATGCGCGAGTGGTCGGCGAAAGCAGCGAAGAAGCCCGACAAGGGTGGCCTGCCGAACGCACTCTTCGTCGTCGCGAGCGTCGAATCGCCGCCGGAGGAACTGCGAGGCGTCGCCGACGAGGTCTTCGTCACGCTGCCGTGGGGGTCGCTGATGCGCGGCCTGATTCTGGGCGACGGTGGCATGCTTGCGGCGATCGCGTCGTTCGCGAAAGGCGGCGCATCGATCCGCATCGTGCTGAACACGCGCATCTTCGACGACCCGGTGCCGATAGACGTGCGAGATTTGCCCGAAGTCACGCCCGAGTACGTCGTCACGACGCTCGTCCCGCTGTTCGAAGAGCACGGCATCCGTGTGGAAAACAGCCGCTGGATGGACGCCGACGAGGTCGCGGCGATCGGCACCAGGTGGGCGAAACGCCTCTCCCATCGCGCCCCACCGCGCTCGGTTTTGATTGAGGCTAGGGTTCGATCCATTGAGGACGACAGCGGTGCCGAAAGCTGATTGGCTGATACCCTTCGATTGATGCTCACCGAACTCCCTCCCGGCCAGCGCGAGATTCTTCGTCCGCTGTACGCGAACTTTGGGCTGCGGCTGCATGGCCTGATCGAAGCTGTGTTCTCCGGCGAGTTCGGGCGCGCCTGGGTCGATGACCTCGCGCATCCATCGATCGCGCTGGCGAACATCGACTTCTGGCTCGTCGGCGGCAATCCGATCGCCTCGCTGGCCGACGACGCGCTGCGGTTCGTGCCGAAGGGCACGATCGTGACCGATGGCTCGCAGGCGTGGCCTGCCCTGGTGCGCACCACGCTTTCGGGCCGCATCGTCGAGCGCACCCGCACCGGCTTCGCGACGCCACCACCGGAGGCGTGGAACCGTGATCGTCTCCGAGGGATGGCCGCCGCCCTCCCAAAGGGCTTTGAAATCCGCCGGATCGACCGCACGAACATCGCGTCGTTCCTTGTTGTCGCCGAAGACTTCGCTTCGAACTGGCGGAGCGTCGATGCGTTTCTTGAGCACGGGCTTGGGTTTGGCGTGTTTGATGCGACGCATTGTGTGTCCGGGTGCTCGTCGTTCTCGTCCGCCAACGGCAAGCTCGAGATCGAGATCGACACTGACCCGGCGTATCTGCGATACGGTCTCGCGCGCGCCGTGGCCGCCCATCTCATCGACCACTGCCTCGACAACGGCATCGAGCCGTGCTGGGACGCGCACAATCCGGAGTCGGCAGCGCTGGCGCAACAGCTCGGGTTCACGAAGCCGTACCCGTACACGGTGTTCGTCGTGAGCTAGCTCTCTTCTAGTTTCTGTCGACGTGACTCTGTAGAATCCCTCTGTTATGGACACGCAACATTCCGCAGCCGAACCAACGACGGTTTCAGCACCGGAGGATTCGCGTGACCATTTCGATTCGCCCACTCAACTTCACTGACGACGCTGCGGCATGCGACTCCGTGCTCGCATCGCTTCCCTACTTCTTCGGCGACTCTGACGGACAGCGTGACTGTGCGGTCGCCGTGCGTTCGCAGGCGGGATTCGTCGCCACCGTCGATGGCACGGTCGCCGGGTTCATCACGCTGCTGCTGCATCTGCCTGACATCGGCGGCTCGACGGAGATCACGTGGATGGCCGTCCGCGCCGACCATCGCCGTCACGGACTCGGCACCATGCTCATCGATGCGGCGGTGCAGCGCTGCCGCGAGGATGGCGTGCCGATGCTCAGCGTCCTGACGCTCGGTCCAAGCGTGTCGGAAGAGGCCGCTGACAACTATGAAGGCACGCGGGCGTTCTATCGCCGGATGGGCTTCGTGCCGCTGCGCGAGTTGGGCCTGCGAGATTGGAACGACGCTTCGGCGCTGATTCTCGCGCGAGCGGTCTAGCTTTCAGTGGAGCATGGGGTCGTGGCCCCAATTCATGAGGGAGTACCGCCAACGGCTCGCGCGGAAGTCGCCGCGCGGGCGCTGCGCCAGGTGCCGTCGCGCGTACGCGATGACCTTCCGCATGTGCGCAAGGTCGTCGTCCGTGTGGTCGACGCCCTTTGTGCGCAACAGCTTGACGATTCGGCGACCCGAACGGTGGCCGACCGACTCGCCAGCCGCGTCCCTCCCCCAGCCGACGCTCCACGACTCGTCGGTCTCGAGCCAGCGCTCCAGTCGCGACGCCCGCATGTTGACGACGGCCCGGAACTCGGCCACGATGTCTCGCTCGGCCCTGCGTTTTGCCATTGCCGACAACCTCACGGAGATCTACGCGCATCAGTCAGTTCGAGATCAAAGCCGCCAGTCACATCCGGTCCAGAAGCGATAGCTTACAAAGCTCAGAGCGCGCGCCCGTCCATCGTGAGAGAATGGTGCCAGGCAGCGATAGGAGAAATGCGATGGCGAAGATCACCGGACTCCAGTACATCATCCCGGTGCGCGACCTCGAGCGGGCGGTGAAATTCTACGCCGACGCGTTCGGCGTGGAGGAGATCTTTCGCGCGGAGCAGATCGTGTTTATGGCGGCGCCAGGCGGCGACTCGTCGTTCGGGCTGCTGGTCGACGCCGAGCACGCGGGTGGCGGGCCGATGAACGTCGGTCTCCACGTCGACCACGCGATCGAGCCCGATGACGCCGTCCGCGATGTCGAGGCAGCCGGCGGCACGATCATCGAACGCGGCGAGCACGCGCCGGGCGTGCCGTTCGCGCGCATCGCGGATCCGGACGGGAATGTCCTGGAGATCTGATCGAGGTTGACTTCGGCTGCTACGATCGTCGCATGGACGCGACCGAGAATCTTCCCGACTGCGACCTGAATCACACGGCGCGCCAACGTTGCAGTTCTTGGCAACCCGACGAGCCAACCGACTATGGCGTCGAAGAGGCAACTCCAAAGGGTTCGAGCCGACGCTTCAGAGGATGCATCTTCGTCCCTCTCGCGGTACTTGGTGTTCTGGTGATGCTGGTGACATTCGTACCTCTCGCCTTATGGGCCGGGGACTTGGCTGGTTTAGACATCTTTCCAAGCGCACCTCAACTGCCAGCCTACGCGCATCCGCCAAGTGTCGAAAAAGAGGATGAAGTCTCAAGTCCCTGTAACCTTGACGGCCGAGAGCTCTGCCGTCACGTGTACTTCCATCTGCCAGAAGATTGGGCGACGATTCGCGACGATGTCGCGCAGAACCTTACGGATCGGGGTTGGACGATCCGCGTGCTACCTCGTGCTAGTGAGGACTACCTGTCTGCTAGTTCGCCAACTGGCGAGACCTGCCTCCGGTACTCCGCGCTGGAACCTGGCCCCTTCGCCGACCGCCCTCTGACGTACAAGCAAATCCTAGCCGTGGTCGTCAGCCCTTGCTCCTTTGACTAAGGCCCACTCCTGACATCCGACGTCAGTACGCCATCGACGGCGCGAACACCCGTGCTAGAATGGCGTTCCGACTGCGATAGCGCGCACTCTCGCGGCCGGCGAGGGCGCGGCGAGCAGCGCCCCGACACGAACCTCTACTCAGGAGCCGATACTGATGCCTCTCGACGCGATCGTCGTCAAGGGCGCCCGCGAGCATAACCTCAAGGACATCGACGTTACGATCCCGCGCGACAAGCTCGTCGTGATCACGGGGCTGTCGGGGTCGGGGAAGTCGTCGCTCGCCTTCGACACGATCTACGCCGAGGGTCAGCGCCGATACGTCGAGTCGCTCTCAGCGTATGCTCGCCAGTTCCTGGGGCAGATGGAGAAGCCCGACGTCGACTACATCGAGGGTCTTTCGCCCGCGATCTCGATCGACCAGAAGGGCGCAAGCCACAACCCGCGCTCGACCGTTGGCACCGTAACGGAGATCTACGACTACCTACGGCTGCTGTACGCGCGCGCCGGCACGCCGCACTGCCCCACCTGCGGGCGCCCGATCGAGCGGCAGACAGTGCAACAGATCGTCGATGCGATCCTGGGTATCGAGGCCGGCAATCGGCTGATGCTGCTTGCGCCGATCATCAAGGATCGCAAAGGCGAGCACCTGCACGTCTTCGAGGACGCGCGGCGGGCGGGCTTTGTGCGCGTGCGCGTCGATGGGCGCATCCGCGATCTCGAAGAGGAGATCAACCTCAACAAGAAGACCAAGCACTCGATCGAGGTCGTCGTCGACCGCCTGATCACCGAAGGTCCCGATGGCGCAGCGGACGGTAGCGCATCGAGTGCGAGCCGCCTCGCCGAGAGCGTCGAGCAGGCGCTGAAGTTGGGCACGGGTACGGTGCTTGTGGTCATCGAGCCGCCCGTCGAGGCGCAACCGCAGCGATCGAAGGCGAAGCAGATCGCGCCCGCCGTCGAAGAACGGCTGTATTCGGAGCACTACTCCTGCGCGTTCGACGGCACGTCGATCGGGGAGCTGGCGCCTCGGAACTTCAGCTTTAACTCGCCGCACGGCGCATGTCCCGACTGCACCGGGCTCGGCCTGAAGATGCAGCTCGACCCGGCGCTCGTGATCCCGAACCACAGCCTCTCGATCAAGGACGGCGCGATCGCGCCCTGGCAGCGCGCGGCGGCGACGAACACCTGGTACTTCCGGATGGTCGAGGCGGTGGCGAAGAAGCACGGCTTCAAGCTCAATGTCCCGATCAAGGACATGAAGAAGGCCGACCTCGACATCATCCTCTACGGCGACGAAGGCAAGATCGAACTCAAGTACCAGACGTCGGGCGGGCACACGAACCGCTGGGACACGAAGTTCGAGGGCGTGCTCACGAACATGGAGCGGCGCTACCGCGAGACCGACAGCGACTACGTCCGCGGCGAGATCGAGCGCTACATGGCGGCGGTACCGTGTTCGACCTGCGGCGGCGCGCGGTTGCGACCGGAGACGCTCGGCGTAACGGTGGCGGACAAGAACATCGCCACCTTCACGCGCATGGACGTGCGCGAGGCGCTGGCATGGATCGAAGAACTGGCGGGGCCGAAGACAAAGCTCAGCGAGCGCGAGCAGATCATCGCGAAGCAGATCATCAAGGAAATCCGCGAGCGCCTGACGTTCATGAACGATGTCGGCCTCGACTACCTGACGCTCGACCGCGCGGCCGGCACGCTGTCCGGCGGCGAGGCGCAGCGCATTCGGCTGGCGACGCAGATCGGTTCGAGCCTGATGGGCGTGTTGTACGTCTGCGACGAGCCGAGCATCGGCTTGCATCCCGCTGATGACGAGCGCCTGATCAAGACGCTCATCCGCCTGCGCGACATCGGCAACACCGTGATCATCGTCGAGCACGACGAGTCGATGATGCGCGCCGCCGACCACATCGTCGACATGGGGCCGGGCGCGGGCGAACACGGCGGCCATGTCGTTGCGCAGGGCACGATCGACGACATCATGGCGAGCGAGGGCTCGATGACGGGCGCGTATCTCTCGGGCCGGAAGCAGGTGCCGCTTCCGGAAATGCGCCGACCTGGCAACGGCAAGTTCATCGAGATACGCGGCGCGCGCGAGAACAACCTCAAGAACGTTGATGTCGATATCCCGCTCGGCGAGTTCGTCGTGATCACGGGCGTTTCGGGGTCGGGGAAGTCGTCGCTGATCAACGAGATCCTCTACAAGAAGCTGGCGCAAGACCTCAACGGCTCGCGCGACAAGCCGGGCGCTGTGGACTCCGTACGCGGGATGATCTTCATCGACAAGGTCGTCGACATCGACCAGTCGCCCATCGGGCGCACGCCGCGCTCGAATCCGGCGACGTATACGGGCGTCTTCACGCCGATCCGGGAGATGTTCGCGAACGTCCCCGAAGCGCGGCTGCGTGGGTATACAGCGGGGCGCTTCTCTTTCAACGTGAAGGGCGGCCGCTGCGAGAACTGCGCGGGCGACGGCTACATCGAGATCGAGATGCACTTCCTGCCGGACGTAACCGTGCCGTGCGAGGTGTGCAGGGGCAGACGTTACAACCGCGAGGCGCTCGAGATCCTCTGGAAGGGAAAGAGCATCGCCGACGTGCTCGATATGACGGTGAGCGAGGCGTGCGCGTTCTTCGACGCGATCCCGCAGCTCAAGCGGAAGCTCGAGACGCTGCGCGACGTCGGCCTCGGGTACATCCGCATGGGCCAGCCGGCGACGACGCTTTCGGGCGGCGAGGCGCAGCGCGTGAAGCTGTCGACGGAGCTTTCGAAGCGCAGCACGGGCAAGACGCTGTACATCCTCGACGAGCCGACGACGGGCCTCTCGTTCGAAGACACGCGCAAGCTGATGGAAGTGTTGCAGCAGCTCGTCGACGGCGGTAACACCGTCGTCGTTATCGAGCATCACATGGACGTCGTGAAGAACGCCGACCACATCATCGACCTCGGGCCCGCCGGCGGCGACCGTGGCGGGCGGTTGATTGCGACCGGCACGCCGGAGGAGGTCGCGCTCGTCGATGAAAGCGCGACGGCGGAGTACCTGCGAAGGATTCTCCCAAAGGTGCGCATCGCGGCGGTCAAGAAGAATGGGCGGAAGCCAGCGACAACGGTCGCTTCGACGAATGGCGCGAAGGCAACGGCATCGAAGAACGGCGCTTCGGCGAACGGGGCGAAGCCGAAGGTCGCTGTGAAGAAGAAGGCCGTCGCTGCGCGATCGAAGCGCTGACTTAGCGAACGCGAATCGACGATGACCAAGGATGATCTCCTCGCGGCGATCCACGATGATCGAGCAAGGCTCGAAGCAGTGCTCGCGCCCTTGACCGACGCGCAGCTGGAAGCGCCGGGTCCCGGTGGTGGTTGGGGCGTGAAGGGGCATCTGTCGCACATCGCGGCGTGGGAGCGCATGATCGGCGCGCATCTCGACGACCGTTCTGCGCATACCTACGCGTGCATGACGCCGGCGCAGTACGTTGATGCGTCGCTCGATGAGTTGAACGCGCGGCTGCATGAATTGCATGCCGATGATGCCTTGGTCGACGTGAAGCGAGAGTTCGCGGACGCGCATGCGGCGATCGTGGCGTTCTTGGAGGCGATACCAGAGTCTCGGTTGTCGGAGTTGTACTGGGGCGATGATGCGGCGCGGCGGACGGTGCTGGAGAAGGTGTCGGGTGATACGTATCTGCACTATCGTGAGCACGCCACGTGGATCAGGGAGCTAGAAGCTCGACAAGGCCTGCCAAGATGAGGGTGAAGTGCCTCAGAACATATCCAACCGAAGATGAGATCGCCGCGATGGACGGATTCTATCGCGACCAACAATTCAGTGTACGGCGCGGCGAAGTCTATACCGTGTTCGCAATCAGCTTCGACATCAAGTCGAAACTATTCGGGACGTGTACTGTGCTCTTGCTTCCGGGAGAGTTCGACCGCTTGATGATGGTTCCGCTCGGTATGTTCGAAGTAGTCGACGCCAGGATATCACCGACCTGGCGCATCAAGTCTTTTTCGGACGGCGGCGTGTTGCTGGGCGCGCCGGAGTATCTAGCCAACGAGTGCTTTGGAGACGACCTTTTCGAGCGAGTGGGTGACGTACACACGATTTATCTTCGCATACTGGAGCGACTCGATGCTGAGTAGGAGAGCGATCAGGAAGTCGAGCGATTGAAGCACATGAAAAAGGCCGCGCTCCTCGAATCGATACGGCGGGAACGGGCGGAGCTGAACGCGATCATCGCGCGCGTCGGCGAGCCGGGGATGGTGGAGCCTGCGCTCGACGATGATTGGTCGATCAAGGACGTCATCGCGCACATCACGGCGTGGGAGCAGTTGTGCCTGGTGTGGGTGAGGACGGAGCATCGAGGCGAGGGGCCGTTCACGCCAAAGTCCCTCGACGCGCTGAACGCGAAGCTGCACGACGAGAACCAGACGCGCTCGCTGGAGGACGTGCTTGCGGATGCCCGCCGGTCGTACGAGGAGTTCGTCGCGATGGTGGAGGAGCAGACGGATGAGACGCTGGCCACGCCGCCGTCGTGGGCGGATCCGCCGCTGGGGCAGGTGATAAGCTCGAACAGCGACGACCACTATCGCGAGCACATCGATCAGCTGATGCGGTTGCTGAAGCCGCCGCAGACAATCGACTGACGGGAGGTTCATCAATGGACGAAGCAGCAATCGCCTTCCTCGAGAAGAACCACCAGGCCGCGATGACCACGCTCAAGCGCGACGGTACGCCGCACTCGGTGCGCATCGGCGTCGCGATGGTCGACGGCAAGATCTGGTCGTCGTCCACGCTGGATCGCGGGCGGACGAAGCACCTGCGCCGCGATCCACGCTCGACGCTGTTCGTGTTTGACAGCGGCTATGCGTACCTGGGGCTGGAGTGCCGCGTGACGATCCTCGACGGGCCTGACGTGCCAGACCAGAGCGTGCGGATGTTCGAGGTAATGCAGCGGGAGATGCCCGGATACACGCCCGGGACGCTCAACTGGTACGGCAAGCAGACGACGATCGATGAGTTCAAGAAGCTGATGGTAGACGAAGGTCGCATCATCTACGAGTTCGATGTCCAGAAGTTCTATGGGCTCTATACGGGCGTGCCGACGCGATGACGGCCAGCGCTTCGCCAAAGGCGATCTTCTTCGATATGGACGGTACGATCCTCGACTGGACCACGGGGATGGAAGAGTCGTGGCTGGAGTCGTGCGAGAGGCACCATATCGCCGACTGGCCACACAGTCCTGCTGACGTGCATGCGGCGATTCGCAAGAGACGGTTGTGGTTTTGGGATGGTCAAGAACGCGCCAAACGTGGACGGATGGATCTCGACGGCTCTAGCCGCGAGATCGTGCGCATGGCCTTCGAAGACCTCTCTCTGCCGCATGAAGACGTTGCGCACGATCTCGCAGATTTCTACCGGGCGCTGCGCGCTACGCGCATCGTGCCGTACGACGGCGCGATCGAGACGCTTGCGCACTTCCACCAGCGTGGCATCCCTATGGCCCTTATCACAAACGGCGAGGCTCGCAACCAGCGCCGCAGCGTCACGACTCACGCCCTCGAACAATACTTCCACTGCGTTGTGATCGAAGGAGAGTTCGGCGTCGGCAAGCCGGACAAGCGCGTATTCCGCCACGCGCTGTCGGAAATTGGTTGCGAGCCGTCGGATGTGTGGATGGTCGGCGACAGCCTCGAAGCCGACATCGCGCCGGCCGTCGCGCTCGGCATGCATGCGGTGTGGGTGGATGAGACGGGCGATGGGTTGCCTCGGCGCGCGCCCGTAAAGCCGCACCGCATCGTCCGTGTGATTTCGGAGCTCGTCGAGTAGGCTGCAGACCGAGTCGAAGAAGGAGCACGCCGTTGAGTGAGGTCAATCGAGAGCTGGTCGAGCGTTTTACCGCGGCGCTGCGGGACGGAAACTCCGCCGACGCAGCGCGGTGCTTTCACCGTGAGTACCGGTCGAACTCCTGGGGAGGCGACCTCGCGGAGACCTGGAAGCAGATGCAGGCCTGGTCGGCAGCGACTGCGATATCTGATCAGGAGGTAACGGCCCGCCACATCGTCTCAGAGGGCGACTACGTCGTCGCGCACGTTGCGTTCTCGGCCACGCACACCGGTGAGTTGCTCGGGGTTTCCGCCACAGGGCGTCGTTTCGAGTTCCACTCGCTCGAGATGTGGCGCGTGCAGGACGGCAAGCTCATCGAACACTGGGGCGGGACTCGTGAAGCCGCGCGTCTCCACGAGCAACTCACTCGGTAGCACCGATCTCGACTCAAGCTTCCTGCCCTGACCGCAGCGATTAGGCTGGCATACATTCGGCGCAGTCGAGATCCTCCATCGCTGCGCCGCGACGCCTGATCCACGCCTTCTGCAGCGCGACGCCGCGCTCGTTCGCGGCATCCATCGAACCGACGGCAATCACGGTGTAGACGTTGCAGTACAGGATCGCCTTGCGGTAGTCGTACAGCGCTTCGTCGAAGCTGTAGTTCTTAGCGCCGCCGTCGACGATGATGTCGTGCCAGTTCTGCAGCAGACTCATTTCGTTCGCCTTGCGGACATCAGGTTCCAGCGAGCTGATGATGAAATACGCCACGTCGAAGATGCCGCGACCGCGCGACGAGATCTGCCAGTCGATGGCCGCAACCGGTGAGCCGTCCTTGTGGTCGAAGAAGAGGTTGTCGAGGCGGTAATCGCCGTGGATGATCGTTCGGGGCTTCGGTTCGTAGTGGTTCAGCAGGTCGATGATCTTGTCCTGCATGCGCTCGCCAGCGCTGTGCTGGTACGGCGACAGCGCGCCGCCGAAGAACTCGCAGTACGGTCCCCACGCCTGCTGGTAGGAGTTCTGTGCCGACTGATGCACGGGAGCATTGACGAACGGCATCCAGTCGAGCTTGTCAAGCTTTGGACTCTCCCACCACGCCGCGTGGTGCTTCGCCAACACCGCGATCGCCGCTTCGGCCTGCGCGATCGTGCAGCCAGCCACTTCGTCTCCTGGCGTCGCGCCGAGCGACATGTCCTCAAGCAGCAACAGGTGCTCGTCGTTGGCGACATCCATCACACGGTAGTAGCACCTCGGCACACGAATCTCGATCGACGACGCGATCTCCTCGTAGAAACGAGCCTCGCGTTCGTAGAATTGGAACAGGTTGCCGATCTCGCGATTGCCATCGTTGGTCGTCGGCATTTTCACGACCATCGAGGGAGGTGCGCTCGGAGCGCCGTCGTACTTGAGTTGAAGGCGAGCAAGCTGTCCGAACAGCCCCGCGCCAGCGCCAATACCCTGCGGCGTCACCGCAGTCACGCGGCCGCCGCCGAGCACACCACTCTCAGCAAGCGCGCTTGTCAGCCACTCGGACGTGATCTCTTCGGGACTTCGCGGAACATTCGAACCCATGGTCACTCCTGCACTATGCGGGCATCATTTCGA
Source organism: Dehalococcoidia bacterium (assembly GCA_021731085.1). GTDB lineage: Bacteria > Chloroflexota > Dehalococcoidia > DSTF01 > JACRBR01 > JACRBR01. Next base: position 108,532 of record JAKFYB010000013.1, read on the forward strand.
TCGCGTTCAGCTCTTCGACGGCCGCGGCACCACGCTGCAGCCACGCTGTCCATAGCGCCATCCCTCGCTCATTCGCGGCGTCTAGCGTTCCGACTGCGATGACGATGTACACGAACTGGAACAGAGCTCCGAGACGGTAGTCGTCCCAACACTGCTCGAATGCATAGCCCGTCACGCCATTCGTCACCAGTGTGTCGTGATAGAGCCGCACCAGCTCGCGTTCATGCTCGCGCCGCAGTTCAGACGGTAGGCCGCCACACAGCAGGTACGCGATGTCGAACGTCCCTCGGCCGAGCGTGGAAATCTGCCAGTCCGCGACGGACAACCGCAGCTCGCCGCCCTCGTCCGAGAAGAACAGGTTGTCGACCCGGAAGTCGCCGTGGCTGATCGTAAGTGGCGGCTGTGCAAACGCCGTTTGTATCTTTACGACGTTTTCGCCGATGCGCTCGCATGCGGATTTTGCTTCAGGCGATAGCGTCTCGCCGAACATATCGAGAAACGGCCGCCAAGCCTGCGCATACGCACCGGCCGCAACCTGCTGGACGGGCGCGTTGATGGCGGGCATCCATTCGCCAATCTTCGCGAGGCGCGGGCTCTCCCACCATGTGGCGTGAAACCGCGCGATGTCCTCCACCGCGACGCGAGCCTGCGCGACGGAGCATCCCGCCGCCTGATCGCCGACGCACGCGGGGGCGAGATCTTCGATCAGCAGGATGTACTGCTGCTTTTCTTGATCCATATCGCTGTAGTAGTGGCGCGGCGCGCGCAGTTCGACGTCATGCGCTATCTCGCGATAAAAGCGAATCTCACGATGATAGAAGTCGAACAGGTTCCCGATCTGCCGCCCGCCCTCGGACGCGCCGGGCATCTTCGCGATGATCGATGAAGGCGCGCCGACCTCCGCGCGGTCGTACGTGGGCCGGATCTGCGCAAGCTGTCCGATGAAGCCCGAGCCTTCGCCGATCGTGCACACATCAATCGACGTGACCGTTGCGTGCTTGAGCACCCCACTACTCTTAAGGGCAGTCGTCAGCCATGCGGCTGTAAGTTCGCCCGGATTCTGAGGCATCGCACCCATAGCAACTCCTCTGACTGCTAGAACATGTTCGGGCAGAACGGCGCGTACTCCGTCCGCCACATTGCATCCCACAACTTCAGATCCGCGTCCGGCGACGCCTCGGCGCGACCATACCGGGCGGCGTTTGTCGGCGACACCTGCCCGTAGAACAGCTGCGCCAGCGCCGAAATGTCGAGGGAGAGCGACGCCGCCTCGCTCGTACGCGACACGATGCTTCCTTCCGGCCCCGCCTCCAGCGCCCAGCGTCCGGCGTTCCACGGACACATCGCGTCCGTCACTTCGAAGACAACGCGGCCTTCGGCGCCATACGGGCGCAGGGGCAACAGCCGTTCGAGGTCGATGATGCGTCCGTGCAGCCAGTCACGGTGCTGGGCATTGAGTTCGCGGGGGTCGACCATCACGTGGAACGCTGGATCATCCGTCGGCGCTGCGTCGATGACGATGCGTGATGCCAGGTCGAATCGCTTGAGGTACTCCCAGATCGCGCGGTATGCGGAGGGCGTGTTGTAGACGTAGTCGCGCACATAGATGCGCTGCCCCGGCCCACCTGCATCCGATGGCGACGACGACGCGTACTTGGGCACCCAGGAGATGTAGCCCTGCGGCTCACCGTGCTCTTCGTAAACAGCGAGCAGACTTGGCCCCGGCTTGAGTCCGTCGTATGTGTCGCCGTTGTGTACCTGCCAGTCCCACATTGCCTGCGCTCGCCGGAGGTAGCCATTGCGGGGCTCGATGAACCCGTCGTACATCTCCTGCAGGAGCGGCTGTTGTTCCTTCGTGACCTCCCGCCAGGTGCCAGTCGTAGGCGCCATCGACGGTACGAAGTTCACCCAGCGGGGATCAATGTTGAAGCGCACGGCCGTTGATACGCAGGCGTAGCCGTAACGCTGGTAGATGCCGGCGATCGAAGCGAGCAAGATGGCCAAAGGCTCGAGGCGCTCTTCGTAACGGCGCTTGAAGTCCGTCTCCATGATCTTGCGCAGATGGCCGCGCCGCCGGAAGTGCGGCAGCGTGCCGACGACGGTTACGCCGGCGGCTCGCGTGACGCCGCCGTTGATACGCTGCTGGAAAGGAAAGGCGCCGTACGTCGTCGCAAGCTCGCCGTCCTCGAAGGCGCACATAGACCATTCGGGGCGCAGGATGAACTCGGCGCGTTCGGGGTCGCGGGGCTTGCCGGTGTAGTTGCCAAAGACGATCGACGGCACGCGGTAGAACGCCTCCGTCTCCTCCTCGCGAAAGGGCCTGATTTCGAGTGCCACACATACCTCCCACGGGCGTGCGCGGATTCTACCAGCCGTCTGCGATGCGCGGCAGGCTAGCGCCGCGTACAGTACCGCCCATGCGCGCTCCTGCATTCTTCGATGGCCTGCTATCGACCGCGTTCGACGTCGAGTTTGATTCTCGACCGGCCGCCGATCGCCGCTTCGACTGGACGGTCGCCGCCATCCTCATCATCGGCGCGATCATCATCGTCAGCTACTCAAGCTTCGGGAAGGTGGAGTTCTTCGACGACCACTTCTCTTCGCATTTCGACGGGCACCCGTGGCACGAGATGTACGGCTACCTGTACTGGTTCTTGTCGAGCCTTCTCTGGCTGTTCGCGCTACCAATCCTGGTCATCGTGCTCCTGCCGGGCCAGCGGCTGCGCGACTTCGGTCTTGGTCTCGGTGACTGGCGCTACGGGCTCCGCGCGGCGCTCTGCCTGTACGGGATTATGGTGCCGCTGCTGGCCCTCGCGTCCTTCCGCCCGAACTTCGTGGAGTACTACCCAATGAGCGACTGGGTGCGGGACGAGGTCGCTTTGTTCGCGGATGGTGGCGGCACGTCACATCTCTGGCCGTTCATCGTGTACGAGGTCGCCTATGCGTTGTACTTCGTCGGCTGGGAGTTCTTCCACCGCGGCTTCTTGACCGTCGGGCTGTCACGGGTCTTTGGCTGGTACGCGATCTTTGTCGTGACGGTCCCGTTCGCGATCCTGCATCTGAACAAGCCGATGCCGGAGGCCTACGGGGCGATTGTCGCCAGCGTCGTGCTGGGATGGCTGGCCATCCGCACAAGGTCGTCGTGGTGGGGCTTCGGTGTGCACGCCAGCGTCGCCGTCACGATGGATGTCTTCGCTGTGCTGCACCAGATCTAGGCCACAGCGATTACAGTGAGCGCTTGATGGCGGCGAGCAGTGCGCGTCGGTCAGCCGCTGTCGTAGCGGGAAAGCGCTGCCACTCCGAACCTGTCCGCACGTCGGCGAAGAAGCCCGTCGGATCCTCATGGAAGTGCAGGAACGCCTGCGACTTCCGGTAGAAGATGCCGCGCCTCTTTTCCGTCAGGCCCTCGACGAGGCGGATCTTCTCGATCACCGGTTCGAGCACGTCGAGTGCGATGGGCGTGGCGTGCTTCATACAGGCCCCGTGCGCTCACAGGCAGCGCAAACCTGATACCCGTCACCTTCTGGGCCGTGGTTGATTCTCAGCCAGGCGATCAACTCTGCCTTATCGCGACTGCACGCCTTGGCAACGCTGGTGAGTCTCTCGTACCGATCACTTCCCAGGAATGGGCAATCAGTTCGATGCAGACGAATCCAGTCCGTTCCCATGTTCAAACCGTTCGCGACATACGCGAGGCCGCTTTTGCGATACGCGGCGTACTCCGCTTCCTGGTCGTGGAAATTCGCGACGGCCATGCGTCACCCCAACTTCACGGCCGTGCCCGACGCCGTCACCATCAGCATCGCGCCACCGACCGTCTCATAGTCGATATCGACGCCGACAACGGCATCGGCACCTAGCTCCGCTGCAGCCTGCTCCATCTCTTCGAGCGCCGTTTCGCGGCCTTTGCGCAACTCCTTCTCATAGCCGCCGGAACGGCCGCCAGTGATGTTGCGGAACTGCGCGCCGATATCGCGAAAGACGTTGGCGCCGAGCACTGTCTCGCCGGCGACGACGCCCAGATACTCGCGGACGGGCCGTCCTTCGACGACGGTTGTTGTGGTGACGATCATGCTGCCTCCTCCGCGGCTATGGCGTTGAGGACAAAGTATCGGCCCGTGCCGCATCGATGTCCACCACCGATGCCAGCGGCGGGGGAAACAGGCGGTCGATGACGGCGGCCCGATAGTTCAGGATTTGGGCCAACTGTCGTCGCACCACGAGGGCGTGCGCGGCACCGCCGAGTGGCCCGAGCGGCATGTCGTAGACGACGCGGTCGGTCATGTGTGTTATGTCGTCGCTCACACGCTCGAAGCGATGCTCGTGCCACCACCGTTTGTAGGGACCACGCTTCTGCTCATCAACGAACCGAGCGTTACGCTCGTACTCGGTGATCACGGTCGTCCACCGGATGCGTACGCGGAGCCAGCGGATGGTGTAGTCGATCTCGCAGCCGTTGAAGATCTCGTCACCGGGCATGCGCTCGACGCTGAAGCGCATCCATGCTGGAGTCAGCGCGGCCAGATTGCGCGGGTCGCTGAAGTAATCGAAAGCCTTCCCGATTGATGCGTATACGATCTGTGTTCGCTCTAGCTCGTTCACGCGCTACTCCTGGTTCCGTGCCCACCTACCGTCGATAGAACAAACTGATGGCATCCAACCCCGCGCCACCGAGTAACCCTGTTATTCCTGTTAAGAACGCCGCTTCTTACCAATAATTGTCGATTATGTCGGCCTTCAGGTCTGCCGCCCGGCCGCCTGCCGCGATAAAATGGCCTTGGTTCGCGCGCCCCCCGTGAGGGCCACCCTTCCTCGGGCTCACGCCTTGGAAGGGGCAGCAATCTCACCGTTTTAGACACGAATCCGGCGCTCTGGCGGCGGATTCACCAGTACTACGAGGCAACGTGGTCAATCGATCGCTCAATGGCGAAGGCTACATGCTCCCACTCGGCGGGCCGGAGTTCTGGCTGCAGGCCGAACTGCAGGACGCAATGGATCGCCTGATCAAAACGCACTTCCGCGATGTGCTCGCGATGCCGCGCGCGCCGTATCCGACGCTCGAACTGAGCGCGCGCATGACATCGAGCGCCGGCCGCTGTTATCCGGACAGTGGCGAGATAAAGCTGGCGACGTTGTACCACCGCGACCACGGCCTTGATGAAACGCTGATGGTACTCAAGCATGAGCTCGCGCACTGGGGCGCGCGCTGGCGCTACGGGCGTCGCATCGCGCCGCATGGCCGCGAGTTCCGTGCTGTCGCGCACGAGCTGGACCCGCGCATCACCATCTACTGCCCGCCCTTCGCCGCAAAGGAGCGCGCGCAGCGTAAGACGTGGAAGATGCAGTGCCCGCGCTGCCGCAAGCACTACACCCGTGGGCGCCGCGATAAAGTGGCGTGCCGCTCCTGCTGTGACACGTACGCGGGCGGCAACTACGACCGCCGCTTCAAGCTCGCCGTCGTTTCTCGTGGCGACTGACGCCACGCTCATCGCTACGCCTTCAGTCGCCGTTCTCTTCGACCTCGATGGCGTCATCGTCGATAGCCGCCACTTTCACATGCTGGCGTGGGAGCAATGGGCCCGCGACCAAAGCGTCGAGCACGCGGCGGACTACTTTCACGCGATGTTCGGCCGCCGCAACGACGCCATCATCGGCGGTCTCCTGCCCGGCATCACTCCCGAGGAGTTCAAGCGCCTCGCCGACGCGAAAGAGCAGCTGTTCCGGGACGGAGCACGCGGCAATATCACCGCCCTTCCAGGGGCCATGGCGCTGCTCGACGCGCTGGACGCGCACGACCTCCCGCGTGCGATCGTCACTTCCACGCCTCGGGCCAATCTGGCGCTGATTCTAGAGTCACTCCGCTGTGAGCACCGGTTTGGGGCGCTGGTCGCCGAGGAGGATGCGTCGCGCGGGAAGCCGGATCCGGAGGGCTTCCTGATCGCAGCCCAGCGCCTCGATGCTGCTGCGGAGGTCTGTGTGGTCATCGAGGACGCCCCGGCCGGGCTGGCGGCGGCGAAGGCCGGCGGGATGCGGGCAATCGGCGTAACGACAACGCATCCAGCCGCAGCGCTCCACGATGCGGACATCGTGGTCGATACGCTCGACGATCCGTTGGTCCTGCAGTTCATCACTGGTAGCTGATCGACGCGTTCGCGTATACGGCTTGTATCCCTCCACACGAGCGACCACCGCGAATGACCTCAAATGTCAGTCAAATAACAGATCTTTAATGGTGATCCATGGGAACCTTCCGCGTACCGTAGGCGTTGTACAGCCACACCAGCGAGCACGCGAAAGGAACTTCGATGCCGCGCTCGCGGACGACACTGCTTTGGGGGCTCTTCGCGATGGCCGCGATCGCTGCGATCGTTGGCGGCGCGCTGCTGCTCGTGCGCGCGTTCGACTCATCGACGACGACAACGGGGGCGACACTGCCGCACGACGCGCCACCGGCCGCCATCGACGCGCGCGTGCTCTGCTCGCTGTCGAACGACGATGCGCTCGCGGCGCTGGTCACCGGCGCGGACGGCGGCACTTCAGTCGTTGTCGGTAACAAGACGTGGTGGCTGTTCGGCGACACGATCTTTCGTGGAGATTCCGGCAAGCAGATCGAGGCGAACTCCATCGCCGTATCGACGGAACGCCGCCCGGACGGGTGCCCGCGGCTCGAATACCACGCAGAGAACGGGATTTCGGTGCCGTTCATCGAGAAGGATGGTTCCCTCACGGTCTGGCCGACGGGCGGCTTCGCGGGCGGCAATGACATGCTCAACGTCTACACCGCCTACGTCTACGGCAACGGTCCTTACAGCTATTCGGTCGATGAAGTCGGCGCCGTGCGCCTCGACACTGACACGATGCAGACGGAGGTACTGAACCGGCGGCTCTGGGACGAGAACTCCGGTTTTCCCAGCCGCGTCATCCTTGCACAGCCAATCGAGATGGATGAAGGCGACGAACTGCTGCACGTCGTCCTCCACGCACAGGACACATCGAAGTACCTCGCGCGCGTTGAGCCGGATCGCTTCGCGGACTCCACCGCGTACGAGTTCTGGGACGGCGCAGGGTGGTCGGAGTCCGCGGCGGATGTCAGCGCCCTGTGGTCGCTGCCCACCGTCGTCGATCCGGTCGAGCAGCTCCTGAACTTCGAGAACGGGGCGTCGGTGACGTGGAACCCTGCCCTGAACAAGTACGTGGCGCTCGTGAATGCCGGCTTCGACGGCATCGGCGCGCGCGTGGCGGATCGGATTGAAGGCCCGTGGTCCGAACCCGTGCGCTGGCTCGACTGCCTGGCGTTCGCGAACGCCCGCGTGCCGACGTGCTACAGCCCACAGCAACATGCCTCCTACGCCAGCGAAGATGGCCGCCGCATCTACGCCACGATCAGCGCCATCGAACCGTACGAGACGCAGTTTGTCGAGATCACGCTCGGCGATGCGATCCACGAATGGCGCGATGGCGACCGCATCATGTACGCACCCGCGGTCTCGAGCGACCAGTGGGAGGATCAGGGCGTCGCGTTCTATGCATCCGCCGTCGAGCACCCCGGCTTCGTGCCCGTGTTCGAGTGGACACGCGGTGGCGAGTCGCAGTTCGCACCCGCATCCCCCGCCGACGGCTGGTCTTCGTCGGGTGCCGTCTTCTACGTTACGACGACGGCGCAATCGCAGGACGGCCTCATTCACTACCGCCCGGTGTACGACTGGGCAAACGGCGACTCACACATCCTTTCGCCACTGGAGACAGGGCTCGAGGAGTATGGATACAAGCGAGGACTTGCTATGTTCTACGCCCCGTAGTACTTGGCGGCCGCGTGCGGCTGCGCACACCACAGGAAAGAAGGCGCTGCGAGGCTGACGCGACGCCCAGGTCAGGTCATGCGGACAGAAGTCCGCGGGAGGACGACATGAACCGGGTATCCACGCTGATCATCGGAGCGCTCTTCGCCATCGCAGCGATCGAGTTCGGCCTGCTGGGCGCGAGCGCGGCGGGGCTGACTGGCGGCAAGGATGGCGGGCTGCCACCTGTCAGCGAACGGGTGGGCGTCGTCGCCACGCCTACGCCACTACCCGCGCTGGAAATCTCGCTGTCAGCGCCACCGTACATCGGCTGCAACCCAAATCACGGTGAATTCGTGGACGCGTTTATCACGACGGCGGGAGGCCAAATCGTGGCCGACGGCACAGAGGTTGCGTTCTCGGTGCTTCCTCAGGGCACCGCCAATCCCGCTATCGCAACGACCGTCGCAGGCACCGCTACCTCGTGGGTTCTCCCTGACGTGCCCAGCGGCGGCGGCATCACTGTTTTCGCAACGTCCGGCTTCGCGGAGGCATCCGTCTTCATTCCATGTGGGTTTGCGACGCCGACCATGCCGGTCTTCGTAACCGTCACGCCAACGCCATCACCTACTCCGTGCGACGGACCGTGTCCGCCGACATTCACCGCGACAACAACATGGACGCCTGGCCCTCAGGGGACAAACACGCCCTGTGCGCTATGCCCGACAGCTACGCCCCCGCCGCTCTCCCCGCCGCCGTGCGATCCGGAGGAGCAGTTCTGTTCGCCGGCCACGCCGGAGCCTCCGCCCTCGCCGCCTTCGGTCGATGCCACGGGCATCGATATCCGAGCCAACCCGTTAACCATCGAGTGCAATGGCAGCGACCGTTCGGTCGTGACGGTGCGACTATTCGATGCGAACGGCGATCCTGTGCCGGACGGGACGTGGGTGTACTTCAGCCCGTACAACGGCTATGCCGATCCCTGGTCGGCGCAGACAACAAACGGCTACGCGAAAACGCAGGTCTCCTTCTACGGCGACATCTTCCCGTACGGTCCTAACCTGATCGTCGAGTCAGGACTGCTGCAAGCGGGCATCCGCATCCGCTGCAATCCGCAGTCCGATCCAACACCGTACCCGTGCAACCCCTCGCCGGGGAGCGACCCGCTGAGTCCGCCATGCGAACCGGAGCCGCCGTGCTCCGTCTCGCCACCGTCGGTGAGCCCGCCGTGCGAGGAACCACCGCAATCGCCGCCGACCGCCTTTGAACTCAGGCTGGATTGCGACACGGACACGTTCGGAATTCAGACGTACTGCTTCGCGTCGCCATCCGTATCCCAGGACGTCGCGGTCGTGATTACGAACCAATCTGGCAGCGGCAGCGAGATAGCTGGATTCAACTTCATACTGAACAATGCGGACATCTCGATCATCGAGCCGCTGCCGGGAGTCGATACGACGCCACCGAATCACAACAACAATCCCGACTTCAACGAGGCAGAGATCAGCGCATCGGGCTGGGAGTGCGGACCGGTCAATCCTGACCAGACTCCCGGCGGTCCGTCAAGTGAGTCGCTGCTGTCGTGCTTCAACGGCCAGGGTTCCGTTTCTATCGCGGACGGTGCCTCGCTAGTCCTGGGCGTGGTCCATTACCGCACCGGGGTTCATGCAGGATCGACGCCGATCTTCATCGACTTTGCTGCGTTCTACGACTCTTCATTCCTCGAGTTGGGATCATGCCAGCCGACGATTGAGACCGAGATGAACTGCCACGGCGCAGTCGTTGAAATGCAGCCGCCATCACCGCCAGTCGGGACACCTACACCTTCAAACACGGCATTCGAGATGGCGATCGACTGCGATTCCGCAAGTGAGGGTATTCAGAGCGAGTGTACTATCGAGCCCGGTCAGGCCGTTGACGCGCCGATCGTGGTGACGAACCGCACCTCGATTGACGAGAGGCTCGGCGCTCTTGGCTTCTACCTTGACAATGACGACACGAGCGTGCTCGCACCGAACGCAAGCGATGGCAACCCGCCAACGGGTCGCGATGGAAACCCGGATTTCAACGAGGGCGGACTCACATCCCCCAACTGGCTTTGCGCGCCGCCAACACCGAGTCCCGACGTCACGCCGGGAGGACCGACGAGCGAATCGTTCATTGGCTGCTTCAACGGCTACCCGGCGACGGCACAGCTGATTGCAGCGGGCGAGTCGATCGTGATCGCGACCGTGCGCTTGACGGCCTCTTCCAATGGCGAAGCACACCTGGCGATTCGCGATGGCAACTTGTACAGCGCGAACTTCGGCGAGCTTGGTACATGCAACGGGTTCGTCAATATCGCGATGGCTTGTCCTGGCGCAACGATCACCGTCGACTCAGGCCCCACGACAGGCCCGATCACGACGCCGACCAGCATTGCGACGAACACACCGGTTTCGACCAATACGCCACTGCCGACAAACACCGCGCCGCCAACTCCTACCAACGTGCCAACGCAAACGCCGGCACCGCCACCAGCGACACTTGCTCCGCCCAGCCCGACGCGGCCAGCTCGCACAGCGACAACCGTCGCGCGCACCGCCACCGTCGAGCCGACGCGCACACCCTCGCGCGGCAACCGATGCGCCGACGTGAACGACGACGGACGAGTGACGCGCGCCGACATCCGCGACATCGTGCGGCGTGTGCAGCGCGGGCCGTACATCGCCAAGTACGACATCAACCGCAACGGCAGGCTCGGGTCTGGTGACGTGGTTGCGGCGATACGACAGCTCGGCCGCAGGTGCTAGGTACGAACGGCGGGGGAGGTCGAGTTGACCTCCCCCGCGCCTGCTTCGAAGTTGGTCGGTGATCCTCTTAGGCGAAATGCCTACTCCGCCCGGTCGATGCGGTCCACGACGCCCAGCACCGACGTGATCAGCACGCGGTCGCCTGCTGCTGGCGCGTCGTACACCATGTCCGCTGACAGCCGCGCCTCTCGCGTTCGGTCGTCATCGCCGTCGAGACGGTAGAGCACGGCCCAGTACGGCGTGCCGTGAAGCTCGAACGCGCGCAAGTCAACGATCGCGCCGGGGAAGGGCTTCGGACGCTCGCCGCCGCGCACCCATTTCGTCACGACTGGGCTGGCTGGAAGCGGATGAGGGTTGTGTCGTCGGCGACGTCGTCGTAGTAGGCGACGAGAGGCATGTCGACCTTGAGGTCCTCGTTCGCGACGGCGACGATGTTCGAGACGATGCGCGGGCCTTCTTCGAGCTCGACGACGGCGTAGTTGTACGGAACGTCGTCGGCGAAGCCGGGGAACTTCTGGTGCATGATGCCGAACGAGTACAGCGTCCCGCGCCCGCTGGCCTTCGCCCACTCGGATTCGGTCGAGAGGCAGTCCGGGCAGCGCGGCCGCGACGGCAATCTCCACGCGAGGCACGAAAGGCAGCGCATCAGCATCAACTCGTGACGGCGCGTGCCTTCGTAGAACTCGCGCGACTCCTCGTCGGCCTGGGGCAGGGGTTTGGTGTAGGTTTCGCTCATCAGGCCATCCAGCGGTGAGTTGTTGAACCCGCGCATTGTAAACGACGGCACAACGCACTCGAGGCTGGAGTGGCTGTCGGATTACTTGCCTTTCGCGTGGCCCTTTTCGTTGTGGTGCTTATTGACCGTCGCCGCGGCGATGGCCTTTGCTCGCTTGGTTGAGCGGCCCTGTTCAAGCTCGCTCTCCTTAACGCGCTCGTACATGCGCTGTTCCTTGTCGCTGACGCTGGGAAGATGCTGTTTCTTTGGCATGATGGTCGCCTCCTGATCCCACGTTAGAGCCAACTGGCTGAACAAGGCATAGACGAACGGCGTTGACGCTTGCGGTTTCATCACACGGGCCCGATCGGTGCGGGCCCACCTTGACGCCGTACAATGGCCGCGATGGGCTACGCCGACCTCCACATTCACACGCGGTACGGCGACGGAATGGCCACGGTTCCGGAGTTGCTGGCGCACGTCGAGCGCGAAACCGTGCTGGATGTACTCGCCGTTACTGAGCACGACACACTGCGCGCGGCGGAAGACGCGCGCGAGCTTCATGCCCGAGGCGCGTTTCGCTTCGAGGTTGTCGGCGGGATGGAAGTCACCACGCTGGACGGGCATCTGCTGGCGCTGTTTGTGGATGAGCCGATCGCGAGCTTCCAGCGGATGGAGCCGACGCTTGAGGCGATCCACCGTCAGGGTGGACTCGCAATCGCGCCGCATCCGTTGTCGTGGCTGACACGCAGCGTGAAGGCGCCGGTATTCGAGCGCGTCGCGGCCTACGGCGGCACTGACGGCGTGTACTTCGATGCGATCGAGGAGTACAACATGAGTCCGGCCGGGCGGGCGACATCCGAGAAAGCGCGTCGGCTTAACCGCGACCGGTTGCATCTGGCGGCGGTCGGGTGCAGCGACGCGCACTTTCTGCAGGCGGTCGGCAGTGGGCGCACGGTTTTCGAGGGGACGACCGCGGCTGAACTGCGTACGGCGATCGAGGAGAAGACGAGCGTGGGCGAAGCGTTGCGCGCGCCCACGATGTCGGAGCTGGGGTACGGCAACGTTGCGCTGCAGTCGTGGCGCGGGCTGATGGCGACGCCGCGCAACATGGGATGGGGCGCGACGATTCGGAGCTTTGTTATAAGTCACCGGCGTGGGCCTGACGTGAAATCAGGCGTCGGCGCTGGCACTTCGCCTCACCCCCCGGCCCCCTCTCCGCGTCGTGGAGAGGGGGAGCACTCAGCCGGGGATGGTGGGCTATGAAAATCGCGATTGTTTCGCCGTATGACTGGGCGGCTACGGGCGGTGTGAACAACCACATCTCGCATCTGGCGGAGCAGTTTGTCGAGATGGGGCACGCGCCCCACATCATCGCGCCGGGTGTGGGGAAGATGGCGAACACGCCGTGCCCGGTGACGGTCATCGGGCGTCCGATTCCGCTGCGAGTCAGCGGATCTGTCGCGCGCATCACGTTGTCGCTGCGGACGGCGGGCAAGGTGCAGGAAGTCTTGGAGGAGGGCTTCGACATCGTGCACGTGCACGAGCCCTTCATGCCGCAGCTGCCGATCCAGTTCTTGCGGTACTCGACGGCGGTGAACGTCGGGACGTGGCACGCCGCGCGCGAGTCCAACTTCTTCTATCTCTACGGACGGCGGCTGATCAAGCGCTGGCAGACGAAGCTCGATGGCAAGATCGCCGTGTCGAATGCGGCCGTGAAGCACATCGAGCAGTACTTTCCCGGGTACTACAACATCATCCCGAACGGCGTCGACGTCGAGCACTTCACGCAAGAGGCGGAGCCGCTGCCGGAGTTTATGGACGGCAAGAAGAATGTGCTGTTCGTCGGACGGCCGGAGAAGCGGAAGGGATTGAAGTACCTGATACGGGCGTTCGTCGGCGTGCAGCGTGCGATTCCCGATAGCAGGCTGATCGTCGTCGGCGCCGGGAAGTTCGACCGGTACGAGGCGGCGGTGCGGAAGGCGAAGCTGCACGATGTGGTGTTCCGCAGTTTCGTCCCGTTCAACGAACTGCCGCGATACCACAAGAGCGCGCACGTCTTCTGCGCGCCCAACACCGGGTTCGAGAGCCAGGGCATCGTGCTGCTGGAGGCAATGGCGGCGGGGCTACCGATTGTTGCGTCGAACATCGACGGGTTTGCGGGCGTGCTGACCCACGGCGTCGAAGGGCTGTTGGTCAAGCCGGAGGACCCGCCAGCACTGGCGGAGGCGCTGATCGATTTACTGCGTGACCCTGTGAAGTCTGCGCGCATGGTGGTGCGGGGCGCGGATCGCGTCGAGCATTTCCGCTGGGATCGCGTATCGCAGCAGGTGTTGTCGTACTACGAGCGGTTGATTTACGAACGACGGTTGGTGGAGAAGGGCTGAGCGCCGGATCGTCGTAGCCACGCGGCGGAACAGTCTCAAGACCTGTCTCTACGACGGCCCAACACGTCACATTCCTGAGCTTGCCGCATCTAGCCGGGCCACTTCTTCCGTCGTCAGCTGTAGCTCAGTGCCTGCGAGCAGTGCTGTTAGCTGTTCCGGGGAGTTGGCGCCGATAATGGGGGCGGCGATTGCCGGACGTGTCAGTTGCCACGCCAGTGCCGTTGACGCGGGCGTTGCGTTGTGCGCTTCCGCCACCGCCATGAGCGCGTCGAGGGCGCGAAAACCGTCGTCGTTGAGATACTTCTGCTTGATGGTGCCGGCGCGCTGGCTCTCGGGGAGGTCGGCGTCGCGGCGGTACTTGCCGGTGAGGAAGCCGCCGGCGAGCGGGCTGTACGGCACGACGCCGACGCCTTCGCGGTCGCAGATGGCGGCGAGCTCTTCCTCGTACTCCTTGCGGTGGACGAGGTTGTGGTGCGGCTGCAGCGTCGCAAACTGCGGAAGGCCCTTGCCCTTCGCGACGGTCATCGATTCGGCGAACTGGGTGCCGCTGAAGTTTGATGCGCCGATGTGGCGAACCTTTCCTGCGGCGATGAGTTCGCTGAAGACGGTTAGCGTTTCGTCGATCGGCGTCTTGTCGTCGGGCCAGTGGCACTGGTAGAGATCGATCGTGTCGACCTGAAGGCGGCGGAGGCTGTCTTCGACGGCTCGTGTGATGTGCGCGCGACCGAGACCCTCGCCATCGGCGCCGTTCCACATCTGGCCGCGGACCTTGGTCGCAACAACGATGTTGTCGCGGTTGCCGCGCGCCTTCATCCAGCGGCCGATGATCTCTTCCGAAACGCCGCCGGGGTTGCCTTCGTACCAGCGGCTGTAGACGTCGGCGGTGTCGATGAAGTTGCCACCGGCTCCGGCGTACGCATCCATCACGGCGAACGACGCTGCTTCGTCGGCCGTCCAGCCGAACTGCATCGTGCCGAGCGCGAGGTTGGTGACGGAGAGGTCTGTAGAGCCGAGGTTTGTCTTCTTCATCGGTCACAGACTAGCGCGTAGGCGGGCTGAGCCATAGGGGAATTGCCGTATGCCTGTGCATCGATGCGTCGGCCACATCGCGCGCCAGCGGCGACCGCGCAGGCTGAAGGCCCGCGCTACGGTGAGGTTCGAGGCGGCTCCACGATCTCGCTACGTTCAACGCGACACGCTCCTGTAGTCTACGAGCGTGGCGAGTGAACCATCGACCCCCGACTATCGGCTGCTGCATGCGGCTGCGTTCGCTTCAATCTTCTGTCTTGGAATCTCGGCTGCGGCCATCGGGCCGGTGCTGCCGTTTTTAGCCGAGGATGTTGGCGTATCGCTGGACACCGCCGGACTGCTCCTGACGGCGTTCTTCATCGGTTCGATCAGCACGTCGGCGCTGGTGGCCGTACGCCTCCACGGGTTCGACACACGGCTGCTGTGCCTGGCAGGACTGGTCTTCCAGGCCATCGGCACGACGATGCTGGCGGTAGCCCCCACCTTCGAGGTGGTGCTGGCGGCGGGCGTCGTGATCGGAATCGGCGATGGCCTGGTCGTGGCTGCGACGCACATCCTGCTGCAGATGACGTCGGATGACATTCCCAAGGGTCTGAACTGGCTGAACATCTACTTTGCCATCGGGGCTGTGATTGGTCCGTTGTGGGCGGGCGCGATGCTCGCTCTAACGGAAGATCGCGTCACGGTGTACGCAGGCATCGTCGTTGCGATTGTCGCCGCCATCGCCTTGACTGCGATCGCTGATGTCACGGTCCATCGAGCGGTGCCTGCGCCTGACGACGACTTCAAGCTACCCGTCACGAGCACGGCTTGGATCATGGGCGGCGTACTGTTTTTGTATGTTGGCGCGGAGTTTGGCCTGGGGGCGTGGGTTTCCACGTTCGCGCGCGAGACGGCGGACGCGGGGGTGTTTGGGTCGGCCGTGATCGCGTCCGGCTACTGGGCCGCGCTCGCTGTTGGTCGATTCGCGACGGCCTGGTATTTCAATAGACAAGGTGATGCCGTCCGCCTGCTGCTGATCTCGTGCGCGGGCGCTGGCATCTCGTCGACGATCCTCGCGTTGTCTTCCGGGAACGTCGGACTTGCGGCGGCGGCGGCGCTTGCGTCCGGGTTCTTTCTCGGACCGGTGTGGCCGGCAGTCACCGCGATCGCCGCAGAAGGCGCTGACTCCGGCGCGATGGCGACGACGGTGACGCTCGGGAACGCGGGTGGTGTGGCGCTGCCATGGCTTCAGGGGAAACTGCTTGTCGGATCAGGCGGAGCGCAGGGCGTCGGTATGACGGCGGTGCTATGTGGAATGATGTTCGCCGTCATGCTCGGATTCCGCGGACGGCGGCGCGTCGTGAGCGATGCCGAGCGGCAGATCAGGATCTGAGACGGCCGCGTCGGACTCGGCCCAGTACGTAGAGAGCACGTCGAGACGGCGGGTGGGCGCCTGACCACCGAACTTCACGGACAGCCAGACGAGGAGTATCGCGGCCACGAGCAGCACGAACGGCGCCGCGATGAGTACTGCGCGCACGCCGAAGATCGTGGCGGCGGCACCGAGCGTGAGCAGCGGCACGATGGCGACGGCGTTCTTGAGGACGCTCTGTAGCGCGAAGGCACGACCCTGGTATGTCAGCGGTACACGGCGGTTCAGGTACGTCTGGACGGCGACGGCGGTGAGCGCGAGCCCGAAGCCAAGGCCAACGGCAAGCAGCCCAGCAGTGCGCAGTTCAGGCGACAGTTCGATACCGACGATGCTCAGCAGACGCAGCGGGTTGAGTGAATCGACAACTTCGGCGATCTGTTCGACGAAGCCGAGCCCGAACAGAACGAACGTCACAATCACGAACCCGGTGAGCGCGACGACGCGCTCACCCCACACACGGACGGCCTCCGGGGCGGCCGCCATCGCGACGAGCAGGCCAATGGTGGACGGCGCGAAGACGTACACCGCGTCGGCGGCATCGACGTTGAGGACGCTCTGTACGTAGCGCGGCGCGAGGGTCAGGACGACGATGCTTGCGGTGCCTGCGAGCACGGCGACGAACATCATCGTCGCGACGGCGCGCTCGTGCCCGAGCCAGCGGGTGGTCTGGCGGACGTTCGCCTGAGGGCGCTTGCTGAAGTCGAACTTTCGGTCCGGTTCGCCGGTCGGAAGATCGAAGGCCCGGCTGGCAGCGAGAATGAGCATGATGCCACCGGCGACGAATACGGCTTCCACCCCGTAGGCTTTCACGAGGATCGGGGCGAGGATGGCCGTACCAAACGCTGTGCCGAAGTTCGAGGCCAGTCCAACGAGCGATGCCGCCGTCGCTAATTGTTCTTTCGATGTCACGAGTGGAAGCACGGCTGACTCGCTCGGGCCGGAAACTTGACCGAGGAGATTGACGGTGAAGATGAGGAAGAGGACGGCGCTGAGGTCGGTGCCGAACGCGATCGGCACGACGAAGCAGAGGCCTGCCTGCAGTGCGTAGAACAATGCAAGCGCGACACGCTTCGGCAGTTGGTCGGCAATTACGCCGCCGTAGAGCCCGAAGAGCGCGGGAGGCAGGATCGCCGCGCAGCCGATGAGCGCCGACTCGAACGCGGTGCCACCGTCGCGGACAACGGCGATGATCGCGCCGTATGTGAGGGCCTGCTGGCCAGCGTCGGAGAAAAACCGTGAGGCGAGCACCTGCTCGACGCGCGGGTCGCGGACGATGGATGTGTCGGGCAGGAATATCCAGAGGAAGCGAAAGACGCGCCGCTGGCCGTGGTCGAGGATGCTGTCGGCCCGGAGAATGGCGCCGCGCATCGCGCCGCGAGCGGTCGGACGTTCGCCTGGGGCCGGCTCTGGTACGGGTCGGCGCTCATCGTGCGGCATGGCGCGATTGTAGCCAAGATGTGGATGGCTCCACGTTGACACGCGCTTCGACTGAGGATTTCGCAACGTCAGCGCTCGCAGGCAACAGAAGCTGCAATTCTCGCTTGAGCCAGCGATGGCCGTGGCGGATGATTCAAACGCGCGTCGCTCCGAGCGTCACGCTCCTTGACCTGACCGCCGGTAGCAAGCGACAGGCATCAACCGAAGCCAGCGGACAGGTCTGAAGACCTGCCCATGCGGAAGGAAGACCACATGGCTGACATCACGCATCGCACAATCAAGACCAACGGGATCAACCTGCACATCGCGGAGGCGGGTACGGGGCCGCTGGTGCTGATGATCCACGGGTGGCCGGAGTCCTGGTACTCGTGGCGACACCAGTTGGTCGCGCTGGCGGACGCGGGGTATCACGCCGTCGCGCCGGATGTGCGCGGATACGGACAGAGCGACTGCCCACCTAATATCGAAGACTACAGCCTGAAGAACATGCTGCCCGACTTCACGGGCATCCTCGACGACATCGGCGAGCAAACGGCCGTTGTCGTCGGACACGACTGGGGCTCGGCGCTGGCGTGGAACAGCGCGGCCCTGTATCCGGAGCGGTACCGCGCCGTCGTCGGGATGAGCGTGCCGCATCTTGGGCGCGGGCCGATGGCGCCGACGACGCTGTTTAAGACGGTCTTTGGGGACAACTGGTTCTACATCATGTACTTCCAGGAGCCTGGCGTGGCCGAGGCGGAGTTCGAGGCGGATCTGCGGACGACGATGCGGACCATTCTCGCGGGGGTGGCAGGGTTCGACACGCAGGCGGCGCAGGTGCAAGCAAAGAAGAAGGGCGACAAGTTTCTCACAGGCATCTCGCAACCGGAGACGCTTCCTGCGTGGCTTACGGAGGCCGACATCGACTACTTCGTGTCACAGTTCGAGAAGACGGGCTTTCGCGGTGGGCTCAACCGCTATCGGAACATGGACCGAGACTGGGAACAACTGCCTGAGCTGGGTGAGAAGAAGATCGAGCAGCCGGCGATGTTCCTCACGGGCGACAAGGATCCCGTAAAGGGGTTCGCGCCAGCCGACGGCATGAAGACGACGGTGCCCGGACTGCGGGACACGGTGGAAGTGCCGGGCGGACACTGGATTCAGCAGGAGCAACCGGAGCTGGTTAACGCGGCGCTCTTGAAGTTCTTGAAGGGTTTGTAGGACGACAAGGAGGCGCCGTTGCACGATGCAGCGGGCTCAACGATGACGACTGTGCGGAGCTAAAGCTCCGCCGCTACTGGAGGAGTCGGATGGCAGAGATCACACACCGGACGATCAGGACGAACGGGATCAATGTGCACATCGCGGAGGCGGGGACGGGGCCACTGGTGCTGATGATCCATGGGTGGCCGGAGTCGTGGTACTCATGGCGGCACCAGATCGCGGCCCTTGCGGACGCCGGGTATCACGCAGTCGCGCCGGACGTGCGTGGCTACGGCGACAGCGACAAGCCCGACGCGATTGAGGCGTACCGGATGACGGAGATGGTCGCCGACTACGCCGGAATCGTCGAGGCGCTCGGCGAAGAAACGGCCGTCGTGATGGGTCACGACTGGGGCGCGCCGATGGCGTATCACAGCGCGCTGCTGCGGCCGGACCGTTTTCGCGCTGTTGTCGGGATGAGCGTGCCTTACACGGGTAGGTCGGGCGCGCCGCCGCTCGAGACGTTCGCGACGCTGTTCAAGGACACGTTCTTCTACATTGACTACTTCCAGCAGGTCGGTGTCGCCGAGAAGGAGTTGGAGGCTGATCCGCGGCGTAGTCTCAAGTTGATCCTGTACTCCGCATCGGGCGATGCGCCGCCCGCGCCGGGGTTCGCTGGCAAGCCCAAGGGTGCGGGGCTGCTCGACGGGATGAACGAACCGGAGACCTTGCCCGGCTGGCTGACCGAGGCTGACGTCGACTACTACGGCGGCGAGTTCAGGAAGGCCGGATTCCGGGGTGGGATCAACCGCTATCGCAACATGGACCGCGACTGGCACGAACTCGCACACCTCGAAGGCGCGCACATCAAGCAGCCGTGCATGTTCGTGGGCGGCGAGAAAGATGGCGTCATCGCCTTGAACCCGACTGGCATACCAACGATGCAGTCGCTCTGCGACGACTGGCGGGGTTCGACGCTCATTCCGGGCGCGGGCCACTGGAATCAGCAAGAGCGCGCGGCGGAGACGAACGCGCCGGTGATCGAGTTCCTGAAAGGACTGTAGGACATGAAAATCGGACTGATGCATGGCGACGCTGGAAGCTTCACCATCCAGGAGCAGATCCAGCAGATCGTCGACGAGGAGAAGGATGGGTTCGAGACGGCGTGGTGGGGTCAGATCTTCGGCGGAGACTCGATGACGGTGATCGCGCTGGCGGGACAGCGGACATCGAAGATCGAGTTGGGGACGAGCGTGATCCCGACGTACCCGCGGCATCCGTTCGTGATGGCGCAGCAGGCGATGACAGTGCAGGCCGCGTGTAACGGGCGGTTCACGCTTGGCATCGGCCCATCGCACCAGCCCGTCGTCGAAACAATGTGGGGCATGTCGTACGAAAAGCCGGCGCGCCACATCCGCGAGTACTTGGCGGTTCTTCTACCGCTGCTGCGTGAGGGCCGCGTGCAGTTTTCAGGCGAGGTGTACAAGACCATGGGTGGTATCGCGGTCGCGGGCGCGACGCCGATGCCCGTACTCATCTCGGCCCTGGCGCCGGTGATGCTCAAGCTCGCCGGGACGGTGGCCGACGGCACGATCACATGGATGACAGGCCCGAAGACGATCGAAACGCACGTCGTACCGTCGATCACCAAGGCGGCGAGCGAAGCAGGACGGCCGGCGCCACGCGTTGTCGTCGGGTTGCCGATCTGCGTCACGGACGACGCCGCAGCAGCGAAGGAAGCCGCTGGCAAGTACTTCGCGATGTACGGCGGGCTGACGAATTACCGCCGCATGCTCGACAAGGAAGGCGCGGCCGGACCCGCGGACGTCGCCGTCGTCGGGAACGAGGCCGCGGTTGAGCAGCAGATCCGCGACCTTGCGAGCGTGGGTGCTACGGACATGATCGCGCCGATCTTTCCGATCGGCGACGATCCCGCGGCATCGATCGCGCGCACGCGGGCGCTGCTGAAGAGCCTGATCGGCAAGGTGTAGCCGGAGGACGACATGACGACGGCGATCACCAATGCAACGCTCATCGACGGTACGGACGCTGACCCGCTACCGAACGCGACGGTGCTCGTCGACGGCGAGCGGATTACGGCGGTCGGAGGGAATGTAGCGATCCCGCAGGATGCGGAAGTCATTGACGCTGGTGGCCGAACGGTGATGCCGGGGCTTATTGACTGCCATGTGCATCTTTGGGGACGGGTCACGCACCTGCAGGAGCGCCTACTCACGCCGCCGACCCTTAACGCCTTCTACGCGATGCGCAATGCGGAACGCACGCTTGATGCGGGCGTGACGACGGTGCGCGATGCGTCCGGCTCGCCTCTTGGACTGAAGATGGCAATCGAGCGGGGGCTGGTACCGGGGCCGCGGATGCGGATCTCCGTGAGCGCGCTCTCACAAACAGGCGGACACGGCGACCAGATGATGCCATCCGGCGCGAATCCTGGTGGGATTGGCGACGGGCGCGGACCGGAATGGCCGGAGACTGTCGTCGATGGCGTAGATCAGGTGCGGCTGGCGGTGCGGAAGCTGCTGCGGGCCGGCGCCGACTTCATCAAGCTCTGTTCTACGGGCGGTGTGCTGTCGCCGACGGATGAGCCGGGGCACACGCAATTCACGCCGGACGAGATCGCGGTAATGGTGTATGAGGCGGCGACACACGGCAAGACGTGCATGGCGCACGCGCAAGGCACGCAGGGAATCAAGAACGCCGTGCTCGCCGGCGTCGAGTCGATCGAGCACGGGATCTACGTCGACGACGAAGTCCTGGCGGAGATGAAGCGGCGCGGGACGTTCCTCGTGCCCACGCTCGTCGCGCCGGTCTGGGTGCTTCGGCATGCGGAACGGATGCCTGGGAGTATCTTGCCGCAGTCGGTGCGGAAGACGAAGGAAGTGATGGAAGACCACAAGCGCAACATCGGCGAGGCGATCCGCGCCGGCGTGAAGGTCGCCATGGGCACAGACAGCGGCGTAGGACATCACGGGTCGAACGCGGAAGAGCTGCAGCTGATGTGCGAAGCCGGCATGACGCCGATGCAGGCGATCGTCGCAAGCACGAAAACGGCGAGCGAGTGCGTGCACATGGCGAATGATGTTGGGACGCTCGAAGCGGGGAAGTACGCCGACCTGCTCATCGTCGACGGCGACCCGCTAGATGACATTCGAATTCTGCAGGACAAGGCGCGGCTGGCGCTGATCATGCAGGGCGGCAAGCGTCACAAGGGCAAACTGTAGGCGCTCAACGACGGGTCGCGGCCGCAGCTCGGATCGCGTCAGTGAGCGCACGATCGATTTCGTGCTTGGCGACGAAGTCGCGGGCACCGGCGATGCGCGCGCGGGTGCGTGTGTCCAGATCGTCATGGAGGCTGAGCACGACGACGGCGCAGTCTGGTGCCTCTGCTGCAAGGCGACCCGTTGCCGTGATGCCATCCATCACGGGCATCTCGATGTCCATGAGCACGACATCCGGCGACGTGAGCCGCGCCTGAACGAGCGCCGCGCCACCATCTTCCGCCTCCGACACGATGTCCATGTCGGGCTCGAGGCCAAGGCGCATGCGCAGGCCGCGGCGAATGCTTGGCTGGTCGTCGACGATGAGGACGCGGATTCGTTCGTTCATCACGCTGTCATTGTCATCCGCGGAGCACTCCGGCACATCGAACGGAAGAGGCATGGGAAGGCCGACTTGCGATGGATGGCCGTCCTCCGCCTGAAGGCGGTTGTGACGTACACGAGGGTGCTGCTGGGCCAGCGGATCTGCGCCAGCCCCGTACTAATCGGCTCGACGACGCCGGCGGCAAGCGACGCTCCGTCATCTTGGCAGGAACACACACCGGTCCGAAGCTGCTGACGGCGAACGGCTCACGGCGATCTCCGCCTAAAGACGGAGGCGGCGGAGCGGGGCGAACGCGACACTTCGACTGGAGGTGATCGATATGGGTTCTGCTACATTGGTGCCTGAGACGCTCGCGGCGATTGGCGTCCGTCGAAGCGGACCACGGAGGCAACCGACGATGCCGATTCGGATCATCATCGCCGACGACCACAGCGTCGTCCGGCAAGGCCTCAAGATGTTCCTGGGCCTCGACGAGGATCTGGAGGTCATCGGTGAGGCGGCGAACGGCGAAGAAGCCCTGAAGCTGGCGCACGAACTGAAGCCGGACGTCGTGCTGATGGACATGCTTATGCCAGTCATGGACGGCATCACCGCCACGGGCCGCATCCGAACGGAGCTTCCGGACACCGAAGTGATCGCCCTGACGAGCGTGCTCGAAGACAACTCAGTCGTTGGCGCGGTCAAGGCCGGGGCTATCGGCTACCTGCTGAAGGACACGGACTCCGACGAACTGCGCCGCGCCATCAAGGCCGCGGCCGCGGGCCAGGTGCAGCTCTCACCGGCGGCGGCTGCGCGGCTGGTGCGCGAAGTTCGCGCGCCGGACAGCCCACAGCAGCTCACCGAGCGCGAGGTGGACGTGCTGCGACTGCTCGCCGGCGGCAAGGCAAACAAAGAGATCGCGATGGCGCTCACGATCGGTGAGAAGACCGTCAAGACGCACGTAAGCAACATCTTGATGAAGCTGGGTGTCCAGAGCCGCACGCAAGCGGCGCTGTATGCGGCGCAAATCGGTCTCGCACCGCTCGAGACGGCGTAGCGACCGTGGGCCTAATCCCCGATCGCCTCGGACCGAAACTGGGCCTCTTCCTCGTAGGAATGTTCGCCGTTCTTGGTGTCGCTACGGCGGCGCTGATCATCTTCGGCTTCGAACGTACACGCAACGACGCCACACAGAGCAGCCGCGAGGGCCTCGAACAAGAGGGCCAGCGAACACTCCTGCGTTTTACAACGAGCCAGGCGGCATACGCCCAGTCACAAATGGAAGCAACGGCGGGCTTCGCGGAACAGGCGTCGTCGTACTTCACAAATGCGCGTGCCAACAGGCCCGCCGATCCGATACCCGCGTCCGCACTCTCAACGACAGCGCAGGGCGTGCACTACGACGCCAATCCGGATCGCCAGTCTGATGTTGTCGTGCCGCCGGGAAGCGAACTCACTGCGGCCGTGTTGGCCGATGTTGGTTCATCGGCGGTGCTCGATGATCTGTTCCCCACGTTGCTCGCTGGCTTCGGCGGGCAGGCGCGCAGTTCGAACTTCGAGCCCATCTCCATCTACTTCCAGAGCGTGAACAACGTCGCACGCATCTATCCGCGGGTGCCGGACATCGAAGACCTGCCGCCGGTCGGCGACCAACTCCGCGCTTCGACGCTCGCCGTCGGGCCGGACGAGAATCCACAGCGCGCGACGCTCTGGAGCCCGCCATACGCAGATGTCAGCGGCAGGGGCACAGTCATGTCGGCCACTGTGCCCGTGTACGACGGAAGCACGTTCATCGGCGCGATGGGCGTGGATTTTTCGCTGGCGAGGCTCGTCGCCCAGATCGAGGGCATCAAGCCCACGACGAATGGATTCGCCTTCTACATGGATGAGGGCGGCTCGCTTCTTCCCACGACAGCCCAGCCGCGCATCGAAGCTGAACTGGACGACGCACGAAACACCGAGTTCGCGGCCGTCATTCAGGCAGTCACAGACGGTCGAGCAGAGGTTGGTCGCGCTGAAGTGGACGGGCGCGACATGTTCATCGCCCACGTGCCGCTCCAAGGCGTCGGTGGAACGCTTGCGTTGGCCGCGCCGGTCGATGAAGTGACGCTGCAAGCGGCAGCAGTGGAGTCGACCATCGAGGACGGAAGCCGCCGGACGTTGTTCTTCGCGCTTTCCGGCATTGCGCTCGTCTTCCTTTTGACACTTGGTGTCGCCGGTTTGTTGAACCGGCGCCTCGTACTCCAGCCGATTTCGGAGATCGTGGACGGAACGCGCGCACTTGCTGCGGGCGATCTGTCGCAGGAGATCCCGGTGAGGTCGGGCGACGAGCTAGGCACGCTCGCGGCGTCGTTCAACGGCATGACGGGCGTACTCCGCGAACGCACGGACGACTTGCGCGAGCGAGAGGAGCAATACCGCGCCGTCTTCGAGGCGAGCAGCGACGGTTTCGTCATCACGCGCATCGACGACGGTGCAGTTGTCGACGTGAATCCGGCGATGTGCTCGATGCATGGCTACACGCGCGAGGAAATGCTGCGCCTCAGTCCCATGCAGTTCATCCACGAGGACGACCATCACCTCTTTGGAGACTACATGGCGACGGTCGCGGCTGGTGGTGACTATCGCTGCCGGGCGCGCGACGTGCGCAAGGACGGTTCGCTGTTCCACGTCGACGTCATGGGCACCCCGGTGACGTACAGGGGCACACGTCACATCCTCGGCATGGTGCGAGACATCACTGCGCAGGTCGAGACAGAGCGCATTCTCGAAGAGCGCGTGGAGGATCGCACGAGCGAACTGGCGGCGTTGCTGCAGGTTTCGCAGTCTGTGGCGGCAGCATTGGATAGCAAGAGCGTCGCCTCGGCGATCCTGACTGAGCTGGCGAAGGTGAGTGACTACGCGGGCGCCACGCTGGCGATAGTCGAAGGCGACGATCTCGTGATCGTCGACTCATGGGGACCGTTCCGGGAGGAAGTTGTAGGCGGCCCGACATCGCGGGTCCCACGGAGCGCGATTCCCGTTGAATTCTGGGACGCGATGGAGCAAGCCGCGCCCCTCGTTGTGGATGACGTGCGGGGAGATTCAGTGCTCGCCCAAACGTACAGGCGCGTGTTTCGGCCATTCCTGGAGTTGCCGTCGTTTGCGTACATCCGGTCATGGATAGCAGTGCCCCTCGTCCGACAGGGTCGCATCGCCGGCATGTTGACCGCATCTCACGGCCAAGCAGGACACTTCACTGAAGAGAACACTCGGCTGATTCTGGCCGCGGCGAGTCAGGCAGCCGTCGCGATGGAAAACGCGCGCCTTTTCGAGCAGACGCACGAACGTACTGGCGAGCTTCAGATTCTTGTCGATGTCGCGCAGCAGCTTTCCTCGACGATCGAACTGGATCCACTACTCGCGGTTGTACTCGACCAAGTGCAAAAAGTGGCGGAGTACGACCGCGTGTCCGTGCTACTGGCGGACGAAGAAGGGACCTTGCAGGTTCATACCACGCTGCGGCGTGCCGGTGACGAGAATCTGGGCGCGCCGCCGGGAGCCAAGTTCCCGCGTTCGACGGGACCGCTGTTCTGGGCGACGTTCGAACGCGGGCAGGCGGTCGTGATCGAAGACGTCCGTGCGGATACGCCGCTCGCTGCGGAGTATCGCAGCGCTGCGGCGCCACAGACTGATGCGACGCTCGCTGCGACGCGTTCCTGGATGGGCGTGCCCAT
This sequence comes from Dehalococcoidia bacterium, assembly GCA_021731085.1. GTDB lineage: Bacteria > Chloroflexota > Dehalococcoidia > DSTF01 > JACRBR01 > JACRBR01. Next base: position 134,585 of record JAKFYB010000013.1, read on the forward strand.
GCTTGCGAATGACCGTCTGATCGGCATTCTGGCACTAACGAGCAGCGTGGTGTCGGCATACACGGAGAGGCAAGGCCAGCTCGCGACGGCGATCGCCAGCCAAGCAGCCGTCGCAATCGAGAACGCACGCCTATTCAGTGAAGCGGAGGAACGAACGCGCGAGCTCTCGACGCTGCTCGATGTTTCGAGAAACGTCGCCTCAACGATTGAACTAGAACCCCTGCTGAACCTGATCCTCGATCAGGTCAAGGTAGTCGCACCGTTCTATCGCTCGGCGTTCATGGTGCTTGATGGCGATGACCTGGAGGTCGTCGCTGTCGGCACGCGTCAGGGCGCCGAAGATCCTTCCTACGTGAACCAGCTGGGCGTTCGCGTGCAGGCAGTCGGCTCGCCGATCTGGCAGCGCATGGACGCCGGTACACCATTCGTGATCGATGATATCCACGGAGACTCACCTGAAGCGATCGGCTACCGGATGGCGGTTGGCGCTGATGCCGATACAACGTTCGCGAACATGCGGGGGTGGATGGGCGTGCCGATCATGTTGAAGGATCGCGCCATCGGCATGTTGGCGCTCGGCAGCGACCAGCCGAACTTCTACACAGAGCAGCATGCACGACTCGCGCGGGCCGTCACCGATCAGGCGGCCGTCGCAATCGAGAACGCTAGGCTGTTCGAGCAAACAGGTCATCAGCACCGCGAATCTGCGGCACTGCTCCAAATCTCGAACAGCCTGACCTCGACGCTGGACCTGGAACAGCTCGTTCACGTGATCCTGGAACAGTTGCATAGTGTCGTCGAGTACACGGGGTCGTCCGTGACTATCGTGAGCGGCGGCCAGCTGGAGGTCCTTGCATCGCGTGTGCTCGATCCGCCCAACACGCCCAACATTCGTGGAGCGCGGTTCAACCTGGATCAGGATTCAGAGACATGGCGAGCCTTTCGTCGCCTGGAGACTGTCGTCATCAGCGATATCTACGACGACACGACATTCGCGAAGGAGTATCGCGGTACCGTCGGGCGCCAGACGCTGCAGACTCCAACATTCGGGAGCATCAGGTCGTGGATGGCGGTGCCGCTCGCGATCAAGGGGGAGGTTATCGGCATGCTGTCGCTCTCCCGCAACGAGATCGGCTATTTCACGCCGGAACATACGCGTGTCGCTTCGGCCGTGGGTAAGCAGGCGGCCCTCGCGATCGAAAATGCACGGCTCTATCAGCACGCGGCTGAACGCACCGAAGAACTGTCGACGCTCCTCGACGTTTCGAGCGCCGTAGCATCAACGATTGAGTTGCAGCCGCTGTTGGACGTGATCCTGGAGCAGATTCATCGCGTCGCGTCGTACGACGGCGCAACGTTCTTCATCCTGCACGGCGACAGGCTGCGTGCGGAGTCCTTCGTCACACAGGACGACCCGAACATCGACCTCACGACGATCGGCCTCGAGATTCCGGTCGCCGGCTCCCAACTGTGGGACATGGCATCGCACGGTGAGACGATGATCATCGATGATATCTACGCCGACACACCAACAGCGGCAGCTTTTCGGGCGATCGCCGGGCCCGCGCTCAAGACGCGATTCCAGCGCATTAAGTCGTGGCTCGGTATTCCGCTGATGCGTGGCGGAAAGCCGATCGGCCTGTTGGCTCTCTCCGGCCACACCCAGGGAGTGTTCGACGTCACGGATGCTCGTCTCGCGCGAGCCGTCGCAGATCGCGCCGCACTCGCGATTGAGAACGCGAGGCTCTTTACCGAAGCGTCAGATCGCACGCGCGAGCTTTCGGCGCTTCTGGACATCTCGAAGGGGATTGCGTCAACGCTGGATCGCGGACCCCTGGTCGGGGCGATTCTCGACCAGTTGAAGGAACTCGTCGACAACAACGGAGCATCCATCATGCTGCGCAATGGCGACGTTCTTGAGATCGTGGACTACGACCGATCCGTGCCTCGAAATGCCGCGAGCGTGCAGATTCCAGCGAGCTTCCCCATTGCGAACATGGCGCCGTTGTGGGCTTCCATGCTCGCCGGAGACAGCGTGACCGTGAGGGACATGCAAGCGAACGATGGCGCGCGTGATGTCTTCCGGCAGGCCGTCGGCGAGAGCCTGCTGACTGGCGCCCTGAGTCACGTACGAGCGATGCTCGCTGTGCCACTTATCGTCCACGACGACGTCATAGGTACGCTCACGATCTCCAACCAAGTCCCAGGGTTCTTCACGGAGGAACATGCGCGGGTGGCGCGTGCCGTCGCCGACCAGGCAGCGCTCGCCCTCGAGAACGCCCGGCTGTACGAGGAGACGAGCCGGCGAGCACGCGAGACCGAAGCACTACTACGCGCCGATGCTGAGCTGTTCCGGTCGTTGAGCCTCGATGACGTCTTTCAGGCGCTGTGCGATGTCGCGGTCGATGTGCTTGGTGTCAGCAAGTGCATGGTGACAACGATCCACGACACCACCGGGCGCTACACGACGCGTGCCTCCCGAGGCGTGTCGCAGACGGCGCTCGCGCAAATGGCCCGGGTCCGTGACCGGCAACCGCGCGTCGTGCTGGGGTCTATGACCACGCCAATCGTCACGCCGGACGCACGGGCGGCGCTTCCAGAGATGGCTGGCATTTTCGAGATGGAGGGCATCATCTCGACAATGGACGTACCGATCAGGATCGAAGGCCAGGTGCGCGGAGACTTTGCGCTGGCGTACACACGGCGCCACCAACCCGGAGCCGACGAGCAACGGCTGTTTCAAGCGCTTGCCGACCGCGCGGCAATCGCGATCCAGAACGCCGAGCTGTACGAACGCTCGCAGCAGGTGGCGTCGCTCGAGGAGCGCCAGCGGCTGGCACGCGAACTGCACGACTCCGTATCGCAGGCGTTGTACGGCATCGCACTCGGGGCACGTACGGCGCGTACGCAACTCGACCGCGATCCGGTGAAGGCAGTCGAGCCGGTGGAGTACGTGCTCCAGCTAGCGGAGGCGGGGTTGGCCGAAATGCGCGCGCTGATCTTCGAACTGCGGCCTGAGTCGCTGCAGACGGAGGGCCTGGTGGCGGCGATCGAGAAGCATGTGGCGTCAACAAAGGCGCGCTATGGCCTGGAGGTTAATGCACAACTGGGCGTCGAGCCCGACGTCCGTCTCGACGTGAAAGAGGCGCTCTATCGCGTGACGCAGGAAGCGTTGCACAACATTGTGAAGCACGCGCAGGCGCGCCACGTCGATGTGCGGCTGGCTACAGCACATGGGGACATCACGCTGGAGGTAAGCGACGACGGTCGTGGGTTCGACCCACAGGGTTCGTATCCCGGTCACGTCGGCTTACACTCCATGCGGGAACGCGTCGAGAAGCTGCACGGCACGATCGGCATCGAAAGCGCGCCCGGCGCGGGATCCAAGGTGAAGGTGCGCATTCCACTCAACGGTGTTTAGCGGCTAGAGACCGAACATCCAGAGCGCGCGAGACAGCGCCGCGCCGCGTGTGTGGTCGAACCAGAGGCGTGGCGGCGTCATCGCGATGCGTGCGCGCCACGTTGACACCAGACTGCTCAGAAGTGAAGGAACGGCGACAGACGCTGGGCGCTCTGGCGCAGCCACCGGCGGAAGGCCGACCACGGGAGGCGCCGTATCAAGCGCGGGGTCCGGTTCGGCACGCACATCGCCTGACGGTACCCCACCGTGTGAGGATGATTTGTTATCGACGGGTGGACCCGGGATGACGGCGACGGGTGGATCTTCTGGTGAAGCTCCGACTTCGGGCCTGAACGTCGCTACATACACCGTGCTTGAGGTTGGCGTCGTGATCGTGTGCGTTTGGGCGCCGCCGTCAGACCACGACTGGAACGTCCACGGAACGAACGCGTAGGTCTGTGGTGAGGACGTCCCGATACTGCGCTGCATGCCATGCACGCTGCTAAAGGTGTACGGCGACGTAAACGGCTGGCCATCGACCGTCATCTGCAGGCCACCTCGGTTCGCGCCGACGGTGATCTGCGACACGCGCGGGACAATGTCGCGCTGCATAACGTGCGTCATGTTGCCCGAGTCGCGAACCGTGAGATAGATGCGGTACGAGACGTTCGTCGCCGTCTCGCCCGATGTTGGTATGACGAAGGAACCTGTTTTGGAGCCAGTCGTTGCGGCGACGAACGGATGCGTGTGCGAGGCGTGATGGAAGTCGACCTGCCAGGTGAACGCCGACGCAGGCAGCGTTCCATCCTGCGTGTCGGTACCGGTGCCTGAGAAGTTGATCGTCGTACCGGCAGCGTACGTCGTGCCAGCCGTCGGCGCCGTGATTGATGCTACTGGAGCCGTGTTCGCGGTGACGGTCAGTGTCGCGGAGTTGCTGGTCGCCGTGCCAAAGCTATTCGTCGCGCGACAACGGAAGGTCGCGCCGTTGTCGCCTGTGGTTGTGGCAGAAATCGTATACGTGGTCGACGTCGCGCCGGTGATGTTCGAGCCATTGCGCTGCCACTGATACGCAATGGTCGCGGCGCCGCTCGCTGCGCACGAGAATGACGCCGGTTGTCCGGCAGTGACGGTCGTGCTCGCCGGATGCTGCGTGATCGTAGGCGCCTGGCTGGCGGTGTAGTAGATACGACGAACGCCACCGCCCGACCGATAGAGGTAATACAGACTGCCGTCGCTCGACACCTGAAGATCGACGGGGGATCCGGCGTCTGTTGCGAAGCCGGCCGCCGTGTTCGTAGCCGGGTCGTACGTACGTATCCACGACGAGCAGTAGTCGGCGAAGAAGTACTTGCCGGTGTAGGTCGCAGGAAACTGCGCCGTCGGTGGATTGTAGAACGCGCCACCGGTGATCGCGCACCCGTTGACGGTGCCGCTGTGGCCGTAGACGTGCAGCGGACCGCGGAACTCCGGATCAGACGTCGCTCCTTCGGTGTCGGGCCAGCCGTAGTTAGATCCTGCGAGACCGTCGTTGATCTCTTCCCAGGCGCTCTGGCCGACGTCGTTGATGAACATGCGGCCCGTTCCCGGCTGGAACGCGAACGTAAACGGGTTGCGGAGGCCATACGCCCAGATCATGCGGTCGTTGCCGCTCAGGTCGCCGTAGTACGGATTGTCGGTTGGGATGGTGCCGTCCTTGTTGAGACGCAGCATCTTGCCATGCAGCGTGTCGAGCGCCTGGGCGTTCGCACCGTTAGCATTGTCACCGACAGCGACGTAGAGCTTGCCATCGGAGCCAAAGTGAATGGCGCCGCCGTTGTGGTTCGTCGCGCCGCTGAGCGTATCGAGATTCAGGATCTGCACTTCCGAGCCACCAACAGCCACGTCTCCGTTCGCGGTGAATCGACTGATCCTGTTGCGCAGCGGCGCTCCTGACGTCGTGTAGTACAGGTAGACGTAGTTGTTCGACGCAAAACTTGGGTCGAACGCGATTCCGAGCAGGCCGCGCTCGCCAGACGAGTTCACGGACAGCGTCACAAACGGCGTAGCGAGCAGTGCGCCATTCTTGATCACACGCAGCGCACCTGTCTGCTCTGCGACAAACAGCCGGCCATCCGGCGCGAAGGCCATTGCCGTCGGGCTCGACATGCCAGATGCGATCGTCTGCTCAGCGAAGCCTGAGGGAAGCGTGGCCGCGATGCCGATGACGCCTTCGTCGGTATCCGGCTCACCGGCCGCGGTGCGGGAGGTGCTTGCCGAAAGGAGAACCAGGACGGTCATCGCAAGGATGCCGATGCGCAGTGTGTGTCGGCGAAGCGACTCTGCGGCTCGCGTCTGCGCCATACTCCCCCATCCGACGATCCGCCCACGCCGTGTGCGCGAGCCGAAAGACGAGCAACTCATCCGGATGCCCCAAAACCCTCCTCTAGCTATCGGCCGTGCGTGTCTCTTCCGTAGACTGGCAGGACGGGAGCAGTTGCCGCCAACTACGCTCAGATTCGTGCGCAGAATCCCTGATTTCAGATTTGCAGGCAGAGGAGTAGGATCATGTCCGGCTTCGACCCGAACTCGAACCACTGCTACATCACCACGATCGGGCGCATCACCGGAAAACCGCACACCGTCGAAATCTGGTTCGCGGCGGTCGATGACACGCTGTATGTGCTCGCAGGCAGCGGTGAACGCGCAGACTTCGTGCGCAATGCTCGCAAGACGCCCGAAGTGACCGTCCGTGTTGGTGAGAGGGCAGCCATGGAGCGCAACGCAACTGCCCGCGTCGTCACCAAGCAGACGGAAGAAGCCCTCGCTCGTCGGTTATTGCTGGCGAAGTACGCCTCACACAGCGATCTGGATGAGTGGGGGAGGACGGCGCTGCCCGTTGCATTCGATCTTGCGAACGCGCATCTGTGAGGGCATCGTCGCCACGAGCAACCTTTTAGGCGAGCGGCGGGAAGTACTCTGCCGTCTGCAGTCGATCACCGTCAAATGTGAGGGCCCAAAGGCTGCCCTTCTTGCACGAGCGCGCGGTGGGGAGTTCCAGGCCGTCCTGCGTCGCGAGGGCCGTCAGCACCTCGGGAATCACGCCTCCCTGGCTGCACAGCACGGATGCCGCATCATCATGCGCAGAGGCCCTAATCCAATCGAGCGCTCTTTTTCGGCGCGACGGGAACGTCTCCTCGGAAATCAGCGGTTGATCCTGCACGGACAGGCCGACGGCAGCGGCGAGTGGCTCGACACTTGCACGACACCTCGCAATAGGCGAACTGTAGATCTCCCGCACGTCCCAGCGCGTCAGGAGACGGATGAGTTCATCGGCCTGCACAACGCCGACCTCGTCTAACGGGCGCTCGGCATCGGTGCCGCTCCAGTCCGATCGGCTGCCGGCGGATGCATGGCGAAGCAGAAGGATCGTGCGGAGTTTGGTTGGAGTCATTGCGAACCGCTGGAGCAACTCGCGGTCGCGCTCGGTCGTGACGAGCGCCTCGGCTTCGTCGACCGGAAGCCACTTCAATTCATCGACTTCGCGGCCTGGCGTAAAGACGCCGCCTTCCGCACGCATTGACCAGTACCGGACGAACTTCGGACGACCCTCTTTCAGGTACGTCACCTCGCCCAGCGGGCTAACGATTATTGGACGGTATCCGGTCTCTTCAAGTACCTCGCGGACGGCACCCTCGATCTCGATCTCGCCGCTGTTGAGCTTGCCTTTCGGAATGCTCCAGTCGTCGTAGCGGGGGCGGTGGATCACGGCGACTTCGATCGAGTCGCCCTTCGAGCCGGCGGTTGAGCGCCAGAGGATGCCACCTGCGGCGCGAATGGGATTTACGGAGACACCCTGAACCACGTTGTAGAGTAGCCTTTCCCTGCCTTGTTACTGGCATCGCAGGATCCTGCACCTGCATTCGCCAAAGCGCAGCAGGCCTCGACACATTCTGCATGCAGATCACTCTGGTGGCAAAGTCGCTGTCGATCGTTGAGCGCTAACTTTTCATAGCGAGTTGCATCAGCTGCAATTGAAGCGACATCGCTTCCTCTCCCTCCGCTGGCACGAGACGCGCCCACTCGCCCTCCGCCAGGAGCTCCCACGAATTGCTGCTGTCTACGAGGGCAGTGTCGAGGATATCCATGATTCGCCGCTTGAGGCGCTTCGAGTCAATCCTCACCAGTGTTTCGACGCGCCGATCGAGATTTCGATGCATCATGTCGGCGCTGCCGATGAACACCTCGCTCTTTCCAGCATTCTCGAAGAAGTACATGCGCGAGTGCTCAAGGAAGCGGCCGACGATGCTTTGCACGCGTATGTTGGAGCTGAGACCATCGACCATCGGACGCAAAGTGCAGATTCCACGCGCAATGATGTCGACCTGAACACCTGCAGTCGACGCGGCATACAAGGCTTCGATTATCTGCTCGTCGACCAACGAGTTCAGCTTCATGATGATTCGCCCGCCCTTGCCTTCGCGGGCGTGCTGAGCTTCGCGGTCGATGAGCTTGATCATGCGCTCGCGAAGTTCATGCGGCGCTACGAGAATCGAGTCATAGCTGGCGCGGCGCGAGTATCCCGTCAAATAGTTGAACAGGTCGCCCACGTCGTGGCCCAGCTGCTTGTTCGCCGTGAGCAGGCCGATGTCCTCGTACCCACGCGCCGTCGTCGGATTGTAGTTGCCGGTGCCGATGTGCACGTAACGCCGAAGGCCTGAACGCTCCTGTCGCACAACCATGCTCAATTTGCAATGCGTCTTCAGGCCCACCAGTCCATACACGACGTGACAGCCAGCACGCTCGAGAGTTCGCGCCCAGTTGATGTTGGCGACCTCATCAAAGCGCGCCTTGATCTCGACGAGCACGACAACTTGCTTGCCCGATTCGGCCGCCTCGATTAGCGCCTCGACGATCGGACTGTCGCCTGATGTGCGGTAGAGCGTCTGCTTGATGGCAAGCACCGTCGGATCGGCAGCAGCTTGCTCGATGAACGCCTGCACACTCGTCACGAACGACTCGTACGGATGATGGACAAGAACGTCGCGTTTGCGAATAGCTGCGAAGACATCCGGCGCGTCATCGTCCAGGACGCGAAGGTCGCTGTGCGTAACGGGCCGAAACGCGCGGAACTTCAAATCCGCGCGCGCGGTGTCGTACAGGCTCCAGAGAAACGTCACGTCCAGCGGACCAGGCAGAATGAACGCATCATCCTCCGAAAGCTGCAGCTCGCGAATCAGCATCGCCCGGACTTGCGCCGGCATCCCTTCTTCGACTTCGAGACGGACTGCCTTGCTGATGCGTCGGCGCGTCAATTCCGATTCAAGCGCACTGAGGAGGTCCTCGGCACGGTCATCGTCCACTTCGAGTTCTGCATCACGCGTCACGCGAAATGCGTGACTCTCGACGACCTTCATGCCATGAAACAGGTCGTTCAGGTTCGCGCCGATAACATCCTCCAGCGGCACGTGACAACCGTCCCCGAGGGCGAAGAGACGCGGGAGGATCGGCGGGACCTTGATGCGTGCGAAGTGCGTCTTGTCCTCATCGCGCACAAACACAGCGAGGTTGAGCGAGCGGTTCGAGATGTATGGAAAAGGGTGGCCGGGATCAACGGCCAACGGCGTGAGGATCGGGAAGACGTGGTCGCGAAACGTCTCGCGCATTCTCTTTCGTTGATCGCGATCCAGATCCGCCCACCTGAGAATCTTGATTCCCTCAGCGTGCAACTCGGGCGTGACATCTTCGGCGAACGTCTGGCTGAGACGCGTCATCTGCTCTGTGACTTGCGACGAGATCAATGAGAGCTGGGCGTCGGGCGTAAGGCCGTCAGCCGATAGCTCCTGCAGGCCGGCGGCCTGCTGACGCTTCAAGCCAGCGACGCGAACCATATAGAACTCATCGAGATTGCCCGCAACGATCGCGAGAAAGCGCGCGCGCTCTAGTAGGGGTGTGGCTGGATCCTCCGCCAGTTGCAGGACGCGATCATTGAACTGAAGGTATGACACTTCGCGGTTCAAGTAGCGGGATTCGGCGTTCGAATCCGCGTGGACGACATGTTCTTGTATCGAGACCACCATCGGTCTAGCTTACTCCCTGCCTGCCGGCCGGATCGGCACGAATGAAGACCCGAACGCCAGCAGGATCCGCGGCTCCGCACCCAGAGGCGACGCGGTCTTACACTCAGACTATCGGAGGCTGGGTCTCCACACTGCAGGCCACTGTTCACAAGCAATCGCGCGTTGATCAGCGTCGAGCTTCGGGAAGCGGTCGACGTACGTGGATCCCAGACACAGGAAGGTGCCAGCGAAGCCGGCTGGGCCTAATCCACAGCCACGACAAATCTGCTTGTTGGCCACGTTGCCTCAGGCAAGCACCTGCAGATAGCCACGGTCACCATCAACAGAGACCTGTTGGCCGTCGCGGATCAAGGCGGTGGCGCCGGACGCTATCACCACCGGGATCCCATACTCCCTTGCGAGCGTCGCCGCGTTCGAAAGCGCGCCACCGGATTCCAGTACCAGCGCACCAGCGTTCGCCAATAGCTGTGAAAGTCTCGGCTGTGGCAGGCGGCAAATCAACACATCGCCCGGCTGCACTAGCTCCAGCGGATGCATCGCGGAGATCACCCGCGCAGAACCAACCACGCATCCTCGCGACCCCGGAGTCCCCTGGATCACGGGACTCGCGTGCGCGTTCACGATTGCAACATCCGACGCTGGAGCTCGCATCAAGCAGAAGCTACAGCCGCGAGATTAACGCTACGTCATCCGAGGTTAACGCGCGGTTAACGGGCCTTAGGGTGGTCTTCTCAATCGACCAATTGTTACATGGACATCGGCACCAAGGCCTCGTTAACGCGCGTTAACCAAGCGTAAACCGACCCCGCTTACGATCACAGACGTTGGAACCACAGTGCTCTAGGTGGCGGAAACTACGCAGTTCAGCCGAGGCGGTCATCAATCCGCGCGTAGCAGGCCACGTCCAACGCCTTCGAGGTCGCCACGGTTGTGCGCACCAATCTTGCGGTAGATGTTGCTGATGTGGCGCTCAACCGTCCGTTCGCTGAGAGCGAGGCGCATGCCGATCTCGCAGCAGCTGCTAACTGCCACTAGCAGCAGCCGAAGAATCTCCATCTCCCGCGGCGTTAAGTCCGAGTCGACATGGGCTGCGTCGCTCGGCAGTATCGAGCCAATGATTGAGTCGTTCGTTCCACGCAGAGAAGTGTCATGTCCCGCGGCGAGAAGGCAGGCCAGCGCGTCAAGTCGGAGCTGTGGCAGCCACCGTATTGAGCGGCGCACCAGTCAAAATGAGTGGCACCCAGGTTAGTGAGGTTGACCGTGAGCGAGCACTCCACAGGGGGTGTGAACGGCTCTTCACAGATCGAGAACGTGCGTCTAAGTGAAAAATGGTCGGGGCGACAGGATTCGAACCTGCGACCTCCTGACCCCCAGTCAGGTGCGCTACCGGGCTGCGCCACACCCCGACTCTTGAATCTGGAAACAGCACCTGACCTGAAATCTCTTGTAGCATAGAGCTCGAATCCCATATAACTTCTTGGTTCCCCTGGGGGTGAAACCGGAAGGATTCGACCATGCCACGCACTGTCTCCGAGCCCATTACAACACAGGGCGATATCCACGACAACATCGTTTCCTTCCGACGTCACCTTCGGGCACGTGCCAGATCACCGCGCACCATCGAGACATACATGGAAGCATGCAACCAGCTGGCGCGATTTCTCTCTGAGCACGGCATGCCTACGGACGTTGCAAAGATTCATCGCGAGCACGTCGAGGCGTACATCATAGAGCTCGTAGAGAAGTGGAAACCGGCGACCGCGAACAATCGGTTTAAGAGCTTGCAGGCCTTCTTCAAGTGGCTCGCCGAGGATGGCGAAATCAAGTCATCGCCCATGGAGAAGATGAAGCCGCCGAAGAACGAACCACAGCCGGTGCCGGTATTCACCGACGGCCAGCTAATGGCACTGCTCGCGACCGCCGAGAAGCCTGACACCTTCGAAAACCGGCGCGACCTGGCGATACTCCGCGTATTCATTGATACCGGCGCTCGCCGCGCCGAGGTCGTGGGCCTGCGCTACACGGCAGATGAAGACAACGACATCGACCTAGAGAATGGGTTGCTGCGCGTGATGGGCAAAGGTGGGCGCGGGCGCGTGGTTCCGATTGGGAACAAGACAGTCAAGGCGCTCGACCGCTACCTTCGGAAGCGCAAGCAGCATCCAGCACACTCCCTGCAGAACCTTTGGCTCGGTCGTAAGGGGCCGTTCGCCGAGAGCGGCGTTGCACAAATGATCAAAGATCGGGGCCGTCGCGCTGGCCTTGGTGAGATACATCCGCACCAGCTGCGGCATACGTTCGCCCATAGCTGGCTGTCAAATGGCGGGCTAGAGGGTGACTTGATGCGCTTGGCTGGGTGGCGGTCTCGATCTATGCTCGATCGATACGCAGCTACAACAGCTTCCAAGCGAGCTCAAGACGCCCACCGCAAACTGTCGCCTGGAGACAGAATCTAATCTCACAGCGCCATACGCTAGGGACCCATGCCTGAGATTGGTTTGCAAACCGCGCTAGAAATGATCGTCCAGTCCCACGATTCGGGCCGAAGGCATTGCTTCGTTGTGGGTTCGGGCCTCTCAGCTCCTATCGTTCCCGGAGCGCGCACGATTATCGATGAGTGTGGGCGGAGGGCACCGGTTTCCGACGAGACCACAATTCCGAGCGACCCGATGGAGCAATACTCCTTCTGGATGCGCAGGGCATTTCCAAGTCCCGCCTTGCGCGGGGAATACCTCGCTGAACTCATCCGTGGAAAGCCCATCTCGGCTGCTAACCTTCGACTCGCGCACCTTGTCACTGGATCCGACTTCGGCAGAATCGTGATCACGCCAAACTTCGACGACTTTTTCACGCGCGCCGTCGCGCTATTCGGGGGCCAGCCAATTGTGTGTGACCATCCCTTCACCACGGGACGGGTTTCAATGGCCTTGTCGTCGACAGAGATTCAAGTAGTTCATGTGCACGGGACCCATTGGTTCTACGACGCGTGCAACCTCGACCATGAAATCGTAGCTCGCGGGACTTGGGACGCCCAGACTCCGACCATGCTCGACCTTCTGCAAAACATCTTCCGGGAGCGTGCTCCTCTTGTCATAGGTTACAGCGGGTGGGAAAGTGACGTCGTCATGAAAGCCCTACGACACCAACTCAGCGTCAGGGGTTTCCCGGACAACTGTTACTGGTTCTGTCACAATCGAGATGACCGCGCCCGCCTTCCAGATTGGCTAACGAGCGATCCGAATGTTTATCTGGTACTGCCCGATAGAGAGGTTTCGAAGTCCTCCCGAACTGACTCTTCTCTTCCACCAGCAGCAGCAGCTACAGCTCCAGCGGCCCTAGTCGACGGGTCAGGTGGAGAGTCTGTTGACGAAGACGAGTCAGCTTCCTCGGTGCTCGACGATGTCGACTCCGGAGCCAAGCCGACACTAAGCGCTCAGGCAGTGTTGGATGGACTGCTACAGAGTCTCTCTGTACCGATTCCTCGGTTGCTCGACGATCCGATCGCCGCCTTAGCAGACCGGCTGGCGAATGAACTAGCGCCCTCCGAGTCGCCGATCGACGACCTATATCGAATTTCATCCGTCGTTGAGAAGATCCGATCGGCGGCGGCGTGCTATGACCAGCCCGGCGGCGACTCCGACCCACTGGAGCCAATACGAGCCTCGCTCAGGAGTCTCGACTACTCAGGCGTGATTCAATCGATTTCGAACCTCGAACGCAACGATCTAACCCAAGAACAAAAGAGGGAGATTGTCGAGATAGCCCTCGCTGCCAGCAGGGCAATTTCGGGCCCTTCTGAAAGCGAGTTACCCGGCTATGATCTCGTGGTCTCCTACGGCGATGAGATCGCCAAAGACGATCCGACGGTTCAAGACCGCGTTGCTACCGCCATTTACCTGAAAGGCCTGGCGTTGTCTTTGTTGGATCGTGACGACGAAGCACTCCAGACACTTGATGATTTCCTAGAACGCTACAGCACCGTCCCGGCTCAGGCCCGTTCCACAGCCGTCGCAATGAACGTAAAGGCGGGTATTGTTCAGTCACTAGGTGAACCCGAGGAGGCGCTGCGTATCGTCGATGACATCGTCGAGCGCTTCGGGGGTACGTCCGACCCGGGTGTGCTTGCCCACGTCGCCCACGCCATGAGCGCCCGAGCCCGCTATCTCGGCTCGAACCAACTGGATCAGGCACTAGAGGCCTTTGCCGCATTGGACGAGCGTTTCGGCTCGTCGGAAGAAACGGAAATACGGATTGAGGTCGCCCGTGCTCTCGTCGCAAAGGCCTACTTACTTTCATCCTCTGGACAGCTAGAAAGCGCGATCGAAGTCTGTGACCGTGTAATCGCGGACTTTTCACAGGATCGAGACGAAAAATTGCGCGCTGCGGTTGCAACGGCGGGATATCGAAAAGGAGCAAGCCTCGGAGGCCTATCCCGCAATGAGGAGGCCGTCGCCGCGTACGAGTGGGTCATTACCCATTTTGGCGAGGACACGAACGAAGAAATCGTCGAGAGTGTAGCCGCTGCACTCTTTGGCAAGGCGTATCGCCTTAGTCGCCTCAAAAAATCCGAGGCTGCAGTCGAAACCTACGACGAACTCGTGGACCGCTATGGCGAGACATCTGACGAGACCATTCTCGTGATTGTCTCCAAAGCACTTGGTAACAAGGGGAGCCAGCTCCAGAAGCTTGGCGACGAGGAGGCGGCTCTCGATTCATACGGCCTTGTGGTCGAGCGCTTTCTGAATAGCGCACACAGCAATTTGCGCAGTCACGCGGCAAAGATTTCAAATCGCCGGGCTGCATTACTGAACAAGATGGGGCGCCCGCTGGAGGCGGCCACGCAATACAGTCTGGTCGCCAACTTGGATGAGGACAGATCCCCCAGAACGATGAAGGCCGAGATTGCTAAAGCGCGCTTGGAGCTGGAAGAAATCGACAGCGCTGACGAAGAGTGAGTAACCTACCAACCTCACGCAGGGTGGACCACTAGGAATATTTCGTCCTCTAAGGGGGTTGCGCGAAAGAATCGCACAACCCCGTCGTCTCAGGGTCTGGTCTTGGAACCCGCTGTCAAGAGGTATCCGTTACGGTGCTCCGCCCCCGTCCCACCGCACCGCTCCGCCGTAACAAACCCTCCCCTTGACAGCTAGTCTTTGAAGCCCGAAGGAAAGTCTTTGGTAGGCACTGGATCGCCAGGTCGCCCTAATCGAACGACCATCTCGAAGTCTGGAGGGTAGCGGCGCCGGACTCCCGGCCCGTTGGTCGTAATTCGACAGCTCCCACAACGTGAGCAACGATAGACGAACAAGGCGCGGTCAAACGGCTCTAGTTCCATCCAGTCGTAGAACAGGTTTAGAGCCCCTATGGCGTCCTCGCGGGACAACATATTCCAGTTGTGTTTGTCATCGCCCTTCATTCGACTCGGTGGAGCTCCTAAACAGCCCGCATCCTTCGTCCATGGTTCAAACATCTACTCGCTCCCTCCCTCGCGTCGTTTTGCGGTCTGTCTCCTGACCCAATCATCAAACTCGCGCCACGGTTCATCCATCCCCACAGCGATCGCGGTACCACCCCCGTACTCCCAAGGCGATATCGAGACGTGCGACGGTGAGCCGCTCACCGAGAGCACCAGCTACGTGCCTCCCGGCCACCTTCCCAAGAAGGGATGCCAGAACCTCAGGTCGCGCCAGTGCTTGGAACACGACCATACACGCCGACCGCTAGGCCAAAGCTCGGAGTCCTTAAGCATGTACTTTGCAAAATATGCACAACCTCCGCTAATGTTGCGGAGCCTTCGAACATCCACGATCTTCCCGAAGCCGGCTTGGACGGCCAATCGGCGCAAGACAGCGACAGGAAGCCACTCAAGACCCGCGATCGCGTTGTGATAGTGGATTGCCCCGCGTGACTGGAGCTCACCGACGCGAAAGAACTCGATCCTTGCTGCCGGGTATTTGCGTCGGAGAAGCGTGATGAAGTGGTTCCACCTTTTCGCTG
Source organism: Dehalococcoidia bacterium (assembly GCA_021731085.1). Classification (GTDB taxonomy): domain Bacteria; phylum Chloroflexota; class Dehalococcoidia; order DSTF01; family JACRBR01; genus JACRBR01. Next base: position 150,038 of record JAKFYB010000013.1, read on the forward strand.
CGCCGACGTTCCATGCCTCGATGGCCTCAGCGGTCGTCAACCCCCCGCCAGTGCCAGGTGCCGTAAGCGTGACGAATAGCACCGAATTGGGACGAGCCTTCAACCCGGCAAGCAGTGATGCCTTCGTGCGCTTGAGCCAGTGATTTGGCCCGCAATGCGGGCATCGGCGGCGCTTGCACGGGAGCACTAACTCGTCCCCGACACTCGAACCAGCGGGCCGCATGGTAATCGGCACTGCATACTGTGCCGCGAGAGCCATCGCCTTACGATTGCGGCGGGCGTTCAACACTCGTCTCATCCGAATCGGCGTAGGACAAGCACCAGACCCGTCAAACCCGCTGTGGAGTTGTTCTACCGGTATCAAGGGAAGCCTCGATCCGGCCCGCGCTTCCGCGCACGCGCCTGCGCCGACTTGAGCGCCAAACGCGCATAGAACGCCTTGCGCGCCGAGGCGGCACGCTGCGCCCGCTCCGCGGGAGGCAGCGTGCCATCCGGATCGACCTCGCGTTCGAAGCGTGAGTCTGCGGCGGCGCGTGCGGCAGCGGTTGCGGCTGAGCGGTCAGAAGTGAACGCCCACTTTGTGTGCGCGGCTAGACGAGCTTGGAGGGATCGAAGGTTTGGGGACGCGGACGACACACAGCACCTGTGCATTCGTCCGCAGTGATGGTTCAGCGGTAAGGTGGACGCCGTCGCTTAGTTACCTAATCCGATCGTCGTGACGCACACCCTATTCGTTTCGGGTACGCTACCACATCGAACATAGGTTCGCAAATGGCAATTTGGAGCAAACAAGAAAATGAAATGGAAATTCTGGGAAAGGGAGCCGGTCCCGAGTCCTCTTGTATCTGCTGAGAATATCGACCTACGGGATCTAATCTACTTCGACGTAGAGCGCGTGGCGTCTATTTACAGTCAGCTACGCGGCGGCCTTGTCAGGGAAATACAGGACGCTGTCGAATCCACGGGAGAACTTCGCGGTAGCCTGACGGTTGATGCCAAGCTTCTCAAGACGGAACACGGCTCAACCGTAGCCGAAAGAGTGTCCCGCCTTGAATCCAAAGTGTTTCATCATGACCTTCTCGTCCGCGTTGAAGACGACCTTTCCGCCCGCGGGTTATTGCTCGACCTGCATGAATCGATGGTCCCTGACAACGCAGATCAGGCGCGACACAGGATTACCGCCAGGCCATATGTCAGATCGGAGGGGCTGGTTGTCATTGATGACTACTCTGGTCTCCAGTCGATCGCGCGAAACTTCAATTCTCTCGCAGCATTCATTCAACGCTGCGGCCTCAGCAACTTCGAGCAGTCGGATGCGTATCGAGAACTGACGGAAATCGTCAGTTCTCTTGAGCGCAACGCATCGACCGCAAAGGGACCCGAGCGACAACAAGCGAGGGATGAGCTCCGAGCGAACCAGGAAGCACTAGCCGCGCTTCGGCAGGCGGCTGCACCACTCAACACAGTCGATCAGTGGCTAATTGATGGCATCATCGCTTGGATCGATGCGTTTCTCACCGATCACATCGCACTCCGCGTCTTTCCCTTTGAAGAGCTACCAGAATTTTCTATCTTCGCAAAGCTCAAGCGTGACTGTTTCACTGATGACGGACTATCGAGCGCACGATATGCCTACGGCTCGCGCCCAAACGTTAAGTTGACCGTCCTCGGATTGGTCACCTCGCTACCGCCCGTGGCGCCGATGGATCGAGATCCCCGCTCGACCGCTCCGACTAGCGACGTACTCACCGAACAACAGACATTCGGCAAAGCGTTCGAGAGCATATTCGATGCACTGGATGGGCTGGAGCAATTTTCCCGCTGGTCAGACCACTATCCAAATGCAGGAATCTATCCACTCGCGGTTTATCGAAGCATTCGTCGTCAATAGCCCGTACTGGTACAGAATCGCAGATAACTTCGGGTTTTTCGCTACATAGCGCAGAAGTGGGAGCACTGCGCTAGCGCTGGAGTAGCCCCCAGTCAGGTGCGCTACCGGGCTGCGCCACACCCCGAACCGACCACGATCATATCACGGGCCGGGGGTCGGTCGTTAGTCGTTGAGGATTGGGCCCTGAGCCCCTTAGTACAACTCCGCGTTCGCGACGGCGGTGAATTTTTCGGCGATGTCGTCGGGCACTTGCTGGTAGCCCGCCTGGTCGCGCGCCATCAGCGCAAACGACGGGCGCTCGTCTTCGGATAGCTGTTGTTCCGCGTCCCATAGTCCGGAACGGATGATGCACTTCGGGCAGTGCATGTACGCCTCCTCCACGTGTACGGCGATGCCCAGCGCGGGGAGCTTTCCTTTGACGGCGCAGCGTTCGAGGACATCGGCGTCGCGGATGATCGAGGCGCGGCCGTTCACGCGAAGTGTCCAGTCGGCTCCCGGCACGACGAATATCATGCCGACGTGCGGGTTCTGCAGGATATTGCTGATCGAGTCCGCGCGGTTGTTGCCGGGCCGGTCGGGCAGGACGAGGGTCTCGTCGTCGAGCACCTGTACGAAACCAGGTGCGTCCCCCTTCGGTGAAACATCGCACTGGCCCGCGGCATTCGACGTCGCGAGAAACACGAATGGCGCGCGCTCGATGAACCAGCGGCTGTGTTCGTCGAGGCGCGACATCTCCTTGCGAACCGCCGGCTCGCCCGGCATCGCCATAACGGTGCGCAGCTCTTCGACGGTTGTGATCACATCGCTGAATGTCGTTGTCATGTGCTGTCCTCCACTTCGTTCCGGTGCGGGGATTGTAACGAACCTTGCTGGGTCAGGAGGACGGGCGCCCTCGCCCGTCGGCTGCGCGGCCTAGCCCTCGCGCGCCGCTGCTGCGGCGCCCTAGTCGAGAAGCTGGCCACCGATAACGATCGTGAGGCCGGCGGCCGTCACGAGCGCGAACTCCAGCAGTACTGTCGGCGTAAGGTGCTCAGTGAGGTAGTGCGATATCACACCCGTCGTCAGGTAAAACGTCAGCAGTAGGAAGACAGCCGCGAGGAACCCTTCGAGTGGCACGAAGTACAGCACCCAGCGCGCCTCGCCAAGAATGACGCCAATGACGGCGGCGAAGACCAGCGCACGAATCGGGTCGGCCTCGACGTCACGGAATACCTCAACCGCGAGCAGCGTGCTGACCAGGCCGACTGAAAGCATCGCCGGCAGCAAGTCCACGTCGAAGCCATACACAACCGAAAAGAACCCGAACGCCGCGAGATACGTCACGAGATTGAGGACGAAACGCGCGCCCGGGTACGCCGTGTCGTGCAGGTCGACGGAGACGTGCTCAGCGTAGAGCGCGGCTGCCATCAATACGCCCGCACCAATGACTGCGGGCGCCGCCCAGTACCCAAGGACAACATCCTCGAGGAACAGCCCCGCCGAAAGCGTAAAGAGCACCGGCACGAACAGATGCGGCGCCGTATCCGCGACCGAGTGGAAGTTGCCCTGTGGGTGCGCGCGAATGATGCCGTCCGTACCAAGGCCCATCAGCACCGTCAGGCCGAAGAGGATCCACGGCTCCGCCGGATCCACCATGATGAACAGCCCGAGTCCGACCGTGAAAAGCATCGCCAGGAACGGGATAAGGCCAGCGCGCGACGTGCCACGTAGCTTCGCACGCATCGGCCCATCGTCGAGCGCGGGCATCTTCTCTTCAGCCATGGGAGATATAGACATAGAAGACTGGCTCGTGGCGGCGTTCTCCGGCCGCGGCACTGCCTGCTGATCCTAACCTCGCCCTTCGCAGGGCGTCAATGCAGCGACAATCGACGTATCTGGAGATGCGCCATAGATGTTGCGAGAGCGTGTTCGTCGTCAGCCGGTGCAAAGATAGACGCTAGCGGATGGACTATCTTCTGTCGGCCCATCGTCCACCTTCCATCATCGCGTCGTTGGCTTGCTCCCCGCTGCTTTTGGGCCGGTCGCCTTCGCGCCGTTTTTCGACGCTCGAGCGCCGGCGCCGTTCTTCGATGCATTCGTGCGAACGATGATCGCCGCCTCTTTCTTCGCGCGGCGCTTCTTCTTCCACGCAGCTTCTTCCTCGCCATAGATCTCGGCGCCGTTCAGCCACCACATACGCTCACGACAGTCTTCGGGCACGTCCAATAGATCGAAGATCGTGTCCCACCGGCGGATGTGTTCGGCGATTTGTTCCGGCGAAGTGTCTGAGCCAAAGATCAATTTCTCGTAGCCAATCTCGTGGCCGATGAGCTTGCGCTCGACGGCGTGGCGCTCAATCGTCGTGCCGCCGCTGAAGTCGAAGTAGACGTTGTGCCGCCAGCGCGCGACGGATGCCGCCTCGTCGTAGTTTCCGGTGCCGCCGAGGTGCGCGCCGATCAGCCGCAGCTCAGGAAAGTTGTTGGCGAGCGTGTCGAGGTGGAATGGCTTCATGCGGGTTGCCGACATGTTGCGCGCGGTCGAGGCGAAGATCTTCTGCCAGCGGAGGAAGCCCGCAGCCGCCTCCGGGTCGCGGCGGGGGTGCGTGCGCTGGTAGTCGATGCCGCCGCCAATCACGCCCATGTGGAGAAGGATCGGCCAGCCAAACTTCTGCGCCGTCTCGTAGACCGGGAAGTAGTCGGGGCAGTCATAGTCGCGCGCGACGCCGATCATCTTCAGGCCCTTATAGCCCATGTCCCGCAGCTCGGCGAGCCGCTCGGGTGTCGTCGTCTCCGGGTCGATCATCGCCGTCGGGATGAACAGGTCAGGGTGGCGATGTGCGTGTTTGATGGACTGCTCGTGCGAAATCCCGAAGCGGCCGCCGCATAGAAGGTTGGCCTTCGTGATGCCAGATTCCTTCGCGCGCTTGTAGAGGTTTTCGACAAGAGGCTTTGCGTCGGCGTCGGGCTTCTCCCAGTCGCGGGGAAAGTGCATGTGGATATCAAAGATCTTGCGCACGGCGTCTCCCTCATTGCTGTAGTTCAGTGGGATGGTGATTTCAGCCTAGCGCGAATCAATCGGGAGGAGGAACAGCGATCGTCGAAGGTCGCTTGCGCAACAGGCGCATGGTTACGGGATGAGGCCAGCGCCGCCCTGTTCCTTGATCGCCTTGCGCTCGGCCGCCGTCGATTGCGGCTTGTCGAGCGAATACTGCTTCACGAGGTTGTCGAACGAGAGATCGGGGCTGGCGGCTTCGATCATCTTGTCGTACTTGGGGTCGAGCGCATCCAGCTTTGACTGGAACGACATGTGGAACTGGAAGCGGCTGATCATACGCGTCAGCTTCTTGCTACCGCAATCCGGGCACTGCGCCACCCAACCCTCAGCAGGCACAGCGCGCGTGATCACTTCCACGAACTTCTTCTCTTTGTGGCAGGCGTATTCGTAGATGGGCATCGCAGTTCTCGGAGTTTTGGTCTTTCGGTTCGTGCTGAGTGTACCGGCTAGCAGTCAGGCAGCGGACAGCTCTACGGACCTGTCCTTACGGGCCGAATGCACCGCGAACGACGAAATCTGGAACCTAGTGACTCGCCGCGACTGCGGCGCTGCTAAAGCTACGCGGCTACACACTTCGCCCTAAGAACGGCGATCGAGGACGTGATCGGCGACGTCCTCTAGTGTCGAGCGCGCCTCAATCGCAGGCAGGTCTTGCAGGGCGGCCACGGCCTTGTCGCGGAAGTCTCGCGCCACGCTATGTACTTCCTTCACGATGTCACTGCCCCGCACCATATTCACGGCCTCCGCGACGTACTCGGGCTTCGGCTTCTTCGTGCGGAACGCCTTCTTGATCGGATTGTCCTTGGGATAGCGTTCCATCAGCAGCAGCGAAGGCAGTGTCAGCGTCCCCTGCAACAGGTCGCTGCCGACGGGCTTGCCCATCTCAGCCTCGTCGCCCGTGAAGTCCAGGATGTCGTCCACCACCTGGAACGCCATGCCGACGTTGAGTCCGTAGGACTTGAGCGCCTCGCGCTCGGCATCCGAACAACGCGCAACCATCGCGCCGGCTTCCGCTGATGTCGCAAACAGCGATGCCGTCTTGCCCTCGATGCGCGCAAAGTACTTCATCGTGTCGTTGCTGTACTCGTACGCGCTGAGGTCCTGGTGGAGTTCGCCGCCCGCGATCGCCATCAGCGTGTGAGAGAAGAGCCTGACGACAGCGGTGTTGTCAGTACGCGAGATCAGCTCCGACGCGTGGGCGAACATGAAGTCACCCAGCATCACGGAAGCGGCGTTGTTGTAGATCGCGTTCGCCGTCGCGCGCCCACGGCGCGATGGCGATGCGTCGATCACGTCATCGTGCACGAGCGTTGCCGTGTGCAGCAGTTCGATCGATGCCGCGAGTGGTACGTGGAAGTCGATGTTGTAGTCGCCGAACTTGCCGGCCAGCAGCGCGATCGCAGGACGCGTGCGCTTCCCTCCCCCACCCAGCACGTGCGCTAGCATCTTCGCGAGCGCCGGGAAGTTCTCGACGTTCTTGATGCGGTCGAACGTGTCTTCTACGAGGCGCAAGTCTTCCTGGACCGGGCCGTACAGCCCGGCAGTCGCGACCTTCATCGGGCCTCCCGCGGCGCAGCCGGCACAGCGGACTCGATACCGAAGAGGCGCAGTGCGTTGCTTGTCGTTATGTCCCCCACAGTCTCGACCGCGATCCCTTTCAGTTCGGCCACCCTGGCGGCCGCTTCCGCCACATAGGCGGGTTCGTTTCGCTTTCCCCGGTAGCGCTGAGGCGCTCCGTAGGGACTGTCCGTCTCGAGCACAAGGTACTCCAATGGCGTCTCTCGCACGACCTCCGCAAGCTGGGCCGCCTTCGGGTGCGTCACGGACGTATGCACCGAGATGATGAAACCCAACGCCACATATTTGACGGCCATGGCGGCGTTCTCGCTGAAGTAGTGCATCACGCCCAGCGGCCGCCCGTCTGGCAACCGCCCTCCCATCTCAGCCGACCACGTGGACAGCAAAGGCAAGATATCTTCGTGGGCCTCACGCGCGTGGACGGCGATCGGCTTTCCGACGCGCTGCGCCGTAAGTAGTTGCCGTCGTATGACCTCCAGCTGCCGATCGCGAGGCGACAAGTTGCGGTAGTAGTCGAGCCCTATCTCGCCCACGGCGACAACTCGCGGATCGCCTGCCATCTCTTCCAGTGCATCAAGTTCCGCGTCCGTAGCTTCCGCCGCATCGTGGGGATGCACGCCCGCCGCAGCCCAGACGTCCGCGTGCCGATGCGACAACGCTAGAGCACGTTCGCTGTTCTCTGCCGTGACGCCGAGCGTGAGGATGCCAACCAGCCCAACAGCACGCGCCCGTTCGACGATCGCATCGCGATCTTCTCCAAAGTCCTTGTCGTGGATGTGGGCGTGTGTGTCGAACAAACGCATGCCATCACGCGGTCCCGCTATGCGGAAGCCCGCGCCGCTCCTTCTGCTTCAAGGTCGATCTTCCGGAACAAGGGCGCCGCCTCGCGCAGTGCCGTTCCCGGCTCTAGCGGCGTCGCATCCCAGCCGAAGTCCTGCAGCACGCCATTGGCACCGAGGTATGTGTGGATATTCGCGCTCGCGAACGGCAAGTACGGATAAAACGCCACCTTCAACGCATTGATCGCCGTGAGCGCGACGAACAGCGTCGTGCCGGTACGCTCGAGATCGGTCTTCGCCGTCTTCCAAGGCTCCTTCTCGCTCAAATACGCGTTTGCCTCCTGCGCGAAACTCATCGCCGATGCGAGGCCCGCCTTCAGGTGCGCACTCTCGATGTGTGCGGCGACCTCAGCCAGCACCTTCGTCGCGCCGTCGATGATGCGCTGGTCGGCGTCATCGAGCGCGCCCGGCGTCGGGACGCGACCGTCGAAGTTCTTCGCTGTCATCGCCAGCACGCGGTTCACGAGATTCCCCCACGTCGCGACGAGTTCGTCGTTGTTTCGGCGGACCATCTCCGCCTCCGTCATGTCGGTGTCCGACGTCTCCGGCAGATTCGCAGCGAGCCCGTAGCGGATCATGTCCGGCTGATAGCGCTCGAGATACGACAACACGCTGTCGCCAATGCCCTCGCTCTTCGACGCCTTCTCGCCCTTGAAGGTGACGTACTGGTTCGCGGGCACGTTCGTCGGTAGGTTCAGACCCTCGTAGCCCATCAGCACGGCCGGCCAGAAGATCGTGTGGAAGAAGATGTTGTCCTTGCCGATGAAGTAGTACGTCTCGGCTGCTGCGTCCTCCCACCACTTCCGCCACGCCTCCGGATCGCCCTGCTGTTCCGACCACTCCTTCGCCGCGGACAGGTATCCGATAAAGGCCTCGAACCAGACGTAGATGCGCTTCCCCGGCCCCAGATCCTCCACAGGGATCGAGATCCCCCACTCGAGATCGCGCGTGATGGCGCGGTCGTGCAGTCCTTCTTCGACCCAGCCGATGCTGTAGTTCTGGACGTGCTTGCGCCACCCCTCGCGCGACTTCAACCACTCCAGCAGTTGCGGCCCGAAGGCGCTCAGCTTGAAAAAGAAGTGCTCGGTATCGCGCATCTCCGGCGTCGCACCCGTGAGTTTGCTCTTCGGGTTCAACAGTTGCTCCGGGTCGAGCGTCCGGCCGCAGTTGTCGCACTGGTCGCCGCGTGCCTTCTCGTACCCGCAGTTCGGACACGTGCCTTCGACGTAGCGGTCGGGCAGGAAGCGCCCCGCCTCCGTGTCGAAAAACTGCTGCGTCGTCCCCTTGTAGATGTAGCCCTTCTTGAGCAGCGCCAGGAACATCTCGTGCACGACCGCCTCGTGGTTCTTCGTGCCTGTAGTCGTGAAGAGGTCGAACGATATGCCCAACTCCGACCAGTAGCGCAAGAACTCCGGGTGGAACTGGTCGACGACATCCTGCGCCGTGCGGCCCTCGTTGTCGGCGCGGACCGTGACCGGCGTGCCGTGCTGGTCGCTGCCCGACACCATCAGCACGTCATTGCCAGCGAGCCGGTGATAGCGCGCGAAGATATCGGCGGGCAGGTACGCGCCCGCCATATGGCCGAGGTGCAGCGATCCGTTCGCGTACGGCCACGCGACGGCGACGAGAATACGGCGCGGGTTCGTTGAAGCAGTCAAATCGCGGGCATTGTACCCATCAAGCCGAAGGAGGCCGCCCACAGTGCTATGGACGGCCTCCTTGCATCGCCGTATTGCACGTTTTCGCGCTAATCGCCGCCCGCTCCGACGTATTCCGCAGCGACAACCGGCTTCGTCGCCACCGCAGGAGCTGCCTGAGCACCGCCTTCGACGTTGATGCGCGGCACCCACTCCAGCCACGCCGGGAAGTACCAGTTCTTGTCGCCGAGCAGTTCCATGCTTGCCGGCACGAGCACCGAACGGACGATCGTCGCGTCGAGCAGCACGGCGACGGCGAGGCCGAAGCCCATCTGCTGCAGGTCGACCATATCGCCCAGCGCGAAGCCTCCGAAGACCATGAGCATGATGGCTGCAGCGCCCGTGATGATGTGCGCCGTCGAGCGCAGGCCGTACGCCACCGCGCCGGTATTGTCGCCTGTCTCCAGGTAGCGCTCCTGGATTCGGCTCAGCAGGAAAACGTGGTAGTCCATCGACAGCCCGAAGAGCACCGCGAACAGGAAGATGGGCAAGAACGCGGCGATCGTCGGTGACTCCTGGAAGCCCAGTAGGTCCGCACCGAAGCCGTGCTGGAACACCAGCACCAACAGCCCGTAGGCCGCTCCGACGGACAAGAGGTTCATGGCAATTGCCTTGATTGGAATGATGATCGAGCGGAACACCATCATCAACAGGACGAAGCTCAGCGCGAGCACAAAGCCGATGACGATCGGGAGGTATGACGTCATGACGTTGACGTAGTCAGTCGTGCCGGCGGAATTGCCTCCAACGTAGACGTTGACGGCATCCGTGTCCTCAAAGGCAGCCGGTATGTACTCATTGCGCAAGCGGTCGACGACTGCGCGCGCAGATTCGTCGAGCGGGTCACCATTCACAAGCACGTCGATCGCGATGATGCGCCCGTCCGCGGAGTACTCTGGCTCGCCGAAGCCGCCAAAGTCACTGTCGGACGACACCTGCGCCCGAAGGCGGTCGATCGCGGCACCAACATCGGGCGACTTCGTGTCACCCTCAATGAGGACGTGAGCCGGACCGAGGCGGCCGGACGAGAACTTGTCATCGAGCACGCTGAAGGCCTGCGCGGACTGCAAGTGCGGCGGCATCTGCTCCATGCCAGCGGAACCCAGCTTGATTGTCATCGCCGGCACGGCCGCCGCCACCAGGATAGCGAGCGTGACGCCGACTGAGAGCACAGGCCGCTTGATGACAGCGGCCGTCGTCTTCGCAAAGAAGCCATTCTCGCCCGTCGTCGCGACACGCCCGCCACCACGGCCTGGCAGATGGAGCCAGTTGATCTTGTCGCCAAGCAGGCTGAGAATGGCGGGCAGCAGCGTCAACGCCACCGCGACCGCCGAAACGACAACGAGGATGGCGCCGATCGCCATGCCCTTGAACACGTTCGAAGGCACGATCAGCAGGCCGGCCAGCGCGATCATCACAGTGACGCCGCTGAACAGCACGGCGCGGCTCGCTGTGTCACCCGAGCGCACAATCGCTTCAATCTTCTCGACGCCTTTCGCTCGCTCCTCCCGGAAGCGCTCCACGATGAACAGCGTGTAGTCGATGCCGACCGCCAGGCCGATCATCGTGATGATGTTGATGACGACGCTGCCGATGCCGAAGACGCGGCTGACAAGCGCAGTCGCGCCGACGGCCACGAGGATCCCCAACATGCCAAGGACGACAGGCACGCCGGCTGCAACCGCGGCACCGAATACGAAGACGAGCACGATGAGGGCGGCAGGTATGCCGATCATCTCCCCGTTCTTGAGGTCGTTCTCGACGGTGTGGCTCCAGTCGCTCTGGATGCTGCCGTCGCCGACCGTCATCGCCTTGAAGCCATCGCGCTCCATGTCGTTCAGCGCGACCAACATCGATGCCACCGTGTCCTTTGACTCTTGCAGGTCGCCCGTGAGGACGACGGGTAGAATCGTCGTGAGTCGGTCGGCGGAGACGAGCTGCTCAGCACCCGTCTCGTAGTAGGACACGACGGATGCGACCTCTGGCACGGTGCGAAGCTTGGCGACGAGTTCGCCGACGTACGTGCGATAACGCGGATCGTCAACGTTGGCGCCTACAGAGAAGACGACGACGGTCTCCTGTGGTGGCACTTCCCCGCGCACATCCTCCAGCAGTTGCTGGGCCTTCTGCGAGTCGCTTCCAGCGATTTCCCAGTTGTCGTCGAATTTCATCTGCCCGGTCGAGGCAATCGCGCTCGCGATGAGCACGATCCAAAACCCGACGGCAATCCACGGGTGGCGGGCGCTCGCACCGGCGAGCCTGGATGGGGATAAGAACGAGAACATGTGGCGGCTCCTTTTCTGCGTCTATCTCTGCCTGTTTCTATGTACGTAGTGTCGATCCAGCAGCCGGGGCGCAGCGTCGGAGCGGTGGGGGACAGCATCTCCGCTCTTGGGCGGAGCAGATTCCTCCGCCAAAAGGCGGAGGTCGGCTAGAAAGCCAGATGCGCCGCGCGGTCGTAGGGGCGGCCCTATGTGGCCGGCCCTAGCGGGCGTGAGCAGATCGCGTCGTTGTCGTGGTTACAGGGGAACCGCTGGCGCCTCAACATCCGGACTCGGCGCAGGATCAACACTATGTACGGCCGTTGCCATGGTCGACGCAGCATCACGATCGCGGATTAGGAGCGCGACGCTGGCTCCGACGAGCGAAATCAGACCGATGAACAGAAACGAGTCCTGAAAGGCGCTCAGTCCACCGACAGGATCGAATGTCGGCCCGAACGACGTGTCGTAGTGCGTGAGTCGGCTCGTCAGGAACGCCGCAGCCATCGCGACCCCCAGACTCGATGCAACCTGGCTCGTCGCGTTGTAGAGGGATGTCGCGCGGCCAGTCTGAGCAGCTGATATTTGCGCGTACGTGGCGGCTTGCAGTGGCACCAGCACGAGGCCGAAGCCGATTCCTCGGAAGAACATGATCGCGCGGATGACCCACAGGTTCGTGTCGAGCGTCACCCAATACAGTGCGACAGTCATCGCGCCGCAGATCACCAGCCCGGTGCCGATCAGGCGTTGCGGTCCGACGACCCGATAGAGACGGCTCGCGGGCTGCGCCGTGAGCATGACGCCGATCGCCATCACGAACGTCGTCAGTCCAGCCTCAAGCGCCGTCAGCCCGCGCGCTGCTTGCAACTCCAACGTGATCAGAAAGATCATCGCCGAACCGCCGAACATCGTCGCGACCCACGCCAGGTTGCATGCGCGAAACAGTGGGTTCTTGAGGATGCGCACGTCGAGCATCGGCTCCGCGGTCCGCAGTTCGACGAACACGAATGCGGCGAGGCAAGCAAGTGACGCGAGACCGATGCCGAGCGCCTGCGGATCGCTGAACCCGTAATCACCTGATCGCGTCAGCGCATAGACGATGCCCGCCAGACCTGCGCCCGCGAGGATGAACCCAGGCGGATCGAACTTACCCGCATCCGGCTCAGTGTGCTCCTTCAGGTAGAGACCTGAGATGATGAGCGCGGCGATGCCGATCGGGATGTTCACGAGGAAGATCCAGTGCCAGGACGCGTACTCAACGAGAAAGCCGCCGACGACGGGCCCGCTCGCCGGCGCGATCGCCGCCGGAATGACCATGATGCCGGCGGCCTTCGAGCGTTCTTCGTTCGGGAATGCGCGCCAGACCATCGTGAACGCGACGGGCGAGAGCATGCCGCCGCCAACGCCCTGCAGAAAGCGGAACGCGATCAGTGATTCGATGCTCCAGGCGAGCGCACAGAGCAACGACGCCGACGTGAACACCGTCAGCGCGAACATGAACACGCGCTTCGTGCCAAATCGGTCGCCCGCCCAGCCGCTGATCGGGATGAAAATCGCAAGGCTGATCAGGTAGCCGGTGATCACCCACTGGATCGTCGTCGCAGACGTAACCTCGAACTCACGCGCGATGTCCGGGATGGCGACGTTGACAATCGTCGTATCGAGCAGCTCCATGAAGATGGAGAAGACGCCCACGATGGCGACGATGTACTTGTATTCGACATTCTTCAGCATGTGGCCCTCGTGTTTCTGTCCGGTTGCGTGATGCTGTTCTGTAGGGGCGGCCCTATGTGGCCGCCCGCGCCGTCAGGTGCAGTCCGTGCAGTCCTCTGGGTTGGCAGCGATGCCACGGATGATGATGTGAGCGGAACCTTTGACGATGTCGTGTACGTCCTCCCGCGGCATGTCGAACACGACCTGCAAGTAGAAGCCGGAGGCGTACGACAGGCCGGCGATCATCTGCGCAACAACATTCAGATCGGCGTCCGGACGAATGCGGCCCGCGGCCTTGTGACGCGCAAGACGCTCCGTGACGATGCGCACGCGCTCGCCATGCAGCCCCGCGCCGACAAGATGACCGATCTCCGGATCGACGATGCCGCGACCGGAGACTACGCGCATGAACTCCCGCTGAAGCCAGAAGAACTCCAGTGACCAGAGCATGATGTTGCGAATCTCGTCGTGAAGGTTGTCTGCCTCAGGCACGGCTTCGGTGATGAGCTGGCGGGCGCGCTCGCTCTTCCTGCGCACAATCGCCATCAGCAGGCCGCGTTTGCCACCGAAGTAGCGATGGATGAGGCCTTCGGCACACCCTGCGCGCTCGGCTATTTGGCGGGTCGTGGCAGCGTCGTACCCATGCTCGGCGAAAACCGCCGTGGCTGCATCGATCAGCGCCGTCTGGCGGAGGTCTTTGTCATTGCGGCCCTTTTCGACAGCGGGCTCGGCAGTTTCTGGCATCGGTGAAAGGCTCCTTGCCTGTAAGTGCGCGCGCACGCACTTTAGCAGCCCACGTCGTCCCGCCACAAGCCGTCGCTCCTCCCTATAATCACGCCACTGATTCGAGCTTGAGCGACGGAGGGATCGTCATGGGCGGACCGATGGAGGGGATCAAGGTCGTCGAGATGGGCGTCTGGGTCGCGGGGCCGTCATGCGCGGCGATCCTCGCCGACTGGGGCGCGGACGTCGTGAAGATCGAGCCGCCGAACGGTGATCCGTTTCGCGGGCTGTTCGCATCTGCACTCGGTGCAGCGGTGCCAATCAACCCACCGTTCGAGATCGATAACCGCGGCAAGAAGAGCATCTGCCTGAATCTCGAGAACGCCGAGGGCCTCGCGCTTGGCAAGAAGCTGCTCGACGAGGCCGACGTCTTCGTCTCGAACATGCGGCCGCGCGTGCTCGAGCAATTCGGCATGGACTACGAGACCGTCCGCAAGACGAACCCGCGCATCGTCTACGCACAGCTCACCGGCCAGGGCCCCGATGGCCCGGACAGCAACCGCGCTTCGTACGACATCGGCGGCTTCTGGTCGCGCGCGGGCGTCGCTGCGTCACTGACGGCAGCGGGACAGTCGATACCGCAGCAACGTGGCGGCATGGGCGACCATATGACTGGTCTCGCGGGCGCTGGCGCGATCTCGGCCGCTCTCTTCAAACGCGAACGCACGGGTGAAGGCCAGCGCGTCGCGGCGTCACTCGTGCGTACGGGCGTCTACATGATGGGCTGGGACTACTCGCTCGAAATGCGGCTTGGCGCGCGGACGGCGCCCTACGATCGCTACCACGCGCCGAATCCGATCATCAACTCCTTCCAGACGAAGGACGAGCGCTGGATCTGGTTGCTGCTGTTGCAGGGCGACCGTCACTGGCCCGACCTCTGCGCCGCCCTCGGCCGCAACGATCTCCTGACGGACGAACGCTGGAACAACATCATCAAGCGCCGCGACAACGCCGATGCGCTCGTCCGCGAGCTCGACCCGGTCTTCGCATCGAAGACGCTGGACGAGTGGGGGCCGATCTTCGACGCGCACAATGTCTGGTTCGCGCCCGTGAACACGATCACGCAGGCACGCGAGGATCCCCTCGTGCAGGGCGCTGGAGCGTTCACGGAGGTGACCGGCCCGGATGGCGCGATCCCGATGATAAACACGCCGGTGGACTTCTACGGCACACCCCATCAGGCGCAGGGCCCGTCGCCGGAGCTAGGCCAGCACACGGAGGAGATCTTGCTCGAGATGGGCTACGACTGGGACAAGATCATCGCGCTCAAAGAAGCAGGCGCGATTCCGTGATCTGGTTGTTGGTGATTTGTGATTGGAGAAGTGATGGCATACGCGATTGGGATCCTTCGATATCGGCGACCGCTGGAGCAGGTGCAGGAGCACCGGGCGGCGCATCGCGCCTACATCAGCGACCTCCACGACCGGCGGCATCGTCGTCGCTGGCGGCCCCTTTCGAGCCCATGTTCGGCCGGCGTAATCTTCTCCGTGCCGGATGATGGCGCGCAGGCCACGCTGGACGCGCTCGTTGCAGCAGATCCGCACGTCATCGGCAGCGTCGCGCAGTATGAGGTGCTGGGGTGGAACCCGCTGTTTGGTGAGGAGCGACTACACACATAGATCTTGACGGTGGAACATTCCTTCCGTCGCAATCGTCATGAGTTCGGAGGTCAGCATGTGGCGAATTGTTGCTGCAGCCTTACTCCTGACTGTACTGGTCACATGCGCAGGTTGCGACGACGAGTCCAAGCCGGGCGTGTTGTACGTCTGCCCCGATCCAGGCTCAGGCAGATCATGGGAAGTCCTCTACAAGACGGCCGTAACCATGGCTCCCCGCGTCGAGAGATCATCGCTACCGGGCGTCTTTGCGAACGCGAACGGACAAGAAATCGAGCTCGCGAGCGGACCCTCTGACTGGTGTGGCATACACTCCGACGTTTTCGAGCTCCAGACGTTTGTCGAGCCTCTGCGCGTGTCCGTAGGCGATGAAGTCACGATCGACAATCCGCTGCCAGACGAAAAATTGTTCCAGGCGAGTGCCAACATACAGGGTCCGTTCGCTGTCCCGGCCGCGCAGCCCGGTTCACGCTGGCTCGTTTGGCCGAAAGGTGGGTGGATTGGGAGTTTCGGGAGCGAGTTCGAAGACGACGGACGGATATCGTTCGAAGCGCCCGACCTTCCAGGAAACTATGTTGTGAGTGTGTCGTTCGGATTCGAACGAACGGCAGATATGTTCGCGACCAGCAATCGCCACGGAGCATGGGCACTGTACTTGGTTGTCGAGGATTGACCGTCATGGATCTCAAGCCGCCGTCTGCACGGCTGTCGCCGAATCCACCACCTCCTGCTTATGCGCGAGATAGTACGCCAGCCCAATCCCCACGCCGACAAGGCACAGCGTCGCCTCAATGAAGATCGCCGTCTGCACACCCCATGCCTCCGCCATGACGCCGGTGAGGTACCCACCGATCGGCGTCGAGCCCGCGAAGAGCAGCATGTAGAGCGCCATCACACGCCCGCGCAGATGGTCGGGCGTGGCGAGCTGTAGCGATGTGTTGGCGGTCGACGCGAAGGCCGTATTCGCGAGTCCGAGCAAGAAGAGCAGCGGCAGCGTCAACAACAGCCACTGACTCAAAGCGACGGCGCCGAGCAGGAAGCTGAATGCCGTCGCGCCGACGAACAGCGTCTTCTTCGTCGCCGTCGCGCGGCTGGCAAGCACAAGCGCCGATACGAGCGCACCGAGCCCCACCGCGCCCGTCATGAGACCAAGCGCGATCTCGCCCGCGTCGAGCACGTACTTCGTGAGCAGCGGCAGCATGACGGTGAAGTTGTAGCCGAAGGTCCCGATGATGGCGACGAGGATGATGATGAGCAGCGCCGACGGCGTGCGGAATGCGTACGACAGTCCCTCACGCAGCTCGCCGATCGGATTGATCTTGCCAGTCTTACGCGGCGAGCCGAAGAGTTTCGACGTTTCGATCATCAACAGCCCGATGATCACGGGGATGAAGCTCACGCCGTTGATGAGGAACGCCACCTTCACCCCAACAGCGGCGATCAAGAAGCCGCCGATCGCCGGTCCGATGAGGCGCGCGCCGTTGAACATCCCGGAGTTGAGGGCGACTGCGTTCATCAGGTCGTCGCGGCCGACCATCTCCATCACGAACGACTGCCGCGTCGGCTGGTCGAACGCGTTCGCCACGCCGAGGACAAAGGCCAGCACGTAGATCTGCCAGAGCTGCACGTTGCCTGTCCAGACGAGCGCCGCCAAAACCAGCGCCTGCACCATCGCCACCGACTGCGTAGCGACGAGGAAGTTTCGTTTCGGGACGCGGTCGGCGATGACGCCGGCGAACAGCACGAACATCGTGATCGGTAGGAACTGCAGCATCGTGACCGTGCCGAGCGCCACCTTCGAGTCCGTGAGCTCGATGACAAGCCACGCCTGGGCGATGGTCTGCATCCACGTCCCGCACAAGGAGATGCTCTGGCCGAAATAGAACAGGCGGTAGTTGCGGTGGCGAAGCGCGCGGAACGTGGCGCCGCCATCCTGCGGCAGATCATCGGCGGAAAGACGGGGTGTGCGCCGCCACGGCAGCCGCGACGCCCTCGTCGGCCGGTCATTCACTCAATCACGCTCCACGTTACGGTGAGTTGCCCGCGCCCAGTCTATCAACCGCGTACGAGACGTCGTTCGTCCCAACTCGATCGTCGGTTTCACACCACCGACCACCGACCAACGACCAACGACCAACGACGTTCTGTCAAACTGCGCGAAAGTTCTTGTGGTACGCGTGTATATGCATGGCATCGTGTTAGTATTGATTGGGCGCAGATGGCGGCATTCGCTGTGCGCGGGAGGCGTTTTGGATTCGGACTACCGCATCGACGTTTCTGAAGTGAACCGCAACCTCGACGTCGCTGATGTCGTCGCGCTGTACTTTCCTCTCTTACGTAAGACGCTGCTCATGGATCTTCGCACAAACGAAGTCGATGGTCCGATGATCCGCGTCGTCCCGATGGCGAACACGCCGGAAGAGCGCTTTCAGTCGCTGTTGAAGATGCGTCCGCGTTTCGGACGCCCAGACAGCATCACGATCATTCCTTGGCCCAAGTACATCGGCACGCTCGCCGAGATCGGTATCTGGGAACACATCGTCCGCCGCTACGCAGAGACCGGCCACCCTGAGGTCGTGCGTGAGTGCGAGACGTGTTTCGCCGGCCTGCAGAAGCTTGAGCGCGCCGAAGTCTCACGCGCCATCCGTGGCGAGAACTACGAGACGATCTGGGGCCAGCGCGGCGTCGCCGAGCGCATCGGTGATGACGACATCGAACTCGAAGATGACGACGTCGAAGAGATCTACGACGACGAAGATCTGTAGCCCGCCCCTCCGTTGAGTCACGTAGCCCGCCTCGCCGTACCCCTCGCTGCTACACCCTGGGCCGACGTAATCGGCGCACTCGCCTACGCTGATTATCGCTCTCAGGGCCTGTCGTGATATTCTGGCTTCCGACGAACGGAGGCGCTTTCGCATGTCCGCACGGCAGATAGGCCGACCGAACCCAACGTCACAAGCGCGACTGCAGCTGATTCTGATCCTGCTCGCTGCGTGGAACCTCGCAGCATTCGTGTTCGAACTGCTGAACACTGGCCCAATTCGTGTCGGCGGCATCGATGGCTTGCTGGGTTCGCGGGCCGTTGACGGCGCGACCGGCGTCCTCGCGCTCGCCTACATCTTCGCCGCGCGCGACCCGCTCCGGTACCGATTCATCCTGTGGCTCGCGCTCGTCGAGCAGTTCCTGACGCTCTTCACCGCGACCTTTCACTGGGTACGCGACGACGTCACGGGCGGAGAGATCGCGCTGCCGGTCGTCGTTTCCGCCATCTTCCTCATCGCACTGCTGACGAGCCTGCCGCGCCAGGCGGACACGGGCTGACCATGAGCCACCGCACGCCATCACGTCGCGAAGCGCCGCCCGAACCAGAATGGGACGAGGAAGAAGAGGAAGACGTCGTCCACACGCGGAGCGTCATCGACGCCCATAGCCTCTTCCGCATCCTGCTGATCCTGCTCACGATCTGGACGGTCTTTGAAGGAGTCGCGCTCGCGACGGGCGCGTTCTCCGCCGTCGACGCCGGAACAGATCGCACGGCGGAACGCATGCTCGGCGGCCTGATGATCGTCTTCGGTGGCATCTATGCCATGCTCGCCTGGCGTCGCGGTCAGTACCGACTGTTGCTGTGGGTGCCCTTCGCCGTACAGCTTGCGATAGTCGTGCCGTTGCTGCTTTCGTTCGACGGTGATCGTGTCTTACTACTCGTGATCTCCAGCGCGTTCCTGGTGCTGATGCTCTACGTCTGGTGGCAAAGCCGCGATATCGAGGATCCGTACGACGACTATGGAGAAGGCGAGGAAGAAGAAGACGAAGAAGAGGACGAGGAAGACGCGGACGCCGAGCTCGAAGAGTACGCCGATGGTGAGGACGAGGAAGAGCCGCCTCCGCCAAAACGCGCGCCGTCCTCCTCAACGCCACCACCTACCCAGCGCGCCGGCAGATTCAGAAAGCGCGACGGCTAGCTCCCCATCGACACGAGGCCTGAGACGATTCGCCTGGCGGCCGCCCGAACCAGCTCTGTCGCCCCAGCCATCGACTGCTCCAGCGTCGTCCCATCCGAACGCAGATCCTCGACTGCATAGAACTCCCCGTCGGGCACGTACGACTCGTCCACGTGGCCAGCGATCACTCCCACGCGCTTGCCGTGTTGACGCGCCAGCCGCGCCACGCCGGACGCCGTCTTGCCGTATGCGGTCTGGCTATCGAGACGTCCCTCGCCTGTGATGACGATGTCCGCCGCGGCGACCTTAGCGTCGAGGCCCGTGACCTCGTCAACAAGATCGAACCCGGGCTCGATCGTCGCGTCGAGCATCGCGACGAGCGCCGCCGGCAGTCCACCAGCGGCGCCACTACCGGGGAGCGCCGCAACATCGCGACCGAACTCTCCCTCCAGCACGCCCGCCAAATTGCGTAGCGCGTTGTCGAGAATGCGTACGCCGTCAGGTGACGCCCCTTTCTGCGGTCCGAACACCACTGCCGCGCCTTCAGAACCGATGAGCGGGTTCGTGACATCACACGCGATGCGTATCCGCGTGGTGCGCACCCGTGGATCGAGGCCCGACGCGTCGACGCGCGCGAGATTCGCGAGCGCGGCCCCACCCTGCGGGAGGTCACCTCCGTACTCGTCGACCAACCGCACTCCGAGCGCGCGCACAGCTCCTGCACCACCGTCCACCGTCGCGCTGCCGCCGACTCCGACGATGATCTCGCGCGGCGCGTGGTCAAGCGAGGCGCGGATGAGTTCGCCCGTCCCATACGTCGTCGCGATCAGCGGGTCACGCTCGTGCTCGCGAAGGAGCACCAGCCCCGACGCGGCGGCCATCTCGATAACGGCCGTGCCATGGGATAACAGCGCGAACGACGCCACGACCGGGCGCATCAGTGGGTCGGCGCAGTGCACGTCGATGCGCCGGCCGCCCTTCGCTGCCAACATCGCGTCGACCAACCCAGGGCCGCCGTCAGACATCGGCGCTTCAACTATCTCGGCCTGAGGAAGTGCGTCCCGGACGCCGAGCGTCATCGCACGCGCGGCTTCGATCGCCGTGAGGCTGCCCTTGAACTCCTGGGGTGCGAGCAGTATCCGCATCGCGGCAATCTATCGACCAAGGCTTGATCTTGACAGCAGCACAGGCGTTCTACTAGACTTCACATATTAGAACGCTTGTACTATCCCACCAAGGAGGCGCCATGTCTCGCAGGATTCGAGTTCGAACCATCATCGTGCCCCGCGCACGCGCTTGTCCTGACTGTGGCGGACCACTGGTCCACGCCGAAGGCTGCGTGACCTGCCCGGTCTGCGGCTTCAGCGCCTGCTCGTAAGGCCGCCAAATTGGGTCCGCCAAACGCACAAAAGTGCGAAACGAAATAGCCCGCCGTACCCGTGTGTATGATGCTGCACATGCAGCACCAATTACCGTCCACGTACTCGCGATGCAGCTACCGTATTGAGTCCGCGCCGTGAACGAGGGCGAGGGCCAGGCCAATCGCTTCATCGTGTCGCTCCTCGCGATGTTGGTGATCTTCGCCGCCCTGCTCACGATCGTCCTGGCCTGGACGGCGGCAGACGCAACCATCGAACGCATCAGCAACTTCGCTGGCTTTCTCGAAGATCACAACGACCGCGACGGCAAGCTGATCCTGACGCTCGGGATGGTCGTCGTGATCCTGATCATGGCCAGCGTGCTCGTCCTCGAGCTCACAGCCTCACCTACGCAGCGCATGCGCGTGCGGTATGTGACGGCGGGCGAGGTGACCATTACGACGGCACGCATCGCCGAGCACATCGACGAAGCCGTGCGCCGGGTGCCACATGTCGCCGAATCCCGCACGACGGTCGCCCGCAAAGGCAAGCGCATCGACCTCGTTCTCGACCTTCACGTCGATCCAGGTGCCGAGCTGGCGCAAACGGCAGACGAAGCTTGCCGGACAGCGCACACTCTCGTCGAGAAACTCGGCATCGAACTTGCCGCCATGCCACGAGCGCGACTGCACTATCGTGAGTTACGCTTGCAGGCAGAAGTCACCCAAGGTGATCAGGGAAGCTGGGAGAGGCCGCTGGCCGAGGAGCAACGTGACAACTGACGAAGCGCCATCGCACCTGAAGAAGCGCAAAGCCCGCCTCATCGAACCACCCCCCGAGGAACACCTCGTGCAAGCGGTCGAAGCGATTCTCTTCGTCGCTGACGCTCCGCTCGAAATCGCCGCACTGTCACGCGTCCTCGCGTCATCAAAGGGCGACATCGTAAAGGCACTGGACGAACTTGCCGAGCAGTGCCGCGACCGCGGCGTTCGTCTGCAACGGACGGGCGAGCTGGTGCAACTCGTATCGGCCGGTCACACCGCCGTGTACGTCGAGCGCTTTCTCGGTCTCGAACACCCGCCGCTCACGAACGCGTCGCTCGAAACGCTCGCGATCATCGCCTACCGCCAGCCGGTCACGCGGCCCGACATCGAATCCGTGCGTGGCGTCGACTGCGACGGCCCGATCCGCACGCTCGCAGCACGCGGCCTGATCGAAGAAGTCGGGCGTGCGCCTGTCGCCGGTCGTCCAGTGCTGTTTGGCACAACGGTTCGCTTTCTCGAATACTTCGGTCTCGAAAGGCCGGATGATCTCCCACCACTCCCGCTCGCCGAAGAGCCGATGGCCGTCGAAGAAGAGGAAGAGGTCATCATCTGACTGCCGAGGGTCGGCTGCATGTCGGCGTGACGCGCGTGCGGATCCGCATACCCGATAGCGCGTCGTTGAAGGACAAGCGGCAGGTCATCCGTAGCCTCTCCCAACGCATCCGGAACACGTACCAGGCCGCTGTAGCGGAGGTCGATGACAACGAGGCTTGGCAGATCGCCACACTTGGCATCGCCGTCGTCGCGAACACGCATCGTCACTGCGAAGAGGTGCTGAACGCGATCGAAGCTCACATCCGCGAAACTCGCCTGGACGCCGAGATCATCGATATCCAGAAGGACATCGAAGAGTTCGACTAGGCGCAATCTCAGCCGGATACAATCCCTGCGATGGAGAGCGAGACCAGCCTGCTCCTCGACGTGACCGTCGCGTTTGGCCTCGCCCTCGTCGGTGGCTGGATCGCGACGCGGCTGCGCCTGCCCGCAATCGTCGGCTACATCGCAGCCGGCGCCGTCATCTCACCCCTCACACCCGGCTTCGTCGGCGACATCGAACGGCTGCGCCTGCTCGGCGACATCGGCGTGGTGTTGCTTCTCTTCGCCATCGGCGTGCAATTCACGGTCAGCGACCTCTCGAAAGGCGGCGTGCGTATCATCGTCGTTGCCGTTGCTGCCACGTGCGCGGGCTTTGCGGGCGGCTTCGCACTAGCACCGATCCTCGGCTGGACATTGCACGAAGCGACGTTCGCAGGCGCGGCCGCGGGGATTTGCAGCAGTGTCGTCCTCGTCACGTTCCTCGAACGCCGCGGCGAGATCGCCACTGAGCACGGACGCGCGGCCATCGGCCTTGCCATCGTCCAGGACTTGATCGCGGTCGTTCTCATCATTGTCCTGGAAGTCGTTACCGACGACACCGGCGGAACCACGTCGGAAGTGTTTCGAGAAACCGGATGGGCTGCACTGAAGGCGTTCGCGTTCGTGGTCGGTGTCCTCCTCTTCGGTTTGCGCATCGTCCCGCTCGTCCTCAATCGCGTCGCGGACGAACGCTCCCGCGAACTCTTCTTTCTGGCCATCGCCCTTCTTGTCATCGGGACAGCGCTGGCCTCCGAGCAGGTTGGGCTCTCCATTGCGTTAGGGGCGTTTCTCGCGGGCATCCTCGTGTCAGAATCGGATCTCTCGCACCGGGTACTGGGCGAACTACTTCCAATTCGCGATGTCTTCGCCGTGTTGTTTTTCGTCGCCGCCGGGATGCTGATCGACCCCGACGTATTGCAAGATGAGTGGGCTAGCGTCATCGCAATCACGGCCATCATCCTCATCGCCCGCCCGCTCGCCACGTTCGCCGTCATGCGCCTGACCGGATTCCCTGTCCACACGACCATGATGACTGCAGCGCTGACTGTGCCGATCGCCGAATTCTCGTTCCTCCTGGCTGGCACTGGCCTCGACAACGGCGCAATCAGCGGTGACTTCTTCAGCGCGATCATCACCGCCGCTGTGATCTCGATCGTGCTAACCCCGGGGCTGTTACTGGTGGCCGAACGCTTTTCGGACATCCGTCCCCTCGCAACGGCTGATGTCACCACCCCACCACCATCTCGGCTGGGGAGGCGCGCCGTCGTCTGCGGCTATAACGAGGTCGGCCGGACAATCGTGGCGATCCTCCAGCCTCGCTTTGACGTCCGCGTGATCGAGGACGACGCGCGAGCGGCGCGCGATGCACGATCGCACGACATCGACGTCATCGAGGGCAACCCCACGAGCCCGGCTGTGCTCAAACACGCGGGAATCGAGGACGCCCGCGTTGTTGTAATCGCGCTCGAAGACCCGTTCGCGACGCGACTGTTTGCCGAGCGCGCAAGGGAGATCAATCCGCACGTCGACATCGTGGCGCGTGCACTGGTGCATACCGAAGCCGCCAAGCTTCGAGCTCGGAACATTGAGACTGTCGTCGCCGAAGATGAAGTCGCCTTTGAGTTGGCGCGCTACGGCCTCCACCGTTTTGGACTCTCCACGCGAGAGTCGCTCGCCATCATCCAGCAATTCCGTGCGCGAGCGCGGCTTCTCGACTAGGCGGCACGGCCAGTATCCGTTGCTGCCTCAGCCGATGGGTTCGGCAACGAGGTCGTAGGCCAGCGACTGGAGAACACGTGCGCGTACGAAGTCGCCCGGACCGAAGTCACCACGCAGCAGCACCAGGCCATCGACTTCCGGAGCATCGCGGTAACAGCGGCCAATCACGAAGTCCTGGTCGAGGCCCTCCCGCTCACCGCTGCTCAGCGACTCCACCAGCACGTCGACCTCGAGACCAACCATCGCGCGGTTCTTGATGATCGACACCTGCTGCGCGACCTCCATGAGCTGACGTTGGCGGCGTTTCTTCGTGCGTTCGGGCACTGGGTTCGGTTCGAGCGCGGCCGGCGACTCGGATTGCGGTGAGAACGTGAAGCAGCCGACGTGGTCGAAGGCCATCTCCCGGACGAACCCAAGCAGCTCCTGGAACTCCGCGTCGGTCTCGCCCGGATACCCGACGATAAATGTTGTCCGGATTGCGATGTCGGGCATCGCCGCGCGGAGCGTATCGAGCATTTCACGCACAAGACGCTTGTTACTCGGGCGCTTCATACGCCGAAGCACGCTCTCGCTCCCATGCTGCAGCGGGATGTCGATGTAGTGCACGACGTTTGGCAGGCGCGCCATCGTCTCTGCCAGCTGCTTCGTCACGTGACCAGGGTAGGCGTACATGATGCGAATCCACGGCACCTCTGGACACGCAGCCGATATCCGTTCGAGGAGGTCCGGCAGCCCATCGCGCAGCCCCAGATCGCGGCCGTAGTCGGTGCTGTCCTGCGCGACGAGCACGATCTCCTTCACGCCCTGACCTGCAAGTCGCCGGGCCTCTTCGACGAGTTCATCCGCAGGCGTGCTGTGCAGCTTGCCCTTCATTTTCGGGATGATGCAGAACGTGCACGGCGCGTTGCAGCCGTCAGAAATCTTCAGGTACGCGCTCGATCGCGCGGCGGCCACCAGCGGAATGACCTCGGGAATGTCGAACGGCGGCTCTTCCATGCGCACAGGCTCGAGCTGCTGGACGTAGCTGCTGATGCCCGTCCAGTCTTCCGCGCCAAACACGGCATCGATCTCGGGTATTTCGGCCTTGAGCTCCGCTCCATGAAGCGCCGTCAAGCACCCGGCGACGACCAATTGCTGGCCACGCGGCTTCCCCTGTGCAAGCTCCAGGATCGTGTTAACCGACTCTTCCTTGGAGGCGTCAATGAAGCCACACGTATTGACGATGACCATCTGGGCGGCGCCAGGCTCTGTGACCTCGACGTGTTCGCCTTCGCCGAGCACGCGCGCAATGCGCTCGCTGTCAGCGACGTTCTTCGCACAACCAAGAGTGACGATGTGATAACGCACAGTTCAGGGTAGCAGCCAACGAATCGCCCGAAAGAAGGTCAGGTTCAAGAAGCAGGGACGACGAGCGTGACGGACGTGTTGCTCCCACCTTCGGTACCGGCAGCCGGACTCTGCGACGCTACGACCCCAGGCGTCCCGTCCGCGCTCTCGGTCTCGACGACCACGTAGCTGAGTCCTGCTTGCTCTAGCGCAACGATCGCGTCTTCTGTCCGCACACCGGCAAGATCCGGCACTTCACCTTCCGTGATCTCCCCGACTGGCCGACCAACGCCGACGTCACCACCACCTTCGCCTTCGACGACGGCCGTGGACGGCGGATTCGTGACGGTTTCACTCCCATCGCCATCCCCGCGGGAGAAGAACAGGAACGCGCCGGCAACAACGAGCAGCAGACCGACAACGCCCGCAAGCACCACGTTCATGTTCGCGGTCGAGGCGGGTGCCATCACTTCCGGCAGCGGCCGAATCACCGGCTCCTCCGTCTGCGACTGAAACAGTCGCATCAGTTCAGCCGGATTCAAGTTCAAGTACTGGGCATAGGTTCGAAGGAACGCGCGGCTGTACACCGGCGCCGGAAACACCTTCCAGTCCTCGCGTTCGAGGGCATCCAGATAGCGCTTCGAAATCCGCGTATCGCGCTCCGCGTCCTCAAGGGTGAGGCCGCGCGCGACACGGGCTTGCGAGAGTGTGCGTCCGAGTTCGGGCATTTGAAGCAGTGTACCGTTCTGGCAGGCAGTTGAGATGAGACTCGGCTGAATCTACCGTGAGCCTGTGCCACGATCAACGGCAGGTATCTCGCACGCGCCGTTGTTTCACCTGTGCTCAGATTCACAAGCGGCAGTTTCGTCGGTTGACAAGCTAAGAATTAGTCCATTCCAAGCTCCTCCAGCCGCTCGTCGTCGATGCCAAAGAAGTGCGCCAGCTCATGCAGGACGGTGACCCGTATCTCGGCCATCAGCTCATCGTCCTCCGGAAAGTCCTCCTCGAGCGGCTCCTGATAAATATGGATGACGTCCGGCGCGACGAGGTTATATCCGCTGTCCCGCTCCGTCAGCGGGATGCCGCGATAGAAGCCATACATCGACTCGTGCGGCGCTAGGTCAGCGTCCTCAAGGTCATCCGGCGAGGGACGGCGCGTCACGACAATGTCGACTTGCTTGAGATGCTCGGCGAAAGGTTCCGGGATGCCTTCGAGGGCCGCACGTATCAGTTCAATGAAGCGAGCGCGATCCACGGGCGTGCTACCTGTGTTGCGCGGGCCAGAGGGTGCGATACCCCTCGCCGCCAATCGCATTGACGACCTCCATCCGCTCCAGCCGCAGAAGCTCGTCGAAGATGTCGTCGCATTCTTCGGCAACCACGGGGTAGCCGCTGTCGCTCATCCGATCGATGATCGCCGCCCAGATCCCTGTTTCGCGCAGCGTCTGAACGTAGCGCGGCCACCAGATTGCGCTGATCTTCGGCGGCAGCTTGAAGCGTGGTCGAAGCACCTTCAGGCTCTTGAACCGCTCTTCTGCGCTTTCCACCTTCGGCACGATCTTGATCATCGGCGCGTCGTGATCACTGAACCGGTTGTCGATGAGCAGGCGCATCGGAATCGTCACGAAGCGAAACGCGACGACATCTGATCCGCGAACGGTTCGCAGAATGGCATCACGATCGAGCCGGTACTCGTTGTCCACAATCAGCTCCAGGAGTGGGGTTCGACGCGGCAGTCTAGCATCAGGCCGCCCTACGTCCCCGCATCCGTGCTGCAACAAGCGTGTCAACAAATCGCCCGTTCCCAACCTGTAGCCTCGCGCCGCATCGCTGTACCCTGCGCAGATGTCTCTCGCCCACGATGAACTCTCTCGCCACGCGACCGGCCGACCGAGCGCGATCACGCTCGGTGTCTTCGACGGCGTGCACCGTGGCCACACACACTTGATCGCGGGCCTCAAGCGCCGCGCGGCCACACGAGAGTTCGCGAGTGGCATCGTGACCCTGCATCCTTCACCGATACAGGTACTCCGGCCAACGGCGCGCGTCGCGTATATCACCAGCCTCGAGGAGCGCATCGAGCTTCTGCGTGCGACTGACGTCGACTTCGTCGCGCCGTTGACCTTCACGTCGGAGGTCGCGGAGCTATCGGCGCACGACTTCCTCGCGATGCTGCACGACGCGCTCAACATGAAGTACATCCTCATGGGACCGGACAACGCGTTCGGTCGGGGTCGCGAGGGCACCCCCCT
The DNA here is from genome assembly GCA_021731085.1 of Dehalococcoidia bacterium. Lineage (GTDB taxonomy): Bacteria > Chloroflexota > Dehalococcoidia > DSTF01 > JACRBR01 > JACRBR01. Next base: position 177,724 of record JAKFYB010000013.1, read on the forward strand.
GCGCGTCGCGGAGATAGGCGCAGAGCTCGGGTTCGAGTTGGAGGTACTGGATGATCCGCTCGATGGCGACAGCGGACGCGTGAGCGCCACCGCAATTCGTACCGCAATCGCGGATGGCGACATGGAAACGGCGGCGGAACTCCTCGGCCGCGCTTACTCCTTGCGCGGTCCCGTAGTGCACGGCATGGAGCGCGGGCGGACGATCGGCTTCCCCACAGCGAACATCGCGATCACGCCGGATCGCGCGCTGCCCGCGTACGGCGTGTACGTGACGCGCGCGCACGTCGGCGGCGAGTCGTACATGGGCGCGACCAACATCGGCATCAAGCCCACATTCGACAACGAGCTGCCGTCTGTCGAAACGTACTTGCTGGACTTCGAGGGCGACCTCTACGGCCGCGAGCTTCGCGTGGAGATGCTCCATCGGCTGCGCGGCGAGGTGAAGTTCGACGGCATGGACGAGCTCGTAGACGCGATCGCGGCCGATGTCGAAGCAACGCGGGTATATTTCGCGACCGGTACGGGCCGGCCTTAGCGGAAGACCTGCTTGACGAAGGGTGAAATCTTCGACGCGATCGCCGTCGCGGTCTTTGATGGCTTGCCGGAAGGGAGCATCGCGACGATTGCCCATGGAAGCAACAGGATGAGTGTGCGCTTGATCGTCCAAGGGGTCGCCTGGAATGTGAATCTATAGTCGTACGGCAGCTCGATTGTTTTGCGGATTACGGGTTCGCTTGGCATCTCACCTCCACCTTCGCACCGCGCGCGTTCGGCGAACTCAGTCCTCGTATCGCTGGAAAATCACGCTCGCATTGTGCCCACCAAGGCCGACAGAGTTGTTGAGCGCGACGCGGACCTCGGTCTGGCGGGCTTCGTTGGGCACATAGTCAAGGTCGCAGTCGGGATCCGGTACTTCGTAATTGATCGTGGGCGGGATGGTCCCGGTGCGAATCGCCTGCACACACGCGATTGCTTCGAGCGCTCCGGCGCCCCCCATCAGGTGGCCATGCATCGCCTTCGTAGAACTGATCGCTAGCCGATACGCGTGCTCCCCAAACGTCGTCTTGATGGCGGCCGTCTCAGCCCGGTCGTTCAGGGCTGTCCCAGTGCCGTGCGGGTTGATGTAGTCGACTTCTTCCGGCGCCATGCCCGCCTTGTCAAGCGCGCGCTTCATCGCCATCGCTGAACCACGTCCTGTTTCGAGCGACGCGACCATATCGTGTGCATCGTTGCTGGATGCGTAACCCACGACCTCCGCGTAGATCTCCGCACCCCGCGCCTTCGCGGAGTCGAGCGACTCCAACACCATCGCGGCCGCCCCCTGCCCCACGACGAACCCGTCACGCCGCTTGTCGAACGGCTTGCAGGCGCGCTCCGGATGCTCGGCGTCATTCGCCAGCGCGCGAAGGGCGTGGAACCCTGCGTAGAGGATGGGAAGCAGCGGATTGTCAGTGCCGCCAGCGACTACGGCCTCCGCGTCACCTCGCCTGACCGTTTCCCATGCCTCACCGATCGAACCGGTGCCCGTTGAGCATGCTGAAGCAACCGCCATGTTCGGTCCGGCCGCGCCGATGTGGATCGCCACCTGCCCTGACGCTGCGTCCGGAAGGATGCTTGAGATCGTGAACGGACTGATGCGCCGATACCCACTCTTGAGGAAGGTCTCGTTCTGGTTGATCAAGAAGCCGTAACCGCCGCCAGCGGAGCCGAAGACTACGCCGACGCTGTCGCGATTGCCGTCATCGATCACGAGCCCGGCATCGGCGACCGCTTCCTGCGCAGACACGACGGCGTACTGGACGTTCTCGTCCATCCGGCGCAGATCCTTCGCCGGAATCACCGCCTCAGGGTGGAAGTCGCGAACCTCCCCGCCGATCTTCACCTCGAACTCGCTGACGTCGAACTGTGTAAGCTCGCGGATGCCGCTGCGGCCCTCGACCATCGACTGCCACGCATCGCGCCAGTTGTTGCCAAGGGGGCAGACCGTCCCCATGCCCGTCACAACGACGCGCCTGTTTGGGAGCGACTCCGGGCGCTTAGCCAAGGTGCAACTCGGCGGTCTCAATCTTCGGCAGACTAGGCGCTAGCTCCGCCCACTGCGCATCATCGAAGATGTCGATCATCTTCGCGTCGCGGTCGAGGCGGCGGCTGATGTTGCTGAGGACGTGGCCCGGACCTACTTCGAAGAACGCAGAGGCGCCCATTTTGCGCATCTCAAGAAACGCGCGCATCCAGTTGATCGCTCCCGTCATCTGATCCGACAGCTCCTGCCGAACCTCATCGGCCGTCGTCAGCGCGCGGCCCGTCAGGCTGGAGACGATCGGGAACCTCGGGTCGTGAAACTCCGTCGCGTCGATTGAAGCCCGAAGTTCTTCGCGTGCCTCCGCCATCTTCGGGAAGTGACCCGGCACGGAAATCGGCAGCGTCACGACGCGGCCACGTTCCTTCATCGCTTCGACAGCGCGACCGAGCGCCGCGAGCGTACCAGAGATGACGGTCTGTCCTGGGGCGTTTACGGCTGCCACACCAACATCGCCATCAGGCGACACGCTTTCGCAGACATCCCGCACATCCTGATCCGATGGACCGATGACGCTCGCCATGCCGCCCGGCCGCTTCTTCGACCACTTGGTCATGATGCGTCCGCGCTCGCGCACAAGCGTCAACGCGTCGGCAAACGAGAGCGAACCGGCCGCAGCTGCAGCAGAGAACTGCCCGAAGCTGTGCCCAGAGCCATGCGACGGTCGAATCTGCCGCCCGAACTGCTCTGCACGCTCCCGCAGATACGTCAGGTGCGCCCAACTCACCGCGAGAATCGCTGGCTGCGTTGTCGTCGTCTTCGATAGCTGTTTCTCGGAGCCCTCCATCACGAGCGTCGTGACATCAATCCCGAGCACGTCACCCGCTTCCGCAAAGACTTGCCCCGCCATCGGCGACGCCTCAGCGATGCGCCGACCCATGCCCGCATGTTGCGAGCCCTGGCCAGGGAAAATGAGCGCAAGCTTGGATGGGGTTGTCGTGGATTCCATAGCGGCTTTCGAGAGCGGGATCTCGACGTTTGCTCCGGATCGGATCATATCACAGCTCACAGTACTCAAGACCGCCTATGGAAGGGCGAACACGACCGTTAGTCAATCCAGATCAATGTCAACCAGCGAAGCCGTCGGTCGTTATACTCAAGTCCCATGACAGCATCCGAAGACGCCCTCAAGGGACGCAATCTTCTCTCCATCGCCGAACTCAACGCCGACGAGGTGGAACTGCTGCTGCGCACTGCGCTCAGCCTGAAGCGCGACGGCGGCGGCCACGATATTCTGCGCAACAAGACCCTCGCGCTTATCTTCGAGAAGCCATCGCTCCGGACTCGCGTGAGCTTTGACGTCGCGATGCAAGAGTTGGGCGGCCACGCCATCTATCTCAGCCAGGCCGAAGTCGGTCTCGGCCAGCGTGAGCCCGTATCCGACGTCGCGCGCGTCCTCAGCCGCTACGTCGATGTCATCGCGGCACGCACGTACTCGCACGAGACGCTCCTGAACCTCGCACGCTTCGCCGACGTACCCGTGATCAACGCCCTTTCCGACGAGGAGCATCCCTGCCAGGCACTCGCCGACCTGCTGACCGTGCGCGAGCGCTTCGACTCACTTCGAGGCGTGCGGCTGGCATTCGTCGGCGATGGCTTCAACGTCGCGCAGTCGCTGGCCGAAGGCGCCGCCCTCGCTGGCATGAGCTTCGCAATGGCTTCGCCGGAGGGCTACAGCCTGCCGGACGCAGTACAGAACATGATCGCCGAGACGGCAGCGGCAAACGGTGGCCGCGCCGACTTCTACGACTCAGCGGCGGACGCGGTCCAGGACGCCGACGTCGTCTACACCGATGTCTGGGCCAGCATGGGCCAGGAGGACAGCTACACCGCCCGCAAGGAAGCGTTCACCGGCTACGCGATCACCGCCGACCTGATGGCGCTCGCAAAGCCAACCGCCATCTTCATGCACGACCTGCCAGCCCACCGCGGCGAAGAAGTGATGGAGGATGTCATCGAAGGGCCGCAATCGGTCGTGTTCGACCAGGCCGAGAACCGTCTCCACGCACAAAAGGCCATCCTCGCACTGACTGCGGGCGAGCATGCGCGGTAGGTCGCCCGAACCATGAGCGACATCACCGACTTCCTACGCGACAACTTTCAGCAATTCGATGCCGCCGCCGCGCTCGAGGTCACCATCATCTCGCTGCTGTTGTTCTGGCTGCTGCTGCTGCTGCGTGGCACCACAGCGATGGCCGTTATCCGCGGCGCCTTCATCCTGTTCCTCGGAGCCGTCTTGCTGGTGCAAGCCTTCGATCTGCCGGTGCTGGATTTCATAATCCGAAACTCCTTCATAGGGCTCCTCATCGCGATGCCGATCATCTTCCAACCGGAGCTGCGCCGCGCCCTCGAGCGCGTCGGCCGCACGAGCGCGCGCGCATTCGGCGCCAGCCCCAGCAGCCTGCACACAATCGAGGCCGTCAATGTTGCCGCGTCCGACATGGCCCGCAAGCAGATCGGCGCCCTCATCGTCGTCGAGCGTGAGACAGGATTACAGGACTACATCGAGACCGGCATCCCTGTTGACGCCCTCACCTCGCCCGATCTCCTCGAGAGCATCTTCTACCCGAACTCGCCCCTCCACGATGGAGCCGTGATCGTGCGAGATGATCGCGTCGTCGCCGCCGGTGTCACGCTGCCACTCTCCGACAACACCTTCCCCGGCGAACTCGGCACACGTCACCGTGCTGCCCTCGGGATCTCCGAGCGCACAGACGCGGTCACGATCGTCGTGTCGGAGGAGACGGGCCGCATCTCTGTCACCGCTGATGGCCAGCTCCACGCCCGCCTTGATGAAGCGCACCTTCACGGCCTACTTGAAGCGCTCCTTGCCGGGCGCAAGAACGGGACGTCGTAATGGAGTGGTTAAGGCGACTGCCGCGCGCACTCTGGTTCTTCGTCCGCGGGATGGTCACGTCGATCGTCGGCAACATCAGCCTTGCGATCCTCTCCGTCGCCCTTGCGCTCAGCTTGTGGCTATTCGTCACAGATGCAGAGAACCCCACCGAACGCCAAACCTTCAACAGCGCGATCGAGATCTCGTTCGTGAACGTGCCGACGGATCTCGCGATCGCCAACGCATCCGCGAACACGGTTCGCATCGACATCGAAGCGCCCGAAAACGAGCTCGAAGATCTCCGTGCCGCCGACTTCACGGCGGAAGTGAACCTTGGCGGCTTGCCCGCGGGCGATGCGGATGTGCCCGTCAGCGTGCGCTCAACCAACAGCGACGTTCGCATCGTGCGTACGTCGCCGGAACAGGTGCAGGTAACGTTGGAGCCGCTACGCACGAAAGAAGTGCCCGTGCGCGTCGCCGTCGTCGGCTCACCGCAACAGGGCTTCGCGGCCGGCGCCCAATCCGTCGAACCTGACACTGCCACCGTAAGCGGCCCCCAGAGCCTCGTCGAGCTTGTCGATGCCGCCGTCGCCGAGGCGCCCGTAACCGGCCTGCGAGTCGACTTCGAAGAGGAGAGCGTCCCACTCCGTGCGCGTGATGCCCGGGGCGGCGAGATCGGGCGCATCACGGTCTCGCCAGCGACCGCCGACGTCAGCGTCGAGATCGAACAGCGTGAGTTCAGTCTCGAGTTCACCGTCAGCCCGCTCATCAGCGGCGCCCCGGCATTGGGTTACAACGTGACAGGCATTTCAGTTGATCCGCCGATCGTGACGGTCAGCGGGCCGCTTGGCGAACTGCAGTCGCTTGACCCGATCGCCGGGATCGCGACGGAGGAGATCGCGCTCGGCGACGCCCGCGCGACCGTCACGCGAACGGTCGATTTGGTTCTCCCGCCGGGCCTCACGGTCGCAGGATCCGACCAGGTGACTGTCACGATCAACATTGCCCCTGCGCGGGGTGAGGTATCGTTCCTTGTAGTACCCCAGGTGCGAAATGTTGGAGAGGGACTCGTCGTGACTCCATCCGGCGCGGTATTCGTGACGCTATCCGGCGATGTGCCGACGCTGCAGGCGATCACGCCCGAGTCGATCATCGTTGTCGCCGACGCGCAGGGGCTCGCGGAAGGCCTGCACATCGTCCCGCTCCAGGTGACCCCGCCCGGCGGCACGACGGTCGTGCGGGTTGAACCAGCGGAGCTGGGTATCGCCCTGACGCCCCGATGACATCTATCCCGTCGCCACTTCCTATCGTCGCCATTGTTGGCCGACCGAACGTGGGCAAATCCGCGTTGTTTAACCGCATCGTTGGTGGTCGGCCCGCGCTCGTCGAGGATCTCGCCGGCACGACGCGCGACCGTATCTACGGCGATGCGCATTGGGGCGGCCGTGACTTCACCGTCGTCGACACCGGCGGCCTCGAACCCGACGTGCCGGGTACCTACACGCCACTGATCCGGCAGCAGGTCGAACAGGCGCTCGACGAAGCACAGATGATCCTGTTCGTCGTCGACACGATCACTGGCATCACGGCCGCCGAGTACGAGGTCGCCGACCTCCTGCGCCGGACGAAGAAGCCCGTGCTCCTCATCGCGAACAAGGCCGAGAATCGCGAGCGTGAGGAGGCTTCCGTCGCCTTCTTCGAGCTCGGCCTCGGTGAGCCCATCGCGATCAGCGCCCATCACGGCCACGGCGTCGCCGATGTGCTGGATATGGTCGTCGAGACGCTGCCGCACGCTGAGACGGACGATGCCGCGGACGAGGCGATTCGCATAGCGATCGTCGGCCGCCCGAACGTTGGTAAGTCGTCGCTGCTGAACGCAATCCTCGGCGAAGATCGTGTAATCGTCAGCGACGTTCCTGGCACGACGCGCGACGCAATCGACACGCGGTTCGACTTTGAAGGCACGCCGCTCGTGCTCGTCGATACGGCTGGTCTGCGCCGCCGCGGCTCCATCGAGAAGGGCGTCGAACAACATTCGGCCATCCGCGCCCGGCGCGCGCTGGAACGTGCGCAGGTTGCCGTATGCGTGCTCGACCTATCGGCAGGCTTCATCGCGCAAGACGCGCACGTCATCGGTTACGCGCTCGAAGAGCACAAGGGCGTCGTCGTGGTCGCCAACAAATGGGACCTCGTACGCGAGGCCGCGGAGTCCGAAGAAGGCTGGACACAGGAGCAGTGGGAGCGCCGCATCAAGTGGAAGGTGAAGTTCGCACCGTGGATGTCAGTGCTCTTCATGTCCGCAATTGAGGGCGTCGGCGTCCGCGAAGTGCTGCTCGAAGCAAAGCGCATCGGCGCCGAGCGTCACAAACGCGTCGAAACTGGTGCTCTGAATCAGGCCCTGCGCCGCGCCGTCGCCCAGAAGCCGCCGCCGACGCCGTCTAAGGGTAAGCGCATCAAGCTTCTCTATGTCACGCAAGCGGAGGTCGACCCGCCGACGTTCGTGCTCTTCCTCAACGATGCCTCGGCGGTGCACTTCAGTTACCGCCGCTACATGGAAAACGTGATCCGCCGCAATTTCGGGTTCGCCGGCACCTCGATCCGCCTGGTCTTTCGTGGCCGTGGCGACGACATGCCTGACGGCGTCTGACCCTCTCAAAGCCTACTTTCGGCCCGAAACCCGAACTGAAGCAGACTTTCTCCATTGACGCGCCAGTCTCGCCGTCTCAGAAGATGGTTCTGTTGACGGCCTCTTGTGGTGCATCTGTACCTCACATCGCGTGCCCCTCGCGGCGGATACTCCCAAAAGAAGCGGTTCCGAATCTGGAGGACGGCCATGCACACCACGAACTACCACTACTGCCTCACCTGTGGCGACCGCGGAGACGCGAGCGCGCCCACGTGCGACCGGTGCGGTACCCCGCGGGACATCGGCGGAGCCGTGCGACGCACGGGCGTGGCGTTCCTGCTCAACGAACTCCAGACGTACCCGCTCTCAGCGACACTCCTCCCGCAGCAGCGCGCACGCATCGGCACGCACTACGAGGACGAGATGGCGCTCCTGATGCCCGCAAGTCAGCGGGCTACGCCTGCGCCCATCCCCACACCGCCACCGCCTGCGCCTGTCGCATCCGCCGTCATCGCGAGTCACGATGCACCTGCTCGGGCGAGCGGTCTGATGCGGCCGCCGACGCCCGCCATGGGCGGACGGTCCGCAACGCCGCCAGCTCCGCCACGGCGCGTGTCATCAGTACCGCCGGCCCCGCCGCGGCCTCGCGAACCGCGACCGGAGTTCGACTGGAGCTGGCTCGCTGAACAGCAGGCGAACCTCTTTCTCTTTGCCGGCGCCTTTCTCACCGTCGTCGCCGCCCTCATCTACGTCGGTTACTCCGGCGAAGCCGTCAGCGGCGGTCTCAAGATGGTGCTCCTGTCCGGTTACACGCTCGCGTTTCTCGCGGCTGGCGACGTCTGCATGCGCATCAAGCGCGTCGAAGCCGCAGGACGCGTGTTCTTCGGCGTTGGCTCGATTCTCGTTCCGTTGAACTTCGTCGCCGCCCACACCATCTTCGGTGACAGTGCCCTGAGCGCTGAGGCGATGTGGTGCCTCGGCTCAATCGCGACGGCCGCGTTCTACGCCGCCGTGGCTTACGTCGGACTCGGCCGTGTCTATACGTTCGCCGCAGGCGTCGCGCTAGTCAGCGCTGCTCTCGCGGGTTCGATCGTCGCCAGCGTGCCGATGGAGTGGGCGCCTGCCGGCTTCATCGCCCTGGCGTTGGCCATGTCACTCACAAGCGTGGTTGGGCCGGCCAAACTGCGTGAGCGCATCGGCACGATCTGGACGCTGCAGGCGCACGCCGTCGCACTCACGAGCGCCATAATCGTTCTCACCATCGCGCCGCTGTCACAGGACAGCGAACTCGAGCTGGACGTCGCGACGCAGTGGTTCCTGCCCGTCACGATGTTCGCCTTCGCCGCCTACGCAATCCTCCACATGCTCGTCACAAAAGAAGCTGGCGCTGGCATCGCAGCCATCGCTGGCTTCGGAGCTGGATTCGTCGCCATCATCTTCGCGACGGATGCCCCAGTCGAGTACTACGCCGTCATCTTCGGCGCGCTCGCCGTGACGTTCGGCGCCGCGATGGCGGCCGCTTCCACCACCGATCAACAGTCGAAGCTGCCCAAAGCGTTCGACGAGACGCTGCGAGTCGCGGGCATCATCAGCACCGGTGCCGCCGTCCTCGTCGGCTTCCTCGTCCTCCAGCAAACGCAGGACACGGTTACCCCCTACGCATTGCACTCACGCTGGTTCCTCGCGGGGACCTTCGCGCTGCTGATCCCCTTCTACGCAATCGACGCCCTCTCACGACGCGGACGGCTCGGAGTGACAGGCGTTGTCCTTGCTACAGCAGGCGCCGCAGCGGGCATCGTCTTCGGATTCGACCTCAGCCCTGAGTACTACGCCGTGTCCTTCCTCGCGCCCGCGCTTTCCTTCGCCTCGGCCGCGCGCTGGCTCACGCACTCCAAACTCGACCGCTTGCACACCGCCTGGCGCGAGGACGTCTTCCTCCTCGGCTACATCGGTGCCGGCAGTGCGCTCGCCATCGCCGGTGCGGCCGCCGCCCTCGGCGTGCAGCCCGTCTCCGACTACGAGATGCAGTTCCGCGCCTTCCTTCCGCTCGTCGCGCTAGGCGCCTTCGCATTCACAATGATCGACGCTTCCCGGGGAGAGCGCGCCGGGATCGTCACCGGGGCCCTGACACTGCTGCTCGTCGGCCCGGCGGTCGTGTACGTCATCGACCCAAGCGCCGAGTTCTACGCCTTCGGATTCGTCGCGGCTGGCCTGGCTCTCGCACTCGCCGCACGCTTCGCCCGCGATACGCAGACGTCGCTGCTCGACGGTGGCTGGCGCGAAGATGCCTTCAACGCAGGACGCCTCGGCGCCGCTACCGCCGTGGCCATCGGCGCTGGCGCCGTGCTCATCGCTCTTGACGCTGAACCAGGCACATACGAACCCGCGACCCGCTGGTTCGCGCCCGCCCTGCTCGCCTTAGTCGCCGTCTTCGCAGGACTCGATGCCTCACGCAAGGATCGCGTCGGTTCCATCAGTTTCATCGTCTCGTTGATGGCCGTGTCCGTATCGGTGCCGTACGCACTCAACGCAAGCGCCGAGTTCTACGCCTTCGGATTCATTGCGACGGCGATCGCCCTCACGCTCGCGGCCCGTTTCGTCCGCGACGCCCAAACGACACTGGCGCACCCATCGTGGCGCGAAGACGCCTTCAACGCCGCACGTCTCGGCGCTGCCGCCGCCGTCGCTGTCGGCACGGGTGCCGTGCTCGTCTCTCTGGACAGCGACCCCGGCGCCTACGAACCGGCGACCCGCTGGTTCCTGCCCGCGCTGTTCGCGCTCGTCGCCGTCGTCACCGGACTCGACGCCTCCCGCGCCGAACGTGCTGGTTCCGTCAGCTCAATCTGCGTCGCCGTCGCGTTCGGCGTCTCGATAACGTACGCCTTCAACGCCAGCGCGGAATTCTACGCCTTCGGTGCAATCGTGCCGGCGCTGGCCCTCGCCGCGCTCGCGCGATTCGCGCCAGAACTGCGTGGCCTCAACCTGCACTCCATGTGGCGAGACGACGCATTCGACATCGGCCGAGTAGCGACAGCCATCGGCGTCGCGATCGCCGCCGCCGCCGTCGTCGCTTCAGGCGATCCGAACCTGACGTATGAGCCCGTAACGCTGTGGTTCCTTCCTGCCGTCCTCGGCGCCGCCGTCGCCTTCCTCGCCCTCGATGCGTCACGCGGCAGGGCGTTCGGCACGACGGCCGTCCTGTACGCGACCATAGTCGCGACCGCGCTCAGCATCGTCTACGCGCTCGATGGCGAGGCGGCGTTCTACGGCGCCACACTCGCAGGCGCGACGATCGCGCTAGCAGTCGCAGCCCGCGCGTGGTCGCCGACTTGGATCGACGACCGCGCCCGCGACATCGTCTGCGTCAGTGGCCTAACCGCATCGTGGGCGCTCTTCGAGGGCGCATACTTCGACGAGCAGCCGCGGATTGGCGCCGCTGTCCACCTCGCAGCAGCATTCTTCTACGCAGCCGCCGCAATCACCGACGGCAGCACTCTCACACTCGGACGGTTGCTCGATACGCCAGAGGTCGCGCGCGTCCGCGTCGCCAGCGGCTGGCTCTACGCCTCGGGCCTGACCGCGATGATCGCCTACATTCTGGTTCTCAGCAGCTTGCCCGCAGCCGAAGAAGCCGACGGTGGATCGATGATCATGTCGCTCATGGCGGCGTCACTCGCATTCGCGGCAGCGGGCCTCGCGACGAAGTTCTGGCGCCCCGAGTTCCGCATGCACCTCTACGTGATGTCGCTCGCTGTCGCCGTGATGTCGCTCGCGACCGGCCCGACCCCAGGCATGCTCGCCGCCGTCCTCGGCATCTACATCGCCGTTTACGCCGTCCTTGCCTTGATCGAAGACCAGCCGCTGCTCGCCGTTCCCAGCGTCGTATTCACCTTCGCCGTTGTCCCCGTCTGGCGCGAACACGCCGACGCGGCATGGTGGCTCATCCCCGCTGCATACTCGACGATCGCGGTCGCAGGCGCGGCAGTCGCCACTCTCGTATCTGAGCGAAAGCAGTGGGTGTACGGCGCGGGCCTTGTCGCTGCCGTGTATGGAGTCGCCGCTCCGCTCGTCGGCTTCTGGCTGCTCTTCACGCAGATCGACGTCGAGTCCGGTCTGGTCGGCAGCCAGGAACTGCACGAGACCGCGCTGTATCAGGCATCGACCGTCGCCGTCGCCGTCCTCGGCGCTCTCGTCGTCGGCGCAGCCTTCGCGCTTGGCCGGCGCTGGATCGTTATCCCGGGCACCATGATCCTGCTCGCCGCGACGCTCTTCCAGATTGCCCACTACGATCCGGCGAACCCGCAAGCCTACACGGCCGTCATCGGCGTGTACGTCGTGCTCCTCGGCATGTTCGGCTTGTGGAAGTTCCGCCTCGCACCTGAGTTCGAGGATGCGGCGCCCTGGGTCGAAGCGCTGGGCGCAGCCATCATCATGCTGCCGTCGTTCGTGCAGTCGATCGATGGTGGGTACCGCTACCAGTGGATCCTGCTCGTCGAAGCGCTCGCCTTCTTCGCCGTAAGCGTCGCCCTGAAGCGCCGCGGCCTGCTCGGCGCGTCCATATCGGCGCTGGTGCTGGTCGCAGGGCGCGCAGTCGTGGACGCCGTGAACGCGCTGCCGAACTGGATCATCGTCGCCATCGCCGGCTCGTCGCTGCTCGGCATCGGCATGGCCATCCTCGTCGGCCGCGACAAGTGGAGCGAAGTCCAGGAGCGCCTGCTCGGCTGGTGGGACGAAACCGGCAACGGCCATTCGGCAATCTAGGGCTTGGGGACTGGGAGGCGAGCCATGACAATCCCGGAATGGGCCCGACGCATTCTTGCGGCTGCGGTAGTTGTGGCCACGACTTCGGCGTTCACGTTCCTCGTTGTCTTCCATCAGTGGCAGGCGCGAGACAATCAGTTCGGCGACGAGATGGAACAGTACCTTGTTGTCTCGGCTTTGATCGTCGCCGCCGGCTTGTCCGTCATCGGCATCGGCTGCAATCTCTGGAGTGCGCCTGGCGGCGTGCTAATTGCTGACGTCATGCGAGCGGCAAGCGGCGGCGCGTTCGTCGCTACGATCCTCTCCGCCACCACGACGCTCTTGCTTGCGCTCGCCGTTGAACCGCCGCCCAGCAGCACGGCCGTGTTTCGTATGAGCTATGCAGGCCTGTTGGCGGCGAGTCTCGCCGTGGGGCTCCTGACGAGCTGGCTGTCCGTACGCGACCACCGCTCTGTACTTGGAGCGGTCGTAACTTGTGGTGTGCTCACGGGAATAGTGTGGGGTTACCTTGCAGTCGGCTCGTCAGAGGTGAATCGGTGCGTGGTGCACTACCAATGGCCGCTACACGACACGAGTGACAGGGCGTGTCCAGGTCAGTAGCCCTTGGCTTTCCCAGCTCGCTGGGCAGTACTCTATGGCCGGAGGGATTCCACGATGTGGGCTGCTATCGCCGTTAGCGCTGTCATTGGGTACCTGATCGGTTCGATCCAGTGGGGCATCGTCATCGGGCGCGCGACCCGCGGGGTCGACATCCGCGACTACGGTAGCGGCGCGACGGGCACCACAAACGTCATCCGCACGTCGGGCGCGAAAGCCGGTGCGCTAGCGATGATACTCGACATCGCGAAGGGCATCGTGCCCGTGTACCTGGGCTTCGCCATCGCGATGCTCTTCGGTGTGGATGCGCACGACGATCAAGCGTGGGCCGCCGCGGCCTGCGCATTCGCGGCCGTCGTCGGGCATTGTTGGCCGTTGTACTACGGTTTCCGCGGCGGTAAGGCCGTCGCTACCGGCTTCGGCGCCGCGCTGGCGATGAATCCACTTGCCGCGCTCGCGCTCCTTCCCGTCGCTGCAGTCATCGTCGGCGTGACGCGGATCATGTCGGTCATGACGATCGCGATGTCGCCGATCCTCGCTGCGCTGTTCGTGGTTCTCGCGGCGCTCGACATCAGTCCGTGGGCGTGGGCCGCGTACGCCGTACCGACGGCGGCCATCATCGTCTTCCGGCACCGTGCCAACATCGAGCGACTGATTGCAGGAACAGAGCCGCGCATCGGCAAGGGCGGCGACAAGAAGGCGGCGGATTTCGCGGCGACGGGCGCTGCGGAGCCGGTGCAGCCACGCACCTAAGTGCCTGCGACTGCCTGAGCACGACTCTCATCACGCACTCGAGACAGACTTCGAGCGGAGCTAGAGCTCCGCTGCAACCTTCGCCGGTTCGGCCACGCGCGGTACAGGCGCCTCCGGAGCGAGGCCGAGGCGGTCGGCGACTTCGATCAGAAGCAAGCCGAAGCCGTTGACGGCGATCACGAGGATTCCTAACGCGAACCCCGTCGCCGCGCCCTGTGCCGCCGTTCCGCCGCCACGCCGCACCATGCCCGAGAAGGTCGACTCACGCACGCCCAGCCCGCCGAGCGTCACCGGCAGCAGCAGTGCAACAGCAACAATCCACGTCGTGAAGGCCCAGTACCACCACGAGAGGTGCGCTCCGAATGCGCGGCCCGTCAGCGCGATCGTCGAGATGTACAGCGCCTGGATGACGAGCGAGAACGCAAACATCTGGTAAACGACGACAAGCTCGCGGCGATTCGCGAGCAGGTTGCGCAAGAAGTGATCGGGGCTGAGGGTCGGCAATGGCAGGCGTGGCAGTAGCAGCGCAAGAGCAGCCGCAATCGCCGTCCCACCGGCGAGCGCGAGCAACCCGATGACGAGACTGCCGTAGTGGAACGCCGCGCCGAGCGCACCAAAGCATGACATCGCCGCGTAGCCTGTCGCGCGTTCGTACAGGACCGTCATCGTCACATCCGCGGCGCGGGCGGATGACTCACGCTGGATGCGGTACACACGATAGACGTCGCCACCGACGGCAGTAGGGAGCACGGTGCTCAGTAGGTTGCCCATGCAGTAGGCGCGCGCTACCTGCAACTGGTGAGCGACGACGCCCCGCGCGCGTAACAGCGTCATCCACTTCACGATGACGAGCGCCTGCACCGCCACCATCAGCGCGAACGCGGCGAAGATCAGCCAGGGATCAGCGTCTCGAAAGGTATCGACCAGTTCTTCAAGCGACAGCTTGAAGACCAGTCCCGCAACGATCGCCAGAGATGCGAGCACGCGGATGACGGCAAACAGCCGACTGGACATGAAGCCGCTCTGTGCTGGCGGCGGGCTAGACTCGTCGGCGTTTGCGTCGATGGCCAAGAATGCTCTGCAGAATGCCTATCGCTGCAAGGATCGTGACCAGCGAAGAGCCGCCGGCGCTGACGAGCGGCAGCGGAACGCCCGTCACAGGCAACAGTCTAATGTTCACCGCGATGTTCACAAATACCTGGAACAGGATGAATGAGGCGATGCCGACGGCGATCAACCGGCCGAATGCGTCATCTGCGACACCTGCGACGCGCACGCATCGGAAGAGCAGCAGGATAAAGAGCCCAAAAAGAACCATCGCCCCCGCGAAGCCCAGCTCTTCGGCGCCGACGCTGAAGACGTAGTCCGTCGTCTGCGTGCGGAGGTAGTCGAGCTGCGTCTGACTGCCCTCCGTAAAGCCTTTGCCCCACATCCCGCCAGAACCGATGCTCACTTCGGCCTGGAGAATGTTGAAGCCGGCGCCGGTTGGATCACTCTCAGGGTCGATCCAGACTTCGAGCCGCTTGAGCTGGTAGCCGTGCGCGAGCTGCCAGAGAGCGAGCGGTGCGACGATTGCCGTCGCCAACAGCGCCCCCGTGATGAACAGCGGTCGCACGCCGGCGATGACGACGATGGCCAGCCACAGCGCGCCGAACACCATCGCCGACCCGAGGTCAGGCTCCAGCAGAACGAGGATCGCGGGCAGACCCGCGATCGCGAGCGATGTCGCGAACACACGCGGCGAGTTCAGGTTGTTCTCGTTGTCGGCGAGAAACTTCGCGAGGAGGATCACAGTCGTGATCTTGGCGATTTCAGACGGTTGTATCTGCGTGCCGCCGATCGTGATCCACCTGCTGGATCCGTACTCGGTCTCGCCGGCGAACAGCACATACGCCAGCATCGCGAGTGACACGACGTACATCGAGAGACTCAGCGGGGCGAGGAGACGGTAGTCGAGCCTCGATGCGCCGAGCAGCGCGGCGAGGCCGAGGATCGCGAACATCACCTGCCGCATGACCGGGTGCGACAGCGCGCTCAGTGATGGTTCGCCGTAGTTGCTCAGACTGCCGCTGTAGATCAACAGCGCGCCATACACGACGAGTCCCATCGCCGCGAGAAGCATGAACGGATCGAATTCGCGCGACGGCAGTTTGCGGAGGTTCATGGCTGTACCCCCGATGGCGCCTGTCCGACGGGCGAATCGGCCGCGTCGACCCGCTGCTGTTGCTGCTGGAAGTACGCCTCAAGAATGCGCGCGCCGAGCGGTGCAGCGTTCGTCGCGCCAACGCCACGCTCCAGGAAGACAGTGACGGCGACGTGGGGCGCGTCGGACGGAGCGAAACCGCTAAACCAGGCGTGCGTCTCGTAGTTACCGTCGGCGAACCGCTGGCCGAACTCGGCAGTGCCTGTCTTGCCAGAGATCGAGATGACGTTGGATTGCGCCGGATTCGCGCTGCCCCATGTGACGGCCTGCCGCATTGCCTCACGCACGATGGCCAGGTTCTCTGCGCTGACACCGACAGTGCCCTCGATCTTCGGTTCGTTCGCGATGATCACGTGGCCTTCGGAATCGCGCACTTCACGCACGATGCGCGGTGTGAGCAGCGTGCCGCCGTTGGCTACGGCGGCGACGACGCGCGCCATCTGGATCGGCGTAGCGGCGACAAAGCCCTGGCCGATGCCCATGTTGTAAGTGTCGCCGAGTACCCAGACGTCGCCGGGGAAGGTCTCTTCCTTCCACGCGGGGTCGGGAATTACACCCTCGGCCTCGCCGGCGATGTCGATGCCCGTTTTGCGTCCGAGGCCAAACTGGCGAGCGTACCGCGCGAGACGCTCGACGCCGAGGCCGTTGAAGTTCTCGCCGTACTCGTGGTAACCACCGGCGAGGTAGTAGAAGTACACGTCGGACGACATCGCAAGGCCGCCGTAGAAGTCGAGCGTGCCGAGCGTGCGCCAGTCCTTGAATGTGTAGACAATCGATGGGTCGTACTGGTTGGGCACCTGGATGGAACCGCGGCTCGTGATCGTCGTGCCCGGGTTGGCGATGCCCTCCTGTAGCGCTGCAGCGCCGGTGATCTGTTTGAAGATCGAGCCTGGCGCGTACTGCTCCGCGAGCGCGTGGTTAACGAGCGGCTTCTTCGGGTCGTTGAGGTATTGCTCCAGGCGTACTTCGTCGACCTTGCCGGAGAAGATGTTGTTGTCGTACTCCGGCAACGAGACGAGCGCGAGCACCTCGCCCGTGTTTACGTCCATAACGACGGCCGCAGCCTGCCCCCCGTTCGAGGCTGCGCGCGTGAGCTCCGTGACTTTCTTCTGCAGCTCAAGATCGAGCGAGAGGATGAGGTCGTAGCCAGGCGTCGACGGTGTTTCGGAAATCGTGCGGAGTTCGCGGCCGAGTGCGTCCTTCTCGATCTCTTGCTCGCCCATCGTGCCGCGCAGGAGGTCTTCGTACTGCGCCTCGACGCCCGCCTTCCCCAGTCGGTCGCTGTTGATGTAGCCCTGACTTTCAAGCTCGGCAAACTCCGCCTCGTCGATGCGGCCGATGTAGCCGAGGATGTGCGAGAGTTCAGGGCCGCCCGTGTAACGGCGGATCGGCTCGACGATGATTTGCACGCCGGGCATCTGCCCAAGCTGCTCACGCACATAGAACGCCATCTCGCGGTCGAGGCCCTCGCGGATGATGAGCGGCGTAAACGGATTGTTTGATTTGCGCGCGGCCGTGATCTGCAGCGATGTCTCGAGAGCGTCGACGCCCAGCATGCGCTCTAGCGCGCCGACGACCTGAAGTTGCTGATCCTCGGGTACGTCCGCGGGCACGACGGCGGCCGCATAGCCGGGCACATTATCGACCACCTGGACGCCGTTACGATCGTAGACGAGCCCACGCGACGGCGATATTGGTTCCTTGCGGAGCTGGTTGAGCGCGGCGCGCTGAACGTACGTGTCGCCGTTGACGAGCTGCAATCGCGCGAGCTGGATCGACAGGGCGACGAACGCGAGGACGATCGCGACGCGCAGGAACCACAGCTTCACCTGGAGTTCGCGTTTGGGGTCGGAGGTGTCAGGCGGATCCGACCGCCATCGCCTTCGTCGTGTTCCTGAGAGAATGCCCATGTTTTGGTGCTTAGTGTTTCGTAATCGATGATTGGTCTTCTAGAACGAGAGTTGACCCATGCGCTTCGCGGGTTTGGCGAACCGCATGAAGAAGTAGACGAACGGTGCCAACGCGACGTTCACGATGGCTGCCGGGATGACGAACGATTCGATGCCAGTCATGATGTCGAGCGTGCCGCCGGATGCCATCGTGCTCAATAGCATCACCATCTCATACGCGATCGTTGAGCCGAAGACGATGAACAGCACGAGCACCAGATCGCTGTGGATGATGTGCAGTTCGCGGATGACGCCGAAGCCTGCGATGGGCAGCAGCGCGAGCAGAACCACACCCGGCGACTGCAGGCCTACGAGCCCTAGCGTGATGCCGGAGACGAGGATCATCGGCAGCACGTCGTCGAGCCCACGCACGACGAGCCATGCGACGAGAAACACAAGCATTAGGTTCGGCGACACACCCATGATTTTGAACTGTTCAACCGACGACGCCTGCACGATGGCGAGCAGGAAAGCGATGAGGGCCCCCGTCCAGTACCTCATTGCGGGCTCTCCAGCGTGCGTGGCACGAACGACGTCAGGACGAGCACCTTCTCGAGCTTCGAGAGGCTGGCGAGGTGGTCGACCTCTACCTTCTGGAACAGATCCTGCTCGGCTGTCTGCACAGACGAGACACGCCCGATGACGACGCCGGCTGGATAGCGGCCACCAATGCCCGACGTCACGACGAAGTCACCTTCCTTCAGCGCCGCGCCCTGCCCGACGAACTCCATGACGAGTGATCCGTCGTAGTTGCCGCTGACGACGCCATCCGCCCGCGACTCCTGCACGATCGCGCTGACGGCGCTCTTCGGATCAGTAATAAGCGTCACCCATGCGTGGTCGCTCGATGTCTTGGTGACGACACCAACAAGGCTCCGCCCTTCGGACACGACAATCATGCCCTCGCGCACGCCGTCGCCGCTGCCGGCGCCGATCGCGATGACGTTGCGCGCGTTGCTCGAGTCACGCGCCACGACGTCCGCATCGAGGAAGACATCGGCTGGGAATTGCTGGCGCACGAGGTTGAGGTCGTCGGTTGTCTGTTGTTGGATCTCTTGCTCGCGGGCGCGTGCGAGTTCGTTCGTGAGACGCTCGTTCTCTTCGCGGAGAGCGCGGTTCTCATCCGACAGGGCGCCGGCGTCGGTGATGTTGTTCACCCAATCGGCGACGGGTCTAGTGACGGTGCTGAGCGTGGTCTGCACCGGCGATGTGACGTTGAGGGTCACGTTTTCGACGGGGTCGAGAAGAGTGAGCCGCGCGGCGGCCATCAAGGCAAAGGCAGCAATAGCGATGAAGCTGGTCCAAGCCAGCGTTCGCGCGGTCATACGCAAGCGTCTCCTGCCGCTGGATGGCGGCACGGCCTTTAGCGGCCGCGGCAATGTTGCCGCATCACGCGCGCGCGGACGAATCCCACCCCCGTAGGCGTCGACCGCAAGTCGACCGTCCGTGCTGCGCTAGAGAAGGGTGTGAGCCGCGAAGAGTATAGCCCATCGAGTCTGGGCGGACGATGATCCCGGTTGCGGAGATGTTACGCGACGGCAAGCCCGGTCGAGCCTAGTGTTCGGTCTGGCCGCGCAACAAATCCACGGCGTGCGGGAGCTGGTCAATGACAGCGCCGAGGTTCTCCCGAACAGCCTTTTCGCTGCCGGGAAGATTGAGGATGAGCGCGCGTTTCCGCACTACGGCGACGGCGCGACTGAGCATCGCCTTCGGCGTCTGTTGCATACCGGCTGATCGCATCGCTTCGGCAATGCCGGGAACGATGCGGTCTGCGATATCGAGCGTCGCCTCCGGCGTGACGTCGCGTTCGGCGAGTCCAGTGCCGCCGGTCGTAAGAATGAGGTCGATCTCAGCGCTATCAGCCCAGGCCGAGAGCTTCGCGCTGATTTGATCCCGCTCGTCAGGGATGATCTCGCGGCGAATGACATCCCCACTTTTACCCACAAGTTCCGCGATGGCGTTGCCGCTCGTGTCGGCACGTTCACCGCGGCTGCCTTTGTCGCTGATCGTGAGGATTCCGACGCGCATCTTCTGCATGCGGCCATCGTAACAGCGACAGAGACGCTGTGACGAGTCGGTCCGGCTCCCGTAGGCCAACAACTAAAGTGGTAAGAAATGGATCAAATAGTCGAGCCAGGTGATTGACATCGAATCATGTGGTGGTAGGATATGGGGACGCGTGGGAAACCCTTGGCTCAGGATGGAGCCTGTGAGCAACTGGCAGGACCCAAAGCTCCGTGCATTTCGTTGGGACGTTCGACTATGTGATGGACGAACGCGGGAGAGTGCCCCTCCCCCCGGTCTATCGCGACGCCTTCCGCGAGGGGCTGGTGCTCAGCCAGGGACTCCCCGACCAGTGCCTGCGGGTGTACACACGGCAGGCGTTCGACAAGCTGGCCCAGGAAGTACTCGAGGACTCGACGCTGACCCAGGGTGGGCGCGACCTCCGGCGGGGCTTCTTCGGCACGGCGCGGCACGCGGAGCTCGACAAGCAGAACAGAGTGCTGATTCCGCCTCCGTTACGGCAAGTAGCCGGACTGGAGAAGCAGGTCCAGGTCGTCGGGAACGGCGAGTATCTGGAGATCTGGGCGGTCGAGGGCTGGGAAGCCGAATCTGCAAGACTTATGTCCAGCATTGGTTCGACGATGGAGTCGGCCAGCGAACGGCGGAAGCAGTGATTATGCCCAGCGTCACCCACATCCCGGTCATGATGCGCGAAGTGCTCGACGCGCTCGATGTGCAGCAGGGCGGCCGTTATGTGGATTGCACGCTCGGCGGCGCAGGCCACGCCGAGGCGATACTCGAGCGTTCAGCGCCAGGTGGCACGCTGCTCGGCATCGACGCGGATCCCGCCGCGATCGAACGCGGTCGCGAGCGTTTGGCCCGCTTCGGCGACGGCGTACGCCTCGTCCAGGGCAACTTCAGCGATGTCGGCGATATCGCCATGCAAATGGAGTTCGCACCGGTGAACGGTGTGCTGATGGACCTCGGGCTCTCGTCGTTTCAGCTTGCCGAAGAGCGTGGATTCAGCTTCCGCGACGACGCGCCGCTCGATATGCGGTTCGGAAGCGAAGGGCTGAGCGCAGCGGAGATTGTGAATGAATGGGGCGAGGCCGAGCTGGCCGACCTCATCTTCAAGTATGGAGAAGATCCGGCGAGCCGAAGGATCGCCCGTCGCATTGTCGCAAGCCGCCCAATCGGGACGGCTGTTGAACTAGCCAAAGCCGTCGAGCAGGCCGTGGGTAGAAGGGCCAATCTGAAATCCCACCCCGCCACCAGGACGTTTCAGGCCCTTCGCATTGCGGTCAATCAAGAGCTGGCATCGCTGGCCACCGCACTTCCTCAGGCCTACGGCCTGCTCGGCTTTGGATCCCGCCTCGCTGTCCTCAGCTATCACTCGCTGGAGGACCGCATCGTCAAGGAGTACATCGCGCGCGAGTCGCGGGACTGCATCTGCCCCCCGGCCCTGCCGGTGTGCCAGTGCGGCCACAAGGCAACGCTGCGGCGTGTCACGAAGGGCGCGCTGACGCCGACGCTGGCGGAAGTCGCCGCGAACCCACGAGCGCGAAGCGCACGCCTCCGCGCCGCCGAACGCATCGCAGTAGCGGCATAGAGGGGCGCGATGGTAGCCATCCACCGCCGCGCTCTTCCCGCCCCACGCGCATTCCTCAAACAGCGTCAGGGTTGGCTCCTGCTTGGGCTCGCAGGCGTGTTGGCGATAGGCGTGATGGCGTTCCAGGTGAACCAACTGAGCTCCGCCACTGTGACGTCATACGAGATCAATGCGCTGAATCGCGAACGCGCCGCCAAGCAGGCGGAGAATCACGAGCTGGAGAAGGAAGTGGCGCGACTGTCATCCCTTGCGCGCGTAGACATCGAGGCCCGCGTGCGGCTAGAGATGGTGCCGGCGACGCGCACGATGTACGTCGAGGTCGCACAGCCGCTGCCGGAGCAGCAGACGTTGCCAACACGCTTCCTACCGACGAGCGGCGATGAAGCAGCCGCCGCAGAGGATTCGATCTGGACGCGGTTCCGGCGCGCATTGCCGCTGTTCTAGAGGTGGCGCCGTTCAGGCGTGGTGTGTGGGTGGCTGCTCGCGAAGGGCGCGAGCGGATTGAGGGCAGATGTTCGGACAACGCGGACGCATGAGCGTACGAATATTCATCCTTGGCGGAGCTTTTGCCTTCTGTGCGATCGCGCTCGGCGTTCGGGTGGCCTACGTGCAGCTCGTTCGCGCGGACCACTACCAGAGCGAAGCACGAAACGAGCACTTCGGCCAACAGGAAATCCGCGCGCCGCGTGGCGCCATCCTCGACCGCAACGGCTATCCGCTCGCAACGACGGTCGATGCATATGACATCTGGATCAACCGCGAAGAGTGGCAGAACATGGCCGACGCTCAACGCGCGGCCGCCTTCATCGCGCCGCTGATCGGCCGAGAGCCGGCCGAGCTGTTGACTGCGGTGCGGGGAGAGGACGAAGGCCTCTACCTCGCGTTCGGCGGCCTCGACTTCAACAAGGGCGCGACGCTCCACGACGCCGATGCCCCCGGCCTACGTGTCGTCCTGACGACCAAGCGCGCACACCCGGAAGGTGACCTCGCGTCGACCGTTCTCGGGTTCGTTGGGCGCGATCATGTCGGTCTCACGGGCATCGAGGCGGACTTCGACGCGGAGCTCGGCGGCACGCCGGGCACGATCTATTTCGAGCGCGACAGCATCGGCAACCGCATCCAACTCGGCGCGGAACGCGTCGGTCAGGCCCCGGAGGCCGGTGGCGATATCCAACTGACCATCGACCGCTACATCCAGCGCCTCATCGAAGGCGAATTGGAAACGCAGATCGCACAGACCGGGGCCCTTGGCGGCACAATCATCGTGATGGACCCGAAGACCGGCGAGGTGCTTGGCATGGCCAGCGCGCCGGGCTTCCGATTGTCACATCTCGACCTCAATGGCGATGTGAACCAGGCACTCTTCAAGAACCGCGCCGTCACAGACGTGTACGAACCGGGTTCGGTATTCAAGACGCTCACGGCGGCGATGGCCATCGACCTCGGGCTCGTGACACCTGAATCGACGTACGTGGATAACGGTGCGGTGTACATCGGCGAGTCCACAATTCGGAACTGGGATCTGAGCACAAACGGCCCAGTGACCGTGACCCAAATCCTGCAGCGCAGCCTCAACACCGGCGCGACGTGGATGAGCGGCCAGGTCGGCGCCGACAACTTCTATCGCTACGCGAACGACTTCGGCATCGGCCGCGCAACGGGCGTCGGTCTAGGCGGAGAGCCGGACGGCCTGGTGCGCGACAACACAGACCCTGCGTGGGCGGAGGTCGATCTTGCGACCAACAGCTTCGGCCAGGGCATCGCTGCCACGCCACTGCAGGTGATCACCGCGATCGCTTCGTTCGCCAACGGCGGCAAGCTGATGCGACCGTACATCGTGAAGCAGATGGACACGCCTGACGGCGCGCGCACGTTCGATCCCGTCGTCGTGCGACAGGTGGTCAAGCCGGAGACCGCGGCGACGATCTCGGACATCATGAATCAGGTGGTTGAAGGCATCCCCGGCCACCTCGCGGCGATCCGGGGCTATCACGTCGCCGGCAAGACAGGCACGACGACTGACGCGACGCTCGCTGATGGCGCGGTGCTCAAAGGCAACGTGGCGTCGTTCATCGGCTTCGCGCCGGTCGACGATCCGCAGATCATCATGCTGGTTAAGCTGGACTACAAGGAAGACCGCCTTGGCGGCCAGTTCTCGGCGCCGGTGTTCGCACATCTGGCCCCCAACATTCTTGCGTACCTGGGTGTGCGGCCGGAGGGACCGCAGCTAGTTACAACGCAATAGCCAGAACGGGCAAACGGCTCGCCGTCAGCGGCGGCCGATCTCCCAGCCGCTACGGCGGCAGCCGCCTGATCGCAGGCGGGCGCGTCCGATGGCAGGCGGACGAGCATGATTACTGCGAAGGAAATCGTAGCCGCGCTGCGGCCGACGCTTCTCGAAGCGCCGGAAGACGATCGCGCGCGCTTCGAGCATGCGGTCGTCGACTCGCGCAAGACGGGCGCGGGCGATCTCTTCATCGCGCTGCCTGGCGAGAACGTCGATGGCCATGACTTCGTCGCTGATGCAGCGGCGCACGGCGCCGGCGGTGCGATCGTCGAGCACAAAGTGGACTCCGACGTCGCGCAGTACGTCGTGCCGGACGCACTCGCGGCGCTGCAGGCGATCGCACGGGCGCGGCGCGCGTCGCTCACGCAGCTCAAGGTCGTTGGCGTGACCGGCAGCGTAGGTAAAACGACGACAAAGGAACTAACCGCAGCCGTGCTTGCGTCGAAGTACGCGGTGCTGAAGAACGAAGGCAACTTGAACAGCGAGATTGGTATGCCGCTGGTGCTGCTCGAACTGAAGCCCGAACACGAGCGCGCCGTGCTCGAAATGGGGATGTGGGCGCCGGGCGAGATCACGCTGCTGTGCGACCTCGCGCGACCGGAGACAGGCATCGTGACGAACGTCGGGCCATCGCACCTCGAACGGATGGGGACGATCGAAGCGATCGCCAACGCCAAAGCCGAACTCGTCGAAGCCCTGCCGGCAGATGGCACTGCGATCCTGAACATCGACGATCTGCGAGTCGCATCGATGGTCGCGCGCACAAAGGCCAATGTGATGACGTACGGCCTGGCAGATAACGCAGACATCCGCGCGCTCGACATCGAGAGCGGCGGACTCGCTGGCGTGCGGTTCACACTGGCGCACGGCGACGCACGGGCGACGGTCTACTCGCGGTTGCCGGGACGAGCGATGGTCCACAACGGGCTCGCGGCCGCAGCGGCTGGCATCATCGACGGCATCCCGGTCGAAGATGTCGCAGCGGCGCTGAGTGCGGCCCAGATCCCGACGAGGCTGGCGGCACACGCTGGGCCGAACGGCTCGACGATCATCGACGACACCTACAACGCGAGCCCAAGCTCCATGCGTGCCGCACTCGAGCTGCTCGGCGAGGTCGCGGGCCGCAAGATTGCCGTCCTCGGCGACATGCGAGAGCTTGGTTCGGCAGAACACGACGGACACGTCGAAGTCGGACGCGTCGCGGCCGAGTCGGCGGACGCGATCTACGCCGTCGGCGACCTCGGACGCGTGATCGGCGAGACCGCGCGTGATGCCGGGCACACGAATGTGAACTTCGTCGTCGACAAGGACGTGCTCGCGAAGACGCTACTGCCCCAACTCGCGCCGGGCGACGTAGTGCTCGTAAAGGGATCGCGCGCCCTCGCGTTGGAGACCGTCGTCGAACAACTGGAGGCGCTTGCATGACGCACGCACTGCTCACAGGCGCCATCGCGGCGATCATCGCAGCGCTTCTCGGCGGGCCAGTCATCAAGTTCCTACAGGCGCGCGGGCTCGCAAAGGCAATCAGCACAGACGGTCCAGAGTCGCACTTGTCCAAGGCGGGCACGCCGACAATGGGCGGCTTGCTGATTTTCGGCGTCGCACTAGCTGTCGCGCTGGTGTCGGCCGTGCCCAAGGACACCGATGCACTACTGCCGATCGTTGTCGCCGCGATCCTGCTCGGCATCGGCGTGTTCGATGACGCGGGCACGCTTGTAGACCGCGAGAAACGCGAAGCTCACGACCGCATGAACATGATCATGAAGCTCGTCGGCTTCACAGGCATCGCGATCGTCGCCGCGCTGCTGCTGTACGGACCGATGGACGCACCGCGCATGTTCATCCCGGGCCAGGACAAGCACTACGACATTGGCATCCTCTACATGCTGGTCGCCATCGGCGTGATCATCTCGGTGATCAGCGCCGTCGGCGTGACAGACGGGCTCGACATGCTCGGCGGCGGGACAACCGGAGTGGCGTACGCCGCCTTTGGCGCAATCGCCTTGATGCAGGACCAGGTGGCCGTCGCCGCGTTCGCGTTTGCCGTCTTCGGTGCGCTGGTCGGCTTTCTCTACTGGAACGCCTTCCCCGCGCGTCTCTTCATGGGCGATGCCGGCTCGCTCCCGCTTGGTGGCGGACTGGCGATTCTCGCGCTAATGACCGGCTGGTGGACGCTAGTGCCGGTCATCGGGATCGTCTTCCTGATTGAGATTATGTCCGTTTGCATCCAGATCTTCGTCTTCAGGACACAGAACAGGCGTCGGTTCTTCCGCATGGCGCCCATCCACCACCATTTCGAGGAATTGGGTTGGCATGAAGTGACTATCACGGCGCGGTTCATCGCGTTGGGGATCGTTGGGGCGCTCGTGGGTGTGGCGCTGGCGTTTTGGTGATTTATGTCACTTTGAGGGCACCTCGAGTAGGTCGCTCAGGCGGAGACCACGAGCGAGAACCCGCGCTCCAGCGGGCAAACGAGAACCACCACCAGATACGAATCGTATCTGGGGCGCTTGACAGGTAAATGATAACGTGATATGACAGGTGAACGAGACAGCCTGGTGGGGAAACGGGTGACCGTTATCGGTCTCGGAATTGAGGGCGTCGACGCTGCTCGCTATGCCGTGGCTCACGGCGCCGAAGTGCGCGTCCTCGATTCGAAGAACGAAGCGACACTCGCCTCCCGCCTCGAAGAACTCGAGGGTCTTCCTATTACATACGTACTTGGGCGGCCACAGACGATCGACGACATCGCTGGCAGCGATGCGGTTTTCGTCTCCCAGAGCGTGCCCCTGAAGCTGCCGCTCCTCGCCGAAGCCCGCGAACGCGGCATCCCGCTCACATCAATGACCCGCTACTTCCTCGAGCACTGCCCCGGTCCGACGATCGGCATCACCGGCAGCAGCGGCAAGACGACGACCACGGCCCTCGTCGCGGCGATGCTCGCCGAGGACGGCCGGTCATATCGCGTCGGCGGCAACATGGGCAAGGGGCTATTGGGGCTGCTCGATGGCATCGACGCGAAGACGTGGACGGTGCTCGAGATGAGCCACACGCAGCTCCAGATGACGGACCGAAGCCCGCACATCGCGGCGATACTGAATATCACGCCGAACCACCTCGATCAGTTCTCGTGGGACGAGTACGTCGCGCTGAAGCAGAACATCGCCCGCTACCAGAGCGCCAAGGACATCGTGGTGCTCAACGGCGACGACGCGCTCTGCGTCGAAGCGGCGGACCTCACACCCGCAACGAAGTGGTCGTTCACCATGACAGCCTCCCTGCCGGGGCATGGAACATTCCGTCGAGACGCTGCTGTCGTCCTCCGAACAAGTAGAGGTGACGAAGCAGTCGTCGCCCTGGACGAGATCCCACTGCGCGGCGAACACAACATCGCTAATGTTCTCGCGGCCACAGCGATTGCGGCAGCAGCAGGGGTGCATCGGGACGACATCGCTCAGGCGATCACGAAGTTCAAGCCGGTCGCACACCGACTCGAGGAGGTCGCGGAGATCGATGGCGTGCGGTGGGTGAACGACAGCATCGCGACGACGCCGGAACGTACGCTCGCCGGCATCCGATCGTACGATGAGCCGATCGTGCTGCTCCTCGGCGGGCGCGACAAGGACCTTCCGAAGGACGAACTCGCACAGGAAGCGCTGCAGCGCTGCGTCGGCGTCGTCCTCTTCGGCGAGAGTGCCGCGCTCTTCGAGGCTGCATTCGCGGCCAACGCCGGATTCGCTGCCGAGCCACCGCAAATGACGCGCGTCGAGACGCTGGCTGAGGCTGTCGCCGCGGCTGCGGAGATGTCCGGCGCGGGCGATGTCGTGCTGCTGTCGCCGGCGTGCACTAGCTTCGACGCCTTCCCGAACTTCGAGGCGCGGGGCGAGGAGTTTCGGCGCCTCGCACGCGCGATGGCATCGACGAGCGGGGAGGGCGACTGATGGCAGTCACCGCGCACCCCACGCGCCTGAAGACGTCCGGCCCTGACTACATGATCGTTGCTGCGGTCACGGTGCTGGTCGTGATGGGGATTCTCGCCGTCTACAGCAGCAGCTTCGCGCTGGGGCTGCTGGAGTTCGGCGACGCGAACTACTTCGTCGTGCGCCAGGTGATGTTCGCTGTGCTTGGCGCGACGGCGATGTGGCTGCTGATGAAGATGGACTATCGCCAACTGCGATGGCTCAGCCCGCTGCTGATGCTAGCGGCGATCGCTGGCCTCGTGGCCGTGCTGCTGCCAGGCATCGGCGTCGAGCGCAACGGAGCAGCACGTTGGATCTATCTCGGCGGGCCGGTGCCGCCGCTGCAGCCGTCAGAGTTCGCCAAGCTGGCGCTCATCATCTACGTCGCGGCATGGCTCGCGGGCCGTGGCGACAACATCAAGACCTGGTGGCTGGGATTCTTCCCGTGTGTGCTGCTCGTCGGCTTTGTCGCCGGACTCATCATGATGCAGCCGGACATGGGCACGACCATCGTGATCGTCGCGACGACGATGACGATGGTGTTCGTCGCCGGAGCATCGCTCACGCACCTGGCAGCGTTTGGCGGCGTAGCGGGCGTCGTCGCGACGATCCTCGCTTTCAGCGGTGACTATCGCGCCGATCGCATCTTCGCGTTCACGAGCGCGGAGGATGATCCGAGCGGGCGCGGCTTCCACACGCTGCAGTTGCTCATCGCGCTCGGCAGCGGCGGCGTCGATGGCATCGGGCTTGGCGCGAGCAGACAAAAGTTCTTCTACGTGCCGGGCGCGCACACGGACGGCATCTTCGCCATCATCGGCGAAGAGCTGGGGTTCATCGGCTGCGCAATCGTCCTCGGCGTGTTTGCATTCCTCATGGTGCGCGGCTTCCGCGTGATCTTCCGAGCGCGCGACGACTTCGGCGCGCTGCTCGCCGTCGGAATTCTCTCGTGGATCGGATACCAGGCGGTGATCAACATCGGTGGCGTCACACGCATGCTGCCGCTGACGGGCATCCCGCTGCCGTTCGTGAGCTATGGCGGCTCTGCCCTGCTGGCGATGCTCGCGGGCATAGGCATCCTCCTCAGCGTCTCGCGCTACGGCGTCGACGGAAAAGCCGTGGGTGGCAAGCCCACCACCGTCGACGGTTCTGACACCATCGTGCGTCGCGTGAAGAAGCGACCGGAGCGCGGTGAAGCGCCTCCACGGCAAACGAGGCAGCGACGGGCGCCCGAGGCAACGACGTGAGCGCGGAAGAGGTGCGGTGAGAGTGGTACTGGCTGGAGGCGGCACTGGTGGACATGTGTACCCGGGCCTTGCCATCGCCAGAGCGCTGGGTGTCGAGATGAAGGCGCGCAGCGAGAACCTCGACCTGCTGTACATCGGCGTCCGCGGCCGCATCGACGAGACGATCGTCCCGCGCGAAGGCATCGCGTTCAAAGCGGTTTCCGCGGGCCCGTTGCGTGTGTCATCACCGATCAGCTTCGTGACGAACGTCGCCAAGCTCGGCCTCGGCGTGCTGCAGTCACTCTGGGCGTTGATGCGATTCAAGCCGGACGCAGTGTTCGCGACCGGCGGGTACGCGAGTGTGCCTGTCGGTGTCGCAGCGCGACTGCTGCGCAAGCCACTGGTCGTATTCCTCCCCGATGTCACGCCTGGTTGGGCCGTCCGCCTCCTGTCCAAGCTCGCGACGCGGATGACCACAACGTCGGAACGCGCTCTGGAGTATCTGCCGGCCAGCAAGACCGTGGTCGTCGGATATCCCGTGCGCGACGAGTTCTGGTCGCTGACGCGCGACGAAGCACGCACCCGCATGGGCCTGCCGCTCGACGCGAAGGTGCTGCTCGTCACGGGTGCCAGCCTTGGCGCGCGGAAGATCAATGAAGCCGTTGTCGACGGGCTGCCGCAATTGTTGGAGCAATGCATCGTCGTGCACGTGACGGGCGCGTCCGACGAAGCATGGGCAAACGAACAGCGCGCCATCGTCACAGGAAGTGCGACGCGCGAGCGGTACATCGTGCGCGGCTACATCGATGACATGCCGTCGGCGATGGTCGCTGCGGACGTTGCCGTGATGCGCGCTGGCGCTTCCACGCTTGGGGAACTGCCCGCGGCAGGCCTTCCTGCGGTGCTGGTGCCCGGCGAGTACGAAGGCTGGTCGCAAGCGCCAAACGCCGAGTACCTCCAGGAGCAGGGCGCAGCGGTGATGCTTCGAAACGCGGAGCTGTCGACGCTGGCCGGCATCGTGACGGGCCTGCTCGCAGACAACGCACGGCTTGCATCGATGAGCGCGTCGATGCGCACTCTCGCGCGGCCCGATGCGGCGCGCGATCTCGCGCGCACGCTGATGGAGGCCGCATGACACGCACTGCGACGACGGCCACCATTCCGCACCGCGTCCACCTCGTGGGCATCGGCGGCGCCCACATGTCGGCGATCGCGCAGATTCTGCACGCCTGGGGCCATGCGATCACTGGCTCAGACCAGAAGCAAAGCGCCATGACCGACAAGCTCGCGGCGCTCGGCATCAGCGTACGGATCGGACACGCCACGGAGAACGTGGGCGATGTCGAACTCGTCGTCTTCACGTCAGCCGCGCACGGCGACAATCCCGAGATCACGGAGGCGTCACGCCGCGGCATACCCGCCATCAAGCGCGCTGAGATGGTGGCTCGCCTCATGCAGGGGCGATACAGCATCGCCGTCGCCGGGACGCACGGGAAGACGACGACGAGCGGCCTCATCGCGCACATGCTCGTCGAGGCAAAGCTCGACCCGACCTACCTCATCGGCGGCGAAGTGCGCAGTCTCGGAACGAACGCGGCGCCAGGCAACGGCCGCTACATCGTCGTCGAGGCGGATGAATACGATCGCGCGTTCCTGAGCTACACGCCGGACGTCGCCGTCGTCACGAACATCGAGCCAGACCATCTCGACATCTACGGCACGATCGAAGAGCTGCAGGCGGCCTTCGCGCAATTCATGGCCGCTTCGCCGGACGACGGACACGTCATCGCATCGGCCGACAGCCCGCGCCTGCGCGATACCGTCGCCGCGGGCGGAATGACGGCGCACGACGTGTCGACGTATGCCGTCGATCAGGAAGCGACGTGGCGCGCGACGGGCATCGTGCCGGTCGAAGGCGGCCAGACGTTCTCCGTCTCACACCTCGGCAACCTGATTGGCACCTTCAAGATCACACTGCCTGGCAAGCACAACGTCAGCAACGCGCTTGCCGGCATCGCCGCCGGCTCGACGATCGGCATCGAGCACGACGTCATTCGCGCGGCGCTCGCGACGTACCGCGGCGCGCAGCGGCGCTTCGAGTTCGTCGGCGAGGCGAATGGCGTCACCGTCATGGACGACTACGCGCACCACCCGACGGAAGTACGTGAGGGAACGATCGCGGCCGCTCGACAGGCATTCCCAGGACGCCGCCTCGTGCTGCTCTTCCAACCGCACACGTTCACGCGCACCGCGTACCTGCTCGATGAGTGGAAGGCCTGCTTCGCCGGTGCCGACGCGCTCTACATCACGCACACCTACGCGGCTCGTGAAGACGCTGACGCCGGGCTGTCCGGTCGTGACCTCGCAGCGAGTATCACTGCGCCGCCGACGACGTACGTCGACTCGTTCGAGGAAGCGGCGGACAGGCTCGCCGCAGATCTGCGAGACGGCGATGTGTTCTTCACCGTCGGCGCCGGCGACGTTGATAGCGTCGGGCCGATGGTCCTCGACCGGCTGAAACAGCGAAAGGGTTGACCAGCGTGTGGCAGGAGGCCGCAACAACGGACGTCATGGATGAGCGCTTGATCACCGAGCTGCGCAACATCGCGCCGACGAAAGCCGCCGAGCCTTTGTCGCGTCACACGACGTTCGGCATCGGCGGGCCTGCCGACGCATTCGTGACCGTGCGCTCCTCGCAGGAACTGTCGCGCGTAGTGATGATGACGCGCGAGTTCGCGGCGCCGCTGTTCGTCCTTGGCTCAGGCAGCAACGTGCTCATCGGCGACCGCGGCATACGCGGGGTCGTGATCGACAACCAGGCGAAGTCATGGCGCGTAACACCCCTCCACCTCGGCGAGGACAGCCCGGTAGCAATGCCGGCAGCCTTCAAGGACGTCCCGCCCGACGAGTGTATGACGCTCTGGTGCGAGTCCGGCGCATCGTTCGCGGCGCTGGCGCGGCAGATGGCCCGCGACGGGTTCGCCGGCATCGAATGGGCCGCGGGCATCCCCGGCACGTTGGGTGGCGCCGTCGTCTACAACGCAGGAGCCTACGAGGGCTGCATCGCCGACGTGCTTCTGGCGACATCGCTGCTCACCGGCAGCAACGGCGTGAAGTCGATGACCAACGCCGAGATGCAGTTCTCCTACCGCAACAGCATCTTCACCCACGGCGCCTGCGAAACGTGCGTCGTCCTGTCGGTCGAGCTAGTCCTGCGGCGCGGAGACGCGAATACCCTGCTCGCAAAGATCATCGAGTTCGACCGCGCGCGGCTGGCCGCACAACCACGTGGACGTAACAGCGGCAGCACCTTCAAGAACCCGACCGGTGACAACGCCTGGCGCCTGATCGACGCCGTCGGTCTCCGCGGTCACCGAATCGGCGACGCGAAGATCAGCGAAAAGCATACCAACTTCATCGAGAACATCGGCGCCGCGCGCGCGGCCGACGTCGCCGCCCTCATGCGCGATGCACAGCGTCGCGTGAAAGAACAGTTCGGCATCGACCTCGAGCCCGAGGTCGAGCTGGTCGGCGAGGGATTCGAATGAGCACGAAGATGCGCCTCGGCGTCGTCTACGGTGGCCGCTCGGCGGAGCACGAAGTGTCCGTCGTCTCGGCTTCTGCCGTCCTGCGCGAGGCGGACAGCGCGCGCTTCGAAACAGTGCCGTTCGGCGTCACGGGCGAAGGACACTGGTTGACGCCGCAAGAATCGCAGATGCAGCTCAAACGCCGCATCGCCCCATACCACAACCGCATGTCGGCCGACGTGCCCTCGCTGCTCGAACGCCAGGATGTGCTCGACGAGCTGCGCGCAGTCGATGTTGTCTTTCCGCTCGTGCACGGCGTGAACGGCGAGGACGGCACACTGCAGGGCATGCTCGAGATGTTCGGCATCCCGTACGCCGGTTGCGGTGTCGCGGCGAGCGCCGTGGGCATGGACAAGACACTGCAGAAGCGCCTCTGCGACGAAGCGGGCCTGCGAATCGCGAAGTACATGGTCGTCTTCGAACATGAATGGGAGTCCGGGCGCGGCGACGTCATCGCCGCCATCGAGCGCCTCGGCTATCCAGCGTTCGTGAAGCCATCGAACGGCGGTAGCAGCGTCGGCGTCAGCAAGGTCTCGTCGCGCGAGGATCTCGGCGAGGCGATGCGGCTCGCATTCGGCATCGACCGCAAGGCCGTCGTCGAAGAGACGATCGTCGGGCGTGAGGTCGAGTGCGGTGTGCTGGGCAACGAGCTTGTCGATGCGTCACCCGTCGGCGAGGTGATCCCCGCCGGCGATTTCTACGACTACCGCGCGAAGTACATCGAAGACAGCGCGCGCCTCATCGCACCAGCCGAACTGCCGACCGGCGCCGCCGACCGCATCCGCGAGCGTGCCGTCGCCGCATTCAAGGCCATCGACGGCGAAGGGTTCGCGCGTGTCGACTTCTTCCTGCCGGAGGACGGCGAGCCTGTACTGATCGAGATCAACACGCTCCCGGGCTTCACGCCGATCAGCATGTTCCCGCGGCTGTGGGAACTCGCCGGCGTCTCGTACAGCGAACTTATCACGCGCATCGTCGAGCTTGGGCTCGCGCGCGGCGAACGCGACGCGAAGAAGGACAGCGCCGCAGCGACCGAGGGGGTGGCCAATGCCTGACTCCCAGAAGACGCCGGGCAAGTGGCCGTATCGCGCAGGCACGCCGTCGCGAAACAAGCGCGTCGTGAAAGTGACGGAAGAGCCTCCGCGTGGCGTCCTGCGGCACGAGGAGACAGCAGTCCAGCCGTGGATCACGCCGTTGCAGGCGCGCATTGTGCTGTTTGCCGCCGTGATCTCCATGGCGCTGGCGGCGTTGTGGTGGGCGTACCACTCGCCGTACCTCACCGTGCAGAACGTGAGCGTGGTCGGAGCGACAAGCGTGCCAGCAGACGACGTACAGCGCGCTGCCAACCTCGACGGTCACAGCACGTTCGGGCTCGATCTCGCGGGCGCAGAGGCGCGCATCGAGGCAATGCCAAAAGTGCGCGCGGCGACGGTCGAGAAGCTGGGCTGGGACACGGTGCGCGTGACGATCGAAGAGCGCGTGCCCTGGGGTTCGTGGCAGATCAACGGCGTCAACGTTCCCATCGATATCGACGGCCACGTGCTTGATGGCGTCGCTGCGCCGGAAGGGTCGCCCGTGATCCAGGAGATCGACCCCAAGCACGCAATCGCCGCCGGCGACCGCCTCGACCCGGGCGCGATTGTGCTGGCCGACCGCCTCCTGCGGGAGTCGGACACGGCGTTCGGACGGCAGGTGCAGGCGTTCCTCTACCGCCAGAGTGCGGGACTCACGGTGATCCTCGCGGCGCAGGATGTCAACGGGAAGCCGCTGTGGGTGACCTTCGGCGATTCGCGCGACTACGACTACAAGGTGGCCGCGCTGTTCGTGTTGATGCAGCAGGCGAAGGAACAGGATCTCGCGTTGAACATCGTCGATCTGCGGTTCGGCGATCGGTTGAGCTTTAACTAGGGAATAGCCGCTGGTCGTTAGGGATAACGGTAACGGCGCAAGGAGGCAGCATGAGCAGGGGAGGAACGTTCGCTTCTATCGACATCGGGACGACGAAGATCGTCACGGTGGTGGGCGAGGTGACGAACGAGAACCAGACACGCATCCTCGGCGTCGGCATCGCGCCGTCGGAGGGGCTGTCACGCGGGATGGTCGAGAACATCCGCGACGCAACGGAGGCAATCCGCGTCTCCGTCGAGAAGGCGGAGAAGTCGAGCGGGACGCGCATTCTCTCGGCCCACATCGGCGTCGCGGGCCAGCACATCGACTGCCTCAACAACAGGGGCATCGTCGCCATACCGGACCGCTCGCGGCCGATTATGCCGGACGATGTCGTACGCGTGCTCGATGGCGCGCGCGTTGTAAGCATCCCGACGAACCGCGAGATCCTGCACGTCATCCCGCGCTACTACGTCGTCGATGGCCAGGACCACATCTCCGACCCCGTCGGCATGTACGGGACGCGGCTTGATGTCGAGACGCACATCGTCACCGGCGTCGAGAGCGCCATCCAGAACCTGCGGCGCTGCGTGCAGGATGCCGGCGTCGAGGTCGACGGCCTCATCCTCGAACCACTTGCCAGCGCGGAAGCAGTGCTAGACGAGGAAGAGAAGGAGCAAGGCGTCGTCCTCGCCGACATCGGCGGCGGCACGACGGACATCGCGCTCTTCCTCGACGGCAGTGTCTACCACACGGCTGTGCTGCCCGTCGGCGGCAATCACGTAACGCGCGACATCGTCATCGGCCTGCGCGCGCCCTACCAGGCAGCAGAGGATGCGAAGCGCAAGTGGGGCCACGCGATCCCAAGCATGGTCGAGTCCAGTGAGGAGATCACGCTCGAAGCCTTTGGCTCAGAAGGGAGCAAGACGGAGCCACGGCGCCGCCTCTGCGAGATCGTGCAGGCGCGTATGGAAGAAGTGCTCGAGATGGTGACGGCGGAGGTGAAGCGCGCCTGCAACGACGACATCATCTCAGCCGGCATCGTCCTCACCGGCGGCGGCGCGAAGCTCGCGGGCATCGACCTGCTCGCCGAGCAGGTGACGGGCTGGCCGGCCCGCGTCGGCGCGCCACGCGACCTGCACGGACTGACGGACATGCTGCTCGATCCGGCGTACTCGACGAGCGTCGGCCTGCTGCAGTGGGCCGTGCATGAGGCCGAAGCGAGCGCTTGGCACCAGCCGTCGCGCGCTTCGCTCGACCTATCGGGCATCAAGAAGCGCCTCGGGAGCTGGGCGAAGGTGCTGTTGCCGGAGTAGAGGGAAGAAAACACAGAGGCACAGCGGCACAGAGGTGCTTCTGGAACTTGATGAGGTTCGGTTGGCGCTGTCGCAGGTGTGAGTTGAGTGCGCGCGATAGCGGCGGGCAGGACAGCAAGGAGGCGGTGATTTGAACGAGATGTACAGCGACATGAACGACCCTCTGGCGGTGGAGCAAGACCCGCCAGCGGAGCCGACCACGGCTCAGGCGTCATCGCCTCGCTATCAGCAGACCGTGATGTTCGAGGACGAGCTGCGCGAGATGCAGCGGTTGGAGGAGCGGGAGACGGCGGCGCTCGAGGTCGAGACTGTGCCGGAGGCGCCGCCGGCTACTACCGAGCCGCCTTCGCCCACACCACCCATACGGCGGTACGCGCCACGCGCGTCCACCAGCGCGCCACGTCCGGCACCGGTCGAGGTTCGCGCTGAAATCGCACCGGAAGCGGCGCCACAGCCCGCAGCAGGTTCGACGACACCGTTCGTCGCGCACCAGACCGCCCCGAACGAAGAAGCGCGAAGCGAGAACATCATGGCTGCATACGCACCCCAAGCCGTACGCGACGCGGCAGAAGTCGAAATCGAAGCAGCAGCCACGGAAGACGATCGGCAGGCAGAAGTGCGGCAGGAAGCGCCGCAGAGGGAGACGAAGAAGATGGGTTCCAAGGCATACATGGATGGACTGCCACCGATCAAGGTCATCGGGGTAGGCGGCGGCGGTTGCAACGCGGTGAACCGAATGATCGAGGAGCAGATCCCCGGCGTGCAGTTCGTCGCCGTCAACACGGACGCGCAAGTGCTGGCGCTCTCGCCGGCCGACGTGAAGCTCCGCATCGGCGACAAGCTCACGAAGGGCCTCGGGGTCGGCGGCGACCCTTCGCGCGGCCACCGCGCCGCCGAGGAGAGCGAAGACGACCTGATGGAGGCCGTGCGCGGCGCCGAGATGGTCTTCGTAACGGCAGGCATGGGCGGCGGCACGGGCACTGGTGCATCGCCGATGGTCGCGAAGGTTGCGAAGGACTCCGGCGCCCTCACCATCGGCGTCGTGACAAAGCCGTTCTCGTTCGAGGGCAAGAAGCGCCGCACCCAGGCGGAGGAAGGCATCCAGCGATTGCAGGATGAGGTCGACACCCTCATCGTCATCCCGAACGACCGCCTGCTCCAGATTTGCGACGAGAAGGTGACGATGGAAGAGGCCTTCCACGTGGCCGACGACATCCTGCTGCAGGGCATTCGCGGCATCAGCGAGATCATCACCCTGCCTGGCGAGATCAACCTCGACTTCGCCGACGTGCGCAAGATCATGGCCGACGCCGGACCGGCGCTGATGGCCATCGGCCGCGCATCCGGAGCCAATCGCGCTGAAGACGCGGCTCGCCAGGCGATCGAGAGCCCGCTGCTCGACGTGTCGATCGACGGCGCGCGTGGCGTGCTGTTCAACATCACCGGCAGCAAGAACCTCGGCCTGCACGAGATCAACGCGGCGGCGCAGGTGATCGCCGATGTCGTCGACGAGGAAGCGGAAATCATCTTCGGAACGGCCCTGGACCCGCGCATGGGCGACGAAGTCCAGGTGACGCTCATCGCCACCGGCTTCAACCGCCTGCACGCGGTCGACGACCTGCCGATCGAATTCCGCAAGGTCGTCCCGGACGACGTCGTGAGCATCAACGAGCCGGTGGAGGAGAAGCCGGCATACGAGTCGCTGGAGGCTGAGGCCGAGGCGAACCCTGACAACCGGGAGTTACCGGCGTTCCTGCGCCGTCGGATTACGGCGCGATAACGCGGAATGCCGGAGTTGGAGGAGAAAGGAGGATGTCTAGCCTAAGCAGAACCCGGGGCTAGCGTAGCCGCCGGGGCTTCCCCACCAGGGAAGGAACACAGACGAAGGTCGTGGGCGGCGTTTTGGGAGAGGCGCCGCTCACGGCTTTCTTGCTGTTAGCGATCCACGAAGGGCATCGAAGGGCGAAGGCACCACGCCTAACCGGCTGATCAGCTGACAAGCTGACAAGCTGACAAGCTGACAAGCTGACAAAAAAGTAGCCCGACCCGGTGGAGTGGAACGGGCAGTTACCACAAGACCGGGAACCTGGGCTACTTCGGCAGGATTATATCCAGCCGCGCCAAGAATTGCCATAAGGCCGCGAGTTTCGCGCCACCCGTCATCGAACGTGGGCTAGGAGAGCTTCGACCACATCGTCGAGCGGCTTGCGAGTGTCCAGTTCAAGTGTGGCCCCCTCGCGGAGGCGCGGCTCGACCGTCTGCCGGTAGTGGAGCACCAGGGCGAGTTCCTCCGGGGACTTGCCGTACGTGTTGCCGGTCCGTGACGCCAGCCGTTCGGTGAGAACAGAAGGCGGTGCGGAAAGCAGGACAATCTCATCGAACTGCGGATAGAACTTGCCCTGATTGGACGCGCATCCACTGATGAACAGCACGTCGCTGGTGTCCTCCGAGAGGAGTTGGCGGACCCGATCCTCACGCCAGACCCAGTCCTGATCCACAACTTCCTCTGGCACATCTGAAACGTCGATGTATTCAGACCAGTCCGGATGGTCGATGTCAACGGCGGCGTGCCCACGTGCGACTAGCGCCTCCACGAGGGTCGACTTCCCGGTGCCCGACATTCCAGTGATGAGTACGCGTTTCATGTGCTCCCTCCTTTCGAACCCGCTAGTGCCAGCCACGCCAGATACGCATCGATCGCGTCTCTTATGTTCTGTAGCATATCGCCCGGCGGACCTTCGACAGGCGCGAGGATAATCGTCACTAAAGTACCGGTCGCGGTAGGCCTGCGGGTCCATCCAGCGGAAGCCGGAGTGCTCGTCGCTGATTACGACATCCCCTTCCGCACAGTCGCAGGCGAACAGCACCTGCAGCGAATCGTAGCCATACACATGCATATGGGCGACGGCGACCACCGTCAGCGGCCCGCTAGCGACGAGCCCGGCTTCCTCGAACAGCTCCCGCTTCGCGCCCTCATCGACCGTCTCGCCCGGATCGACGGCGCTGCCCGGCAGATACCAGCCGCCCACAGCCTCGCCCATCGCCCGCTTCAGCAGCAGGATCTCGCCCTCGCGCTGGACGAAGACGGCAGATGACAGACGAAAGACCGCGTCAGGCATGCGAGGATGATAGAGGATGGACCGTGGCACCTGGGCATTGTTATGTACGCATGAAAGCACGACACTCGTTTAGCCCCGATGCCGCGGCGGAACCGAACTCCACATGCAGTGGCCAAAGCTATCCATTATGTCGGTTGCGTGAATAAAGCACTAGATATAGTGTCGAAATCCCCCTCCTGCCGTTGACAAGCACCATATCTGGTGTTACGCTCGCACTCGCCGCTATGGAACACGTGTCCTGTTACGTGTCCAATCGGCAAGGGAGGGCATTCACCCCGCTATGCGCTGCCCCTTTTGTGGCTTCAACGACTCCAAGGTGGTGGACTCGCGCGATGTCGACGAGTCCATCCGCCGGCGCCGTGAGTGCCTGAACCCGGACTGCGCCGTCCGCTTCACGACGTACGAGCGCGTCCAGGCTGTCGCCCTCTTCGTCGAGAAGAAGGACGGCACGCGAGAGGAGTTCTCGCGTCAGAAGCTGCTCGCCGGCGTCCGCACCGCGTGCGAGAAGCGCCCGCTCGCGCCGACAGCCGTCGACGCGCTCGTCGATGACGTCGAGCAGGAGCTGTACAAGCAGGGCGACCCTGAAGTGAAGACGACGGTCATCGGCGAGATGGTGATGGCGCGCCTGCGCAACCTCGACCCGATCGCCTACGTGAGATTTGCCAGCGTCTACCGCCAGTTCACGGATCTGGCGGATTTGCAGGCGGAGCTGGAGTCGCTGGCAGCAGCGGCGAAGCCGACGGCGGCGCAATTGCCGTTGTCGGCGCCAGACTTCTCCGCCACCTCTCTTCGGCTGCGCCCGGCCGCACCGACAACCCGAACCCGTACCCGCCGCCCGGTGCGGCCGGTGCAGACTCCCGTCGTCGAAATCGGCGACCGGCGCTCTGCAGATACGGAGTCGA
Organism: Dehalococcoidia bacterium; assembly: GCA_021731085.1. Taxonomy (GTDB): domain Bacteria; phylum Chloroflexota; class Dehalococcoidia; order DSTF01; family JACRBR01; genus JACRBR01. The sequence goes on from JAKFYB010000013.1 coordinate 217,422, forward strand.
AGAGAGAACGACGAGCGAAGTAGAAGGCCGGAGCGCGGGCTTTCAGCCCGCGTCGGCGGGAACGAGAAACAAGGCCGCAAGCAAGGAGTGCTGAACGGTGCGCATGGAAGGCAAGCTGACGAACGCTGAGGGTGAATTCATCGCCAGCGGGCTTTGCGAGGTAAACCTCGACAAAGCTGAAGTCACCATGTGGCCCTCGTTCGAGGCGCACATGCTCGAACGGGAGCGCGGCGAACTGACGCTGGATCTCGGCGATGGCCGCCAGATGCGCATTAGCGACCGCCACCTCACGTTCAAGCTCCAGGGCGCCACCGACCAGCGCATGTCCGTCTACCGGCTGCGCATCCTGCCGGAGGTGCCGGAGCACCTGGCCGCTGGCTACAGCGAGCCAGCTCCGCAGACCGCGCCAGCACCAACTACCGCGCCCGCCGCCGAAGAGGCGCGTCCCGCCCTTCGCGTCGTAACGCGGGACAAGGATGGCGGCAGATGACAGCAGGCAGCAACACCCCCGGAGGCCACACCGTGGCGGAGACCCTCGTGGGTGTGTATGGGCACGGAACGCCAATCATTGCAGGCTTCATGGAAGAAGCCGTGGCCTGGTACGGTCGGCGTCCCGGTATGGAAGCGCGATTCGAGCCGCTGCTCTCGATGTCGCGCGCGGGGCGCCGACCGGCCGGCCGTTCGCCGGACTTGCTCCGCAACAACGCACAACCGCTCGAGTACGAGCGCCTAGGCGCTATCGCGAACTAGCGATCGGTGCGCATGCCGGTCGCTGTGACGCGATGCGGTGTGCGTTTGTTCCCACGTATGTGGGTTTAGGGCTTTGGATGAGTGGGCAGAACATCGTTGCACAGGACACGTACGTCGAGCAGGCTGTTGCTGACATGGGCGACGTCGCGCGCGCGTTCTTGCTCCGCGTGCACCGCGACGAATGCATGAACGCGCGTGGCGAAGCGTCACTCCACCTCGCGCGTCTGCGTGAATTCGCGCGGCTGCACGGCGCGCCGCTCAATGAGATGCGCGCCTACAACGAGAACATCACTAACTGGCGCGCGATCGCACGGCTCGCTGGTTCGATGGCAGAGATAACACGGGCAGGCTAGTCAGACGGAAAGGAATCCCGCCGATATGGTCCTCCAGGCCGAGCCAGACATCCGCCGCAGTCTTCTTTCTACGAGTTTCACCGTCGAGCGTTTCTTCACGCGCTCGGGAGAGGATCCGTTCGACAACATCCAGTGGGAGCTGCGTTCGTCGGCTATCACCGACGAGACCGGCGCCGCCGTCTTCGAGCAGAAGGACGTCGAGATTCCCGCCGCATGGTCACAGACAGCGACGAACGTCGTCGTCTCGAAGTACTTCCGCGGCCCGCTCGGCAGCGACCGGCGCGAGCGCAGCGTGAAGCAGATGATCGGCCGCGTCGCGAAGACGATCGCCGGTTGGGGCGTGAAGGATGGCTACTTCGAGTCGCAGGAAGAAGCGCAGACGTTTCATGACGAGCTGACAGATCTGCTCGTCACGCAGCGCATGGCGTTCAACAGCCCGGTCTGGTTCAACGTCGGCGTCGAAGAAAAGCCGCAGTGCAGCGCCTGCTTCATCCTGGCTGTGGACGACACGATGGAGTCGATCCTCGACTGGTGCAAGACCGAGGGCATGATTTTCAAGGGGGGCTCCGGCTCCGGCGTGAACCTCTCGCCCATCCGCTCCAGCCAGGAGCAGCTTTCGGCCGGCGGACAGGCCAGCGGGCCCCTCAGCTTCATGCGGGGCGCAGATTCAATCGCGGGCTCGATCAAGTCTGGCGGCAAGACGCGCCGGGCGGCGAAGATGGTCGTCCTGAACGTGGATCACCCAGACATCGAGGGCTTCATCGACAGCAAGGTCAATGAGGAGCGGAAGGCCTACGCCCTCGGTGAGGCCGGCTGGGACATGTCGCTGAACGGCGAGGCCTGGTCCTCCATCCAGTTCCAGAACGCCAACAACTCCATCCGCGTCACCGACGAGTTCATGCAGGCGGCGGTGGACGGCGGCGACTGGGACCTCCGCTCCGTTGTCGGCGGCGCAACGCTGAAGACCGTTAAGGCCAAGGAGTTGCTGCACAAAATGGCTGCGGCGGCGTGGGCCTGCGGTGACCCCGGTATGCAGTACGACACCACGATCAACGACTGGCACACCGCCGCGAATACGGCGCGCATCAACGCCAGCAACCCCTGCAGCGAGTACATGCACATCGACAACTCGGCGTGCAATCTTGCTTCGCTGAACCTGATGAAGTTCATCGACGAGGACGACACGTTCGACGTCGAAGCGTTCAAGCGCGCCGTCACCGTGACGATCTGGGCGCAGGAGATCATCGTCAGCAACAGCAGCTACCCAACGCAGAAGATCGCCGAGAACACGGAAGCGATGCGACAGCTCGGTCTTGGTTATGCAAACCTTGGCGCGTTGTTGATGTCGAGCGGCATTCCGTACGACTCTGACGAAGGTCGCGCGATCGCCGCATCGATCACGTCGATCATGACGGGACACGCGTACGCAACGTCCGCAGCGATCGCGCAGCGCGTCGGTCCGTTCAGCGCTTTCCACGAAAATCGCGATCCGATGTTGCGCGTCATTGCCAAACACCGTGATAGTTCGCGTACAATAGACGCAGTGAATGCGCCGGCGTACATGATCGACGCAGCACAGAAGAGTTGGGACGATGCACTCGAGTTGGGTAAGACGTTTGGTTTTCGAAACGCACAAGCAACAGTGCTCGCACCGACAGGGACGATCGCATTCATGATGGATTGCGACACGACGGGCATCGAGCCGGACATCGCGCTCGTGAAATACAAGAAGCTCGTCGGCGGCGGCATGATGAAGATCGTGAACCAGTCGGTTCCGCGGGCGCTCCGCCGTCTCGGTTACACCGACGAACAGATCACCGACATCGAGTCATTCATCGACACCAACGGCACAGTCGAAGGCGCACCGCACATGCGCGATGAGCACCTCCCGGTGTTCGACTGCGCGTTCCGCTCCGAAAACGGCGAGCGCACCATCCACCACATGGGCCACATCAAGATGATGGGCGCCGTCCAGCCGTTCATCTCTGGCGCCATCTCCAAGACCGTTAACCTCCCTAACGAGGCATTGGTTGAAGACGTGGCAGACGCCTATCTCGAGGCATGGCGCCACGGCCTCAAGGCCATCGCCATCTACCGCGACGGCTCGAAGGCCGTCCAGCCGCTCTCGACCAGCAAGGGCGCCAAGGCCGAGCAGGCGGCCGTTCAGGCTGGGCCCATCCGGCGAAAGATGCCCGACACGCGAACCTCTATCACGCACAAGTTCTGCATCGAAGGCCACGACGGCTACATCACCGTCGGCATGTACGAAGATGGCTCGCCGGGCGAAATCTTCCTCTCGATGGCAAAGCAGGGCTCGACCGTTGGTGGACTCATGGAGGCCTTCGGCAGGGCGATCAGCTATGCGCTGCAGTACGGCGTGCCGCTAACGGACCTGGTGCGCAACTTCAGCCACATGCGCTTCGAGCCCATGGGTCGCACGGAGAACCGCGATATTCCGATGGCGCAGTCGATCATCGACTACGTCTTCCGCTGGCTCGCCAGCCGCTACATGACGCCGCACGAGGCCTACGAGCTCGGCGTCATGACACCAGAGATCAAAGCCGCACTAGCGGCGGGGCAATACCCACTGCCGATGCAGGTCGCCGATGAGGCGCCTGCGGGGAACGTCAGTGGCAGCACCAACGGTCACGCCACAGAGGCGGTGCCGGTGATGTACAAGGCTCCGCGCGCAAACGGCCATGCGGACGCGCCCGCATGTTCGCAGTGCGGCTGGATCATGATTCGGTCGGGGACGTGCTACCGCTGCGAAAATTGCGGCAGCACGAGTGGATGCTCCTGACGGCCAGGAGCGCAACGTCAAGGAAGACAGGAGGCAGGAAGAACATGGCTGTTAAGAAGGCCGCCGCGAAGAAGAAGCCCGCGGCAAAGAAGAAGACGGCTGCAAAGAAGAAGCCAGCCGCGAAGAAGAAGCCAGCCGCCAAGAAGCGGCCGGCAGCGAAGAAGAAGACCGCAGCGAAGCGCAAGCCTGCGAAGAAGAAGGCTGCGGCGTCCAAGTCGCGAACGGCCAAGAAGCCGGCCGCGAAGAAGAAGACCGCAAAGCGAAAGACCGCAAAGAAGAAGTAGGTCTGGTGGGTGGCGGCAATCCCCGGCCGCCACCCGCACGCCTCCTGACAGGCGTGACCGTTACTTCGTGGGAGACCTCGGCCGTTCGGGGTCTCCCACTTTGCTCCTCCACCATTCCCCACACGCGGCTCCATTTGTACGCATCATTTCCCACCACACGAGCATTCTCACATAACGACTCAACCTTAAGGCCGCGCGCCGTCGTATGATCGCGCCGATCTGGGACGCCGGAGGTGCGGTGGCGTCTGTAGCACGGACGCTCCCCGCCGCCCCCTCCGAAGTCC